>JAGUVW010000083.1 GCA_020062665.1 Pseudomonadales bacterium
CTAACTACTCTTGACGAGATGTCATCAGCAGAACATAAAAACAAAACGTCCACCAACAACACCCACACTTTTTACTTCCAACAAACTTTTAAAGAGCGCCGCCCCACTTGGAGCCTCTCATCGAGAGAGCGCGTATTTTACTGATCCGCCTCTCGAAGTCAACCGTCATTTTATGTTTTCATCAAAACAACTTAACAGGTTGATAATCTTCGCATTTCACTGTCTTTGCAGACTGCTTCCTGCGTCGAAGTGGAGCGCATTATAGGGGCGCAAAAGATAACGTCAACCTGTTTCTTTCAATTTTGTTTCAAGCGCTTATGGTCACCCGCGCGAACTTCTTTTTGCCGGCCTGACAAACGTAGGTGGCTCCTGGGCTCAAACGCTGCTGGGCATCTGTCACCGCCTCACCGTTCACCCGAACAGCGCCCTGTTTCATCATGTCACGGGCGCGCCCGGTGGTATCGGTAAGACCAGCAAGCTGGATGACATTAGGAACGGGAATGCCCGAGACATCTTCGGCCACCAGGCTGATTTCCGGCATTTCCTCGGGCATGTCGCCCCATTTGAATTTGTTGCCCGCTCCCTTGTGAGCGTTCGTCGCCGCCTCAGCACCGTGGAAGCGGGTAACAATCTCTTCGGCAAGCCTGGCCTTGATATCGCGAGGGTTGGCTCCTTCAGCAACTTCGCGCCTGAAGTCGGCAATTTCCTGGTTGGAGCGAAAGCTAAGCAGATCAAAGTAGCGCCACATCAGGTCATCACTGATGGACATGAGCTTGCCATGCATCTCCGATGGCGGATCGTTGACCCCAATATAGTTGCCGAGGGACTTGGACATTTTTTGCACGCCATCCAAACCTTCCAGGATCGGCATCATCAAAACGGTCTGAGGGCGCTGGCCTTCGCTCTTCTGGAGTTCACGGCCCATCAGGAGATTGAAACGCTGGTCGGTGCCACCCAATTCCACATCCGAGCGCAACTCCACTGAGTCCCAGCCCTGGATAAGCGGGTACAGGAACTCATGTATGGCGATAGGCTGGCCGGATTTGAAGCGCTTGCTGAAATCTTCGCGCTCCAGCATGCGCGCGACTGTGTGGCGGGACGCCAGGTGGATCATGCCGGCCGCTCCCAGCTTTTCCATCCAGCTGGAGTTGAAGACGATTTCGGTTTTCGCCGGGTCGAGGATCTTGAACACCTGCTGCTGGTAGGTTTTGGCGTTCTCGAGCACTTGCTCGCGGGTAAGCGGCTGACGGGTCTGATTTTTTCCCGAAGGATCGCCAATCATGCCAGTGAAGTCGCCGATCAGAAACAGGATGTGGTGCCCCAGATCCTGGAAATGGCGCAGCTTATTGATAAGGACGGTGTGGCCAAGGTGCAGATCCGGCGCCGTGGGATCGAAACCCGCCTTGATGCGGAGGGGTTTGCCTTCTTTCAGCTTTTCCACAAGCTCCTCTTCCAGAAGGAGTTCTTCGGCGCCGCGCTTGATGAGGGCGAGCGCATCTGCGACAGATGGGGTCACGATTTTCACCTTGGATTGACAGGGTCTGACGTTTAAAAAGGCAGGCATTGTAACACACGGGCTTTGTCCGGCAGCCCCCGCTAAGCCTTTGGTTTCGCGTTTGATTATGGGTACATCTGTGATATAAACCCCAAAATGCGATTCTGGCCTGCGCTATGATGGCGCGTGTTCTAGGCTTAATAAAATACACAGAAAGCTCTGGCCAACTTTTTGATAGCTCCGCTTAACGACATGACTGACTCTCGCCCTGCCGTGACCGAATACCGCTACCCACGCCTGCACCTGCTGCTGGCCATCCTGATTTCTACCGCCCTGGTGGTGGCCTTGACGCTGCTGCCCAGCCCGGACGCGACTGCCACACGCACGGTGCGGCTGGCTCAGCCGTTGGTGACTGTCGAATCACCCGCCCAGGAAGCCCTGACGGTGGCCGATGAGGTCGAAGCGGTCGCAGCCTTGGAAGAAGCGGCTGACGCTCAGAGCGAAGCGGCAGCGGCCGTCGCGGAATCAAACTTCACCTGGTCGGTGGCGGAAGTTAAAAAGGGCGACACGCTGTCGCACATTTTCAAGCGCGCAGGACTCGGCCCCAAGGACGTGCAGGACGTGCTGGCAGCCAAGGGCGATCTGTCGGAGTTCAAGAAAATTCATCCAGGGCAGCAGGTGCGCTTTGGTTTGAAGGATGAGCGGCTGGAAGCGCTGGTGTACGTGATTTCCCGTACAGAGACCCTGCAGGTTCGGCGCGAAAGCGATGGATTCATTGCCGAGATGAAAGTTGAGGATCTGGTTCCTTTTACCTCCTACTCGGAAGGCGTCATTACCTCTTCCTTGTTCCTGGCAGCGCAAAAGGCTGGTCTGACGAATTCGATGACCATGGAGCTGGCGAATATCTTCGGTTATGACGTGGATTTCGCGCTGGATATTCGCAAAGGCGATTCCTTCAAAGTGATTTATCAGGAATTGCATTTGAACGGTGAAAAGGTGCGTGATGGCGACATCCTCGCAGCGCAGTTTACCAATCAGGGCAAGACTTTCACCGCCATTCGCTACGACACTTCCGATCGCGGCGCCGACTATTTCACCCCTGAAGGCATGAGTATGCGCAAGGCCTTCCGCCGCAGCCCGGTGGATTTCGCCCGCATCAGCTCTCACTTCAATCTGGCACGTCGCCATCCGGTTCTGCACACCATCCGTGCTCACAAGGGCACTGACTATGCAGCATCAACCGGCACTCCAATCAAGGCGACGGGCGACGGCAAGGTGGCGTTTGCCGGCTGGAAAGGCGGCTACGGCCGCGTGGTGATTCTGACTCACGGCCAGGGCATTCAGACGCTGTACGGGCACATGAGTGGGTTCGCCCGCAATATCCGCGCAGGCACCCGTGTTTCTCAAGGCCAGGTGATTGGCTATGTGGGTGCCAGCGGCCTGGCGACCGGCCCTCACCTGCATTACGAGTTCTATGTGAACGGATCCGTACGCAATCCCGTGACCGTGAAGCTGCCGCAGGCTGAGCCTGTTTCCACCAAGGACAAGCCAGCGTTTATGGCGCTGTCGGCCCAGATGCAGAATCAGTTGTCGACTTACGCCGCTGCCATCAAGAGTGAAACCCTCGCACGTCTAGAAACAGAATGAGCGAGGAGTCCGGTCTCTATATCGGCCTGATCTCTGGCACCAGTGTGGATGGCGTTGATGCCGCACTGGTGTCCTTCGCAGACTCCCGCCCCCGCCTGATCGAATCCTGCCTTTTCCCCTATTCTTCCGACCTGCGCGCCGCCGTGCTTGCCCTGTTTTTGCCGGGAGAGAATGAGGTGGATCGCCTGGGCGTGATTGATCATGCCGTGGGGGAGCTGTTTGCCGATGCCGCCCAGCAGTTGCTGGATAAAGCCGGTGTCGACGCCAGTCAGGTTCGCGCCGCAGGATGTCATGGCCAGACCATTCGTCATCGTCCGCAAGCGCGACACCCATTCACCCTGCAGATCGGTAATCCTTATGTGATTGCAGAACGCACCGGCCTGGATGTGGTGTGGGATTTCCGGCGCCGTGACATGGTGCTGGGTGGGCAGGGGGCTCCGCTGGCGCCGCTGTTTCACCAGGCGTTCATGGCGGACGAGCGGGAAACCCGCGTGGTACTGAACCTGGGCGGTATTGCCAACATCACCCGTTTGCCGACAGGCGGAGCAACGCCGGTTGCGTTTGATACGGGGCCAGCCAACGGCCTGATGGATGCCTGGATTCAGCGGGTTCAGGGCGTTCCGTTCGACTGCAATGGGGCGTGGGCAGACTCTGCTGAAGCAGATGCCCAGCTGCTGGCAACCTTGCTGGACGAGCCGTATTTTCAGCTGCCGGCGCCGAAGAGTACCGGCAAGGAACTGTTTCATCTGCCGTGGGCCGAAGGACGCCAGCGGTTGAATGGGCTCGACCCGGCCGTGGTGCAGGCGACCTTTCTGGCGCTGACGGTGGAATCGGTAGCCCAGGCAATAGAGTTGAGCGGTGGCTGCGACCGCGTACTGGTATGCGGCGGCGGCGTGCATAACCGGGCGCTATTGCGACGCCTGAGCGCAAGGCTGGGCGTTCCGGTGGAATCGAGCGCATCGATCGGAGTGGAGCCGGACTGGCTGGAAGCCATGGCCTTTGCCTGGATGGCCCATTGTCATGTGCAGGGAATCCCGCTCAATACGCCACCGTTCACAGGGGCGCACAAAGCTGCGGTACTGGGCAGCCTGGTGCCAGGCTGGTTGCGCTAAGCGGATTCAGATCGAGAAGGAAGAACCGCAGCCACAGGTGGAAGTGGCGTTGGGATTACGCACGACGAACTGGGAGCCCTGCAGCCCTTCGGTGTAGTCCACTTCAGAGCCCATCAGATACTGGATGCTCATGGGATCCACCAGCAACGTGACACCATGGTTCACGATTTCGGTGTCGCCTTCCTTCTTTTGCTCATCGAAAGTAAAGCCGTAAGCGAAGCCGGCACAGCCTCCGCCCGTGATGTAGACGCGCAGCATGAGGTTCTGGTTACCCTCTTCTTCGATCAGGTTTTTGACCTTTTTCGCTGCACTGTCGGTGAATGTCATCGCGGCGGCGTCAGACATGCCTGCTTCTCTCCCAAAATACTGCCGGTATTGGGGGGATTATCATAAGTCCGACTAAAACAGTCAAGAATTGTGCTGTCAGGCTGGACTCTGTTTGGTTTCCAGCGGTGGCAGCTTCTTGTCGTCCTTGCGGTCATCCTTGCGGGCGGACTTGTTCAGATCCAGCGTCAGTGCAGGATCGACCTTCGCAGGCTGCGCATGCACGAGGGCGCCGTTGACCTGGGAGCCCATGACCATTTCGATCAGGTTGTAGTGCACATTGCCGTGAACCGCTGCCTTCGCCGCCAGCTCCACATGGCCGGACGAATGCACGTCGCCGGTAACTTTGCCGTTGATGACCACATTCGGCACGTGAATCTCGCCTTCGATGTTGCCCGCTTCGCTCAGACGCAGCAGGGAATCAGTGCCATCAGCTGCGCGCACGTTGCCCTTGATGGTGCCTTCCACCAGTAACCCGCCTTCGAAATGGACGTCGCCATTGACCACGGTGCCCTTGGCGATCATGGTTGTACGACCTGCGTGGCGGTCGAAATCTACCTTCTTGGTTTTATCTTTTCCCCACATCGCTCGTTACCTCATTCAGTTTCCACTCGAATCGACGCTCCAGTCGCACCGGCTTGCGGCCCCTGGATTGCGCGATTACCTCGATCTGTTCCGGCACGAATTCATCCGGAACCACTAGTTCTCCGCCTACATCCTGAAAGAAGCGGAAATTGAAAGGTGCGCCATCACCACCTGCCCAGTCCTTGGCAATCCTGTCAAAAGGAATCGATTCGCGGGTGCCTTGTCGCACGCCAAGCAGATTCATCTTGATGGTGCCTTTGACGTAGTCGGCGTTGTCGGCCACCTGCGTCATGACGACTTTGTATTTGATGCGTTTGCTGTTGCCGGCCCGTGACAGCTCCAGCCGGTCGATGCGCAGCCCTTTTTGGCCGCCATCCGGCGCCATGATGCCTTTGTAGAAGGCCACGGCTTCTTCCAGTTCGGACACGCGATCCTGCAGCGCGATGTTTTCCTTGCGCACGCGTTCGCTGGCCTGGCGTTCGAGTTCACTGCCGTGGCGGTGAATCGCAGTGTTTTCCTGCAGCTTTTGCAGCTGTTGCTTCAGGTCGCTGATTTCTGCGCGCATCTCGTCACGCTGTTCGAGCATGTGCAGATTCTGGCGGATGCCCCGGTAGTAACCAGCGGTAAAACACAGCAGCGCGGTGAGCAGGACACTGAAAACCCAGACACCGATCCGCTTGGCGCGCTGGCCTCGCTGGTAAGGCACCAGCATCATTTTCGGATCGGGACTGCTTTTGGGTCTAACGTCCTGCGCCACTGGTACTCCTAGGGCATCAGCGCTACCTGTTCGAGACCGGCGGTTTCGGCCAGTCCCAGCATGATGTTCATGTTCTGCACCGCCTGACCGGCAGCACCTTTCACCAGATTGTCGATGGCCGAGAGCACGACAACGGTATCACCACCCTGGGGACGGTGGATGGCAATCCGGCACAGATTGGATCCGCGCACGCTGCGGGTTTCCGGATGCGAGCCCTGGGGCATCACGTCCACGAAGGGTTCGTTGCGATAGCGTTCTTCGTAGAGGGCCTGCAGATCGCCAGCGTTATCGACGGTGACACGTCCATAAAGTGTGGCATGGATTCCACGAATCATCGGTGTCAGATGGGGGACAAAAGTGAGACCTACTTCATGACCCGCGACGAGAGTGAGCCCCTGGCGAATTTCGGGCAAATGACGGTGGCCGCTCACGCCGTAAGCCTTGAAGCTTTCGCTGGCTTCGCACAGCAGCGAGCCTACTTTCGCTTCCCGCCCCGCGCCGCTGACGCCGGATTTCGCATCGGCTATCAGGTGATGCTTGTCGATCAACCCCTGCTCCAGCAGTGGCAGAAATCCCAGTTGCACGGCGGTGGGATAACAACCGGGATTGGCCACCACCCGCGCCTTGGCAATCGCATCGCGATTCACTTCCGGCAAACCGTACACGGCTTCCTGCAGGATGTTGACGCAGGCGTGCGGCATGCCATACCACGCTTCCCAGACTAGCGGATCGCGCAAACGGAAGTCTGCGGCCAGATCGACAATTCTGACATTGGCTTCGAGCAGCGAAGGCACCATCTTCATGGCGACACCGTTGGGCGTGGCGAAGAACACCAGGTCACAATCGGCAAGTGTTGCGATATCCGGTTCGGAAAACACCAGATCGAGATGGCCACGCAAATTCGGATACAGTCCCGCGATGGCCTGACCGGCCTCGGAGCGGGATGTCACAGCGGTAAGTTTGACGTTCGGGTGTTGCACCAGCAGACGCAATAATTCCACGCCGGTATAACCAGTGCCGCCCACTACCCCTATTTTGAATTTGTGTGTGTTGCTCATGGTGAATCTCTACTTTGGAGTGCCAGGGGTTGCCATGATAATGCAGGCGGCTCCGGATTGACATTTACAACGCGTTGTTAATCGGTGTTTTTTGGGTTAAAAACAAAACCTTGCCGCGGCGGATCTGATAGCTGGGTCAGTCGTTTCCTTCAACGCATCTCCAAGCATAGTTCACGACGCGACGAATGACCCCTAATCTGGATCGTCTCAGGGAACGGCTGGCCACCATGGACGATGTGGCGCTGCTGGCATTGCTGGGCGCGCTGGCCGGCCTGGTGTCGGCCCTGGTGATTCTGCTGTTCCGCTTTCTGGTGGAAGGCGTGCTGACGCAGGCGATGGGCGGCGCAGAAAATTTCGAGGCGCTGCCGCTGTGGCTGCACGGCCTGCTGCCACTGGCGGGTGTGTCGCTGCTGGTGCTGGGATTTCGCTGGCTGAAACCGGAGCAGCGACGCACCGGCATCACACATGTCATCGAACGCTTTCACCTGTATCAGGGCATTCTCAGTCTGCGCGGCTTGCTGGTGCAGTACGTGGGTGGCGCCATCACGCTGATGTTCGGCCTGTCGATGGGACGCGAGGGCCCGGCGGTGCACTTGGGTTCAGCCAGCGGCAGTCTGCTGGGACAGTGGGCACAGCTGCCCAACAACAGCGTGCGCGTGCTGACGGGATGCGGCTGTGCAGCGGCCATTTCGGCGTCGTTCAACACACCGATTGCCGGCGTGGTGTTCGCGATGGAAGTGGTGATGATGGAATACCATGTCGCGACGTTTATTCCGATCATTCTGGCGGCGGTGGTGGGTGCGTCGCTGACGCGCGCTATCTATGGCGATGAAGTGGCGTTCGCAGTGCCGCCGGTGGATCTGCAGTCCCTGCTGGAATTACCGTTCGTGATGGCAGGCAGCCTGCTGATCGGCTGCATGGCGTCGGCGCTGATTTTTCTGTCCCGCTCGGCCATGACGCGCACTGTCCACTGGCCACTTGGCTGGCGTTTTCTGCTGGCGGGCGCGATCACGTCACTGTGCGCGATGCTCGCGCCGGAAATCATGGGCGTGGGTTATGACACGGTGGACGCTGCCATCGCCGGACAGCTGGGTGTGACCGCGCTGCTCACCATTCTGCTGCTGAAGCTGATCGCCACCAGCGCCTGCGTGGGTGCCGGCCTGCCCGGTGGTGTGATCGGCCCGATGCTGTTGCTGGGCGCGATGGCCGGCGGCTTGATCGGCACGCTCGGCACTGCGCTGATGCCCGACAGCGACGGCAGCCTGTATGTGCTGCTGGGCATGGCGGCGATGATGAGCGCCACGCTGCAGGCGCCGCTGGCGGGTCTGATGGCGCTGCTGGAACTCACGGCCAATCCCAATATCATTTTCCCCGGCATGCTGGCGGTGGTGACATCCTGTCTGGTGACGTCACAGGTTTTCCGCCAAAAAGGCATTTTCCACGCGCTGCTGGGTGCCCAGGGTATTCAGCTGCGGGTGACGCCGCTGTCCCATCAATTGCAGAGTGTCGGTGTGGCTGCGGTGATGAATCGCAGCGTGGCGCGGGTGGCGCGCCAAATTGCACTGCCAGATTTGCGGAAAATGCTGGAACAAAAACCGCAGTGGCTGCTGATCGAACAGGACACGGTGCCCAGTCATTACATGCCGGCCGCCGATGTGGCGCTGCATCTGACACAACTGGAAAGCACCAGTGCGACGGTCGATGCCCTGGATCTGTTGGAAATTCCCGGCGCCCGTGACAACATCAACGCCATTCTGATGAGCGCGACGCTGAAAGAGGCCCTGGATCAGATGAAACAGGAGCAACTTTCTGCGCTGTATGTGCACTGGCAGTCGGCGCCGGGCATTTTCCGCGTGCAGGGCCTGCTGCGGCGCGACGACATCGAACATTATTATCAACTGTAGGAAATCAGCATGTTGTGGGTGAAAGCATTTCATATCATGGCGGTGATCACCTGGTTCGCGGGGCTGTTCTATCTGCCGCGTCTGTTCGTGTATCACACGCTGGCCAATGCCGAAGGTGACAAGACCGGCTCAGAGCGTTTCAAGATCATGGAGCGCAAGCTGTATCGCGGCATCATGACACCGTCGATGGTGGTGGCGCTGGTGCTGGGATTGTGGATGCTGGTGGAGCGCTGGGACACCTATTTCCGCGCCGCCAGCTGGATGCACATCAAGCTCACGCTGATCATTCTGCTGATCGGCTATCACCATGTGTGTGGCGCCTACGTGAAGAAATTTGCCGCCGATGCGAATACGCGCGGCGACAAGTTCTATCGCGTGTTCAACGAGCTGCCGGTGTTCGTGATGGTGCCGGTGGTGATTCTGGTGGTGCTGAAACAGCCGTTCTGAGCGGAATATCTCCATGTTGAAACGATTTGACCCACGTCGTGAGTATTTCTTTGTCGAAGGCTGTCACATCAATGAACTGAGCAACGGCGCCGACGATCCGGCCGTGTCGATTGCGCAGGCCCGGGTGACGCCGGGCATCACCACCCGCTGGCATCGCTTGCGGAACACCACCGAGCGTTATGTGATTCTGACGGGCACCGGAGTGGTGGACATCGGCGACGACACACCGCAAGCCGTAAACCCCGGCGACTGCGTGATCATTCCGCCCCTGTGCCGCCAGCGCATCCGCAATACCGGCACGCAGGATCTGGTTTTTCTGGCAATTTGCAGCCCGCGCTTCACTCCGGACTGTTACGAGGATCTGGAGCCGGACTGAGCGAACGGCATCGCCCAACAACAAACAGGAGCTTCCGCATGCACAACCCGCGAACATGGATACTGAATCTGGGAGGCTGCCTGCTGTCACTGGCCACCTCATCGGCCTGGGCTTTTGGCGAAGCCCGTGGCATCGACGGATTCCGCGTACTGGATGCTGCCCGTTATCAGGTTTTCAGCGAACGGGGCATCGGCGCGTTCAACCTGATCGCACAGTCCAATACCCTGCACAATGTGTGCTTTTTCTACGCCACCGAAAAACCTTTCAAACGGCTGGAAGGCATCACCATCACCCAGACTACCGCCAAAGGCGACCGCAAACTGACGGAATTCAACGTGCAGAACGGCTGTGTCGAATTCGAATTCCGCGAAAAAGAAAATCTGCCGGTGCAAATCGAATTTGTGGACATGCATCGCTGACCAGCGGTGCAGCGGCGCGACGCGGCTGGACTACACTGAACTACACTGAACCCGAGTTGATGAAGTCCGCCGGAGGCTTTGCCATCATGGATCAATTCGTTACCGTCATTCCCGAGCTGGGCCTTGTCCGCATCACCCATGACGACGAAATCGATCTGTCCATCATGCTGACCACCCGGCGGGCAGCGGGACGCCGTCTGCGTGAGCACAACTTCCATCGCCTGCTGATCGACGTGCGCCAGGTGCCGCGTCCGCCGCAAACGCTCGACAGTTTTGAAATTGCCTCGTCCCATCATCTGGATCTGCCTGCCGACGTGCGGGTGGCTTTGCTGGTGGCTCCACGTCACGAGCCCGACGCCCGTTTCAGCGAAAACGTGTCCCAGAACCGGGGCTTCAACCTGCAGCTCTTCACCGCAGAAGCCGACGCCCTGGCCTGGCTGGCCGAATCCCCTTGATCCCAACGCACATGGATTTGTCGTTTCCTGTCATTGCCGGGCGGGTTGGGCCTTAGTACAGTCGCTTTACATCAAAAAAGCGGACTCGACAGTCATGGATCTCAGCAAGAATCAGCGCGTGCGCCTGGAACCCCAGGACGAATACACCCATCCCATTGAAGCAGCGAAGAATTTCAACGAAAGCATGTACATCAACCTGTTCGATCCGGCGCAGAAAGCCGGCGGCTGGTTCCGCGTGGGCAACCGCCCCAACGAAGGCTATGCGGAAGTGTCCTGCTGCGTGTATTTTCCCGATGGCCGCGTGGGCTTCATGTTCCAGCGCCCCACAATCAGCGGTAACGCCGCCATTGCCGCCGGCGGCATGAAGTTCGACGTGATCGAACCCTTCCGCCGCCTGACACTGACTTACAGCGGCAAGCTGTGCATCCTGCGCAACCCCGCCGACATGGCCGATCCCAAGGCCGCCTTCGCCAGCAACCCCATCGTGCCCTGCACCGTCAGCATCGAGTACGAAGGCGTGTCGCCCATGTACGGCGGCGAAGCGCTGGATGAAAACGGCAACCCCATACAAGAGAACCCGGAAGAATCCTTCGCCCGCGCCCACTACGAACAGCACATGGCCGGCAAAGGCGAAATCCGCGCCGGCGACGAAGTGTTAACGCTCAACGGCTTCGGCCTGCGCGATCACTCCTGGGGCCCCCGCTACTGGCAGAACCTGTACTGGTACCGCTGGATTCCCATGAATTTCGGCGCCGACTTCGCCATGAACGTCTCCATCGTGCAGATGGCCAGCGGCCGCCAGCACATCTGGGGCATGGTGTTGAAGAACGGCCGTTATCACCTGCTGGAACACGCCACACTGGACACCGTTTACGACGCCGATGGCGCCTCCTCCACCCTGAAAATCCACGCCCGCACCGATGAAGCGGAATACAACGTGGAAGGCAAAGTGCTGTCGCTGATTCCCCTGCGCAACCGCCGCCAGAAAGACAACGGCGAGTGGATGAACACGCGCATCACCGAAGGCTTCGCGGAATTCCACTGCAACGGTAAAGTCGGCTATGGCATGGCGGAATATCTCGACCAGATCGTGGACGGCGTGCCCGTGGGGAATGCCGGGTGAGCACGGCAGGATTTTCGGCTGAACTCGCAGCAGCTGCACGCCGTGCACTGAATCAGGATTGCGCGGTGGAAGGACTGGCCCGGCTGTCCGGCGGCGCGTCGGCGGAAACCTGGCGCTTCGAACTGGTGTGCGGCACACAGCGCACCGGCTGCATTCTGCGGCGCAGCGCCACCGCCGAACGGGATCGCTTTTCCACCTCCATCAGCAAGTCCACCGAGGCACAACTGCAGCGGCTGGCCCGCACACAGGGCGTGCCTGCGCCGCAGATTCTGTTTGAACTGCAGCCGGACGACGGCCTGGGCGAAGGCTATGTGATGGCGCGGGTGGAAGGCGAAACCCTGGCGCCCAAAATCCTGGCGCTGCCACAACTGGAAAATGCGCGCAGCAAGCTCACTGCCCAGTGCGGTGAATTGCTGGCGCGGCTGCATCGCATCGACAGCAAACAGATTCCCTCCGGCCTGACCGATCAATCCGCCCTGCCCCAATTGCAGCAGCTGGAAGCCCTGTACCGCAGCTTCGAACAGCCACAGCCGATCTTTGAATACGGTTTTCGCTGGCTACGGGAGAACGCGCCAACAGCGCCGTCACTCGCGCTGGTGCACGGCGATTTCCGCAACGGCAATCTGGTGGTGGATGAAAACGGCATCGCCGCTGTGCTGGACTGGGAACTGTCGCACCTGGGCGATCCGGCGGAGGATCTGGGCTGGCTGTGCGTGCGCTCCTGGCGTTTTGGCAAGCCGCAGAATCCTGTCGGCGGTTTCGGCCAGCTCGACGAACTGTTGCGCACCTACGCCAACGCCGGCGGCGAAACCATCACTCCCGAGCGCGTGCGCTACTGGCAGGCCTTTGGCACCCTGCGCTGGGGCGTGATCTGCCTGTTCCAGGTATTCAGCCATTTACGCGGCGAACAACATTCCGTGGAACTGGCCGCCATCGGCCGCCGCGTGTCCGAAACCGAATTCGACCTGCTGGAGTTGATCTGCTGATGCCAACCGATCGCCCGACCGCCGTGGAAATCCTGCAGGCCATCGATGGATTCCTGCAGGACAAAGTCGCCCCACAACTGGATGTTCACAGCCAGTTTCATCTGAAAGTCACGCGCAATCTGCTGGGTTTGCTGCAGCGGGAATGGCAGCAGCGGGATGATTTCCGCCAGCAGGAATTGCAGCGACTGCATGCCTTGCTGGACAACGACAGCGACGATCTGGAAACCCTCAACCGGGAACTGTGCGAAGCCATCCGCACCGGCACCCTGGGCATGGACAATCCCGCGCTGCAACAGCATCTGCAAGCCACTGCCCGCGCCAAGCTGGCCATCGACAACCCGCGCTATCTGGCGGGCCGCTGATCCCTCACAAATGTGAATATTCCCCATCTGGCGTTGCTGCACAGTGCGGCGGCGTCCTGGCGCTACTGACACCGGCAGCGCCGTCGCACACTTCCTGACGAGACAACCGGTCTCGACATTCAGGGAGAAACTCACATGACATTTCGCGATCACGCGGGAAACAGCATCAGCGGCACCACGGCGGAAAGCCTGGCCGCTTTCGAACAGGCCTGCCATGAACTGCGCTGCTATAGCGACGATCCGGTGGCCACGGTGGAGCGCGCGCTGCACGCCAGCCCCTCCATGACCATGGCGCATATTCTGAAAGCCTGGCTGCATCTGCTGGGCACCGAGCCCGCCGGACTGCCGGTGGCACGACAAAGCCTGGACGCAGCGCGGCACCTGCCCGCCAACGACCGTGAACACGGTCATCTGGCGGCGATTGCCAAGGTGCTCGACGGCCAGTGGCGCACCGCCGGGCGCATTCTGGAAGATGTGTCCGCCACCTATCCCCGCGATGCGCTCGCGCTGCAGGCTGGACACCAGATCGACTTCTTCACCGGCGATGCCCGCATGCTGCGCGATCGCATTGCCCGCGTGTTGCCGGCGTGGTCGGCCAGCGTGCCCGGCTATCACGCGGTGCTGGGCATGTATGCGTTTGGTTTGGAGGAATGCGGCGACTACGCGCAGGCCGAACGTTTTGGCCGCGAAAGCGTGGCACTGGAACGGCGCGATGGCTGGGGCTGGCACGCGGTGGCGCACGTAATGGAAATGCAGAAACGCACCCGCGACGGTATCGAGTGGCTGCGTGCAGATACCGATGCATGGTCGCAGCAGAGTTTCTTCGCCGTGCACAACTGGTGGCATCTGGCGCTGTTCCATCTGGATCGCGGTGAACCCGACGCAGCGCTGCGCCTGTTTGACGGCCCAATTCACGGCGCCCGTTCCAGCGCAATTCTGGATCTGATCGACGCATCGGCATTGTTGTGGCGTCTGCAAACACGCGGCGTGGCGATTGGCGATCGCTGGCAATCGGTGGCCGACATCTGGGCACCGCTCGCCGGCCACGGCAACTACGCCTTCAACGATTTTCACGCGATGATGGCGTTTGCCAGCGCACAGCGGCCGAAAGCCTGCACCGCCGTGATTGCTTCACTGGAACGCAGCGCCCGCGGCGACAATGACAGCGCCGCGTTCGCCCGCGAAGTGGGGCTGGACGCCACCCGCGCCATCGAAGCGTTCGCGCAGGGACGCTACAACGAAACCGTGCGCCTGTTGCGGCCACTGCGCAGCTACGCCCATCGCTTCGGCGGCAGCCACGCGCAGCGGGATCTGATCGACCTCACCCTGATCGAAGCCGCCCGCCGTGCCGGTATGTTGCCACTGGTCAACGCACTCACCGCCGAACGGGCCGCCCGCGTTCCCCATAGTCCACTGGCACAGCTACTACAGCGCAACGCCGCCAACAACAGCAACGAGGAATACGCCCATGCTTGATCTGGCCTTTGCATCTACCCATCGCGTGCCACACCCCATTCAGCTGACAGCCGACGACGCCGCGCCCTGTGTCGATCTGATGCTGCTGGCGTTTGCCAACGATCCCTGCGTGCGCTGGCTGTTTCCCGACGCGGCGCGCTATCGGGAATTTTTTCCCGCTTTTGTCAGAGCATTTGGCGGCAATGCCTGGACGCTGGGCACCGGAACGCGCATCGGCCAGCAGGCAGCAGCACTCTGGTTGCCACCCGGCACCGGCATTGATGAAGCGGCGGTGGTGGACTTGGTGGAGCGTGGCGCACCGCCGGCAAAACAGGCCGAGTCAATGCAACTCCTCGAGGCCATGGGGCACTTCCATCCGCAGGAACCGCACTGGTATCTGCCGCTGATCGGCACCGATCCCACTGCACAAGGACGCGGCCTTGGCTCGGCACTGCTGCAACACACGCTGGGCACCTGTGATGCCGATGGATTGCCTGCGTATCTGGAATCCACCAACGAACGTAACGTGCCACTGTATCGGCGCCATGGTTTTGAAATCGTCAAGGTGTTGCGTGTGGGCAGTTGCCCGCCGCTCACACTGATGCAGAGGCCACCGCGCTAGGCGTTTTGTCTGGCACGGCGATAGGCACCGGGCGGCACGCCGATTTCCCGTGTGAACGCGCGGGTGAATGTGGATTCGGATTCGTAGCCGACCTCGGCGGCAATTCTGCCGATGGCCACTGCCGTGTCGCTCAGTCGCTGGCATGCGAGCGACATGCGCCAGCGGGTGAGGTACGTAATCGGCGGCACGCCCAGCATGCGCACGAAACGTTCGGCAAAGGCAGAGCGCGACAGCAACGCTTCATCTGCCAGTTCTTCCGTCGTCCAGGGATGGGCGACACGGGCATGCAGCGCCGCCAATGCACGGGCCAAGGGTGGATCACGCAGCGCGGCAAACCAGCCGGTGGCTTCCGGCGGCAACTGCTCGATATGCTCACGCACCGCCTCGACAAACAGCAACTCCGACAGACGCGCCAGCATCTCCTGCGCGCCGGCCTGCCGGGTGGCCCAGGCGCTGGCGGCATAGCGGAACGAGCTTTCCACCCACTCGGCACAAGGGCGATCCCGCATCGACGCCACCAGCAACGGCGGCAGCGATTCCAGCAGCAGATTGCCCGTCACCGCCGTTGCCAGATAACCGCAGACAAAATGGGAAACAACCGCGTCACTGCCAAAATCAACCTGCGCCAGATCAAGCTGCGTTGGCTTGCTGATCAGCGCCTCCGCATCCAGCGGCGGCAACGCCAGATCACTGCCAATCAGGTGCGGATCATTGCGCGCCAGCACAATCAGATCACCGGCACCGCACACACGCGGCTCCCCACTGCCCACCCGCACGGTCAACTGCCCATCCAGCACATAGTGAAACGCAATCAACCCACCAGTGACAGGCATGTCCGGCGCGCAATCCTCTTCTGTCACCTGTGACTTCACACACCAGGGCGAACGGAAATTGGCGTCGAGAAATACACCACCGGACAGACGCAACGCACGCAGAAGATCAGACAGGGCATCCATGGGAGATTACCCCACCGTTTGCAAACAGCTTGTGCTTCGGCATGATCACGTTCCCCGGGTAGCGAATGGATTCAGTATCAGCCACGCGCTTCCGATAGCGTTGCAATGATAGGCGCGCCTTTCGTCACAATGATCGTGTGCTCGAATTGCGCGGAAAGATTCGCGGGATGACCGAGCAGCGTCCAGCCATCGTCTGCCTCGGCGACATGGGTGCTTTGCGTGGACAGAAACGGCTCGATCGCAATCACCTGCCCAAGCCGGAGCCGGCGTGTATCCTGACGATCGAAGTAACCGACGATACCTTCCGGTTCCTCGTGCAGACTCCGCCCGACACCATGGCCGGCCAGATTCCTGATGACCTTGAAGCCGTGCGCCTTGGCCGTGCGCTGAATCGCCTTTCCGATCTGGTTGATGGGCGCACCGGCTTTGGCTTCCGCCAGCGCGTTTTTCAGCGCCAGCTGGGTGGCATGACACAAGCGCGCCTTGACGCTGCTAACCGGCGGAACCACCATCGTGCCGCCGGTATCGGCAAAGTAGCCCTCCAGCTCGGCAGACACATCCACATTCACGATATCGCCAGCCTTGATAACCCTGCCACCGGGAATACCGTGCGCCGCCTCTTCATTGATGCTGATACAGGTGTAACCGGGAAAGTTGTAGGTCACCTTGGGCGCCGACTTTGCGCCATACTGCGCCAGCATCTCGCCACCCAGTTTATCCAGTTCGGCGGTGGTCATGCCCGGCTCGATGGCGCTCAGCATGGCGTCACGCACGCGGGCAACAACCCGGCCGGTTTTCAGGATGCCGTCGATGTCGTGCTGGTTTTCTACCGTCATGGGTTTACCTCGATTCTGCCAATGAATTGCCAACGTCGTGAGTATTGCACGGCACACCAACGTCAACAAAAGGGAAGTTTTGCGCGCATCATGCGCTTGCGGCTTATCCTGCGCCCATCCACGATGAACGTGCCGTCGCCCACGGCGTGCAGCGTTCGCTTGTCCTTGCGCTCGTCATCCACCCAGGCGGCGATCGCCTCGAGCACCACGATGTTGTGCTTCCTGATGATATCAACCACTTTGCATTCAATATTGGCCCAGCATTCCTGTATCAGCGGCGCCTGAACATGCTTTGCCTTGGCGGGCGTGAGCATGAACGTTGCGAACTTGTCGGTATCGGTGCCGGAACAGGTGCCCACCCCCACCACCGTATCAATCAGATCTGCCGTTGGAATCGCAAGCACGCATTCCTTGGTCTTGCGCAGCGCTGTATAGGAATGGCTCCAGGCACCGGTGGTGATCGCAAACCGCGGGCTGAAGTCCAACACCATGGTCCACGAAATCGTCATCACATTGCTGTGCTTGCCATCGTTCGTCGTCACCAGCACCACCGGGCCAGACTCCAGTAACGTAAATGCCCGCTCAAGGGGCAACGGCCGAAAACGCTTCATGAAATGTCACCACACCTTGTGGAATCGAAGAGCCGAAGGCAAGCACCTGAAAATATTCCGCCGGAATGCCGGGATACACCAAGCCGGGTTCGGGTTTGAAACCGAAGCGCTGATAGTAGGCGGGATCACCCACCAGCGCACAACCGGCAGCACCGGTTGAGCGCAGCCAGCCCAGCGTCGCGCGCATCAACTGCGAACCGATCCCGCAATGCTGTACATCCGGCGCAACTGAAATTGGCCCCAGGCCGAACCAGCGGGTTGCACCGTCCGACATAATCACTGGCGACAACGCAACATGGCCCACCAACCGGCCATCCTGTTCAGCCACCAGCGACAACGACAGCGCCCCTGCCTTGCGCAGCGCCTTCACAATGAATTGCTCGGTGTGACTGGTGTGGGGCGCGTTCAGGAACGCCGCCTCGGTCAGGGTGGTGATGGCGTCGATGTCGGCGGGCGTTTCGTTGCGAATGTTGAGCATAAAAATCCCTGGCCTGTTAGAGGGACTGGCGCCGGGAAAACCACCCGTGCATCAAACCAGCCTGAAAAAACTGCACGGGCCTGTCAAAACCGGCAGCCTCAATGATCGCTGCAACCACCGAGGGCGGCAGAATGGCCACGTCTTTCGCGTAGGCTGCGCGCGTGCGCTCCACGACATCCGGCTGAATGTCAACGGATGCCATCAGGTGGAGCCACACACGGAGGAGCGCGTCGTACTCGCTGGAACGCACATCCGACGCCAAATCCGCACTGACCAGTATGCCCGATGGCTTCAGCCTACCGGCAATCGAGCGAAAGAACGCCGTGCGCGCATCCGGTTCAAGAATGAACTGCGACACCAGAAAACAGGTCGCACCATCATAGAGTCCGTTGTCGGCAAGTGATTCCAGGTATCCCTCGTGAAAATCGCAACGGGATAAAAAGCCGTCCGCCCTGGCCCGCTCCCGGCATACCTCGATCATGGCGCCCGATGGATCGACTGCGGTGAAAGTCCAGCGCGGAAACGCCTGGGCGAGGAATGCCAACTCGGCGCCCGTGCCCGCACCAACGCAGAGAACGCGGGCATCGGCAGGCAGACCCGACAAAACCGATCCAAGCAGAAAATGCAGACAATCGCGAATGGGCGACATTCTGGCCCATTGCTTGTCATAACCCGGCGCCTGCTGATCGAAAAGGGTTTTCAGTTCTTCTTGCTGCATGAAGTTTCTCTCTTTTTACTATGGAAATCCCGGTGACAATGAACAGTCAACAAAGTGCAGGGGGCCTTACCACCGAGGTCTTCCAACGACACCGGGCTGGTGCAGATAGGGTTGAAGGGCCTCATCATCCCAGACTTGGACTTCGAAGTAATGTTCAAAACAGACACCCTGTCATTGGGAAGCGCTGAAATCGGAATCTGCACACTCACATGATTGCCATTCAATGAATGGAACCACTTGGACTCACCCAAAACAAAGTATACGGGATACTTCCGGTTGGGCTTGCCTCCGCGCGCTACGAAACAGTCCCTGAGTTTTTTCTCAACCATCATCCGCGTTTTCAGATAATCAATGCCGAACCTACGGTGGTAATGTGGATCGGATTTGTGACGATTCAACATCTCCAGAAATATCGGGCTATCCACCCCGTCGTCCAGCTCGGATACGCGGCTATTGCCGCAAAATCTTCTCCATCGCCTTCCCTTTCGCCAGCTCGTCGATCAGCTTGTCCAGGTAGCGTATTTTCCGCATCAGCGGATCTTCCACCGCTTCTACTCGAACGCCACACACCACGCCCTTGATCAGGTCACCATTCGGATGGAAGGCGGGTGCTTGTGCGAAAAAGGATTCCATATCCACACCCCGCTCGATCTGTTGTTGCAGTGCGGCGTGATCATAGCCCGTCAACCAGCAGATGATTTCATCCACTTCGTCTTGCGTCCGATTTTTTCGCTCCGCCTTCTGAACGTAGCAGACATAGATCTTTGAAAAAGGCATGGCAAAGATGTTGTGCATGACGACCCCGAACGCTTAGCCTGAAATCAACACCAGCAAAAGCCCCACCAGACCGGGAACAGCCTGAACATACAGAATTTTACGGCTTGCCGTGATTGCCCCATACACACCGGCAACGATGACGCACAACAGGAAGAAGACCTTGAAATCGTAGCCATCCGCCCCCTGAATCAGGCCCCACAATAAACCAGCGGCGATAAACCCATTATAAAGACCCTGGTTTGCCGCCAGCACCTTGGTGGCTGCTGCCTGCTCACTGGTTTGGCCAAACGTTTTCAGCCCGGCAGGCTTGTCCCACAGAAACATCTCCAGCACCAGAAAATACACGTGCAGAAGAGCCACCAACAACACGACCAATCCCGTCAATATCGACATTTTTGCTTCCCTCTGTGTGAGTCATGACCTTGGTGTTATGCGCGCGTATTGACGCGGCGTCAACCGCGCAGGGCAGCCTCGATGGTGGCAATGTCAACCTTCTGCATAGGCATCATGGCGGTAAACGCGCGTCTGGCCACGTCACCGCCCTGGGCCATTGCCTCCGTCAGGATACGCGGCGTGATCTGCCAGCTGATGCCCCATTTGTCCTTGCACCAGCCGCATTGGCTTTCGACGCCCCCGTTATTGATGATGGCGTTCCAATATCGGTCTGTTTCAGCCTGATCTTCGGTGGCGATCTGGAACGAGAACGCTTCGCTGTGCTTGAAACGCGGGCCACCATTGACGCCAATGCAGGGAATACCGGCCACGACGAACTCCACTGTCAGAACATCGCCCGCCTTGCCATCCGGGTAGTCCGTTGGTGCTTTCTGGATGGCGCCGAGACTGCTTTGCGGGAAAAGACTTGTGTAGAAACGGGCCGCTTCTTCGGCATTGTGCTCGAACCACAGGCAGATAGTGTTTTTGTGCATGAGGGTCTCCCTTCCTCGTTTATTTCATCGAATGGAACCCAATCGGATTGCCCTCGGTATCCCTGACAACGGCGCAGAAACCGTGCTCGCCGATGGACATTTTCGGCTGGATCACACTACCGCCATTTGCGGAGGCGCGGGCGACCTGAACAGCACAATCATCACACCCGAAATACACGAGTGTGCCACCACCGCCGGGCGTAAAGCCGTCCATTTTGACCAGCATGCCGCCTGCGCCGTAACTGCTCATGCCGGATTCCTTGTCCATGGGAAAGAACCACATCTCCATTTCCATGTCCGGATTCGGGCTGGGCATGTGCTCAAGTCTGGTTTCCAGCACCGCCTCGTAGAATGTCTTCGCGCGCGCCATGTTTTCCACGTATATCTCGAAATGTACAACGGGGTTGGATTTCATTGGGGATCTCCTTGGATGGGGTTGCCTACCCTTGGTAGTCGAACGGGGTCTGCCGAAATCGACAGGGGTCCTTCAAGAATTCAGCGCGAGGCGCCAAATTCACTTTGCCTTGCGCAACCAGATGCCGAGCTTGAGAAAGACGAATCCTGCGCCACCCAACAGCAATGTGGCCGGCAGGAACATGAGCAGCTCGCCCCCCGCTTCCCGCCCGCCGGTTCCGATAAACCCGATCAGGTAGATGCCCGTAAACGGGAGGCTGAGAACGCCAGCGGCGAGTGCGAGGATGCCGAGCAGAAGAATGAAGCTACCGATTAGGCGCAAGCTGGAACCCTCTGATAATGGTTGTCATATGATTTATAGCGCAAGCCCCTGCGACACGCACACGCTACAAGCGCTTCTATTCCCTGGAGTACACATCGTTGAAATCTTCACCCTCGTTCAACTGTGGGGGAGTGCCGAATGGAGCGACTAGTTATGTTTTCAACAGCATGATATTGTGTATAGAAACGCAACTTATACACATGGAGCCAGCCCATGAGAACCAATATCGTGATCGACGACGATTTGATGACCAAAGCCCTTAAAGCCAGCGGACTACGGACCAAAAAAGAGGCAGTAGAACAAGGGCTTAAGCTATTGATTAGGCTAAAGTCTCAGCAGGGAATCAGGGAACTGCGCGGCAAGGTAAAGTGGGAAGGTGACTTGGACGAGATGCGGGGTGGCAAGTGATACTGGTAGATACCAGTGTATGGATTGACTACCTCAACGGAGTGGTTAACCCGCAAACTGACTTGCTCGACTCTGCACTTATCGACGGCACCGTCGCGCTGGGAGATATCATCTATTTGGAGATTCTTCAGGGGATCAAAAACGATAAAGAATTTGATAAGACCCAAAAATCTCTAAGCACGCTTGAACAATATCCGCTTCTTGGAACAGATATGGTGACCAAATGCGCAGCGAATTTTAGATTTCTGCGAAAAAAGGGGCTGACCATCAGGAAAACGGCGGATGTAATTATCGCGACATTTTGCATTGAAAACAAAATGCCTCTTCTCTTTGTCGATCGCGACTTTAAGCCTTTTGTTACCCACCTGGGTTTGAAGCCTGTTTATTTGGGAACATAACGAGACTGTAGAAAAGCCAAACCTGGCGCGATAGACAAAACGCCATTCAAGCATCTTCACTCACTTTTCGCCAGACGCTGTAGAATCCGGCATCCCTCATGTAATTTGAAATCTCGTATTCGAGATCAGGGATCATCTCAATATTGTTTGTGCTTCCAAGCACCACAACCTTGTTCTCTTCGTCTTCATGAATAGCATCAACAACCTGCCAAACGAACTTTGATAGTGCTTCTGCTGATGTCGCATCGGAAACCCCAGCATCCAATATCAGCTGGGCATCCTTGTTTTGAAGTTTTTCTGCGTAGTGGCGCAACAGGCTGTCAATGCGCGCATACCGTTTAAATTTAATCACAACGCACATCCCGGTTCACTTATGACAGAGAGTCTATCAGCAGAACGAAACGCCCCCCTCTCTGGCGCATCGCTCCATTTCTCTGGCATAGGCTCCCAATCAGCGGAGTACTGCTTATCGAGAAGGGCGCAGATCATTGCTCCTAGCGTTATACCGTATTTTTCATTTGCTGACTTCTGGCCGCTATCGTTTAGATCAGCATCAAGCACAAAGGCTTCGAACTTCTCCCAGCTCTTTGCCATTTGCGACACCAGGATTCTGGAAATGTCATACGACAGCAGATTGCCCTCGTCTGTGCGCCTGAAGGATGCACCCGACCACAATTGCTGAACTGTAGTGGGGTTCCAGAAGTTTCGGTGCTGATTGTGACGCTCTGGCGTGTCGGTGCCCGTGGAAGTAGAACCGCACATAGAGTATTCCGTGTTCACTGCCAAGCCCTCGTTGAGCCATGCCGGTATGGGCAGATGGGCGACGCAGCTATGGGTCATCTCATGAACTATAACCGGCTCGATCAGCCTCATTTCTTGCTGGGTCGTCACGAAGTGACCGCACCCGTAGCCAATATGCACGCCGCTGCTGAAGGAGAACTCGCCCTCCTCAGGGTAGTAGCGTGAGATGTACCGGTAATATGTGTCTTCATCGTCAAACACAAAAAGAATGTCGTATCCCCACTCCGGAACCGATGCAATCCTTCCGAGTGTCTTCACAATTCTTTTCAGTGAAGAATCCATGAGCGCCAAGACCAATTGCTCTTGCCTGGAGCTCAGGCTGGAAAGGACAACTGACTGCCGGAATCTGCTGACTATATAGGCTTCGCCCAACGCCGACCGCAGACACGAAAGCCACGCCAACTCAGCATCTGCCCAAACCTTTCCCTGCTCATTGGTATCAATGGTCGCTATCCATTCATTCAGTGCATTCCAATCGGGAACTGGCAGGCCTTCCTCAGCATGCATTGCCTTGGCCAAGTCAAATGATTCGCCGCTGCTTGCGTGGATGATTGATGCAACATCTACGCGCTCAACTTCCTCGGTGGGCGACTTTGGCTCGCTCTGAGCATTCGAGAATATTCGCTTTATGTAGCCAAACATCTATGCACAACTCCTGCTTTGCCGCTCAACGTTTGACAAAGGGATCGGCACTCGCCGTTTCCGAGTGAACGTAGCGAACGGCTTGAACGGCATGTCAGGTTTCAAGCGCCTTGATGACTCTTCTTATAAGTGCTGCTTGCTGTGAATATAGCGTGGATGCAGTAGTGCCTTGCTCGTGAGCCCCGGACTTTATCGAGACTCTCCTTTGTGTTTCGGTAAGTATTTTCAGAGCTTCGTCGATTCGCGACTGCAAAAGCCTGCAACGCTCATTTTCAGAAAGATACCATGAGTAGGTTCTTTCCATAATTTCTCTCAACTCGGCTGTATCAAGCGGGCGCTCAGATGAGTTTATGGAGCTGAATTCAATTTCGAGGTATTCGCCACGCTCGGTTTCAAGAACTAACGTGTTGTCTTTTTGATAGATATACACGTAGTCGTTATTGAGCTTGCAGCCCCCTACGAAACTTATTAATTCGGCAGCATTCCCTGGGACTGAGATGAGAACAGAATGCGCGGTTGGTTCTGCGCCAGGGTGATAGTCTGTTATCAGGCGGAGCTCAAGAATATTTCCATCTTGTCGCACGCTGGATATGTAGATCTCTTGCTCTGGGATATTCACCAATATGATCCTTGACGCCTGTGCTCAGCCGCGGCCCGCTGCAGCGTGTTGCTAAAGCGATCACTCGTACCCAGTTTGATGCCTTTTAGAAATTGTCTCATGCGATTCTCCAAACAATGCTTCATATCTAGAGAAATCGGCTTCCGGTGATTTTTTAATTATGTCAAGCAGCGCATTGTTATCACTATTTGAGTACGTCAAAACAGAGCCGTATCTCTTTAAACGCTTATATCGGATTCTCGTTTTGGCATATTTCGGGAAATTATCTAAAAAATCGTCTATCTCAATCACCAGGTCATCAGTTAATTTGACAAGTCTTTCTGTCAAATCGATAAACTTTATAAGAAAAGGCCGACCTACAGCAGCAAGCGCATGCTCCAATGAAAACCCATCTATTATCGCATTACCATGGGCTTGAATAAGTTTATCCTTAAATTCCTCGCTCAAAATATTTCTTTGCTTCCATAACGCTATTGCATGATTGTAATTTTCAATCATCGCCCTAAATCTTGGAATCTGGCTCCATTTAGGATAAGTGTTTTCATTTGGCTTTGCAGTGGGAACAACAAATGACAGCTCGTGATATTTTACTTCTATCGGGTTATCTTCGATCAAAATTGTGGGAATTAATCCCAGCCTATTGAAAGGATTGCGATCAAGCTTTCCATGATAATTACTTTTTATTGCTAGCAAATTTGAACGAGCGCCTTCGGCAATGAGCAGCCATTTATTTGCTATATCCATTTTTTCTTTTTCAATTTTTATATTTTCTTGCCACCTCAAAGTAAAATAAGCAATTGCAGCGCCAAGAATTGAAGAAAAAAATGCACTTACAATAGGAAACAAATAATCTTTGAAGTAGCTTGGCTCCTGTTTCAACTCAAGAATTGCATCGATAAGTTGTTTAGTTTGATCGTGCACAATTACCCCTCAATTGTTTTAACGCCGTGACCAGCAAAAAGCGGAGCGAAGGAAACTTGTGGTAAGTTTGTGCAGCAAACCACAGGTTGCCGGAGCGTAGTTTTTTCCGCTGCGCTGCCTTGTTAGCCGCGACCTTCATTTTTCAGCCTTTCCGCCAATGAACCTAGAAGATCATGCAATGGCCTTTTAACCGAAACAGGCTCAGCAGCCGCAAAATCCCCTTTGTTTGCATTATCTTCAAGGATATTTAGTTCTCTGAGCCGAATTCTTATAGCCAATCGAGATACTTGGTAGATAAATTCCATTTCTTTCACGATCGCATAGAAGTCTTCTACATTGCCCGACTGCCTGTCTAAGTACAATGTGCCAAGATTGCCAACAACACCACGCTCTTTTTGCTTGGCAAGCACGAATCCTGGAACGGTCTTTCTAGGTAGCAACAACGAAGACGCAAATTTGTTTGCTTGCCATTCAAGCCACGACCGCGGATTGCCGCACTCCAACTGATCCAACACCAAAGACCTGTCGTCGTCCTGAATCGTATTTCCGTCGATTCTATCAAGCATAACTGGAGTAAGCTGGCGATGGAGAACAAAGTGTCCAATCTCGTGTGCTAGCGTAAAATTAAAAGGAGGGCTGCCAGGCTCAAGGGATTGATCAATAGATATTCTTCGTGCATCTAAGCTATAGCAGCCTCGCACCTTCTTTCCATCTCTGTGCCCTAAATCAGCCTGCAGATCCAGCTTCAAGCCAAACTTTTCTTTCAGCTGCATGGCAATTGATGCAATCGGAGTAGCTTTGGCCTGTTTAAGACAGTCGGGAGCGAAGTGCGATAGAAAATTGCTTTCGACTCTCATCTCCAAATCGGATCTTGAGATCTTTGGTATTCCAAATTCGTCGAGTCTAAATTTTGCCACGACACTCCTCGATTAAGATTCGGGCAGTTAACGTCGCGCATCAGCGGCGGAGCAAAGTGGCGGGCAATTTGCGAATGCAAATCGCATGACACTTTGAGCCGTCCGCTGCATGCGCCTGGCTAGGCGGCACTCTGGTGGGATCTCAGCTTCTTTGCTTCCATTTTTGTGGATCGCGGCTGCCATGCATGACAGCCAGGACCACAGCGGTGCCATTGGCAAGCCGATAGTAAACCCCGAATGGAAAGCGCCGCAGTAGGATACGCCGAGTCGATCAACCAACCTCCGGGTATGCAAGAGGAGCCTCGCTGATCCGAGAACTGGCAGCCAGGAACTCATCGAGGAATGCATCTCCCAATCCAAATTGCTGGGACTCATACCAGCGGGCCGCCTCCTCGATGTCACGCTGTGCCACGGCGCGAACATTGACAGGGACAGTCACAACGCTCGTCGAATGCGTTCTACTACCGCCCCAGCAGCCTCTCCCGAATCACCATCCAGTTCGTACGCATCGAGTCTCTCGTCGAGGAGCTGTCGTTGCGCTTCGGTTAGGACGACGTTTTGCTCTTCCGCTGCGATGCTATCCCATAGATCCTCGACCAACCTCAGCCGCTCTTCCAGAGGAAGGTCCTGCAGTTTCGTCGCCATTTTCAGCGGTCCCATGTCTAGTACGGCATGCTATAGCAGCTCGAGTTGGATGTGGCAACAGCCATGGCCATATCCTGTCGTACGCGCCTGCTACTGCCGTGCCGCCTGGGTCAGAGCCCGCCTCGCAATTGAACTGGTGACTAAGACGTATCGAAGTACGCAAAGTTCTTTGGTAGTACTGTCCATGGCAGTTTGCTCCTGGTCCAGCGACAGCTCGTACCGCTTACCTAGACGACCACCGATACCCATGGATGTCGGTGCTCTCCATAAACGGACTTCGACGGTGGCGGAAAACCAGGATCCGCGAAACAGCCAACTGCGACGGCGAACACCTCAGGCTTCCGCCTAGGCTCCCAATACACCGTAGACCCGCACGTCCCGCAGAAATGAAACCTAACTTCAGCGCCTGCCTCCGACGAGCGCAGGAAACTCATTGCGCTGCCCTCGATCTCAACCGCAGCACGGTCAAAGAACGCGGCCAATCCGAATGAACTTCCAGTCCGCCTCTGGCACTGCAAGCAGTAGCACAAAGAGACTGAAGCAGGAGCTCCCCTGCACTTCGCCACGAGTTGTCCGCAGGCACAGGTCGCTATTCGTGTGTTCTCTTGATCGTGCAATGACATCTCATTGCTCCAACGCCAAGTTAACCGGCAGAACGGAGCCGGCTTGCCGGCGGAGTGGTTTGCAACGGGGCGTACAATTTTGCGCAGCAAAATGCCCCGTTGCAAACTGTCCGCGTTGAACGCCTGGTTAGGCGGCTACTACACGCAACAAACTAGAAGACCAATTGATTATTATTAGAGTATTTCAACCTCGTGTTCGTCTGCGGCGTGTCCACATCGCCCAGGGGGGAAAGTGTTGTCGACACGAGTGAAGCAAATTCCAGTTCCTTGGCCGTTGTAGGCGCCACAAGGGCATCCGGGAACCTTGCACTTACCTCGCCTAGACTTATCGGGCGGACCAAACGGAGGGCCATCTCGTTCAATGACCGCCCCGGCTGAGTTTGCGAGAATGTATGGTTCTAGATCGGCAACCTGCCGAATTCGGGCCTCGCACTTTTCAGCGAAACTTGTGGCCGAACACGTAGAACGCTGGTTTCGGAATGGGTTTAAGACGTTACCGCCGCGGGAAACGTATACCACTCGGCCATGTACGTCTCTGCCAAGTACCAGTCGCTCCTGACCGCGATTTGTGCGGTAGATCCAACCGGGTTCAATTTCATTGATAGCGATTGGCATTTGATCTCCTTTTGTTTAATTAAGACATTGTGGTGTACCGCCCGGCTTACGGCGAAGATTGTGCCGCCTAACGCCTGCCTCAGCGTGTTGAGTGGAGAACGCGAAGCGTGCGTAACGTACCTGAACAGCGCATACAATGAGCGCAGCGAATGCGCTGATTCAGGGCAATCCGCTGCAGGCACTTGTTAGCCACAACCCTTTCTGAACTATTTTTCATCTTTTGTCGCAAGGTAAGCTTTAAGGCCGCCATCTATAGAGCTGACATTAGTGTAACCAAGTGCTAGTAATTCTTCCGCAGCTAGTGAACCGCGATTACCCGCATTGCAGTAACAGATAACTGGAGTAGCTTTATCTGGAACTGCTGATGCAATTTTATCTGCCAAGGCACCAATAGAAATATTTATTGCACCGGATACATTCGATTTTTCATGTTCATCTGATTCACGAACATCTATGACTACTGAACCAGAAGCTAAATTCGCATCTACATATGCTGGATTTAGCTGAGTAACTTTGGCTTTGGCTTCTGTGGCTCTACGCAGAAATTCTTCGTCTTGGTGATCCATTTCTTCCTCCGATAGCTTTCTAAGTGGCGATGTCTATATCTATAAGGGCTAACGCCGTGGTTTGGGGCGGCTGGAGCATAGTGTAAGCCGTCCCAGCCGCGAAGCGGCGGCCAACACCACCTTGTTAGCTGTTCGACGCTTGATCATAACTAACTATTTTTTTAGATAGTGATTCACGAGTAGTAGCATCAGGAACAAGTAGATTTATCAAATCATCTGGAACTTCAAACCAGAATTCAACAAAAGACCAACTTGACTTATCATTTTTGTTCAACGGATTAATTGAATTGGATAAAAAATGGAATCTCGTGACATTCTTATGTCTTGTTGTCTGCAAAGACATATTTTCCAAACGTAACGTTTTAGTTGGCACATCACAAGCCGCTCGTCCAGATAATATTTCCAACGTGCCAGACAACTTTCCGATTCCAGAGCTTTCTCCAATTTTGACAATTTCAATGAAGTCATGCCCGCTTGGCATAATTTTTATATGTGGACCGCCTTCAGTATAGACAATACTTTCTTCGTTCTTCCTGAAATTGGAAATTGCCCAACCGAAATTTGAAGACCTAAGCACAGGTCGAATACAAACTTCATGCTCGTTACCATCTATTAGAACTTTACCATTAACTCTTGGCATGAATCGCATAAATATACAATCCGGACGGCTAACAGTTTATTCAACGAACCCAAGTTCGCATTTTCCAAATTTCTGTCTCGATCTAGAAATATATCAGCACTGGGAATCCATTAGTGGCAATTATTATAAACGCCACGCTCCCAGCCCCCCATCCCTCGCGTCTCGGCCCCCTTCCCTCGCGTCCTGGCCCCCTTCCCACGCGTCCCGGACCCCTTCCCTCGCGTCTCGGCCCCCTTCCCACGCGACTCGGACCCCTTCCCACGCGATTCGGACCCCTTCCCACGCGCCTCGGACCCCTTCCCACGCGTCTCGGACCCCTTCCCACGCGTCTCGGACCCCTTCCCACGCGTCCCGGCCCCCTTCCCACGCCCCCAGAAACAAAAAAAGGCGGCTATTTCAGCCGCCCCTCCGTCTCCCTGTCACCCCGGCACTGCCGCCGGATCCATCCAGAATGCCTCCCACACGTGGCCATCCGGGTCGGCCAGCGCCCGGCTGTACATGAACCCGTGATCCTGCGCGGGATTGATGTCGGCGGTGCCGCCATTGCCGGCGACGAGCTTGTTCATGCCGTCCACCTCGGCGCGGCTGTCCAGGGATATGGCCAGCATGACCTCGCTGGCCGTGGCGGGCGGGATCGGCCGGCTGGTGAAGGTTTTCCACTTGGCGTGGGTGAGCAGCATGACGTGGATGGCGTCGCTCCATACCATGCAGGCGGCGGTTTCGTCGGTGAAATGCGGGTTGTTCTTGAAACCGATGGCGGTATAGAAGGCCATGGATTTGGCCAGGTTGGCGACGGGCAGGTTCACGAAGATCATGCGGGGCATTGCGGGTTCTCCTTGGGGTGTGTGGGCGCCGTGTCAGGCACTGTCCTGTAGTAGTCGAATGCCATCATGGGAATTCGACAGGGGTGTGACAACGATTTCCGTGGGCCGGTTGCCAGCGGGTTCGCCACAATGGTACTTTCGTACCACTAACAACAATAACTTGGGGAATCCTTATGGCCCGCCTGCACGGAAGCCTGCTCGCCGCCGGTTGCGCCCTGGTGCTGAATGTCGCCCAGGCCGCCAACCCGCTTTCCATCGGCACCAAAACCTTACATCTGGATACGCAGCGCAGCGACCCGGCGTTTTTCGATGCCAGCGGGCGCGAGGTGATCTTTCACGGCTGGAACGTGTCGGGCTCGGTGAAGCTGGCCAGCCGGGGTTTCAAGCCGTTCGACAATACCGCCGATGCCGAGCGCGCCTTTGGCCTGATGCGGCAGTACACCGGGGCGAACCTGGTGCGTTTCACCCTGGGCTGGGAGGGCACGCATCCGCAGGTGGATACTCTGGACACGGCCTATCTGGATGCCATTGCCGAGCAGGTGAAGGCCGCCATCGCCGAGGGCATGTTTGTGTTCCTGGATTACCACACGGATCTGTATTCCCGCCATCTGTTCGGCCCCACTGATCTGCACACGGGCAACGGTGCGCCGCGCTGGATCATTGAGGGCGGCGATTATCCGCAGGCGGGCTGCGGTGTGCTGTGTTTCAGCTGGAGCATGAATACGATTCTGAATGGCCGCGTGCGGGCGGGTTATCGCAATTTCTGGGACAACGCGCCGGTGTACACGCTGGCGGGCGAGCGCCGGGTGCAGGATGAATTCCTCTGGCAGTTGCGGGAATCGCTGTTGTATCTGAAAGACAAGTTCAGTGCGGATGAGTGGCATTTCATTCTGGGCGTGCAGCCATTCAACGAGCCCACCTATGGCCGTGGCCATGTGGACCGGGCGGATGAGTTCGACAACGACAAACTGTGGCCTTTCTATCGCAAGGTGCGGGCCGTGATGGATGAAACCGGCTGGCAGCAGCAGTGGGTGTACGCCGAACCGCTGGTGTTCTGGCATACCAATGCGGGCTTTTTCACGCCGCCCACCGGTGGGCACTATCTGCGGGATATTCCCGAATCCGGTTATGTGTTCGCGCCCCATTTTTACGACGCGGCGCGCATGGGTGTGAGCAATTTCAACCGGGTGGAGAACGCGGACTATTTCCCCGATATCGATTATGTGCGCGATGAAACGCGGTTTTTGCAGATGCCGGTGGTGATCGGCGAGTTCGGCATGTGGCTGCATGATCAGAATGGCGGCGCGAAGGATTATGCGCGCATCGTGAATGCAACGTATCAGGCGATGGAGGCCAGTGATGTGGAGCGCGCGGGCAAGGCTGGGCGACTGGATAGACGCTTGGATTTCTACACGCTCACGGTGTCGGGCACGCAGTGGCATTGGGATATTTACAAGGATCAGCATCACGAGCTACGCAACGGCAATCCCGCGCTGGTGATGCAGAAGGGCGATGGCTGGAACGACGAGGATTTTTCCGCCATCAAGGGTGATCAGTTGACGGTGGGTGCGGATATTGTGTCGCGGATTTATCCGCGCGCGGTGCAGGGGCGGCTGGTGAATTTCTTCTATCATCCGCTGGCCAAGGATGGTGCCGGCAAGGTGATGGACTGGGCTGCCATCGACACCCATGGCCAGCGTCTGTTTGCGAATGTGCCGTTCGCGCTGGTGACCTGGCAGGGCACCCATTCGGATCTGCCGACCGAGATTTTCATTCCGCCGCAGTTTGCCGCGCAGGATATTCGCGTGATTACCCGGCAGGGTGTGTGGCAGGCGGGGGATGTGAGTTCCTCCATTGCATTGCTGGAAGATCGCGGTGCCGGTGGTGGCCATGTGCTGCAGGTGTCTGCGGATTCTGCTGCGGAAGCGGATCTGCATTTTGCGCTGATTGTGCTGGGCGCGCAGGACATTCCCGCGCAATTATCCGGCTGGCTGGCAGCGGATATCGATGCATTGCGGCATCCAGTGTTCCTCACCGGGCGGATGGCGAATCCCAATTATGTGGAAGATCCGCAGCAGGATTACGCAGTAGAGGTGCAGGCGAAGACACTGCAGTTTCTGGTGCTGCGGCAGGTGACGCTGAACTGGCAGAGTGATGCGCCGGTGACAGTGTTTCGCAATGGCAAGCGGGTGATGGAGGGCGCCGCCAGCGGGAAGCAGGCGTTCTTCTCGCTGGTGGGGCGCGGGGATCAGTTTCGCATTTGTCAGCAGACGCAGGCGGATGCCTGCAGCCGGGTGCTGACGTTCCATTAAACGCGCGTGGGCATTGCAGGGCTGGTTAGCTCTTCCAGCCCTCCACTTTCACGCACAAGCCTTTGGCAATGATGTTGGCGCCCGGTGCCGGCAGGTTGGGCTGGTTCTCAACCGACACCCACAGATATTCCGAATCGGCAATCAGCGTCCACTCTTCCTTGGTGAGGGATGTTTCGATGTGTTTTTCCACTTTCAGCGTGCCCAGGCTGCTGACGCGGCCATCGGTGCGCGATACCGCCCACAACTGCAGATACTGGTTTTCCTGAAGCTGGGGTTTTTGCAGCATATCCAGCGTCAACTGCCGGTTGGGTTGGGTGAGGGTGACCACCATGGTCGGCTGCTCGGCATTATCGTTCAGCACGGCCACGTAATTGATGGTGGTGGCGGCTGCAACGGTGGGCGCGGGTGCCGGGCCGGGTTTGACGAGCAGGAAGCCCAGCGCCAGAGTGAGCGTCAGCGCAAAGGCCGACAGGTATTTGTAGAAGTTGAGGCGGCTCATCAAGCTGGCCACGACAGGATCTTTCACACCGTTGATAGCGTTCTCGATGGCTTTCCAGGTAGCAGCTTTGGGCTGCACTTCCTGCGTGTTGTGATGCAAGGGCTGCATTTTCGACTCCCATTGACGCACCCGGCGGGCCAGTGTGACATTGGCGCGCATCAGGGCTTCCATGCGTTTGCGGGCAGGCCCGCGCAGTGTGCCGGCCACATAGTTCGACGCCAACATGTCCTGCAATTGGGGATTCTGGTATCTCAGGGGTTCAGACATTGTGCCAACCTCGCCAGGCCGCGCTTGAGCCAGGATTTGATGGTATTCACGGGTTGCGCCACGTGCACCGCGATATCTTCCCGACTGTAACCGTAGTAGTAAGCCATCAGGATGGCATTGCGGTTTGCAACATCCAGCACATCCAGACAACGCTGGAGCTGGCTGCCGACTTCACCCTGCAGCAATCCTTTGATCGGGGACGCGACAACGTTCTCGCCCAATATGTCCTGCACCATTTCATATTGGTCGCGGCGGCGCTGTTCCCGTTGTTCCATCCGTAATTTGTCCAGCGCGCGATAACGCAGCAGTGATGTCATCCAGGTCATGGGTTCGCTTTGATCGCGACGATATTCACCGGCGTTGTGCCAGATCTGCAGAAAGGTTTCCTGCAGCACATCGTTACTCAGATCGTTGTCCCACAGAATTTTCATGGCGATGCCATTCAGGCGGGAGCCCACGGTGTCGTACAGTTTCCGCAATGCTTTCTGGTCTTTCAGGGCAATCCGTGCCAATAGATGTGCGAGCTGGTCGGCCAATTCCACGGACTTGTCCGTGTGATCGGTTGCCGTCGTTGGAGGAGTTGCCATATTCACCTCGGCCTGGCTTTTTTTCAGGAGAGTGGGAGTATTCCACATTTGGCTGGCAGGTGACACCCGTTCGCCTGGGCTGCAGGTTCATGGGTGCCACTCGCTAGCGGCCACTCGTTAGAACAGGTTGTTCTGCGGGCTGATGTCTGTCCACGACGTAATGACCCGGTTGCCGGTTGCGATATCCACCGCGAATACACCCCGCACGGCAGAATCCAGCACCAGCAGGCGATTGTTGGTTGCGTCTAGCAGGAGGGCGACGGGTTCATCGATGCCAGGACCGGAACCAACCAGCGTGTCGGCTTCATTGTCAAAACCTGTCACGATGCTGATGTCGCCGCTGGCCAGATCGATCGCCAGGATGGAAGCATCCTCCGGGTTGCCTGCGAACGCGCGACTGCCTGTAGTGTCCAGCACCAATTGAGTGACCCCGAACAGATCGAAATTGCTGGCGGTTACAGCCGTGCGATCACCCGTTGCCAGATCGATCGACAACAACACGCCACGTCCTGCATCCATCACCAGTGCCGAATTGTTGTCGCGGCTCAGCACCAGCGCGGTGGGGAAATCCAGTTCATCACCCGCACCGATTAGGGTGTTTGACTGTGAGTTAAAGCCGGATATGACTGTGCGAACACCGGATACCGGATCAATGGCGAACAACGCCTGTGCATCGCTGTCCACCACCAGCAGGCGATTGCGCGTCGCATCGAACACCATGGTTTCCGGATTGTCCAGCGCGGGGCCGGCGCCGATTGTGTTCGCACCGTCCGGCCCGGAGATCACCGTCAAGGTTTGGGTTTGCAGATCCAGCGCCAGCAGACGCGGCGCAGTTTCGATGTTATCCAGTACAAACGCGCGCTGACCGGCATTATCCAGCACGATGGCGCGAGGGTTTTGCAGCAGGCTGGTGTCACCGTCAAGCAACACGCTGCGATCACCCGACGCCACATCGATGGCCATCAGCGCATTGACTTCGGAATCGGCCACCAGCAAGCGATTCCCGTTCAAGGCAAATGCGCGCGGTGTTTCCAGGCGCGGGCCGCTGCCAATGGCATTGCCCGGCAAAAACTGTCGCTCACCCGTCACCAGATCCACCATAAACACGGTTTCCATATCGTCATCCAGCACCACTGCCTGCCGCTCACCCACAAAATCGGCACCGATGGGTCGGCCGAATGCAGGGCCGTTGCCCACGGCTTGATTAGTGTTGGGATCGGTGCCGCTTACCAGCGTGCGCGCACCGGTCGCCAGATCCACCAGAAACACCGCATTGCGCTGCTGATCGGCAATCAGCACCACATTGCGCGCGCTATCAAACCGCAGCGAAGCAGGCGACAAAAAAGTGGTGCCTGCACCTACCAGCGTGCTGGTCTGGGTGTTGAAGCCGGATATAACCTGCCGGTTGCCGTTGCTGAGATTGATGGACAACACCACGCCCGACTGATTGTTCCTGTCGGCCACCAGAATCCGGTTGTTCGCACTGTCCAGTGCCATCGGTTCCGACACATTCAGCGTCGGCCCGCTGCCCACACCGGCAGCCGAGATAATGGTGCGATTGCGGGTGCTGAGATTCACGGCAAACAAACGCATATCGCCATTGAAACCATCCATGATCAACAGACGGTTGTTGGCGGCGTCCAGCAGCACAGAGCGGACCAGACGGAACGCCGGGCCGGATCCGCCAGCAGCGTTCTGATTCAGGATAACGCTGCGCTCGCCGGTATTCAGATCCAGCGCCACAATATTGTCGTTGACCGAATCGGCTGCAAGAACACGATTGTTGGCCTGATCCAGCACCAGATTTTCCGGCAGAAACAAACCCGCTCCACCGCCCACGGCTGCTGTGTTCAGCAGCTTGTCGACGGCACCGGTGCTCGACAGCACGGTGCGCTCGCCCGTGGACAGATCGAATGCGAACAGCGCATCCGCGTTGCTACTATGCAACACCAGCGCACGGTTATTCGCGGCATCCACCACAAGGCCGTTTGCGTTGGGGTTTTGCAGGAACGGAAACGCCCGCACATGCACAACGGCGGTGTCGGCGGCGGCAGTGGCATTTCCTCTTGCATCGGCGGTTTCCACTGCGAGTGTGTTGGTGCCTGTGTCCAGCGGCAGCGTGACCTGCCAGTTGGCAAAGCCGTCGGCAGTCTCAACGTCAACGCCGTTGACGCGCACCGCCGTGATGCTGCTGCCGCTGTCGCGTGCTGTGCCACGCACGATGATGGTGGCCTCATCGGTCATGGATTCCTGCGGCGGGAACTGGATCGTGGCCACAGGCGCTGCTCGATCCTCGCCTGCTGAACCACCGTCTTCCGATCCGCCGCCTGATCCGCCTCCGCCGCAGGCAGTGAGCAGGAATGTCGTCAGTAAGGTGCTGATAAATAATGCGGTTATGGGTTTCATTGCTACTTCCATCCAAAATGATGAGCGCGGTTGACGTTTCACACACCAATACGGGGCGCAGGATGAAAAGGTTGCAGGTGGAAAAACAAATTTGTCGGCGGGGCGCAGCGCTGCTTCACTTTGGCAAAGAGGAAACAGACCGGCTATGATGGCGCCCACTTCAGTTTCAGGGGATTTTTATGTCCAACCATCGCATTGTGATTGTCGGCGGCGGCGCCGGCGGGCTTGAGCTGGCCACGCTGCTGGGCGATCGCCTGGGGCGCAAGCACAAGGCCGACGTGCTGCTGATCGACGCCAACCTCACCCACCTGTGGAAACCACGTCTGCACGAAGTGGCGGCTGGCGCCCTCAACGCCGATGTGGACGAGCTGAGTTACGCGGGACACGCCAAGCGCCACTGGTTCCGCTTTGCCCTGGGTCGCATGAGCGGACTGGATCGCGCACGCCGCGAAATCGTGCTGGCGCCCCACATCGACGGCAACGAAACCATTCTGCCGGAACGCCGCATCGGCTATGACACGCTGGTGATCGCCATCGGCAGCAACACCAATGATTTCGGCACACCGGGCGCGCGGGACAACTGCATTTTTCTGGATCGTCGTAGCGCGGCGGAGCATTTCCACCGCACCTTTCTGAATGAATATCTGAAAGCCGGCACGCACAATCCGCCGGCAGAAAAACACTGCAACATCGCGATCATCGGCGCCGGCGCCACCGGCGTGGAGCTGGCGGCGGAACTGAATCATTCCGCTCACGAACTGACGGAATACGGCTTCGACCAGATCAGGCCCGAGAACGTCACCATCACCATTCTGGAAGCATCTGATCGGGTACTGCCGGTGCTGTCACCCAAGGCGTCGGAAGCCATTCGCCAGCAGCTGGAAAAACTCAATATCCGCGTGCTGACCGGCGAGATGGTGACGCAGATCACCGAAGACGGCCTGCACACCAAGAGCGGCAAATTTGTGCCTGCGTCACTGAAGGTGTGGAGCGCCGGCATCAAGGCGCCGGAGTTTCTGAAAGACATCGACGGCCTGGAAACCAATCGCATCAATCAGCTGGTGGTGAAGCGCAACATGCAGACCACCCGCGACGATAATATTTTCGCCTTTGGTGATTGCGCCCAGTGTCCGCGCCAGGATGCCAGCACGCCGGTACCGCCGCGCGCGCAGTCGGCCCACCAGCAGGCGCTGCTGCTGGCAAAATCCCTGCAGAATCGTCTGGCCGGCAAGCCGCTGCTGGATTTTGTCTATCGCGACAAGGGCTCGCTGATTTCACTCAGCAAGTCCGGCAGCGTGGGCAACATCATGGGGAATCTGAGCAAGGATTTCACCTTCGAAGGCAAGGTGGCGCGCTTCATGTACATCACGCTGTATCGCATGCACCAGTTCACGCTGCATGGATTTTTCCGCACGCTGTTGCTGATCATGCGGGATCGGCTGGCACGGCGGGCGGGACCGAAACTCAAGCTGCACTGATCGCCGCCGGCCTCGCTACGGCCAGCGCCGCTCGCAATCAAACGTGCGCCGGTGCTTGTCGATGTTGAGGCCGGTGATGGCTTCCAGCGTGCTCTGCAGTTTGCCCACGTCCGCCGGATCGTTTTTGTGCACGCCCAGGGACTGCAGCAGCTGATCCTGGGTGATCACTCTGCCGCTGGCATTCATGGTGCCGGCCTTTTTCACTTCTTCCACGGGTGCGGGCCGATAGCGAATCAGCGAATCGATGTCCTTGCAGTCGCCGTCGCGGGCGCTGATGCAGCGTTCCTGCGCGGTGCTCACCCAGTTTTTCAACTCCGCACAGGATTGGCGGTAGTGTTCCTGGCAGTCCGCTTCGAACGCCACTTCGTCGCAGAAAAATCCGTGGGTCGCAAGACATGCCCAGTCCTGCGCCGACACCCATTCCTTCATCGGCAGCGGCCGCCCCAGATCGCGGCGGCCCAGCATGTTCGGGCGCTTGTCGAGAAAGTAAAACGGCGACTCGCATTTGTCCGCCAGACGATTATCGGTGCAGTGCTGATGCAGGCAGACCTTCCAGTGATAGATGTCCTGGCATTCCCGGCCATAACGCAGTTTGCAAACGTAATCCTGTTGTTCGGTGAAGCAGTTGGCCACCACGCCTTCGCACCAGTCCTGCTGCTGGTAATCGGCGTTGACGCTGCGGGTGCGGGATGAAGGTGCTGCTGCGGGCTGCGCAGCGCTGGCAGGCGGTTGCAGCGCATCCTGCTTCCACTGTTCGGCAGACGCCGGCTGGGTGAGTTGCACGCCCATTTTGTCGGTGTGCGGGTGGATGGTTTCCACCATAGGTGCGGTTGCGGGCTTTTCATCGGAGTAATGCACGTTGCCGCGTTCGTCCACCCATTTGTAGATTTCGGCCTGCGTGAACGGCGCGAAGATCAATGCGGTCGACAGCAACAGGGTTCGCAGCAGCATGCCAATTCACTCGGTGTGGGACGTGTTGGCCGCCAGAGCGGCGTCTTCTTTGCGGCCGTGCTCCAGCAGCAGTTCCACCATGCAGCGGGTGGCGGGGCCGGCGCTGTCACGATCACGGTAAACCAGATAAAGCTGCGCGCTGCGCCGGGCACCATCCCTTAATGGTAGGGGCTTGAGCGTGCCCTGCGCCAGCTCCGCCTCGATATGACGCCGGGGCACCCAGGCAAAACCCAACCCAGCCGCCAGCGCTTTGATGGACGTGGACAGGTTGCTCACGGTCCAGCGCTGTTCCGCTTCCAGCCAGGGCGCGCTGAAGCGGCGCTGGGCGCCGGAATCTCGGGTGACGATCTGGCGGTGCTGTTTCAGATCCTCCAGGGTGACCTCGCGCCCCAGCTGATGCAGCGGATGGGACGGGTTCGTCACGCAGCAGAACTCCACCGTCAGCAGCGGCTCGCCCACGAAGCCCGGCGGCACCAGTGACGACACCAGCAGATCCACCGCGCCTTCGAGCAGCAGATCGTGGCCGCCGGACAGCACGGACTCCACCAGTTCCACCCGTGTCTGGGGGAAGCGCTCGGAAAAGGTGGCCAGCAGGCACAGCAGATCCTCGTAGGGGAAGATCACCTCGATGGCCACCGGAATCACCGGCTCGATGCCCTGGGCCAGATTGCGGGCCACTTTCTCCACCTGGGCGGCGCTATCCACCAGCTGCTTCGAGCGCCGCAGCAGCACTTCGCCCGCCTCGGTCAGCCGGGCCTTGCGCCCCTCCACCGCCAGCACCTTAACCCCCAGTAAATGCTCAAGTTTCTGCACCGCATAGCTGAGAGTGGACTGGCTTTTACTGAGCGCCTCGGCGGCCTGGGCATAACCCCCGTATTCCACCACCGCATGAAAGGCACGCCACTGCTCCAGGGTAATCCTTGGGCTACTCATTCGATTTACTCGATCATTTTGGCCGATTTATTCGTATTTTAACTCGAATTTTTCGAATTAATATAGTGTTCATGAAGACGCAAGCAACCCGAAATCAAAAGGAGCACGCCATGAACCTGTTATATGTCAGCAGCAGCCTGTTCGGTGACCAAGGTAAATCCAGCCAGCTGGCCGATCACTTCATCGCCCAGTGGCAACAGCAGAATCCCGGCAGCCGGGTGACCCGACGGGATCTGGCGGCCAACCCGATTCCCCACCTGGATGGCGCCATCCTGCAGGCCAACATGACCCCGGCCGACAAGCGCACTCCAGAGCAGCAGGCTTTGGCAGCGGTGGCCGACGAAGCCATCGCCGAACTGCAGAATCACGACGTGCTGGTGCTGGGCGTGCCGATGTATAACTTCGGTATTTCCTCCACCCTGAAGGCCTGGATCGACGCAGTGGCACGGGCGGGCACCACCTTCCGCTACACCGCGAACGGGCCGGAAGGTCTGCTCAAGGGCAAGAAGGCCTATGTGCTGGCCGCACGGGGCGGCGCCTACCAGGGCACGCCGAACGACACCCAGACGCCGTATCTGAAAACGTTCCTGGGCTTTATCGGCATCACCGACGTGACATTCGTGTATGCGGAAAAGCTAAACATGAGCGCCGACCAGCAACCACAGATCCTGGCAGCCGCGAAAGCGGAGATCGACAAGTTAATCAGCGCCTGAAAACCTCAGGCAAGGAGAACGCCATGAACACTTCCGTGATTACCGGCCGCATCCCGGCCCGACCCGCCTCTGATGGCGCAGGCGTTAAAATCAAGCGCATCACGCCGACAGCGGGTTACGCCCAGTTCGATCCGTTCCTGATGCTGGACGAAATCCGCTCCGACGATTCCAGCGATTACGCGGCGGGATTTCCGTCCCACCCCCATCGCGGATTTGAAACCGTCACCTACATGCGCCAGGGCATCCTGGAGCACCAGGATCACATGGGTAATGTGGGCGTAATCCAGAGCGGTGGCGCCCAGTGGATGACTGCCGGCAAAGGCGTGATTCACTCGGAAATGCCGCTGCAGAAGGAAGGCGCGTTCCACGGCTTCCAGTTGTGGCTGAACCTGCCGGCGGCGGAGAAAATGCGCCCGGCGGAATACCACGACCTGACACCGGACACCATTCCCCGCGTGATCGTGGGCAGCCACGTGGTGGCAGTGCTGGGCGGACGCTTCCATTTGAACGATGATGTGGTCACCGGCCCCATTGGCGATCGCAAAACCGATCCGCACCTGTGGGATATCGAGCTGAATGGCGACGCGCCGCTGCAACTGCAACTGGACAACGGCCTGCAACCGCTGCTGTTCCTGTACGAAGGCGAAGCGGATGTGAACGGCGAGCAGTTGTTGCCAAGCGCGCTCAACCAGCTGCGCCCGGATACGGCGCTGCAGCTGACCACAAAAGGGCGGGCTCGCCTGCTGTTGCTGGCTGGCAAACCGCTGCGGGAACCGGTGGTAGCGTACGGCCCGTTCGTGATGAACACGCGGGACCAGATCGAACGCGCCATTCAGGATTATCAACTGGGCACACTGACACACTGACGCAATGACATACTGAGGAGACTTGAAAATGAAACCGTTAATGGATCTGTTTGAACTGGGTGGGCGTGTTTTTATAGCGCTGATTTTTGTGGTGGCCGGCTGGAGCAAGATCACCGGCTACGCTGACACCCAGGCCTACATGGAATCGGTGGGTGTGCCCGGCATCATGCTGCCGCTGGTGATCGCGCTGGAGCTGGGGGGCGGTCTGCTGATCATCGCCGGCTTCCAGACCCGTATCGTGGCGTTCCTGCTGTCGGGCTTCTGTCTGGTGTCCGCCGCGCTGTTCCACGCCAACTTCGCGGATCAGATGCAGTCGATCCTGTTCATGAAGAACGTGGCGATGGCAGGCGGGTTTCTGTTCCTGGTAGTGCATGGGGCGGGAACGTTCAGCTTGGATAGCAAGTTGAGCAAAGCAGCCTGAAACCGCAACTCCATGTTTGATGTGAAATGAAAGAAGGGGCGCCATTACGGTGCCCCTTCTTTTTGCGTGCAGAAAATGACTTGAAGGCACTACGCCTTCTTCCGCTTGAACAACTTCCCAACCAGAAACGCAAGGCCAAAGAAAATATACACACCGAATTTCTTCAGGAAGATCAGCGCAACCGCCAGAAAGCCGGTCTTCGCCAGCACCTTGCCCGCCACCAGACCACCAATGCCGTACGCTGCCATCTTGTCATACTCAGGATCGAACTGGTCGTAACGGTAGCCGTCATTGAATTCCGCCATCGCCAGCACCGACTCCAGATTCTGCTCGATCTCCGGCAGCTGCTCCATGTCAGCGATGAAGTTCAGTCGCAGATAGCCTTTGCGGCCCAGCACCCGGATGTTGTAGTTCAGCGTGTTTTCTTCCGCTGCACCGAATTTCAATTCCTGCGCCCAGTGCAGTTTGTGGCTCATCTCGTCATAGAACGGCTGGGCCGCCCAGCCCACCAGCTCAATGGCTTCGTAACCGGCGGCAACGCGATCTTCGTTCTCGGCGCGGGTTTCATCCTGCATATCGCTGAGCATGTCGGTGTAGTCGATGTCCTTGGCGTCGGAATCATCCACATATCCGTCTTCGCTGTATTCGATGGTGACGCCCCAGGCGCCACGATCCAGCGGCGTCAGGCCGTCGGGGAACAGCATGCCCAGGGTTTCCGAGCCGGCGGGATTGCCCCAGGCTTCCGTCAATACCCGCTCGGTATCGGCAGGCGACAGGTAGTAGAAATTCTCCGGCACTTTCAGCTTCGCCACGCCACCGGGCAGCTGGATTTCACCCTTCTGGTAATTCAGGCTCGAAACAAATTTCTGCGCCCAGGCAATGTATTCCTTATCTTCCGCACTCAACTGCACCTGCTGTTCGGCGGCTTGCGCCGGCACAGCCTCCGCAGCATATTCAGCCTGAACGGACTGCGCCGCCAACAATACCCAACCCGCCAGCACAGCCGGCATCCAGCGTGACTTCATGATAGTTCTCCAGATCCAATCGACGTGTTATTCCCCAAAACGGGCAACCTTGCGGCTTGCCCGCTGTTCAGTATGGTGCAGCCCGGCGAAAGGCGACAGCGATAAAACAGCGAGTGTGAACTACTGCACTTTTTCGGGCAGTCGCAGACGTTCACGGAAGAAGCGCACTACCTCGTTGTAGGCATGGCGGGTGGGATGGCCGGGCTCGTCCACGAAATCCACCGTCAGCACAGAGTGCGCCCAGGGCTTGATGCCGTGCTTGTTGAACAATGAGGAGTCGATATCGATGCGGCGGAAACGTTCGCCCAGCTGCTGCGACAGAAAATCGAAACGGGCATTGGGACATAACAAATCGCCGGTGAAACGCAGACCCAGCACCGGCACGTCAGCTTTTTCCGAGCGTGCCTTCGCAGCGGCAAAATCCGCCGGCGGCACCCCCGCCGTGGATTTGCCCGTGACGTAATCGAGCACACCATCCGCATGGGCCGGCTGACTCAACACCGGCGCCGCCACGGATTCGTCGATCATCAGCGTCAGCACAAAACCGCCGGTGAAACACATGCCAATAGCGCCCACCGGAACACCGCCACACTCTTTCTGCATGTGCCGGCACAGCGCGCGCAGATAATCCGCCACCGGCCCGCGCCGCCGCTCGGTGAGCACACGGAATTCTGCGCTGATGCAGACCTTCGCCAGATTCCTGATCGGCTGATAGGGCGAATCCGGTTCGCCGAACAGTACCGGCAGATACACGGTAAAGCCATCACCGTGCAACCGTTCTGCCAACGCCAGCGTCTCCCAAGTGATGCCGGGCAATTCCTGAATGATCAGCACGCCCGGCTGGCTGCCATCCCCTTTGCGCAACACGCGATGGCGAAAACCGTTGGCGAAAAATTCAAATTCATCGAAGCCGGGCACTGGTTTGGACATGGCACCTCAGTAGGGGTTGTCGTGAGTATCCATTGCAGCCTGGGTGGCCACATCTTCTATCATAATTGGGATCTGATTCACCTCGATCCAGGCCAGTGCATAATCCGCCACCTGTTCCCAGGCATCCTGCACGATAATCAGATGGTTTCGGTCGGGGAACATCTTATAGTCGGTAATGGCCGGAGTATCCCCATAAATCTGGAAATTCAGGTTATTCAAGCCTGCGGGAATCGTATGATCCTTGCCACCGGCAATCAAGAGCAAAGGCACTCTGGCCGTTTTGGTATTCACTTTTGCCTGCAGTGTCAGGGTAGATCGGCCAATCCGTCTCGACTCGGGCACCATGTGCTCCTGGTATAGTGACAATTGCTGCTCCTCCGGCATGCCGTTGGCGAATCCGAATTGAAACTGCTCGAATGTAAGCTTGACCGGGCGGCTGGCGCTCGCGAGCGGATTCAAATGGGGAAAGTTTGCCTTCAAGAAAACCGGCGAAACCGAAATCACACCGAACGGCGGCGCAGAGTCGATGGCAATTCCACCGGCACCAACGCCTTCCGCCAACAGCAGCTGAACAACAAGCCCGCCCATTGAGTGCCCGATCAGAATGGGTTCTTCATCCAGGGTTGCGATGAATTCACGGTAGTGCTGCAACACTGCCGACAAAGTCAATGCGGCCAGCTCTGTATTGGGATGCAGTGCGTTCTGTTCTTCCACAGACAGTTCATGCACAGGCCAGGCTGGGCTATGGGTCGCATATCCTGCCGCCTGGAACCGTTCCTCCCAACCATCCCATATCGTGGGCGTGAGATACATACCATGAATGAAAACCACGGTCCTGGATTCTGCAATAATTTGGTAATCCGGCAATCGCGGCCCCGTTACCTCGGTCACTTTTGCGTTGCAGGCTGCCAGCAACATGATGAATGGCAGTATCAACAGGATTTTGATGCTTCTTGTGAACATGACGAGTCCCCCTGACTCCAGGCGAATAATGGTTTGATGTGTTGTTTCCACATAAGAGGCGCCTGGATCAAAAAAGGATTCAAATAAAATCTTTTTTTGCGCAAAATTCTGAAAACCAATACTAACAGTGACAACGGGTGCTGCCAGGATGGCCCTAAAAAATTTAGATAACGCATTGATCCTGGCTGCCCAAGGTGGTGACCGGCAAGCAATGGAAGAACTGCTGTCACTGAGCCAGCCGGACATTCGCCGTTATGCCATGCGACATTGCCTGATCAGCGATGTGGACGATGCTGTTCAGGAAGTCCTGATCATCATTGCGCGAAGGCTGGATTCCCTGAGGATATTGGCAGCGTTTTCCAGTTGGCTGTTCAAAACCGTGCAACGCGAATGTCGTCGCCTGGGCCGCGTTGCGCTGCAATATGATCCGTTTGAAGAAACAGAGCTGGAGGCCTGGCTGCAATCAAAGCCGGGCAATGAGTTGCAGGCGGATCTGATCAATGCGGTGGACAGGCTGCAGCCAGAATACCGCCAGGTGCTGTTACTGAAGGATTTCGAACAGCTGGCGAACCGGGAAATCGCTGCCCGCCTGAACATCAGCGTGGCGGCGGTGAAGAGTCGATTACACCGCGCACGCCAGATGATCCGCTCGGAGTTGCTGAAATGAGCAGGCAACCCCATCACAATCTGCATCAGTGGTGAGCGTGCTTTCCTTCGCCATCCTGTTTTACCGGTAATGACACCGCCAGGGATTCACCACTGGCAAAGCGCAAGGTGAACGGCACGATTTGGTTTTCCTGCAGCGGCTTTTTCAATCCAATCAGCATCACGTGATAGCTGCCGGGTTTGAACTGCACAATGCCTTGCGCCGGGACGGTGACTTTTTGCAGCTGCTGCATCCGTCGCAGTTCGCCCTCTTCCACGATGGTGTGCAGCTCCAGTACGCCGGCCACGTCGCTTTCCACCGCAATCAGATCCACCGCCGTCTTACCCTGGTTGTTCAGTGTGAAATAGGCGGCACTATTAGGCGCCACTGGCGGCATCAGGCGCACCCAGCCGTCTTCCACGCTCAGCCGGCTTTGCGTCTGCGTCCAACTTGCACATCCGCTTAACAGCAGCGCCAGCAGCAACAGTCGTTTCATGGTGTGTCCTCGATGTCAAAGCAGGGATTCGATGGCGTCCACCATGTCGTCGATGGAATCGCGGGTGGAAAACAGTGCGCGCACGCGGCCTTGCTGATCCAGCAGATAGATGTAGTCGCTGTGGGCGAACATCGTGCCGGCGGCGGAATCGGATTTCTGCGGCAGATACACCACGCCGTACTGTTTGGTGACCTGGGCAATCTGCTCTGGTGTGCCGGTCATGCCGACAAAGTCTTCGCCGAAGTAACGCAGATATTCCGTCAGCCGCTGCACCGTATCACGCTCGGGGTCGAAGGTAATGAACAGCGGCTGCACCTTCGCACGATCCTTGCCGAGCTCCCCCAGCGCCTTCGACATGCGGGTCAGCACCATTGGGCACACGTCCGGGCACATGGTAAAACCGAAATTCAGCAGCACCACCTTGCCCTTGAACGCGCTCAGGCGATTCTGTTCCGGCACCGTGGACGCCAGCTCGAAATCCCCACCCAGACGGGTATTGATAGGCAGTTCCTTCGCCACCGCCCAGGCGGGCAGACACAGCAGAATCAACAGTAACAGGCGCATCTGATTGTTTTCCTTAAGACTTGTCATAAAGCATTCGAACCCAGCGGATAGTACCCCATCACCGCCAGGGCAGAAACTGTAAAAAACGCCAACCCCCCTGTATAATCCGCCTCCGGTTCCGCCACCCAGGCTGCAGTTTTCCCCATGCGCAAGAAGCTTTTTATCGAAACCCACGGCTGCCAGATGAACGAGTATGACTCGGCTCGCATGGCGGATCTGCTGGGCGTCACCCATCAGCTGGAAATCACCGACAACGCCGAAGAGGCGGACGTGCTGCTGCTGAACACCTGCTCGGTGCGGGAAAAGGCGCAGGAAAAGGTGTTCCACCAGCTGGGCCGCTGGAAAAAACTGAAAGAGAAGAACCCACAATTATTGATCGGCGTCGGCGGCTGCGTGGCCAGCCAGGAAGGCGACGCCATCCGCGAGCGGGCACCCTACGTGGACATGGTGTTCGGCCCGCAAACCCTGCACCGCTTACCCAAGATGATCGACGTGGTGGACATCTCCCACGAAGCCGTGGTGGATGTCTCCTTCCCCGAAATCGAAAAGTTCGACAAGCTGCCGGAACCCAGCGTGGACGGCCCCAAGGCCTTCGTCTCCATCATGGAAGGCTGCAGCAAGTACTGCACGTTCTGCGTGGTGCCCTACACCCGGGGCGAAGAAGTCAGCCGCCGCTTCGAAGATGTCATGAAGGAACTGCGCCACCTGGCCAGCCTGGGCGTGCGCGAAGTCAACCTGCTGGGCCAGAACGTGAATGCCTATCGCGGTGAAACCGAATCCGGCGACATCGCCGATCTGGCGGAACTGATCGATCACGCGGCGAAAATCCCCGGTATCGGCCGCATCCGCTTCACCACCAGCCACCCGCTGGAATTCACCGATGCCCTGGTGGAGGTTTACCAGCGCGAGCCCAAGCTGGTCAGCCACCTGCATCTGCCGGTGCAAAGCGGCTCCAACCGCATCCTGTCGCTGATGAAGCGCAACCACACTGCCGCCGACTATCTGGCGCTGATCGACAAGATCAAGGCGGCGCGGCCGGACATATCCCTGTCGTCGGATTTCATCATCGGCTTTCCCGGCGAAACGGAAGAGGATTTCCTCGACACCATGCGCCTGATCGACGCAGTGGGTTTCGACTCCAGCTTCAGCTTCATCTACAGCCAGCGCCCCGGTACGCCAGCGGCAGATCTGGACGACGACACCCCGGAAGAAGAAAAGAAACGCCGGCTGTCGATCCTGCAGCATCGCATCATCCAGAATGCCCAGGGCATCAGCCGGCGCATGGTGGGCACCACCCAGCGCATTCTGGTGGACGGCATTTCCAAGAAAGATCCCGGTCAGCTGCAGGGCCGCACCGAGAACAACCGGGTGGTGAATTTCCGCCACGATGACGACGACCTGATCGGGAAATTCGTGGACGTGAAGATCGAGGAAGCGCTGCCCAATTCCCTGCTGGGCACCGTGGTGGCGGTGATCGGCTGACAGACCGCCCGGCTATCAGACAGTAGCGTCAAAACAGTAGAGCCAGACAAAAAGAGTCAGGCAATACCGTCTGCAAAACACCAACGCTGCAATGACGGTCACTATCAGGAAGCCTGGGGAACGGACACCGCCTCGGTCACCGCCGGACGCCAGGCCTCCAGCACCGACGCCGCCAGCACGCAGGCCACTCCGGCGGTCTTCAGCGGCGTCAGCTCCGACTCCCCCAGCCACACCGCCGACACCACCGCCGCGATCAGCTCCATCACCATGATCACGCCAGCCTGACCCGCCTGCAGCTTGGTCACCGCCCACTGGGAGCCGGACGCCGCCGCCAGATACCAGCCCACGCCCATCAACACAATCCACAGCCAGTGCATGGGCTGCAGATCCGGCACGGGCTCGATGTCAGTAAACAGCAGCGCCCCGCCGATCAGGCCGCAACCGACAAACATCATGATCACCTTGCTCACCAGCGGCGCCTTGGGAGTCGCGCGAAACACCACATTATTCATGGCGAAGGCAAAGCCCGCCGCCAGGGCCAGTGCGTCGATCCACCCCAGGGGCGACGCCTGCAGAATCTGCCAGCCCCCCAGGATCAGAAATACGCCGCCCAGCGCCAGAGCCACACTGCCAATCCGCTGCAGGTCGAAGTGCTCCCCCAGCCAGATCCGCCCCCCCAGGGCCGCCCACACCGGCACCAGATAGAACAGCACCATCACCCGCACCACATCGCCGTACATCAGTGCGTAGTTGAACGCGAAGCTGGCAAACCCGCCCAGCAGCGCCACCAGCGCCAGCACACCCCACTGCCCGCGACACAGCACCCGCTGCCACCACAGCACCGGCAGTGCCAGCAGACTCACCACACCACAGCTAACCGCCAGCAGGGTCAAACCGCCGATTCCCTCACCGTGCAGAAACTTCAACGGCATCCAGGTCAACCCCCACAGGGTCGACGCCAACAGCAACACCAGCACCGGCATAGCGCCCACTCCATCAATTCGACAGGGGCATCATAAAGAAAAGCGCAGCAAGAAATAACGGCGAAAAAATTGGGATTAAAAATTGATCAGCGGGGTGAGGAACGGAAAGCGCAGATTGGCGGGAATAAAAGGCAGGACATATTCAAAAAGGATACAGGTAAAAGGGATAGGGGCGAGTGTCGGCACAACCTGCTCCGCGCAATCGCCCATCCCGTCCTTCCGACGCCATCGCCACTATCGGCAAGAAAGAAACCCGCAGCCCGGGAAGGAAGGCCTTCCCACGGGCTGCATGCCCCAAAGGGTTTCCCCGACTTTCCCCCGGAATTCGTTGACTGGGGATGGCGATCGGAAGTCAGCGCTGCTTTGCAGGCACCATGCCAATGCACTAACACACTGAAACTATTGCATTTAGTGAACACCACACCGGAATCGTCGCAAAGATCTGTAAATCAGGTCGACAGCCTCTGGCCGCCGGCGCCCCCAAGTCCCTGATTCGGCGTAAAAGCTTTCGACAGGCCGGCGCCCGCCGGTCGAGTGGCCCACATGGCGCCCCCGTTCACGACTTTTCCTCGGCGCGGCTTCCGGTATATGCTAGCCCCATCCTTCACGATTGCAGGGCGGTCACCGCACCCATTTTGAACCAGATAGTTACCACTCAACAGCTTCGCCTGGAACCCGCCGACGCCCGCCGTCTGGCCCGCCTGTGTGGCCAGTTCGACGAAAACATCCGCCAGATCGAATCCCGCCTGGACGTCCAGATCAAGAATCGTGGCAACACCTTCCAGCTGACCGGACACCCGGATCAGGTGGCCGCGGCCAGTACCGTGCTGGACAACCTGTACAAGGAAACCCGCACCCAACGCGACATCTCGCCCGACGACGTGCACCTGCATCTGACCGAATGCATGATGGAATCCCTGCACCAGGGCATCTCCACCGATCCGGATCTGGATTACGCAGATGCGGAAACCAGCGAGCTGGCCATCCGCACCCTCAAGGGCGCCATCAAGCCCCGGGGTGAAAACCAGAAAGACTACGTGCGCAAGATCTTCCGCCACGACATCAATTTCGGCATCGGCCCCGCCGGCACCGGCAAGACCTATCTGGCAGTGGCCTGCGCAGTGCAGGCGCTGGAAGAAGAACAGGTGCGCCGCATCCTGCTGGTGCGCCCGGCGGTGGAAGCCGGCGAGAAGCTGGGATTCCTGCCCGGCGATCTGGCGGAGAAGATCAATCCCTACCTGCGCCCTCTCTACGACGCCCTCTATGAAATGCTGGGCTTCGAAAAGGTCGCCAAGTACATCGACCGTCAGGTGATCGAGGTTGCACCGCTGGCCTACATGCGCGGCCGCACCCTCAACAACTCCTTCATCATCCTGGACGAAAGCCAGAACACCACCCGGGAGCAGATGAAAATGTTCCTGACCCGGATCGGCTTCGGCTCCAAGGCGGTGATCACCGGTGACTACACCCAGATCGATTTGCCGCGGGGCACCCAGTCCGGTCTCAAACATGCAATGGAAGTGCTGCAGAATATCCCCGAGATCGGTTTCACCTATTTCGACTCCAAGGACGTGGTGCGCCACACCCTGGTGCAACGGATCGTCGAAGCCTACGACGCTTACGAATCCAGAGAAGAACAAAAGGAACAGGGTCGCTGACCGCCATGGACACCGCCACGGCACTGGAACTGGACTTGCAAATTGCCTGCAAGGCCCCACATCTGCCCCCCGAGGCGGACTTTGTGCGCTGGGTGAATGCCGCGCTGGACGGCGCCGGCTACCGGCCGCCGCCAGGCCTGCCCACCGAGATCACCCTGCGCATTGTCGATCGCGACGAAAGCCAGACCCTCAACCGCACCTATCGCGGCAAGGACAAACCCACCAATGTGCTGTCGTTTCCCTTCGACGGGCCGGATGGGGTTCCCCTGGCCCTGCTGGGGGATCTGGTGATCTGCGCGCCGGTGGTGGCACAGGAATCGCAGGAACAGAACAAGACCGGGCAGGCCCACTGGGCCCATCTGGTCATACACGGTACGCTGCATCTGCTGGGCTTCGATCATATCGAGGACGATGAAGCGGCCGAAATGGAAGCGTTGGAGGTGCAGATCCTGGCAGGACTGGGATATGCAGACCCTTACGTGATCGAAAACTAGTACAGGAGCAAGCTTCGTCATCATGAACGACGACCACAGTCGAAACGGCTCAGCGGGCCGAACTTTTCTCGACAAGATCGCGAATTTTCTTTCCGGTGAGCCGCAGAACCAGGCCGAAGTTCTGGAAATTCTGACCAATGCCCATCACAGCGGGCTGATCGACGCCGAGGCGCTCGGCATTTTCCAGGGGGCACTGCAGGTGTCCGACATGCAGGTGCGGGAGATCATGGTGCCGCGCTCCCAGTGCGTCACCATTGCGGTGAACGCCAGGCCCGAGGAATACCTGCCGCCGGTCATCGAGTCCGCCCATTCCCGTTTCCCCGTGTACGGTGATTCCCCCGACACCATCATCGGCGTGCTGCTGGCCAAGGATCTGCTGGATCTGGCCTGCAAGAACAAGCTGGACAAGACGCCGCTGAAGGATCTGATCCGCCCCGCCACCTTTGTGCCGGAAAGCAAGCGCCTGAACGTGCTGCTGCGGGAGTTCCGCCAGACCCGCACCCACATGGCGATCGTGGTGAACGAGTACGGCAAGATGTCGGGCCTGGTGACGATCGAGGATGTGCTGGAGCAGATCGTGGGCGAGATCGATGACGAGCATGATTTCGATGACGATTACATGATCAAGCAGGTGAAGGGCAATGAGTTCGTGGTGAAGGCGGTGACGCCGGTGGACGAATTCAACGAGCACTTCAGTACGGCGTTCGATGAGGATGAGTTCGATACGATTGGAGGCATTGTGCTGAGTCATTTCGGCCGGCTGCCCAAGCGTGATGAAAGCGTCAACATCGGCAAGTACCATTTCACGGTGCTGAATGCCGATAACCGGGCGATCCGGTTGTTGAAGGTGAGTCCGATACAGCACTGATTGGATCACCGCACGATATCTGGAGAGGGGGACAGATGTTAGTCCTGTTCTGGAGGCTCAGCGGCAGGGATGCCGCTGTGCAGCCCCCAAGGATGGGTTTACGGCGTCTCCAGAACAGGACCAACATCTGGCCCCCTCCCGCACGTAACTGCCAATTCCTATGACACTTAAAACCTCCATCACCACCGGTGGCAAAGGCCACCTGCTGGCCCTGATTGCGGGCGCGATTTTTCCCCTGGGGCTGGCGCCGCTGACCTGGTGGCCGGTCATTCCCATTTCACTGGCGCTGCTAGTGCTGCTGCTCGAAGACCAGTCCCCGGGCCAGAGCTTCAAGCGTGCCTGGCTCTACGGCGTCGGCTTCAACGGTGTCGGCGTATCCTGGGTGTATGTCAGCATCCATTATTTCGGCCACACGCCCATGTGGCTGGCGCTGATTGCGACGGCGTTGTTCGTGGCATTCCTGGCGCTGCTGCTTTTCGCGCTGCCGTTCTGGCAGTACAGCAAACTCAAACTCGATCGTTATCCGTTGCTTACCTTTCCCGCCCTGTGGGTGCTGATCGAATGGAGCAAGATCTGGTTGTTGAGCGGCTTTCCCTGGCTGTGGGCGGGGTATGGTTTTATCGACACCCCCCTGGCGGGACTGGCACCGGTAACCGGTGTGCTAGGCATCAGCTTTGTGGCGGCGCTGACGGGAGTGGGTCTGCGGCGCCTGCTGCAGCGCGACAACCCGCAACGCTGGCCGGCGCTGGTGTTTCCGCTGCTGCTGTGGGGCGTTGGTTACGGACTCTCACTGCAGGAATGGACGCAACCGCAATTGAACAAAACCCTGAAGGTGGCGCTGCTGCAAGGCAACATCGAGCAGGATCAAAAGTGGGATCCCCAATACCGCGACGCCATCCTGCGTACCTACAAGGACATGACAGAAAAGTCCTGGAACGCGGATCTGATCCTGTGGCCCGAGGCGGCTTATCCGGTGTTCTATCACGAGGCCCTGCCCTTCATCACCAATCTGGGCGTGCGCGCCCGCGAGAAGAATGTGGCCATCGTCAGCGGTGTGCCGTTCTGGGAACGGGTGAATGAGCAGAGCACGTTCTACAACTCCATTTTCGTGATCGGTGCCGGCGACGGGCTTTATCACAAGCAGAAACTGGTGCCCTTCGGTGAATACGTGCCGCTGGAGCAGTTCATTCGCGGGCTGATTCCGTTCTTCAATCTGCCCATGTCGAGCTTCACGCGAGGCGCGCCGGATCAGGCGCCGCTGGACGCGAAAGGCCTGCTGTTTTCCGCCTATATCTGTTACGAGATCGTCTATCCGGAACTGGTGCGGCTGAATGCGCAGGGGCGGGATTTTCTGGTGACGATTTCCAACGATGCCTGGTTTGGCCGCTCCTGGGGTCCGTTGCAGCATTTCGAGATGGCGCGGATGCGGGCACTGGAGACCGGCAAATACCTGCTGCGGGGCACCAATACGGGCATCACGGCGGTGATCGATCACAAGGGCCGGGTGACGGGGCAGATTCCGTCGTTCCAGCCCGGCATTCTGAATGGCGTGATGTACGGCACCGACGGCATGACGCCCTATGTGCGGATCGGCTACTGGCCGGTGCTGGGGCTGGCGGGTTTGCTGCTGGTCATGGGGATGGGGCTGGCGCTGCGGCCGCAGCCAGAGGTGAAGATACGGCCCTTGTACCATGGCTGAGGCGATACACCAGTATCCCCAGCCATTCGTGCAGTGCATCCCAGGTGTGATGTAGCGCGTAGGTTTCCGGCAGATAGGTGCGGATGTCGTCGTAGGTTTTGCCCCGGAAGCCGGTAGGCGCCGGCAGCACCTTCAGCCCCTGGGCGTGAAAGCTTTCCACTCCACGCCGCAGATGCCAGGCATCTGTCACCAGCACCACGGTGTCGATGCCCGCCGGTTTCAGCAGCGCGGCGGAATAGACGGCATTTTCCCAGGTGTTGCGGCTCTGTTCTTCCAGCCAGCGGGGCTGCACGCCCATCAGGCCCAGGGCGTGACCCATCAGCGCGGCTTCGCTGTCCGGTTCACCCCAGGGAAAACCACCGGTAATCAGCACCGGCAGACTGACCTGTTCCAGCACATGGCGGGCGTAATAGATCCGCTGCAGGCTGTTGTCCTTGAGGCGGGATTTGCCGTATTCCTGCGCGAATCCCGTCACTCCGCCACCCAGCACCACGATGGCCGTGCGCGCGGGATCGAGCCCCTGCAGTTGCTCCGCTGTGGGCACCGGATAGATCTCCAGCGTCTGGTAGAGGCGGGCCTTGGTCCACGGCAGCGCCAGCACGAACAGCGACACCACGGCGAAGGCCACAATCCCCCGCCCCAGCCGGCGGTAACGCAGCGCCACCAGCAGCCCCAACACGATCAGCAGCAGGTTCGCCAGCGGCGGCAACACCAGATTTCCCAGAAGATTTCGGATTAACATGGTTCCCCTATCTGTTCCAAGTCCGCTGCGGTATCCTACGCGGCTCACACGGTTTTTAGTATGAAAGAGTCCCTTCCGATGGAAGAAATCTACCATCCCCAGTCGATCGAAGCCGAAGCCCAGCAGTTCTGGGAAACCAACAAATCCTTTGAAGTGACCGAGCAGCCCGGCAAGGAGCCGTACTACTGCCTGTCCATGTTCCCCTACCCCAGCGGCCGCCTGCACATGGGACACGTGCGCAACTACACCATTGGCGATGTCATCAGCCGCTTCCAGCGCATGCTGGGCAAGAACGTGATGCAGCCGATGGGCTGGGATGCCTTCGGCCTGCCGGCAGAAAACGCCGCCATCAAGAACCAGGTGGCGCCGGCCAAGTGGACCTACGAAAACATTCAATACATGAAGGGCCAGCTCAAGCGCCTGGGCTTCGGTTACGACTGGAGCCGGGAACTGGCCACCTGCCGCCCGGAATACTATCGCTGGGAGCAGTGGTTCTTCACCAAGCTGTATGAAAAGGGCCTGGTGTACAAAAAGATGGCCACGGTGAACTGGGACCCGGTGGATCAGACTGTGCTGGCCAACGAGCAGGTAATCGACGGCCGCGGCTGGCGCTCCGGTGCGCTGGTGGAGCGCAAGGAAATTCCCCAGTGGTTCGTGAAGATCACCGACTACGCCGAAGAACTGCTGAAGGATCTGGATCGGCTGGAACACTGGCCGGAACAGGTCAAGACCATGCAGCGCAACTGGATCGGCCGCTCCGAAGGTGTGGAGCTGGCATTCGACATTCCCGGCGAAGCAGCGCTCACCGTTTACACCACCCGCCCGGACACGCTGATGGGCGTGAGCTATGTGGCCGTGGCGGCACAACATCCGCTGGCAAAAAAAGCGGCTGAATCCAACCCGCAGATTGCCGCCTTCATCGAGGAATGCAGCCACACCAAAGTGGCCGAAGCCGACATGGCCACGATGGAGAAGAAAGGCATCTTCACCGGCCTGAACGCCCATCACCCGATCACCAATGCGCAAGTGCCTGTGTGGATCGCCAATTTCGTGCTGATGGATTACGGCAGCGGCGCAGTGATGGCGGTGCCTGGTCACGATCAGCGTGACTGGGAATTTGCGCAGAAATATAACCTGCCCATCCGGCAGGTGATCGAGACGGTGAACGGAGATGCCATCGACCTGACCAAAGCCGCCTACACCGACAAAGGCCGCCTGGTGAACTCCGACGCGTTCGATGGCCTCACCTCGGAAGAAGCCTTCAGCGCCATTGCCGAGTTCCTGGCTCAGATGGAAAAGGGCCGCATCAAGGTGAACTACCGCCTGCGTGACTGGGGCGTGAGCCGCCAGCGTTACTGGGGCAGCCCGATTCCCATGATCAACCTGGCAGACGGCACGGAAGTGCCCGCGCCGCCGGAACAGCTGCCAGTGCGGTTGCCCGAAGACGTGGTGATGGATGGCGTGCAGTCGCCCATCAAGGCCGATCCCGAATGGCGCAAGACCACCTACAAGGGCGAGCCCGCCGAACGCGAAACCGATACCTTCGATACCTTCATGGAATCGTCCTGGTATTACGCCCGTTTCTGCAGCCCCCGCGCCGACGACAAGATGCTCGACCCGGAAGCCGCCAACTACTGGCTGCCGGTAAATCAGTACATCGGCGGTATCGAACACGCGATTCTGCACCTGCTGTATGCCCGCTTCTTCCACAAGCTGATGCGGGATTTCGGCCTGGTGAAATGCGATGAACCGTTCGAGCGTCTGCTGTGTCAGGGCATGGTGCTGGCGGATTGTTTCTATCGCGAAGATGAAAAAGGCGGCAAGCTCTGGTTCTCCCCCACGGATGTGGCGGTGGAAACCGACGACAAGGGCAAGCCAGTGAAGTTCACGCTGAAAAGCGACGGCCAGCCGGTGCTGTGGGACGGCATGAGCAAGATGTCGAAGTCGAAAAACAACGGCATCGACCCGCAGGTGATCATCGACCAGTACGGTGCCGATACCGTGCGCCTGTTCATGATGTTCGCTGCGCCGCCGGAGCAGTCGCTGGAGTGGTCGGACTCTGGCGTGGAAGGCGCCAACCGTTTCCTGCGCAAACTGTGGCGGATGGTGACTGCGCATCTGCAGAACGGCACTGCCCCTGCGCTGGACAAAAACGCGCTCAACGAACAGCAGAAAGATCTGCGCCGCAAGCTGCACGAAACCATCGCCAAGGTGCGCGATGATTACGAACGCCGCTACACCTTCAACACGGCGATTGCGGCGGTGATGGAACTGTCCAACGCCATGGCGAAGCTGGAGGACGATGGTGCCCAAAGCCGCGCTGTGCTGCAGGAAGCCATCGAAGCCTGCGTGCTGATGCTGGCACCGATCACGCCGCACATCGCCCACAAGCTGTGGCAGCTGCTGGGCAAATCCGGCACCGTCATCGATGCGCAGTGGCCGGCGGTGGATGAATCCGCCCTGGTACGCGACGCCATCGACATGGTGGTGCAGGTGAACGGCAAGGTGCGCGGCAAGATCCAGGTGGCGGTGAATGCGTCGGAAGACGACATCAAGGCACTGGCACTGGCCAACGACGCCGTGCAGAAATTTACCGAAGGCAAAGCCGTGCGCAAGCTGATCGTGGTGCCCGGCAAACTGGTGAGCGTGGTGGTGGGCTGAGGCCCGTCACCCGGCGGAGCGCACAATGACGATGATCCGTTGCAGTCTGATCCTGATTCTGATCTCCCTGGTGAGCGCCTGCGGCTTTCATCTGCGTGGCAGCGAACGCCCGATCAGCAAGACCTTTTCCAGCATCCATCTGGTCGTGAGCGGCAACGATCAGTCCTTTCAGAGTGCGCTCAAAAGCACGCTGCAGGATGCCGATATCGAGCTGAACGACGCCTCCATCAACCGGCTCGAAATCATCAACACCCGCAACCAGCGCCGCACTGCGTCCTACAGCAGCCGCGCCAAGAGCGCCGAGTTCGAGCTGATCAAAACCATCACTTTCCGCGTCACCCGCGAGAAAGAGGAATTGATCGCACCGATGAAGCTGGAAGCGCGCCGCTCCTACCTGTACCGCGAAACCGCCGCTGTGGGCAAAGCCGAGGAAGAGATTCTGCTCAAACAGGAGATGGATCAGGATCTGGCGCAGCGGATTCTGCTGGCGCTGCAACGCACTGCCGATCGCCAGCGCGAGCAAAGCCAGGCGCAAGAGCACCGGCAAGAGGTTCCCCTTGAAGCTGCGCCCTAACCAGATCAAGGAGCACTTTGCCAAAGGCCCGCTGCTGCCCGTTTATCTGCTGAGCGGCGACGAACCGCTGCTGATGCAGGAAGCCGCCGACCAGATCCGCAGTGAAGCCCGCAAGGCCGGCATCACCGAGCGCGAACTGTTTCTGGTGGAGAACAATTTCGAGTGGAATCACCTGCTGCAGGCCGGCAACAGCATGTCGCTGTTCGGCGATCGCAAGCTGCTGGAAGTGCGCAACGAAAAAGGCAAGTTCGACGACGCCGCAAAAAAAGCCCTCGCCACCTACTGTGACAACCCCAATCCCGACAACATCCTGCTGCTGATCCTGCCCAAGATCGACAAGAAAACCCAGAGCGCGAAATGGTTCCAGCAACTGGAAACCGTGGGCGCGTTCATTCAGGTGTGGCCGGTGGAAGCAGCGCAGCTGCCGCAGTGGATTCACCAACGCATGCGCAGCGTTGGCCTTGAGCCAACACGGGAAGCCGTGCAGCTGCTGGCAGAACGGGTGGAAGGCAATCTGCTGGCAGCGGCGCAGGAAGTGGAAAAGCTGATTTTGCTGCGCGGCGAAGGCCCCCTGGACGTGCGCGACATCGAGGAAGCCGTGGCGGATCACGCGCGTTACAGCCTGTACGACATGGTGGACGAAGCGCTGCAGGGCAATTACAGCCACGCGATCAAGATGCTGCATTTTCTGCGTTCCAGCGGCACCGAACCCACCGTACTGCTGTGGGCGCTGAGCAAGGAAATCCGTACCCTCGCCGGCATGGCGCAGCTGATCGACAACGGCCTGGCGCCCGCCCGCGCGCTGCAGGAATACAAGGTGTGGGAAAACCGCAAACCGATTCTGCAGGGCGCGCTGCAACGGGTGCCGGGCCGCACCTTCAAGCACTGTCTGGTGGAAGCCGCGCGCATCGATCAGGCCATCAAGGGGCTGGGCCAGGGTGATCCCTGGGACGGCTTCACCAACCTGATCCTGTGGCTGGCGGGCAAGGTCAAACCGGGGCTGATGGCGCTGGACGCCTGAGGCCGCCGCAGCCGTCACCTTCAGTGCGGCGCGATGGTATCATCCCGGAATTCCACCCCAACGGAGCAGGCCCATGACCACCGCCCTTGTGCCCATCGCCGACGGTTCCGAGGACATCGAATCCGTCACCATCATCGATGTATTGCGCCGTGCTGGCGTCAACGTCACCGTGGCCAGCGTGATGCCGGAGCAACGCCTGCAGATCACCGCCGCGCGCGGCACCCGCATCGTTGCCGATGTTCATCTCGATCAGTGTCTGACGCAGCAGTTCGATCTGATCGCACTGCCCGGCGGCCTGCCCGGTGCCCACCATCTGCGCGACTGCGCGGCCCTGATCGATCTGCTGCGCACACAGAAAGACAGCGGGCGCTGGTTCACCGCCATCTGCGCCAGCCCGGCGGTGGTGTTCGCCACGCACCGGCTGGAGCAGGATTACGTCACCACCTGCCATCCCGGTTTCACCGAGCAGCTGCACCACTTCCGCAACGAACGCACGGTGGTGGATCGCAACTGCATCACCAGCCAGGGGCCGGGCACCGCGCTGGAATTTTCGCTGACATTGGTAGAGGCGCTGCTGGGTAAGGAAAAGCGCGCTCAGGTGGCCGCACCCATGGTGATCTGAAGCAGCAGACTACAGCTGATCAGACAACGCCTGCGGCAGATAATCGATATTCTGCTGCCGCAGCCAGTCGGTCAGCATGAGCGGCCGCCCCAGGTGGAATCCCTGCGCCCAGTCCACGCCGATACTCTGCAGGCGGCGGGCAATGGCGGCACTTTCCACACACTCGGCAATCGTCTGCTTGCCCAGCACATGGCCCACCTCGTTGATGGACTTCACGATGGCGAAATCCATTTCATCCGTTTCAATATCCCGCACAAACTGGCCGTCGATCTTGATGTAATCCACCGGCAAACCTTTCAGATAGCCGAAGGTGGAAAGGCCGCTGCCAAAATCATCCAGCGCGAACTGGCAACCCAGCGCACGCAGCGCCTCGATAAAGCGCTTGGCGTGGGACAGATTGGTGATCGCCGAGGTTTCGGTGATTTCAAAACAGATGCGTTGCGCCGGCAGCTGCAGATCAGTGATGCGCTGGATCAGAAATTTCTGGAACTCGTCGTTCGTCACTGACTGGCCCGACAGATTGACGTTGAAGATGACATCCTGCTCCAGCAGGCGCGGCTGGGTCTGCAGCAGGTGCGCCAGCTGCACGAATACCCAGCGGTCGATCATGGTGGCCAGGCTGTAGCGCTCCGCCGCCGGCAGAAATTCCTGCGGCGCCACCCACTGACCATCCTTGTCCCGATAACGCAGCAACAACTCCACATGACGCTGCAGGCGATGGGGCGACAGCGGCACGATCTCCTGCACCGCCAACGCGAAACGGTTTTCGCGAATGCCACGGGGAATCCGCGTCACCCACTGCATTTCACCGCGGCGCTGCTGCAGCATGTTGTCGTCGTCGCGATAGAACTGGATGCGATTGCGACCCGCTTCCTTCGCAGCATAGCAGGCGGAATCCGCCGCACTCATCAGGCTGGTGAGATTGCTGGTGTCGCGGTTGATCATCGCCACGCCGATGCTTACGCCCACATGATAGGGGCGACGTTCCCACACGAACTGATACTGGGCGATGCGATCACGCACTTCACCCGCCAACTGCAGCACCTGATCCGGATCGGTATGCAGAATCAGCAGACCAAACTCGTCACCGCCCAGGCGCGCAATCACACCGCGTCCGTCCACGGTTTCCCGCAACAGTTGACCGAGCTGACGCAGCAGTTCGTCCCCCGCCCCATGGCCGCAGGTGTCGTTGATCACCTTGAACAGATCCAGATCCAGATAACACAGCGCGTGATTGCTCTGCAGCGTGTTCGCTTCGTAGATGGCGTTCACCAGTTCCGCCTCGAACTTGCGCCGGTTGATCAGGCCGGTGAGCGGGTCGTGGGAGGCATGATAGGACAGCCGCTCCGACAGCTCGCGAATGTCGGTGATGTCTTCTGCCACCACCAGAATTTCCACGTGCTCGCCATCGCCGCCGAGCGCGCGCAACGAATCGCGCACCCACAGCAGGCGATCGTCAGCACAGCGCTTGCGCGCCTCGAACACCTGCACACGCCCCGGTGCTTCCAGTGCCTGACGCAAGGCGTCCTGCAGTTCGGCGCGGGATTCCGGTTCGATCAGGTCGGCGTAGTCCCGCTCCACCAGTTCAGCCGGTTCGTAACCCAGGTGCTCGGCCCCAAAGCGGTTCACCGACACGATGGTGCCGGTGGGCGTGAGCGAGAAAAACATGGCGGGATTGTGATGATAGAGTTCGCGGAAACGTTGCTCGCTGCGTTGCAGGTTGGTGCGGATGAGATCCTGCTCCACTGCCATGCCCGCCAGACGCGCGACACGATCGAGAAATTCGCTTTCGTCTGCATCCGGCTGGCGGCTCACCGCAAAATTCACTCCCAGACTGCCCAGCACACTGCCGTGACGGTTGCGGATGGGAAACGCCCAGCAGGAACGCACGCCGACGTCCCGCAACAGCGGCAGATACGGACGCCACTCGGCCTGTTGCTCGATGTTGGTGACGATGATCGGCGAGTTGAAATAAATGGCCGCTCCCACACTCACCGCCTGCGGCCCCACCTTGAGCGCGCCCAGCAGCTGGCGCAGGTCGCGATGCATATCGCGATGGGCCACCAGATTGAGATTGACGCCAGCCTCGTCGATCAGCGCGATGGCCGCACCGCCTTCCACAAAGCGGGCCTTGAGCAACTCCACCGCCAGTGACAGCACTTCCTGCGTGGTGGCGCCACTGGTCATCCGTTCCAGCAGACGTTTTTCGCCGAGCAGAATATCGCGGTTGATGGTTTCCCGGTGCACATCCGAAATCGATCCCGCCAGCAGCACCGGGCGGCCCTTTTCGTTCCAGGTGGCATGCCCCTGCACGCGATACCAGTGCAGCAGGCCCGCCTTGTTGCGCATGCGCAGCGTGCAATCCAGCGGCGCACGCCGGGTCAGGTGCTCGCGCGCATTCTGCAGCAGACAGGCACGATCCTCCGCCGGCATGCGCCGCAGCCAGAAGCGCAGCGACGGCGGCAGCTGATCGAACTGGTCGAAACCCAGCAGCGCCTTGAAGCGAGAGGAATAGCGCAAAGTCAGGCTGGGAGGTTCCCACTCCCAGATGCCATCGGTGGTGGCCTGGGTGATCAGCGCCAGCCGCTCTTCATGTTCCTGCAGACGCTTTTCATTGCGCACCTGCTGCGCCAGCTGCTGCTGGAGTTTCTGGTTATGGGTTTCCAGCGCCGCCATCTGCGCCCGATGCTGTTCCAGCGTCAGCTGACGGGCATTGACCGACTCCATCCGCCAGCGCCGCCGCTCCGCAAACGCGGCATTCATCGCCAGCACGCAGGCCACCACCACGCAGACTTTCAGCTGCAGATCCAGCAACACATCATGCAGCGAGGTTTGCGGCGGTGATTCCAGCGCCCGGTACAGCATGAAAGAGCCAAACAGGAACAGCAGCAGACTGATCTCGCGCAGGCTGAACGCCATGGCGCCCCACACGAACAGCGGCAGCAGCAGGAAGGACGTCGGCACCATCGGCGGCGCTTGCACACCGGGCGCGTACCACAGATTCATCGCCAGCATGAAGGCACTGGCATACACGAACAGATGCAGCAGATGCAGGCCATTCCACCCCAGCGCACGCCGCTGCATCCAGCTGACGATGCACGGCGCCAGCAACACCATCGCCGCCAGATCGCCCAGCCACCAGGTGAGCGCAAAGCGCAGGGCAAAGCTGGTATCTACAGACGCATTGAGCAAGGTGAACGCGGCAATGACCGCCGCCAACAGGCTGCCCGCCACACAGGCGCCCAGAAACACCACCACACCGCGCAAAGAAGAAAATATCGACTGATGAGCAAAGCGCTGCAGCAATGCCAGCGCCATCAACGTTTCGGTGGTGTTGCCAAACGCGACACCCACGCCCGCTGACAGCGACCACACCAGGCCGTTGCCCGCCACCACATAACCTTGATAGATATTGGCCGCCAGCGCCCCCAGAAACACGCCGGGCAACACCCGCACGCCATAGAGCAACGCCAGCCCCAGCGCGATGCCTGCAGGAGGCCATACCGGAGTTGCATGTGTACCTTCAAACGCCAGCAGCAACCCCATGCGGGCACATGCGAAATACAGCAGCGCCACCGCCACGGTGAGCCCTATCCACCTGATCCGCGCCATACCATGGTTCCCGATCACTCCATCGAACGGGGCGGCAACCTCCGACAGCACTGGCCGCCTGCCTCCCGCTTTGTCATTGAACCAAGCATAGCTGATCCCGCCGAAACAGCCGCGCCCGATCCTGATCCAGCGCAGCGCTGCTGCAGTTTGTTACGCTTTTACCGTGCCCATTCAGGGGCTTGGTATTGTTGTGCCCGGCTGACCCGTTCACAATGCTGCCAACTGTCAATCACCCTTGCAAACCCGGGAACCCGCATGTCGATCATCCGCGCCCGCGACGCCGAACAAAAACTGCAGCGCAAACAAACGCTTCTGGACGCTGGCTGGGAACTGTTCCTGGCAGGAGAAGGCCAACTGCCATCCGTGGCGCAAATCGTCGCCCGCGCCGGCCTCGCCAAGGGCACCTTCTACATCTATTTCAAAACCAAGGAAGAACTGTTCCTGGAACTGGTCACCACCGCGATGGACGAACTGTTCGGCAAACTCAACCGTTACCTGGATCAGGACGAAGTGAGCGCCACCGGCTGCATCGACGTGTTCATCCAGGCAGTGGATCGGGAAGCGCCCATTATTCAGCTCGGCCCCATGGTGACGGGTGTGCTGGAAAAAAACACCGCGCCCGACGTGCTGCTGCGTTTCAAGCGCCAACTGCTGTCCAACCTGCACGAATGCGGTGACAAGCTGGGGCGCTGCTTTCCCGGCATCAGTCCGAAAAAAGCGGCCCGCACCCTGTTGACCAGCTACGCCATCGTACTGGGGATTGCCCAGATCCAACCGCCGCAGCGTTCCAACTCCACCGTCTGGCAGGAACCGGATCTGGAAGACATCCGCCTGAGCCTGCAGGAAGATGCGCGTCCTATAATTGAAATGCTCTGGGTTCAGACTTTCCGCTCCTGATCACGGAAACCCCCTATGTCACGCCTGCTGCTGATTGCGCTCGTCATCTTTTTCGGCGGCTGTGCCGCACTGGCCCTGCAGGACTGGGATCAGCGTTTCGGCCCGGCCGATCCCGCCCGCTACGATACGCCCAAATCCAGCACGTCGATCAGCTACTGGCACGATGTGAATCCGCTGCTGGAAAAACGCTGCGTGGTCTGTCATGCCTGTTATGACGCCCCCTGCCAGCTGAAACTAGGTTCCTACGAAGGCCTCACCCGAGGCGCCAGCAAGGAGCTGGTCTACAATGGCGAACGCCTGCTGGCGGCATCGCCCACCCGCCTGTTCGAAGATGCCCACAGCACCGCCCAGTGGCGCACCAGGAATTTCTTCCCGGTGCTGAACGAACGTCGCGACGATCCTCGCGCCAATCTCGACGGCAGTGTGCTGGCGCAGATGCTGCTGCTAAAACAGGACCATCCGCTGCCCACCAGCAAGATCCTGCCGGACAGTTTCGACCTGCAGCTCACCCGCGACCAGCAGTGCAGCAAGATCGAGGAATTCGGTGATTTTCGCCAGCGCTATCCGCTGTGGGGCATGCCTTATGGTCTGCCGGGGCTGGCCAAGACAGAACAGGACATGCTGCTGCGCTGGGTCGAGCAGGGCGCACCTTATGAGCCGCGAACCAATGTCACCGCTGAACTGCAACCGCACATCGCGCAGTGGGAAACGTTTTTCAACCAGGATTCCCTCAAAGCGCAACTGATGAGCCGCTACATGTACGAACACCTGTACCTGGCGCATCTGTATTTCGACGCCAATCAGCGGCCGACATTTTTCAATCTGGTGCGTTCGCGCACCGCGCCCGGCCAACCCATCGACCGCATCGGTACCGTGCGCCCCTACGACGATCCCGGCGTGAAGCGCGTGTACTACCGCCTGCAGCCGGTGCAGGAGAGCATCGTCGCCAAAACCCACATGCCCTACAAACTCGATGCACAACGACTGCAACGCTGGAACGCCCTGTTCCTGCAAGCGGATTACCGCGTCGACCAATTGCCCAACTACGCGCCGGAATCTGCCTCCAATCCGTTTCGCACGTTTGAAAAAATTCCCGCCGTGGCACGCTACCGATTCATGCTGGAAGAAGCCCAATACACCATCATGGGTTTCATCAAAGGCCCGGTGTGCCGCGGCCAGATGGCGCTCAACGTCATCAACGATCACTTCTGGGTTGCGTTCACCCATCCCGACGTGATTCCCGATCACGGGCAATCCGAATACCTGGGCGAAGTGCTGGCGGACATCAAACTGCCGGGTGAAGCACAAAGCACGACTTCACCCTTGCGCTGGCTGCGTTACGCAGAGCAGGAAAAGGAATATCTCAAAGCCAAATCACGCCTGATGAAAACGCAACTCAACCATCGCATTCCGCTGGACATGAACCTGGTGTGGGACGGCGACGGCAACAATCCCAACGCAGCACTCACCATCCTGCGTCACCATGACAGCGCTACCGTGGTGAAAGGTTTCCTCGGCGCACAGCCGCAAACCATGTGGGTGATCACCTATCCACTGCTGGAACGCATTCACTATCTGCTGGTGGCCGGTTACGACGTTTACGGCAATGTCGGGCACCAGCTCAACAGTCGCATCTACATGGATTTTCTGCGCATGGAGGGCGAATTCAATTTTCTCGCCTTGCTACCCAAAGCCGAACGCGACAATGTACGCAGGCACTGGTATAGGGGCTCGGTGGACAGCGTGAAGGAATACGTCTACTCCCGTGGCAACACCTTCAGTGGTGAAACCGACGAGCCATTCACCACCGAGCAACCATTGCCTGAGCTGTACGAAAAATTCCGCCAACGCCTGGCGCCAGTGCAGGATGATCGCCACAATCTGCGCCACGGATTCACCGACAGCGCCGCACAGAAAGCCTTCGCCCTGATCAACAGTGTGAAGGGACGTGCCGCCGCCGCGCTGCCACAAACCTTGTTTATCGAAGTCCGCGATTCAGCCCGCCAGCGCAGCCACTATTACACCTTGCTGCACCACAACGCCTACACCAACATTTCAGAAATATTTGGCGAATCCGATCGCCGCCTGCCGGACGAAGACAGCCTGCTGCTGACCTACGGAATTGTGGGCGCTTATCCAAGCGCGCTGCTACAGGTAGAACATCGTCGCCTGCAGGATTTTGCCGAACAGATCCAGTCACTGAAAGATGAAATGGATTACGCTTACCTGCTGGATCAGTTTGGTATCCGGCGCAGCGATCCACGTTTCTGGGCCTTCAGCGATGCACTGCACAAAGATTATTTCCAGGCCGAACCGGTAACCGCCGGCTGGCTCGATTACAACCGGCTGGAAAATCGCTGAACTTCAGCACAAAAAAGCCAGCACGGTACCGCTGGCTTTTTTGTTTGCGAATAGCGCTGCTACTCACCACGCCTTGTACGGCAGGAACTTGCCATTCAGCGTCAGAATCACCCGATCCCCTTTCGGATTTTCTTCCTTGTCCACATGCATGGTGAAGTCGATGGCGCTCATGATGCCGTCGCCGAATTTTTCCTGAATCACGGCTTTCAGGGTTTCACCATACACGCCCACCACTTCGTACAGACGATAGATCAGCGGATCGGTGGACACAGCCTGATCCCACACCTTGGTGGGAAACTTCACCAGTTCGGCAGCAATACTGGCATCCAGGCCCAGCACATCGCACAGCGCACTGGCCTTGTCCTGCGGCATGCTGTTCATGCCCATGCAAGCGGAGCACGTCCACACCGGCGACATGCCGATGGCGTCGGCGACAGCTTCCCAAGTCATGCCCTTGGCTTCCTTGGCTTTGATGATGGTAGCGGAAATAGCACTCATGTTTGATCTCCTCAGGGTTTCAACTGACAGCAAGTTGTTTGATGGCGCGGGTCGTCACGGCAGGTTCAGGCTCCGCCGATGGACTGTCCTGTGACAGTGGATTCACGGCGCGGGGATGCGCACCGGGCCCAAAGCCTTCGCGGTCTCCCGAACGGTTCACCAGAAAATCCACCAGATAATTTCTCAGCGTGTAATAACCGGGATGATGAATGATCGTGGTGCGCTGACGTGGTCTTGGCAGATCCACGTGCACGGATTCCGCCACCACTGCATTGGGGCCATTGCTCATCAGCAGAATGCGATCGGACAGCAACAGCGCCTCATCCACATCGTGGGTGATCATGAACACCGTCTGCTGGGTTTCGCTCCAGATTTTCACCAGCTCCTGCTGGATCACGCCGCGGGTCAGCGCATCGAGCGCGCCGAAAGGCTCGTCCAGCAACAACAATTCCGGCTGGGTGGCAAACGCACGGGCGATGCTCACCCGCTGACGCATGCCACCAGACAACTGCGACGGCTTGCGCTCCAGCGCATGATCCAGCCCCACCATGTTCAGGTAGCGGACGCTGTGCTCACGCACCTGCGCCTTGCTCCATTCCGGCCAGCGCGCCTTCACACCGAATTCCACATTCTTCAGCGCCGACAACCAGGGCAGCAGGCTGTAATTCTGGAACACGATGCCGCGTTCCAGGCTCGGCCCCTTCACCTCACGGCCATTCATGATCACCGCGCCGGTCGTCGGTTCATCCAACCCCGCCAGCGTGTTCAGGATGGTGGACTTACCGCAACCGGAATGGCCGATGATGCAGACGAACTCGCCTTTGTTCAGCGCGAAATTCACATTGTCGTACACCACTACCGGCACCGCATTTTTGGCAGGAAACGATTTACCCAGCCCAGAAACTTCCACAAATGATCGGGACATCGTTCACCTCTATTCGCTGTACTGCACCAGCTTCTGCGCACCGGACAACACCAGATCCAGCAGCATGCCGACACAACCAATCATCAGGATGGAAAAAATCACGCTGGTCAGATCCAGGTTGTTCCATTCATTCCACACGAAGTAACCGATGCCCGTTCCGCCCACCAGCATCTCGGCCGCCACAATCACCAACCAGGCGATGCCGATTGAAATGCGCATGCCGGTCAGAATGGTGGGCGCCGCCGCCGGCAGAATCACTGCGAACGCCGTGCGCAGCGACGACAACTCATGGGTGCGGGCCACATTGATCCAGTCCTTGCGCACGTTGGCCACACCGAAAGCGGTGTTCAGCAACATGGGCCAGATCGAGCAGATGAAAATCACAAAAATCGCCGAGGTTTCCGAATCCTTGATGATGAACAGCGCCAGCGGCATCCAGGCCAGCGGCGAAATCGGCCGCAACACCTGAATAATGGGATTGAGCGCGCCATACATCAGCGGCGACATGCCCACCACAAAGCCCACCGGAATCGCAATCAACGCTGCCAACACATAACCGCTGAGCACACGATAGAGTGAATAGCCCAGCTGAATGCCGATGCCCTTGTCGTTGGGCCCCTTGTCATAGAACGGATCGGTGAGCTGCTCCCAGGCCAGCGCCAACACCGCCGATGGCGGCGGCACTGCCGCTTCCGGCACCGCTCCGCCCATCAGCATCTCGTATTCCGACAATTCGCCGGAACGCACATCCTGCCGGGTCAGTACTTCCCAGATCGCGCACAGCGAAAACACCAGCACGCAGGACAGAATGGCGGAACGGATTTTCAGCGACGACATGGTCAGCTTCTCCGGATCGCGAAACTGTTGACGTATTCTTCCGGCTTCGTGTAATCGAATTCCTTGCCCATGATGGTGTAGTTGGCGTAGGTTTTATCCGGCACCGCGTAACCCAACTCCTTCATCATCTTGCTCGCGTCCGACGCCAGATACACCTGCTCAGCGACTGCGCGGTAATCCACGTCACCCTTGATATAACCCCAGCGTTTCATCTGCGTCAGAATCCACACCGCCATGGAATGCCAGGGGAACGGATCGAAGTCGATGCGGCCGGGGTCGTTCTGCACCGCGCCCAAGCCATCCGCGTAACGCCCTGTCAGCACCTGCTCGATTACCGGCACCGGCTGGTTCAGATAGTTTTTCTCGGCGATGGCAGTGGCGATTTCCTTGCGGTTTTCAGGCGTCGCCGCGTAATGCGTGGCATCGACGATGGACTTGAGCAGCGCGCCGTAGGTGTTGGGATTTTCCACCGCGAACTGTTTGCTGCAGGCGAAGGCGCAACAGGGATGGCCATCCCAGATTTCTTTCGTCAGCACATGAATGAAGCCGACTTTTTCCCACACCGCGCGCTGGTTGAACGGATCCGGCGACAGGAAACCATCGAGGTTTTCCGCACCCAGGTTGGCCACCATTTCCGGCGGCGGCACCACACGAATCTGGATGTCCTTGTCCGGATCCAGGCCATGCTCCGCCACGTAATAGCGCAGCAGGAAATTGTGCATGGAATATTCGAACGGCACGCCGAACTTGAAACCTTTCCACTGTTTCGGATCGCGCTTGTCCTTGTGTTTCACGTGCAGCACGATGGCCTGGCCGTTGATGTTTTCCACCGCCGGCATGATGAACGGTTCCGCCGTGGAGCCCACACCCAGCGTCATCGCCAGCGGCATAGGCGTGAGCATGTGGGAAGCGTCGTATTCTTTCGCCAGAGATTTGTCTCGCGCCACCGCCCAGCCCGCCGTTTTGATTACCTGCACATCGAGACCATAGCGCGCATAGAAGCCCATCGGATGCGCCATGATGATCGGCGTGGCGCAGGTGATCGGTACAAAGCCAACATTCAGCTTGGTTTTTTCCAGTTTGCCCACAGATTCCTTCAGCGCTGCCTTCGCCTGTTCCAGCGGAAAGAAGGTGCCCAGCATGGCGGCAAACGTTCCACCACCAATCAGACTGAGAAAGCGCCGGCGATCCACTTCGCTGTGCTGGAACACCGCACGCACCACGGCGTTCTCGATGGCGCGATCGAGCATGGCGTCAGGTGAATCCGGCAACGCTGGTGATGCCAGTGACTGGTGCGCGTCTCCGCTGCACTGGCCACAGCCGCAACCGCGGGCATGGATCAACGTGGTGTTCGGATCGTATGGATTTCCCAGGCTTTTGACCGTCATGTTTTTGATTCCCCCAGTGGATGCGCCTTTTCAGGTCTTGATTGGCCAGCACTGCACTATCGGCAGGCATCGCGGCCAGCGACGCAGCGCTGCGATGGCGGCAACGTGCATGCGTCTTGCTGCTCTATCGCACGCTTCGTGCCAAGCGGACACACTGCCGGGAACTTCCGCCATTTCAGTCACTTAAACCTCATTCACCGTCAGCGCCGACACAGCGAAATTTCGTAAATCACGACAGATCGTAAAAATGACCTCCGATTTTTCGTAATTGGCACGTCGATTGAAGTCACCGGTAGCGGCATTTCGCTTAATGGAGCACCACGCATGAACGCGCCCTGGACGACAAGCACGCTTTCCCACACGCTCTGGCCGAGCGCGCTGAACAGCGCTACCACTGCCATGCTGTGTCTCGATCCTCACCAGGATCGGCTGCTGGATTGCAATGAAGCGCTCGCTCAACTTACCGGCCAAACGCGGGACCATCTGCTCAGCCAATCCATCGCCCGCCTGTTTCCGGGGCAACTGCCGCAGCTCATCAGCTTCACTCAGGCCTGCCTGGCGCAGCAGCAGGGCTTCAGCCGGGATTTTTGCCTGCAGACAGGCACCGATGACACCCTGCCTGTTGAACTGTTCGCCTCCACCTTCGAACACAACGGCACAACCTGCCTGCTACTGCTGCTGATGGATGCCCGCCACTACACACGTCTGCGCGAAGAAGCTGAATGGAATCACTATCACCGCAGCGGCCTGCTGCAGTGGCGCCAGATCGAGGAAATCTTTTCCGACATCGAGCGCAAGAACCAGCTCATCCTGAAAGCCGCGGGCGAAGGCATTTATGGCGTCAACGCCGAAGGCATCACCACCTTCATCAATCCGGCCGCAGAACAGATGCTCGGCTGGTCGGCCCAGGAACTGGTGGGGCGCAACGCCCACGAAATCATTCACCACAGCCACCCCGACGGCTCCTGCTATCCCATGCATCATTGCCCGATCTTTGCCGCCTTCCACGACGGCGTGGTGCATCAGGAAGACAACGAAGTATTCTGGCGCAAGGACGGCAGCAGCTTTCCGGTTGAATACACCAGCACACCCATCGAGGATCAGGGCCGCCTGGTGGGAGCGGTAGTGATTTTTCGCGACGTCAGCGAGCGCCGCGAAGCCGACCGGCGCCTGCGGGTAGCACTTTCACAAGTCGAAGATCTCAAGCGCCGGCTGGAACTGGAAAACGCCTATCTGCAAGAAGAAATCCGCGCCGAACACAACCACCGCGAAATCGTCGGCCGCAGCGAAGCCATCCTACACATCATCCGCCAGATCGAACTGGTGGCGCCCACCGACGCCAACGTGCTGATCAGCGGCGAGTCTGGCACCGGCAAGGAACTGATCGCACGTGCGATTCATGAATCCAGCCAGCGCCGCACGCGCCCGCTCATCCGCGTCAACTGCGCCGCGATTCCCCGCGATCTGTTTGAAAGTGAATTCTTCGGCCACATCAAAGGTGCGTTCACGGGTGCCACCCACGACCGCACTGGCCGCTTCGAGCTGGCCGACGGCGGCACACTGTTTCTCGACGAAGTGGGTGAAATTCCGCTGGAACTGCAAGGCAAGCTGCTGCGGGTGCTGCAGGAAAAACAGTTCGAAAAAGTCGGCGACATTCGCACCCGCCGCGTCGACGTGCGCGTCATTGCAGCCACCAACCGTGATCTGAAAAAGGATGTGGCGGCGCACCGCTTCCGCGAGGATCTGTACTTCCGCCTCAACGTATTTCCGTTGCAATCGGCGCCGCTGCGGGAGCGCATCGAGGATATTCCACTGCTGGCGCTGCACTTTATCGAAAGGGCCTGCCGCAAGCTCAACAAGCCCGTGCTTCCCCTCAGCATCGGCGACCTGCACCGGCTGCAACGCTACCCGTGGCCGGGCAACATCCGCGAGCTGGAAAACATCATCGAGCGCACCGTGATCCTGTCGAACCAGAACCGGCTGCACATCGATCTGCCCACGCCCAATGCGCCCGGCGAGAACGTGCTGGAGCAGGATTTTCCTGCCGTCGATTCTACGTCGCCTGGTTGCACGTCGCCTGTGTGCACGTCGCCTGGTTGCACGTCGCCAGTCCTCACCGAGCGGGAACGCTTCCAGCGCGACCGCGAAAACCTGATCGCCGCACTGCGCCAATGTAGCGGCAAAGTATCCGGACGTCAGGGTGCCGCCGCCTTGCTGGGCCTGCGCCCCACCACATTGTATTCCCGGCTGCAAAAATTCCGCATCGACGCGACACACTACAAATCCAGCACTTGAATCGGCCAGCAGGCTTGATTAGGCTCGATAGAAAACACAACCAGGCGAGTCTGCCGATGAAACGTTTCTGCCTTATCCATGTGCTTCTGCTTTGCCTGCTGCCGCTAACATTGCGCGCAGCACCTCTGCCACCCGAAGCCGAAATCCAGCACAAAGCCAAACAGTTCTACGACACCCGCGGCGAATGGGCGGGCACCTTCGTGATTCAGCGTTTCCTGCAGCAGCGTATCGCCGATCAGACCGACACCCGCTTCGTAGCCCATCTGGAATATGAGTGGGCATTCAAGCAGGACACCAGCCGCACCGGCACCGACCAGCGCACCTTCCAGTTTGAGTTCCACGACAATCAGTGGCAGATCACGCAAATGGGCGGCAACCTGTCTGGTCAATTTTGACTTCCATCCACATCGCGCACAGACATTTCCAGCGTCGCCAGAAACGACAACGGGGCCATAAGGCCCCGTCTGATCGTGCATTGGGATGCAGTGCAATTACTGTTGAGTGGTCATCGCCACGCCGGATTTCACCGGTTCCTTGATAAAGGCAAACTTCGCACCTTCATGCTTGTCGAGCGCAGCGGTGCGCAGATTCTGCATGGTCTTGAACGGCATCTCGTAGGTGAACAATTCCAGCAGCCAGCCTTGCACCTTGCCACCGGGCTCGAAATCCACCATGTAGCTCACCTCCACCACACCTTCCGCCTTGGGCACCAGCTTCCACTCGCCTTCGAAGAATGGCGCGCGCACCCGATCCGCACTCTGATTCACATAGCCGGGCTCAGAAAAGATTTTTTTGGTGACGACGAGGGTTTTCGGATCCTGCTCCCACTTGGAGTACAGCACATTGTCACGATCCCGCTCCGGCCAGGGCGAATCAATAACGGTGTAGGTCAGGGATTCCTGCGGACTGATGTCTTTGATTTTTTCCACCTTGGACACTTTGTCCATCCAGGCGGGGAATTGATTGTGATCGGAGAGAAAAGATACCAGGCTCGACAGGGATGCCTTCACCTGCGACACCACTTTTACCGTCTTGAGCTGGCTGGCCTCGGACGTCTTGGAATATAGCTGAACACCGCTGTCATCCATCTCCAGTTGCCAGTCCGCCACCGCCACCGAACCCAGCAGCATCAGCGAAGACGCAACCATGGAGCGCAGCCATTTTCCTTTGCGTAATGCCATGAACATTCCCTCCATTTTTTCTTATTTTGCAATGAGGTTCGAAGGGCGTGAATCCGTCCATGCCGGATAAACTAATAACGTTCCGAACCTGCCGGTCATAGTGATAACGTCCAAGCCTACGCAATGGACTTCACAAACTCAACCGGATTTAAGTTAACCATTTGTAATAAAAAAGGGAGCATTTGCTCCCCTTTTCACTATCAACAGCTTAGGCGAATTATTGACCTTGGACGTTGCCCGCCGCCAGATCCGCCAGGGCTTCCTTGATGGACAGTTTGATGCGGCCGCGATTGTCGACGTCCAGCACCTTCACCTTCACGATCTGGCCTTCCTTCAGATAGTCGCCGACGCTGTTGACCCGCTCCTCGGCGATCTGGGAAATATGCACCAGACCATCGGTACCCGGCAGAATGTTCACGAACGCGCCGAAGTCCACGATCTTGTTCACCTTGCCTTCGTAGATGCGGCCCACTTCCGCCTCGGCCACAATGCCTTCGATCTTGGTCTTGGCTTTCTGGGAGGCTTCAGCGTTTTCGCCGTAAATGCGGATGGTGCCGTCGTCCTGGATATCGATCTCGGCGCCAGATTCCTCGCAGATCTGACGGATCACCGCGCCACCCTTGCCGATAACATCGCGGATCTTTTCGGGATCGATCTTGATGGTCATGTACACCGGCGCGTCTTCGGAGATGGTGCCACGGGAAGCAGCCAGCACCTTGTTCATCTCGCCCAGGATATGCAGGCGGCCTTCGCGCGCCTGGTTCAGCGCCACTTCCATGATTTCTTCGGTGATACCGGTGATCTTGATATCCATCTGCAGCGCGGTGATACCGTTGGCGGTGCCCGCTACCTTGAAGTCCATGTCGCCCAGGTGATCTTCGTCACCCAGGATGTCGGACAGCACGGCGAAACGCTCACCTTCCTTCACCAGGCCCATGGCGATACCGGCCACCGGCGCCTTCAGCGGCACACCGGCGTCCATCAGCGCCAGGCTGGAACCACACACGGATGCCATGGAAGAGGAACCGTTGGACTCGGTGATTTCCGACACCACGCGAATGGCGTAGGGGAAATCCGCCTGAGACGGCAGCATCGCCTGCACACCACGACGGGCCAGACGACCGTGGCCGATCTCGCGACGCTTGGGTGCCAGCTGGTTGCTGATCTCGCCCACGCAGAACGGGGGGAAGTTGTAGTGCAACATGAAGGGATCGGATTTCATGCCTTCGAGGAAGTCCAGATTCTGCGCATCGCGCAGGCTGCCCAAGGTTGCCGTGACGATGGCCTGGGTTTCACCGCGGGTGAACAGGGCTGAACCGTGGGTGCGGGGCAGTACACCCACTTCCACTCGGATCGGACGCACGGTTTTCAGGTCGCGGCCATCGATACGGGGTTTGTGCTCCAGCACGTTCTCACGCACGATGCGGTATTCCAGATCGCCGAACGCGGTTTTGACCTGGGCTTCGCTCGGTGCTGCCGGGTCTTCCTTGTTGGCGATGGCGGCAACAGCGGCCGCCTTGATCTCGCCGATGCGGGTATAGCGCTGCTGCTTGTCGCGGATGGTGTAGGCTTCGGTGATCTGGCCGGCATAGGCCGCCAACGCCTGCTTCAGCGCAGTGTTTTCCGCCACTGGCTGCCAGTTCATCGCAGGTTTTGCCACTTCAGCCGCGAATGCCTTGATGGCATTGATCGCCACCTGCATTTCCATGTGGCCGAACAGCACCGCGCCCAGCATCTGGTCTTCAGTCAACTCCTGCGCTTCGGATTCCACCATCAGCACCGCGTCGGACGTGCCTGCCACCACCAGATCCAGCTGCGAGGTTTCCAGCTCTTTATAGTTGGGGTTCAGGATATACATCCCGTCGCGATAACCCACCCGGGCCGCCGCGATAGGGCCCATGAAAGGCACACCGGAGATGGTCAGGGCGGCTGAGGCACCGATCATGGAGGCAATATCCGGGTCGGTCTTCTTGTCCGTGGACATCACCGTGGCGATGACCTGCATTTCGTTGTAGAAGCCTTCGGGGAACAAGGGGCGGATCGGACGATCGATCAGGCGGGAGGTCAGGGTTTCCTTTTCGGAAGGACGGCCTTCGCGCTTGTGGAAGCTGCCGGGAATACGGCCGGCGGCATAGAATTTTTCCTGGTAGTTGACGGTCAGGGGCAGAAAATCCTTGCTGGGATCTGCATCCTTCTTGGCCACCACTGTCACCAGCACCGAGGTGGAACCTGTGGTCACCATGACCGCGCCGGTGGCCTGACGGGCTACCTTGCCAGTTTCCAGCACATACGTTTCATTACCGAATTTAAATTCCTTTCTTACGACATTAAACATTATTCACCTTCCAGTTTGATTGCCCTGGTCAATTCATTGGCGACACGTGTCGCACACCAGGGCGCATTTTCGTTTCGTTGTTGGGTACATCCGAAAACCGGCTTGATTCGAACCGGCTTTTAGATGCACCCGTTTCCAACAACATAAAAAAACACGGCACCGGTTCGCGGGAACAGGTGCCGTGGGTTTGATTCAGTCAGCGCTTCCACCACCGCATCCGCAGACAACGGCGCCAGAAACGGTCAACTGAATCGGGTATTGCCAATGGATCATCAACGACGCAGACCCAGCTTGCCGATCAGGGTGGTGTAACGCTCCAGATCTTTGCGCTTCAGGTAGTCCAGCAGCTTGCGGCGGGAGTTTACCATGCGGATCAGACCACGACGGGAGTGGTGATCCTTGGAATGGGCCTTGAAGTGACCTTGCAGCTGATTGATTTGAGCAGTCAGCAGCGCGATCTGCACTTCCGGGGAACCTGTGTCGCCGGCACCGCGCTGATATTCGGCAACGATGGTGGCTTTTTCTTGAACGCTGATTGGCATTGTCTTCACTCCAATATGCTTTGATTGATAGGCCCTGGTAACCACGCATATTTACAGTTACCGGGGCAGTGCTAGCACTCTTTACGGGTTGCCTTGCGACACCCTGCTCAAGAGCGACTTACCAGGCGGCGGGGAGCGACTTTGCCGTCGTCCTCGATTTCGCCGACACCGATAAATTCCTCATCCGGGCCAAGCAGTTTGACCCATCCCTGCGCCGGCGCGCCCGGTACCTGTACCGGGTTACCGTTACACAGGTAAAAAGCTGTATTTTCAGTCAGTTGCAGCGAGGGCCAGTGATCGGCACTGCTCCCCAGCGGCAGCAAAAATTGATCCAGCGCCTCATGCCCACCGGATTCCAGCGCATGTACCAGTGTTTCCACCGTCACTGCCTGGGCCAGGGTGTAGGCGCCGGCCTGGGTGCGGCGCAATTCTACCACATGCGCCAGATTTCCCATCGCACCGGCGATATCTTCCACCAGATTGCGGATGTAGGTGCCTTTGCTGCAGCGCACAAACAGGCTGAAATGAACCGTGTCGAAGTCTAGCAAATCCAGCTGGTAAATCCTGATTTTGCGGGCTTCGCGCTCCACTTCCACCCCCTGGCGGGCCAGCTTGTACAGCGGCTGACCATTCACCTTGAGGGCCGAATACATGGACGGCACCTGCTCGATCTCGCCCATGAAGCGCGGCAGCGTGCCCAGCAGCGCCTCGCGGGTCAGGCCGGCGGTGGCGCAGGTTTCGATCACCTCACCATCGGCATCGGCCGTGGTGGTTTTGGCGCCCCACTGGGCCTTCACCACATAGGCTTTATCCGCATCCAGCAGAAACTGGGAGAACTTGGTGGCCTCGCCGAAACACAGCGGCAGAACACCGGTGGCCAGAGGATCCAGGCTGCCGGTATGACCGGCCTTGTCGGCGCCAAACATGCGCTTGATCCGCTGCAGGATCTGGTTGGACGTGCAGCCCTGGGGCTTGTCCAGCACCAATACACCGTCGACCTGGCGGCCGCGCTTGCCTCGACGTCTTCCCACTGGGTTTATTCTCCGTCGATATCCAGGCGCTGATCATCATCACGGTGACGGGACTTGTCTTCCGCCACAGCAGCGTTGATGAGCGCGGAAATACGCGGGCCTTCGACAATGGTTTCATCGTAATGAAAGCGCAGCCGTGGCATGACTCGCAACTTGATGCTTTTCGAGAGCAGGGAGCGCAGCATGCCACTGGCATTTTCCAGCACTGCCAAAGCCTGCTTGACCTTGTCCGGCTCGTTGATGGCCATGAAGGTGATGTAAACATCGGCATAGGCCAGATCCTTACTCACCTTCACACCACTGATCGTGGGCAGCCCCACGCGGGGATCCTTGATTTCGCGCTGCAGCAACATCGCCAGATCCCGCTGGATCTGATCGGCGATGCGCTCGGTGCGGCTGAAACCTCGGCTGTGATGACGCAAACTGTGCTACCTCAAATAGTTCTGGCGACTTTCCTGACGTCGAACACTTCGATCTTGTCGCCCGGCTTGACGTCGTTGTAGCTCTTCACCGCGATACCGCACTCGATACCGGCGTTGACTTCGTTGACGTCGTCCTTGAAGCGGCGCAGGGATTCGAGTTCACCCTGGAACACCACCACGTTGTCACGCAGTACACGGATGGGCTTGTTGCGGTAGACCGTACCTTCGATAACCTTACAGCCGGCAACGGCACCAAACTTGGACGAACGGAACACGTCGCGCACTTCCGCCACACCGACGATCTCCTCGCGCAGCTCGGGTTCAAGCAGACCGGACATCGCCTTCTTCACGTCATCGATGATGTCGTAGATGACGCTGTAGTAGCGCAGTTCAAGGCCTTCTTCCTGACACAGCTTGCGCGCAGTGGCATCGGCACGGACGTTGAAGCCCACCAGCACGGCATTCGAAGTCAGCGCCAGGTTGACGTCGGATTCGTTGATACCACCCACACCACCGGACACCACATTGACCTTGACCTCGGGCGTAGACAGATCCTGCAGCGCAACTTGCAACGCTTCCAGTGATCCGCGCACGTCGGTCTTCAGCACGATATTGACGGTGGCCACATCGCCAGCGCCCATGGTTTCGAAAATGTTCTCAAGCTTGGTGGCATGCTGACGGGACAGACGGTTGTGGCGCAGCTTCTTCTGACGGAATTCTGCCACTTCGCGGGCCTTGCGTTCGTCGGGCACCACCAGGAATTCTTCACCGGCATCCGGCGCACCCGCCAGACCGAGGATTTCTACCGGAATGGACGGACCAGCGCTTTCGATCTGTTTGCCGTTCTCATCCAGCATGGCGCGTACGCGGCCATAATGTTCACCCGCCAGCACCATGTCACCACGGTTCAATGTACCGGACTGCACCAGCAAGCTGGCAACCACGCCACGCCCCTTGTCGATACTGGATTCGATGACAACACCCTTGGCCGGGCCGCTGGCAACGGCTTTCAGTTCAAGAACTTCCGCCTGCACCAGAATGGCGTCCAGCAGCTGATCGATACCCTGACCGGTCAGCGCCGACACATACACGAACTGGGTATCACCGCCCCACTCTTCGGAAATGACTTCCTTGGTGGACAGATCCGATTTCACCCGATCGAGGTCAATACTGGGCTTGTCGATCTTGTTCACTGCCACCACGATGGGCACACCGGCAGCACGGGCGTGATCGATCGCTTCAGCTGTCTGCGGCATCATGCCGTCATCGGCGGCCACTACCAGCACCACGATGTCGGTACACTGGGCACCACGGGCGCGCATGGAGGTAAATGCTGCGTGACCCGGCGTATCCAGGAAGGTAATCATGCCGTGACCGGTTTCGACGTGGTAGGCCCCTATATGCTGGGTAATGCCACCGGCTTCGCCCGCTGCTACACGGGTACGGCGAATATAGTCGAGCAGCGACGTCTTGCCGTGGTCAACGTGACCCATGATGGTAACCACCGGCGCACGGGGTTTGGCATCGCCTTCCTGGCCGCTGTCTTCCAGGGACTCGATGAGTGAATCCTCAAGGGCATCCGCGCTGACCAGCTTGACCTTGTGACCCATCTCTTCAACGATCAACTGCGCCACATCGCGCTCGATGATCTGGTTGATGGTGGCCATGATGCCGAGGCCAAACAAGGCCTTGACTACAGCAGCGCCCTTCACGGACATCTGCTGGGCCAGATCGGATACGGTAATGGTGTCGCCCAAAACTACTTCGCGCACGATCGGTCCTGTCGGGCTCTGGAACCCGTGTTTGTTGACGCGGAGCGCAAACTGGCGCTCGTGGCGCTCAGGCTGTTTATCTTTATTACCCTTCTTCTTGGGCGTTTTGCGCGCGCGCTTGGCCTGGCGGGCTTCGCTGTCGAGACTGTCCTCGAAGGCGCGCTTCACGATGGCGTCCTTTTCCTCTTCCAGGACTTCATCCACGTAAGAATCGTCACGGCCACTGCGACGCTCCAGCTCCATCGCCATGCGACGGGCTTCTTCCAGCGTTTTCTTGGCAGCTTCTTCTTCCTTGCGACGGCGCTGCTCATCGCGAAGACGCTGTTCTTCGGCCTTGCGAGCCTGTTCTGCAGCCACTTCTTCTGCGCTGCGCTCTGGCACTTTCTTGGAGGGAGCCGATTTCTTGGCGCCTTCTGCGGCACCTTCCGGGCGAGCGTGAACACCCGATTCAGCTGCGGCACGACGGGCCGCTTCCTCGGCTGCACGCCTCTCGGCAGCGATGCGCTCCTGCTCAGCCTTGCGGGCAGCTGCCTCTTCGGCAGCCTTGCGCTGCTCTTCTGCCTGGCGGGCAGCTTCCTCTTCCGCCTGACGGGCTGCTTCTTCCAGTTCGATGGCTGAACGCTTGACGTAGGTGCGCTGCTTGCGGACTTCAACGTTGACAGTTTTGCTGCGACCCTGAGGGCTGCTGACTTTCAGGGTGCTAACGCTTTTGCGTTTCAGGGTAATTTTCTTCGGCTCGCCATCGCTGTCGCCATGGGCACGCTTCAGGTGAGCCAGCAATTGTTCTTTCTCTATGTCGGATACAGCCTGCTCTGCATTGGCGTGAGCCAAACCCGCGTCCTTCATCTGCTGCAAAAGGGTTTCAACGGGAATGCCCACAACGTCTGCCAGCTGTGCGACGGTTACCTCTGCCATAATCAGCGTCTCTCGCTCCTGTTTCACGTGCCTGATGCATTAACGGTTCATGATCTTATTGATCCTGAAACCAGGGTGCACGTGCAGTCATAATCAGTTGTCCGGCGCGCTCTTCGCTCACGCCTTCGATGTCGACGATATCGTCGATGGCCTGTTCAGCCAGGTCGTCCATGGTAATAATGCCTTTCTTGGCCAGCGCGTAAGCGGTGGTGCGATCCATGCCTTCCATGTTCAGCAGATCGTCTGCAGGCGCCTGCTCGCCTTCCAGGCGCTCTTCCGATACCAGCGCGCGGGTCAGCAGAGCATCCTTGGCGCGACGACGCAGCTCCTCCACGATGTCTTCGTCAAAGCCATCGATCGCCAACATTTCTTCCTTGGGAACGTATGCCACTTCCTCGATGGTGGTGAAACCTTCGTCTACCAGCACACCCGCCACATCCTCATCCACGTCCAGATCTTTCATGAACTGTTCGATGATGGTGCCGGCTTCTTCCTGCTGCTTGCTCTGGGCCTGCGCAACGGTCATCACGTTCAGTGTCCAACCGGTGAGTTCGCTGGCCAGACGAATATTCTGGCCGCCCTTGCCGATGGCCTGGGCCAGCTGCTCCTCTTCCACGGCGATATCCATGGAATGCTTGTCTTCGTCCACCACAATGGACACCACGTCTGCCGGCGACATGGCGTTGATGACGAACTGGGCCGGGTTGTCGTCCCACAGCACAATGTCGATGCGCTCGCCACCCAGCTCGTTGGACACCGCCTGCACACGCGCACCCCGCATACCAACGCAAGCACCGACTGGATCGATGCGCTGATCATGGGTTTTCACGGCGATCTTGGCGCGGGCACCCGGATCACGGGCAGCGCCCTTGATCTCGATGAGGTCTTCACCGATTTCCGGCACTTCGATCTTGAACAGTTCCACCAGCATCTGCGGACGGCTGCGGCTGACGAACAGCTGCGGGCCACGATTTTCCTTGTTCACACCCCACAGCACGGCACGGACACGCTCGCCGACACGGAAGTTCTCGCGCGGAATCATTTCTTCCCGCGCCAGCAAGGCCTCGGCGTTGCTACCCAGATCCAGAATAATGCTGTCACGGGTCGCTTTCTTGACAGTGCCACTCACCAGCTCACCGATACGGTCGATGAAGGCCTCGATCACCTGCTGGCGCTCGGCCTCGCGCACCTTCTGCACGATAACCTGCTTGGCAGTCTGGGCGGCGATACGGCCAAAATCGATGGATTCGATCGGTTCTTCGTAAATATCACCAATGTTCAGCTTGGGATCGAAATCATGGGCTTCATCCAGCGTCAGGTGACGGCCGGGAAATTCAAAATCCGCATCAGCCACCACGGTCCAGCGACGGAAGGTTTCGTAATCGCCGTTCTGACGATTGATGGCAACCCGGATCTCTACGTCATCCGAGGGAAAACGCTTCTTGGTGGCAGTAGCCAGGGCCAGTTCAACAGCCTGAAAAATCACGTCCTTGTCGACGCCCTTTTCGTTCGAAACGGTATCAGCTACCAGAAGAATTTCTTTGCTCATTTCACTGCCTCACCCTGAGACCATGCAGTTGTACATTGCATCAGTCGAATGTTGGGACCAGATTTGCCTTGTCTATTTGATTGAATGAAACCGAAAGTGGCTGACCTTCGACAACAAAAGTCAGCGCGTCGTCTTTTGCTTCTGTCAGCGTGCCGGTGAAATTGCGCCGGCCGGACACTGCCATCTGCAGCTTCACCTTGATGTTCTGACCCACATAGCGTGCCATCTGGTTAAAGCTAAACAAAGGACGATCCATGCCGGGAGAAGACACCTCCAGGTGGTATTCACCTTTGATAGGATCTTCGACATCCAGCACACCGCTCACCTGATGTGACACAGCTTCGCAGTCGTCGATGGTGACACCATTTTCCGAATCGATATAAAGACGCAGCACAGAATGCTTGCCCTGGGCCAAAAACTCGATGCCCCACAACTCCATGCCAACGGCGTGGACAGCGGGCTCAAGCATGGTTTTTAGCACATCGATTCGTTTACCGGATGACACTGTCTGTACCTTTGTTCAGTCTGCCGACAGAAACAAAAAGTGGGCACGAGGCCCACCACATCCCTGCCAGACCAACTCTGCGTTTCAGTAGGCCATCGCCCTGAAATGCACATGCCTGACAGTACTGCTGTTAAGAAAAAGCCCCTTGAAAGGGGCCTTTGGTATTTGGTAGCGGGGGCTGGATTTGAACCAACGACCTTCGGGTTATGAGCCCGACGAGCTACCAGGCTGCTCCACCCCGCATCGGCAAGACGCGCACTATATTGAAGTTACCCTTTCATGTCAACACTTGTTTATAACTTTCGCTTTGCTAAGTGCTGGCATTGATTAGGAAAATTCCGTTAGCCGGCAGCCGACCCGGAATCTCCGGGGCTTGCATCTATGCTGCCTTTTCCAGATGAAAACGCCCGGCGAAGCCGGGCGTCCCACATCAAGCTTTGCATCCACAAACTGGCGAGGGGCTGATCCAGTCTGCGATTGATTTTTTGGTGCCCAAGGCCGGATTTGAACCGGCACGGCTTGCGCCACTACCCCCTCAAGATAGCGTGTCTACCAATTTCACCACTTGGGCAGGGAGGCGATAATTTACAGAAACCCTTTAGCGGATGCCAGCAAATTATCAATTAATTCCAGTCAATTCAGTTGGGTGTCGCAGGCGCCGGAGCCTGGGTTTCGGCCGGAGCAGGAACCTCTGCCGGCGCATCGGGCGCCTGGGACTGAGCCGGAACACTGGCATCCGCCGGCAATTGCGGTACATCGCTTGCGGCAGGCGCTGATTGCGTTGCGGCCGGCTCGCTGAAATCGAAGCGACCTGCATTCTCAGCCTGCTGGCGAGCGATATAGCCCAACGCCAGGCAACAGACAAAAAACACCACACCAAGCGACCACGTCGACTTGGTAAGGAAGTTGCCTGAACCTGCACTGCCAAACACGGTCTGCGAGGCTCCTGCACCAAAGGAAGCACCGGCATCCGCGCCTTTGCCCTGCTGGATCAGCACCAGCCCCACCAGCGCCAACGCAACAACGACCAGCACAATCAGCAATACGGTTTCGATCATAAAAGTTTCCTGTTTAACCTGCCGCCTGGCAGATAGCTAAAAATTCTGTCGCATCCAGGGAAGCCCCACCTATCAAGCCTCCATCAATATCCGGACACGCAAACAAACTGCCCGCATTGGCCGCCTTGACACTGCCGCCATAAAGAATCCGCACACCACTGGCAATGTCTGAGCTGCGGGACGCGATCATTTCACGCAGCGCACCATGCACTTCCTGCGCCTGCTCCGGTGTAGCCGTCAACCCTGTACCGATAGCCCACACCGGCTCATAGGCCAGAATCGCTTTTGCGAATGATTCAACACCCACACGCTCGATCACGGCTGCCAGCTGGGTTTCGACAACCGATAACGTTTTGCCCTGCTCCCGCTCTGACAGCGTCTCGCCCACACAGAGGATGGGAGTCAGGCCACCCGCGATAGCCGTGGCAAACTTGTCGGCCACCTGCGCGTCGGTTTCGGCAAACAGCGCCCGCCGCTCTGAATGCCCAACGATCACATACTGCACACCACAATCCTGCAGCATGCTGGCAGACACCTCGCCAGTGTAAGCCCCAGCGCCAAATTCACTGACGTTCTGGGCACCCAGCGCCATGCGACTACTCACCAGCATATCCGCGACGAGCTGCAGGTAGGGGAACGGCGAACACAGCACAATCGCTGATTTCCACTGGGCGTCTGCACCTGTCCTGATCGCTTCCACCAGCGCCTGAACCGAGGCTTGGGTACCGTTCATCTTCCAGTTGCCGGCAACGACAGGGGTGCGCATGAAAATCAGCCTCCACTTCTGCGAGGCGGCAATGGTAGCGAAGAAGGTGTCAACATACAAGGGAAGCGCCGGCGCCCGGATTTATGCCCAAAAACGCCGGCAGACGGGGGGTTAAACCAGGGTTTCTTCCACCGCCCGGGCCAGTTGCCGGCACAGCAGCGCCACCTCGTCCGGGTCATTGCCTTCCACCATCACCCGAATCAGAGGCTCGGTACCCGAGGGCCGCAACAACACCCGACCACGACCGGCCAGACGGCTTTCCACTTCGCGCACAGCGGATTGAACTGAGGCATTTCCCATCACGTCCCGCTTGTCGGGCAGGCGAACATTGATCATCTTCTGGGGCATTTTTTCCATGCCGGATTTCAGCGCCGCCAGAGGCATTTCCAGCGCCACCATCACGGCGAGCACCTGCAGAGCCGACACGATGCCGTCACCGGTGGTGGTTTTGTCCAGGCAGACGATGTGACCGGAGGATTCACCGCCGAGCAGCCAGTTCCGCTCCGCCAGCATCTCCATCACATAGCGATCGCCCACCTTGGCGCGGGCGAAATCAATGCCCAGCTGCTTCAACGCCAGTTCAAGCCCGTAGTTGCTCATCAGCGTGCCGACAACACCGCCCTTCAGATCACCGGCCTGCTGCTTGCCGCGAGCAATGATGTAGAGCAGTTCGTCGCCATCCACGACATTGCCCTCGTGATCAACCATGACCAGGCGATCCCCATCCCCATCAAAGGCGATGCCGATATCCGCGCGCAGCTCCAGCACCCGCTTCTGCAAGGCTTCGGGATGAGTGGAGCCACAGTTTAGATTGATGTTCAGGCCATCGGGTTGCACACCCATGGAAATGACTTCGGCTCCCAGTTCCTCGAATACCGCTGGCCCCATGCTGTAGGTGGCACCGTGGGCGCAGTCCACCACGATACGCATGCCGTGCAGCGAAAGATGACGCGGAAAGGTGCCTTTGCAGAATTCGATATAGCGGCCCCTGGCATCCTCCAGCTTGCGAGTCTTGCCAATGAGATTGGACGGCACGGTGTCCATAGGCTCATCGAGATAGCGCTCGATCTCGTGCTCGATCTCGTCTGGCAGCTTCTTGCCTTCGGTGGAAAAGAATTTGATGCCATTATCCTGGTAAGGATTGTGCGAGGCGCTGATGACGATGCCGGCACAGGCGCGAAAGGTGCGGGTCAGGTAGGCAATGGCGGGCGTCGGCATGGGGCCGAGCAGCAACACGTCCACGCCCGCAGCAGAGAGCCCTGCTTCCAGGGCTGATTCAAACATGTAGCCGGAAATGCGCGTGTCCTTGCCGATCAGGATTTTCTGTTTGCCTTCACCGGTGGCGAACACCTTCCCTGCCGCCCAGCCCAGTTTGAGCATGAACGCCGGTGTGATTTCGTCTTTGCCAACGGTGCCCCGGATACCATCTGTGCCAAAGTATTTTTTGCTCATTGCGGGTCTGCTTCCTGATCCAATGATTCCTGTATGACGGCCTGGGCCATTCTGACTGCATCCACAGTGGCCGCCACATCGTGGGCGCGTATGATACGGGCTCCTTTCTGCACTGCCATGACAGCGAGCGCAATACTGCCAAAAAGTCGCTGGTCGACAGGCCGGTTGAGCACGCTGCCGATCATGGACTTGCGGGACACGCCCACCAGCACCGGCACCTGAAGTGTAGCCAGAGCATCCAGCCGGTTCATCAGACTCAGATTGTGACGGAGAGTCTTGCCGAATCCGAAACCGGGATCCACCAGCAATTGATCGCGCGGGATACCGGCCTCAACACAGGCGTCGATGCGTTGGCGCAGAAAGGCAAGCACGTCCTGCACCACATCCGCATAGCGCGGACTATTCTGCATGCTGTCCGGCTCACCCTGCATGTGCATTAAACACACCGGCAACCCGGATTTTGCCGCTGCTGTCAGCGCCCCAGGCCGTTGCAACGCACGCACATCATTGATCAGGTGAGCGCCAGCCCGCGTCGATTCGGTCATCACAGCTGCGGTGGATGTGTCCACCGAGATCACGACGTCCAACTCTCGGCGCAGGCGTTCCACCACGGGAATCACCCGGTCGAGCTCTTGCTGCTGGCTGACTGGCACAGCGCCGGGACGGGTGGACTCCCCCCCCACATCGATCAGGGTAGCGCCTTCCTCTACCATACATGCAGCCTGCAGCAGGGCGGCGGACACAGAAACGAAGCGACCCCCGTCCGAGAAGGAATCGGGGGTCACGTTGAGGATGCCCATCACCTGAGGGCGGCGCAGATCCAGGGTTCTGTCACCGCAGCGCAATTGCCGTGGTTGCATTGCGTTCCGCCGTGATCAGTGCGTATTGGCAGGGCCGCCGATGGAGCCTTTTACTCCCTCATCTTTATCTTTGCTGCCAGTAGTGTTTTCCACCACCGGACTGCCACCACTGGGGCCGTCGCTGGAATCATTCCAGCCTTTGGGCGGACGCACCTTGCGGCCGGACATGATGTCTTCGATCTGCTCACCATCAATGGTTTCATAGACCATCAGTGCGTCGGCCATGATATGCAGCTTGTCGACGTTTTCTTCCAGGATTTTTTTAGCCTTGGCATAGCAACGATCAATGATCGAGCGGGCTTCAGCGTCGATTTCCTTGGCGGTCTGCTCGGACACGTGGCGGCGCTGGGTGTACTGACGGCCCAAAAATACTTCGCCTTCGTCCTCTTCGTAGGACAACGGGCCAAGCTTTTCGGACAGACCCCACTTGGTCACCATGTTGCGGGCGATCTCGGTAGCGCGCAGGATGTCATTGGAGGCACCAGTAGTGACGCCGTCCTTGCCCAGCGTCATTTCCTCGGCAATGCGACCGCCGAACAGGGAGCAGATGCGGCCTTCCAGCCCGAGCTTGCTCTGGCTGTACTTGTCCTCTTCCGGCAGATACATGGTGACACCAAGAGCGCGGCCACGGGGAATCACGCTGACCTTGTAGACAGGATCGTGCTCGGGCACCAGGCGACCGACTATGGCATGGCCGGCTTCATGATAAGCAGTGTTGCGCTTTTCCTTTTCGGACATGACCATGGTCTTGCGCTCGGCGCCCATCAGGATCTTGTCCTTGGCCTTTTCGAACTCATTCATTTCTACCACGCGCTTGTTGGAGCGGGCGGCAAACAGCGCAGCTTCATTCACCAGATTGGCCAGATCGGCGCCGGAGAAACCGGGCGTTCCACGGGCGATGGTTTTGGGATCCACATCATCACCGAGCGGCACCTTGCGCATGTGGACTTTGAGAATCTGCTCGCGGCCGCGGATATCGGGCGCGGTGACCACGACCTGACGATCGAAGCGACCAGGGCGCAGCAGGGCGGAATCCAGCACGTCCGGGCGGTTGGTGGCGGCGATGACGATGACGCCGTCGTTGGGCTCGAAGCCGTCCATTTCCACCAGCAGCTGGTTCAGGGTCTGTTCGCGCTCGTCATGACCACCACCCAGACCGGCACCACGGGACCGGCCCACGGCGTCGATTTCGTCGATGAAGACGATACAGGGGGCCTGCTTCTTGGCCTGCTCGAACATGTCACGCACGCGGGAAGCGCCTACGCCCACGAACATTTCCACGAAATCGGAACCGGATATGGTGAAGAACGGCACCTTGGCTTCACCTGCGATGGCTTTCGCCAGCAGGGTTTTACCGGTACCGGGCGGGCCCACCATCAACACGCCGCGGGGGATCTTGCCACCCAGGCGCTGGAATTTGCCGGGGTCGCGCAGGAATTCAACCAGTTCCTGCACTTCATCCTTGGCCTCATCGCAGCCGGCCACGTCAGCAAAGGTGGTTTTGATCTGGTCTTCGGAGAGCAGACGGGCACGGCTCTTGCCAAAAGTCATCGGGCCGCCGCGACCACCGCCGCCGCCCTGCATCTGGCGCATGAAGAACATGAAGATGGCAACGATCAGCAGAATGGGGAAACAGGCCACCAGCAATTGCGCCCACAGGCTCTGCTTTTCCGGCTGGCGACCTTCGATGGCGACGCCGTTTTTCAGCAGCATGGGCATCAGGTCGATGTCGGCGATATTGGGCAGGACGGTTTCGAATTTTTCATTGGCGACGGTTTTGCCGGTAACCACAGCGCCGTCGATGACCACCTGATCGACTTCACCGTTTTCCACCTGCTCGACAAAGCGGGAGTAGGGAATCCGCTGGGTACTGGTGTGCGCGCTGAAATTGTTGAATACGGACAGCAGCACGATGGCTATCACTACCCAGAGAATCAGATTTTTCGCCATGTCGTTCAAGGGATTACCCTCTTCATCACTGAACTTGCGGACAGTCGTGCCCGCACCTGAAAAACAACCAATTTTGCTACATTACTACACAATAGACGCTGGCACCATCTTTCGCCGGTCGCAGGTCACAGGCCGCGAAATCCCTTGGCAACCAGGTAAATTTCATTCGACCGGGGTCGGGATGCCTCGGGTTTGCGCGAGGCCAGACTGGTGAATTGACCCAGCATGGTCTGGCGGTATTCCTGGAAGCCTGCGCCCTGGAACACTTTGACCACAAAAGTGCCGCCTTTCTTCAGTACCTGCCCTGCCATTTCCAGCGCCAGTTCAGCCAGATACATGGCCCGTGGCTGATCCACGGCATCCATGCCACTCATATTGGGGGCCATATCGGATATTACAAGGTCGACCGGCCGATCGCCGATGATGGCCAGCAGCTGGTTGTAGATCTCCTCCTCGCGGAAATCCCCCTGCAGGAACTGCACACCGGCGATGGTGTCCATTTCCAGGATGTCGGATGCGATGACCAAGCCATTGTGACCCACCAGTTTTGCCGCCACCTGGCTCCAGCCACCGGGCGCCGCCCCCAGATCCACCACCGTCATGCCCGGCTTGATCAGGCGGTCTTTTTCCTGCAATTCCAGCAGCTTGTAGGCGGCGCGGGAACGATAGCCCTCCTGCTGGGCCTTTTTGACGTAAGGATCGTCGAAATGCTCGCGCAGCCAGCGCTTGCTGGTTTTGGAACGGGACACGGGTTTACCTCACTGCTTTTTGCGGACGGCAGAACCGGATATTTTGCCTGATCGCCGGTTGAGGCGCTAACAATTCAGTGCTTCTGCCGGTAGAATACGCGCCCTCTCCATTCTCAGGTAACACTGTCATGCCCCTGTCCCAGGATCAGAAAAAGCGCTTTCGCACCATTGCCCATCATTTGAAGCCGGTGGTGATGATTGCCGAGAAGGGCATTTCCGACGGTGTGCTGGCAGAGCTGGAGCGGGCACTGGAGGATCACGAGCTGATCAAACTGAAGGTGAACGTGCTGGAGCGGGAAGACAAGCAGCTGATCATCGCCACCGTGTGCGAACAGACCGGTGCCCAGCTGGTGCAGACCATCGGCAAGGTGGCCGTGCTGTACCGTCCCGCCAAGAAGCAGAATCCCAAGCTGTCCAACCTGGTGCGTTTCCAGGCGCTCTGACCCCCGCGCGGGCGCCTCCACCGGCGCCCAACATTGCTTGCACATTTCCTTCCTATACTGGCCTTAATTCCACTCGTTGCGGGCCGCCATGTTTTCACTGCGCATCAAACTGTTTCTGGCAATATTGCTGGCCAGCGTTTTGCTGATCGTTGGCCTGCTGGGGCTGATGCAGTGGAGTTTTACCACGGGGTTTGGCAACTATCTGCGGCAGCAGCAGCAACAGCGGCTGGAATCCGTCGCCAATGAGTTGGCGGAGCATTTTGCCGAGACCGGCCATTGGGACGACCTCGATCCGCAACAGCTGCGACGCAAACCCAAGCGCGGCATGCCGGATCTGAGCCCGCATGAACGGATGGGGCCACCCCCTCACCCACGCCATGGCCCCTTCATCCTGGATGCACACAAAGCGCCGGTGCTGGGCCTGATGAATCCGCAGGATGAGCATGTGCTGCTGCCCATCACCGTAGACGATCGCGTTGTCGGTTATGTGGGTGAGCGGATTCGCAAGGGGCCGCAGGATTTCATGGAGCGCAAATTTGCCGAACACCAGTCCCGCCATTTTATTCTGTTCGGCGCATTGGCGATTGCCGTGTCGCTGCTGGTGGCGTTTCCTCTGGCGTCGTTACTGGTTCGCCGGATACAGCGGTTGCTCGAACACATCCAGCAGCTGAGCAAAGGCAATTTCACCGCAGCCACCAGCACCCAAGGGCGCGACGAACTGAGCCAGCTGGCGGTGCACCTCAACGCGCTGGGCCAGACACTGCAACAGAACGCACAATCCCATCGCACGCTGGTGGCAGACATTTCCCACGAGTTGCGCACGCCGATTGCAGTGCTGAAAGCCCAGCTGGAAGCGGTAGAAGATGGCGTGCAGCCGCTCAACGGCGCGACCGTGCAACGCCTGCAGCAGCAGGTGAGCCGGCTGGCGAGATTGGTGAATGATCTCTATCAATTATCGCTGGCTGATCTGGGTGCGCTGAGTTACACCAAAGAGATGCTGGATCTGCGCGCACTGGTGCTGGATCAGGTGGAAGCCTTCCAGGCGCCGATGGAACAGGCCGGCCTGACGCTGGCAGTGCAGGATCACGCGCAGCGATCATTGCACGTGCTGGGTGATGCGCAGCGCCTGCAACAGCTGCTGGGCAATCTGCTGCAGAACAGCGCGCAATATACCCACGCGCCTGGGCGAGTTGCGGTGGACATTTCCACACACGGCAAGGATGCAGTCATCCGCATTGCCGACAGCGCGCCAGGCGTGCCCAAAGATTTGCAGCCGCGCCTGTTCGAACGCTTGTTCCGCGCAGAATCATCCCGCAATCGCAACAGCGGCGGCGCGGGCCTGGGACTGAGCCTGTGCCAGAGCATCACCCAGGCCCACGGCGGCAGCATCGAGATCAGCGACAGCCCGCTCGGCGGCATTGCCGTGTGTGTGCGGATTCCTCTGGCCTCTTCCTGAAGGACATTCATCATGACCCAGCAGAAAATCCTGATCATCGAAGATGAACCGGAACTGGCGAACGTGCTGCAGGATTATCTGCAGCATCACCACTATGCCTGCCGGATTGTCAGCGATGGCGGCGCGGCGCTGGCGGAATTTTCCGGATTCGAGCCGGATCTGGTGATTCTGGATCTGATGCTACCGAACAAGGATGGCCTCAGCATCTGCCGCGAGATCCGTCAGCGCCACGATACACCGATCATCATGACCACTGCGCGTGTGGACGAAATCGACCGGCTGCTGGGACTGGAGCTGGGCGCCGATGATTACATCTGCAAACCCTACAGCCCGCGCGAGGTGGTGGCGCGGGTGAAGGCCGTGCTGCGGCGGACAGGAACAGGCGCGCAATCGCAACAGCAGTCGCGCCTGACGCTGGATGCCGACACGCTGGATGCCCGCCTCGACGGCATACCGCTGGAGCTGACCGTGGTGGAATTCCGTTTGCTGGAAACCCTGGCCAACGAACCACGCCGCATTTTCACCCGCGATCAACTGATGGATCGCATTTACACCGACCAGCGCATCGTCAGCGATCGCACCATCGATTCGCACATCACCAAGCTGCGCAAAAAAATTGCAGCGTCCTGCAACGGCGCCGACATCATTCGCTCGGTGTACGGCGCTGGATACAAATACGAAGAACCGGATGGCACACCTTGAGCGTCAGGCGATCGCCTGCAGTTCAACGTTGAGTTTTTCGATGCGACGATGCGTGAGCAACTGGCGCCGCAACGGCCACCAGTTGTAGAGAAAGATTTCAATCGGGCGCCACAGCGCCACCCAGCCGATGATCAGCAAACCTTCATCCAGCACGTGCCCCAGAAAGCCTTCGAGGTAATGGGTTGCCGCCGTGCGTGCGAGCAGACAGAACACCAGGAATGACAATCCCAGCAATGCCGCCAGACGTCCGTCGCGCAGACAGTGAATCAGCTGACGCCGGCTTTCATGCACCCGCCAGCTGAAATAGTTGTGGATGGCGTCCTGCAGCTGCTGCTGAGTGTCGGCGTCGACGAATTGCGCCGGCAGATGAATTACCAGGCGCAGCTTTTCATCGCGATGAAAATCCTCGACAGCCTCGACGATGTAACGCTCGGCAGCTTCGTCCAGATCTTTCTCGTGAAACGGTGACGGATCGATAGTGTTGAACAGCTGACGGGGCTGGTTGAGACGCAACTCGATCAGCCAGCAGTCATTCTGTTTGCGGTACGGGGGCTTGGACATGGGCGAGGATCACTTGTGCGACGGCAAGACGCTTTATCTGAGCACATTGTCCGTGGTGATCGCAATCCGCTGGATGAATCAGTGCGCTGTCTGACCGTGGCGACGCGTCAGAAAATAGGCCAGTGCCAGAATGGCCTGCAGCGCGGCGCCGTAATGATGAAGATTGCCGGCTGCCAGATTCACCTGCGCCTGCCACACCAGTACGACGCCGGTAACGGCGATACCTGCCAACAACGCCAGCGCACGCAAGTGTTCGCGCCAACCGATGCCTGTCGTCACCAGACGCAACACCAGCAGAACCAGCGCGATGGCCACCGTGGCCAGCCCCTGCACTTTGACCAGCAGAGTCTGGGCATCGGCGCCGAAGGCAGTCTGCGGCGGCTGCAACAGTGGCAGCAGAATCAGCACGCTCCACCAGATGCCGCCGAGCAGCAGGATTTCCAGCGCCTCAGGCACCGCAGTAGGTGCGGGCGGCAGTGAGTCCGATGCAGGTTTGTCGGCGGGCGCCAGGGGAATTTTTTTCATCGCGGGAATGACGCGGCCGGGGCAGAGCCGTTTCCGCCCCGGCGCAGAAGTCAGATGTGCCTGACCTTGAGGATTTCGTAGGCCACGTTGCCTCCTGGCGTATCGACGCTGACTTCGTCGCCTTCGAACTTGCCGATCAGACCACGGGCAATGGGCGAGTTGACGGAAATCTTGCCGGCCTTGATGTCGGCCTCGTCGTCACCCACGATCTGGAAGGTTTTCTCTTCGTCCTTGTCGATGTCGAGGAGATCCACGGTGACGCCGAAAATCACCTTGCCCTTGTTGTCGATCTTGGAGATGTCGATGATCTGGGCGTTGCTGAGTTTTCCTTCGATCTCGGCGATGCGGCCTTCGATGAAGCCCTGCTCTTCGCGGGCGGCGTGATACTCGGCGTTCTCCTTCAGATCACCGTGCGCACGGGCTTCGGCGATGGAATTGATCACGCGCGGACGATCCACTTTTTTCAGGCGATCCAGCTCTTCCTGCAGGCGAGTGGCGCCTTCAACGGTCATGGGTACTCGATTCATTTTGCTAACTCCGCATGCAAATCCTGCAATCGTCTGACGTTCCGCTCACCTTTCACATTCATCGCGGCGCAGATGGCCTGGGCGCCGGCGATGGTGGTGGTGTAGGCGATCTTGCCCTGCAGGGCTTCGCGGCGGATTTCGTAGGAATCCGCAATCGCCTGGGTACCTTCCGTAGTGTTGATGATCAGATCGAGTTCACGGTTCTTGATGGCGTCCACCACGTGGGGGCGGCCTTCGGTCACCTTGTTGATGGTTTCCACCGCCATGCCGGCGTCGCGAATCAGACGCGCGGTACCGCCGGTGGCGACCAGTTTGAAGCCCAGGTCATGCAGTTGCTGCGCAACTTTCACGGCGGCGGGCTTGTCGCCTTCGCGCACGCTGATGAACGCTTTGCCCTTGGTGGGATAACGCTCGCCTGCACCCAGTGCTGCCTTGCCAAACGCTTCGGCAAAGGTGTCGCCGGAGCCCATGACTTCGCCGGTGGATTTCATTTCGGGGCCCAGGATTGGATCGACGCCCTGGAACTTGGCGAACGGGAACACCGCTTCCTTCACGAAGAAATGCTTGGGCACGATCTCGGTAGTGAAGTTCTGGGATTCCAGCGTCTGGCCTGCCATGCAGCGGGCCGCCACTTTCGCCAGCGACACGCCGATGCACTTGGACACGAACGGCACGGTGCGGGACGCGCGCGGATTCACTTCCAGCACGTATACGTCGTTGCCTTTCACCGCGAACTGCACGTTCATCAAACCGATAACGCCCAGTTCGGTGGCCATCTTGCGGGCCTGCTCGCGCATCACGTTCTGGATTTCGATCGGCAGGCTGTAAGGTGGCAGCGAGCAGGCAGAGTCACCGGAGTGCACGCCCGCCTGTTCGATATGCTGCATCAGGCCGCCGATTACCACTTGCTGGCCGTCGCTCACTGCGTCGAGATCCACTTCGATGGCGTCATCGAGGAAACGATCCAGCAGCACCGGCGCGTCGTTGGACACCTGTACCGCTTCACGCATGTAGCGGCGCAGTTCAGATTCCTTGTAGACGATTTCCATCGCCCGACCACCCAACACGTAGGATGGACGCACCACCAGCGGATAGCCGATTTCCTCGGCGAAACGCACGGCGTCTTCGGTGCTGCGGGCGGTGCGGTTGGGCGGCTGACGCAGACCCAGGCGCTCGATCATCTGCTGGAAACGCTCGCGGTCTTCGGCACGATCGATGGCGTCCGGGCTGGTGCCGATGATGGGCACGCCGGCGGCTTCCAGTTCGCGGGCCAGTTTCAGCGGCGTCTGACCGCCGTACTGCACGATCACGCCCTTGGGTTTTTCCACGTCGACGATGGCCAGCACGTCTTCCAGCGTCACCGGCTCGAAGTACAGGCGATCGGAGGTATCGTAATCGGTGGACACGGTTTCCGGGTTGCAGTTGACCATGATGGTCTCGTAGCCATCGTCGCGCATGGCCAGTGCGGCATGCACACAGCAGTAGTCGAACTCGATACCCTGCCCAATGCGGTTCGGACCACCACCCAGAACCATGATTTTGTCGCGATTGCTGGGTGCGGCTTCGCACTCTTCCTCATAAGTGGAGTACATGTAAGCCGTGGTGGTCGCGAACTCGGCGGCACAGGTGTCGACGCGCTTGTAGACCGGCTTCACGCCCAGTTCCTGGCGACGCTTGCGCACCTGCTTTTCTTTGACGCCCAGCAGTTTGGCCAGGCGGGCATCGGAGAAGCCCTTGCGCTTCAGGCGCCAGAAACGATCTTTGGTCAGATCGCCCAGCGCGGATTTCTGCAGCACAGCTTCGTCGTTGATGATGTCCTGGATCTGCACCAGATACCAGGGATCGATGCCGGTATGTTCGTAGATTTCCTCGATGCTCAAACCCGCGCGGAACGCGTCGCCCAGCACCCAGGGACGATTCGGCCCAGGGGTTTTCAGCAGGCGGATCAGCTCATCCTTGAAGCCTTCGGCGGCCGGGTCCAGATGCGGGTCAAAACCGGTGGCACCCACTTCCAGACCGCGCAGCGCTTTCTGCATGGATTCCTGGAAGGTGCGACCGATCGCCATCACCTCGCCCACGGATTTCATCTGGGTGGTGAGCACCGGCTTGGCCTTGGGGAATTTTTCGAAGTTGAAACGCGGAATCTTGGTGACCACGTAATCGATGGACGGCTCGAAGGACGCCGGGGTTTTGCCACCGGTGATATCGTTCATCAGTTCATCGAGGGTGTAGCCGATGGCCAGCTTGGCGGCGACTTTCGCAATCGGAAAGCCAGTGGCCTTGGAGGCCAGCGCGGAGGAACGGCTCACGCGCGGATTCATCTCGATCACCACCAGACGGCCGGTTTCCGGGCACATACCGAACTGCACGTTGGAGCCGCCGGTTTCCACACCGATCTCGCGCAGTACTGCCAGGGAGGCGTCGCGCAGGATCTGGTATTCCTTGTCAGTCAGGGTCTGCGCGGGCGCCACGGTGATGGAGTCGCCGGTGTGCACGCCCATGGGGTCGAAGTTCTCGATGGCGCAGACGATGATGCAGTTGTCGTTCTTGTCCCGCACCACTTCCATTTCATATTCTTTCCAGCCGATCAGCGACTCGTCGATCAGCAGTTCGCTGGTGGGCGACAGATCCAGGCCGCGCTCGCAGATTTCCACGAACTCTTCCCGGTTGTAGGCGATACCGCCGCCGGAACCGCCCAGCGTAAAGGAAGGACGGATGATGCAGGGGAAGCCCACCAGATCCAGCACCTGCAGCGCTTCCTCCATGCTGTGAGCGATGGATGAACGGGGGCAGGCCAGGCCGATGGATTTCATGGCCTTGTCGAAACGCTCGCGGTCTTCCGCCTTGTCGATGGCGTCCTGGGTGGCGCCGATCAGCTCCACGCCAAACTGTTCCAGCACGCCGTGCTTGGCCAGGTCGAGGGCGCAGTTCAGCGCCGTCTGGCCACCCATGGTGGGCAGCAGCGCATCGGGGCGCTCTTTCTCGATGACTTTCGCCACGGTGCGCCATTCCACCGGCTCGATATAGGTGGCATCCGCCATGGCCGGGTCGGTCATGATGGTAGCGGGGTTGGAGTTCACCAGGATCACCCGGAACCCCTCTTCCCGCAGGGCTTTACAAGCCTGGGCGCCAGAGTAGTCGAATTCACAGGCCTGGCCGATGACGATCGGGCCGGCTCCCAGAATCAGAATGCTTTTTATGTCGGTACGTTTTGGCATGTGCGCTCCGGTGGCGTTCGGGTGCCGTTGCCTGGGGCACCCGCGGTAAAAACTTCGTTCCTGCAGCGGGCCGGTGAAGGCCCGGTTTGCGTCAGCGTTGGCGTGCCTGCATCAGTTCGATGAAGTGATCGAACAGCGGGCTGGCGTCGCGGGGCCCGGGGCTGGCCTCGGGGTGCCCCTGGAAGCTGAACGCAGGCTTGTCGGTGCGGTGAATGCCCTGCAGCGAACCATCGAACAGCGAGCGATGAGTGGCGCGCAGGTTGGCCGGCATCGATGCTTCGTCCACCGCGAAACCGTGGTTCTGGCTGGTAATCAGCACGGTCTTGTCATCCAGGTTCTGCACCGGATGGTTGGCACCGTGGTGACCGAATTTCATCTTGATTGTGCGCGCACCGCTGGCCAGCGCCAGCAACTGGTGACCCAGGCAGATGCCGAACACCGGGATGTCGGTTTCCAGCAACGTCTTGATGGCGCTGATGGCGTAGTCGCAAGGCGCCGGATCACCGGGGCCGTTGGACAGAAACACGCCATCGGGGTTCATGGCAAGCACTTCGCTGGCCGGAGTCTTGGCGGGCACAACGGTGAGATCGCAACCACGATCCACCAGCATGCGCAGGATGTTGCGCTTCACACCGTAGTCGTAGGCCACCACCTTGAACGGGCGCTCGGCAGGTGCCGGCTTGTGGCCCACGCCCCACTCCCAGGAACCTTCTTCCCAGCGGTAGGCTTTTTTAACCGTGACTTCTTTCGCCAGATCGAGACCATTGAGGCCACCGAACGCCTTGGCAGCGGCGATGGCAGCGGCTTCATCGATATTGTCACCGGCCATCAGGCAGCCGTTCTGGGCGCCCTTTTCCCGCAGGATACGGGTGAGGCGGCGGGTATCGATATCCGCGATGCCGAGGATGTTGTTGTCGCGCAGGTATTGATCCAGCGTCTTCTGCTTGCGCCAGCTGCTGGCCAGCAGGGGCAGGTCGCGGATGATCAGGCCGGCGGCCCAGATCTGGCCGGACTCGTCGTCTTCTTCGTTGACGCCGGTGTTGCCGATATGGGGATAGGTGAGCGTCACCATCTGGCGCGCGTAGGAGGGATCGGTGAGGATCTCCTGATAGCCAGTGAGCGCGGTGTTGAACACCACTTCTCCCACGGATTGGCCGTCTGCTCCAATGGATATGCCCCGGAACAGTGTTCCATCTTCAAGGGCCAGGATGGCGGGTTTGCTCAAGACAACCTCCAATGATCTTGCTTGTACTCGGCATGACACCCGGCGGTGTCATGGGGCGACAGTGGACACCAGTTGCAAAAAAGCGGAACGGCCCCTGGGGCTCCATCCCGCTTTTGGCTGAATCCGGTTCACCGCAGGGTTGGCCTGCTCCACTGGACGGGATTCGTTTCGCTCAGAATTTGCAAAACTCTATAACTGTCTGATTTTGATCGCGTTTCTGTCGGGGCTCCTGCAGTGGCGGCAGAGGATTCTGCGGGCCGAACAGTAGCGGGCTATCAACAGTGATACTGCCAAGCCTGGACTGCTGTTTTGTTTGAGGATTGTGAGGTGAGTGTGACCTTGCCCCGACCGGGTGCAGATCGGGGCGTATTCTATAAGATTGACCGGGGCAGGTCTATTCCTTTGTACCCGCTGGTTCAGCGCAGTCCGAGCACGTCCTGCATGTCGTACAGGCCGGCGGTTTTGCCATCCAGCCAGCGGCAGGCGCGCACGGCACCACGGGCGAAATTCATGCGGCTGGTGGCCTTGTGGGTGATTTCGACGCGCTCGCCGTCGGCGGCGAACATGACGGTGTGCTCGCCCACGATGTCGCCGGCGCGCACAGTGGCGAAGCCGATGGTTTCGCGCTTGCGGGGGCCATCCTGACCTTCGCGGCCATACACAGCCACTTCCTTCAGGTTGCGGCCCAGGGCGTCCGCCACCACTTCGCCCATGCGCAGGGCGGTGCCGGAGGGGGAATCCACCTTGTGGCGGTGATGGGACTCGAGGACTTCGATGTCCACTTCATCGCCCAGCACCTTGGCGGCGATCTCCAGCAGCTTGAAGCACAGATTCACGCCAACGCTCATGTTGGGGGCGAACATGATGGCGGTTTTCTGGGCCGCCTGTTTCAGTTCGGCTTTTTGCGCGTCAGTGAGGCCGGTGGTGCCGATGGCCATCTTCTTGCCGTGGGCGGCGCAGAAATGGGCGTTGGCGACGGTGGCGGCCGGGGCAGTGAAGTCGATGAGGACATCGAAGTCATTGACGACGGCTTCGAGTGAATCGACGACTTTCACGCCCAGCTTGCCGATGCCGGCCAGTTCGCCGGCGTCGGTGCCGATCAGGGAGTTGCCGGGGCGGTCGATGGCGGCGGTGAGGGTGGTGCCCTCGGCTTCGCTGACAGCCTGGATGAGTGCGCGGCCCATGCGGCCGGCGGCGCCGATGACGGCGACACGTACGTTGTTGGTCACTGTGGTTCCTTACAGCATGTCGTCAAAAAATGATTTCACCCCGTCGAACCAGCTGTTCTTCTTGGGTGACTGGCGCGAGCCTTCTTTTTCCAGGCTTTCCTGGAACTGGCGCAGCAGCTCTTTCTGTTCTTTGTTCAGGTTCACTGGAGTCTCAATGATCACCCGGCACAGCAGGTCGCCGGGATTGCCGCCGCGCACCGGCGTTACACCTTTGCCGCGCAGGCGGAACAGTTTGCCGGTCTGGGTTTCCACGGGGATTTTCAGTTTTACACGACCATCCAGCGTTGGCACTTCCAGTTCGCCACCCAGCGCTGCATCGGCGAAGCTGATCGGCACTTCGGTGTAGAGATCCTTGCCTTCGCGGCGGAAAATGCTGTGTTCGCGCACGGCCACCTGCACGTACAGATCGCCGGCCTGCCCACCGTTGACGCCCGCTTCGCCTTCGCCTGCCAGACGGATGCGGTCACCGGTATCGACGCCGGCGGGGATTTTTACCGACAGCGTTTTGCGTTTTTCCTTGCGACCCTGACCATGGCAGTCCGGGCACGGATCCTTGATCACCTTGCCCTGGCCACGACAGGCGGGACAGGTCTGCTGCACGGAGAAGAAGCCCTGCTGCATGCGGATCTGACCCATGCCGTTACAGGTGGTGCAGGTGACGGGGCTGGTGCCTTTCTTGGCGCCGCTGCCATCGCAGGTTTCACAGGGAACCAGCGTGGGCACGCGGATTTCGACGCTGGTGCCTTTGACGGCTTCTTCCAGGTCGAGTTCGAGGGTGTAGCGCAGATCGGAGCCGCGATTGCTGCGGGCACCGCCACGCGCACCACCGCCGCCACCGAAAATATCGCCGAAGACGTCGCCGAAGATGTCGCTGAAGCTGGCACCGCCGGCACCGGCGTGGAAACCGCCGCCACCCGCGTTGGGATCGACGCCGGCATGGCCATAGCGGTCGTAGGCAGCCCGCTTCTGTTCGTCAGACAGGATTTCGTAGGCTTCATTCACTTCTTTGAATTTGGCCTCGGCGGATGCGTCGTCGGGATTGCGATCGGGGTGATACTTCATCGCCAGCTTGCGGAAGGCTTTTTTGATTTCCGCCGCATCTGCGGTTTTGGCCACCCCGAGTACTTCGTAAAAATCTCTTTTCGACATGCGTTCAGACCGTTGTTCTGACGTTGGGTTTTAAAAACGCACCGCCCGATGCGTTCACATCAGGCGGCTTGTTCTTCCAAAAAAGGCGACCTTACTTCTTGTCGTCGACTTCTTCGAATTCCGCATCCACCACGTCGTCGGCGCCGCCGGATTTGGCTTTCGCGCCGGCGTCGGTTGCCTGTGCTTCCGGGCCGCCCTGACCTTGCTGCTCGGTGTACAGACGCTGGGCCAGATTGGCAGACGCTTCGGTGAGCGCCTTGGTCTTGGCTTCGATGTTGTCACGGTCGTCGCCTTTCACAGCGGCTTCCAGCGCCACGATGGCGGCTTCGATGTTGGACTTCTCGTCCGGCTGCACTTTGTCGGCGGCGTCGGCCAGGGTCTTGCGGGTGGCGTGGATCAGACCATCCGCCTGGTTACGCGCAGTGACCAGTGCCTCGAACTTGCGATCTTCTTCCGCATGGGATTCTGCATCGTGCACCATTCTTTCGATCTCGGCATCGCTCAAACCGGAGGACGCCTTGATCACGATGGACTGCTGCTTGCCGGTGGCCTTGTCCTTCGCGCTCACGTTGAGGATACCGTTGGCGTCGATGTCGAAGGTCACTTCGATCTGCGGCATGCCGCGCGGTGCCGGCGGGATGTCCGCCAGGTCGAAGCGGCCCAGGGATTTGTTCTGGGCAGCCTGTTTGCGCTCACCCTGACACACATGCACGGTCACCGCAGTCTGGTTGTCGTCGGCGGTGGAGAACACTTGCGATTTCTTGGTGGGAATCGTGGTGTTCTTCTCGATGAGCGGCGTCATCACGCCACCCATGGTTTCGATACCCAGGGTGAGCGGCGTCACGTCCAGCAGCAGCACGTCTTTCACGTCGCCGGACAGAACCGCTGCCTGAATTGCAGCGCCCACGGCAACCGCTTCGTCCGGGTTCACGTCCTTGCGCGGCTCTTTGCCGAAGAATTCCTTCACCTTCGCCTGCACCAGCGGCATGCGGGTCTGACCACCCACCAGGATGATCTCGTCGATTTCAGACTTGCTCTTGCCGGCGTCTTTCAGCGCGATTTCACAAGGCTTCAGCGAGTCATTGATCATCTGTTCAACCAGCGATTCCAGTTTGGCGCGGGTCAGCTTGATGTTCATGTGTTTCGGGCCGGAAGCATCTGCAGTGATGTACGGCAGGTTCACTTCGGTCTGCTGGCTGGAGGACAGCTCGATCTTGGCTTTCTCGGATGCTTCCTTCAGACGCTGCAGCGCCAGCGGATCCTTGTGCAGGTCGATGCCGGTGTCTTTCTTGAATTCGCCGGCCAGATACTCGATCAGGCGCAGGTCGAAGTCTTCACCACCCAGGTGGGTATCGCCGTTGGTGGCCAGTACTTCGAACTGGTGCTCGCCGTCAACTTCCGCAATTTCGATGATGGAAATATCGAAGGTACCACCGCCCAGGTCGTATACCGCGATCACGGAGTCGCCGCGCTTCTTGTCCATGCCGTAAGCCAGGGCCGCAGCAGTGGGCTCGTTGATGATGCGCTTCACATCCAGACCGGCGATGCGGCCGGCGTCTTTGGTGGCCTGACGCTGGGAATCGTTGAAGTACGCGGGAACGGTGATGACGGCCTCGGTGACGGTTTCACCCAGGTAGTCTTCGGCGGTTTTCTTCATCTTCTTCAGCACTTCGGCCGAAATCTGTGGCGGAGCCATTTTCTTGCCGCGGGATTCCACCCAGGCGTCACCGTTGTCGGCCTTGACGATCTTGTACGGCACGCGGGAAATGTCTTTCTGCACCTCGTTGTCGGTGAACTTGCGGCCGATCAGGCGCTTCACCGCATACAGGGTGTTGTGGGGGTTGGTGACAGCCTGACGCTTGGCAGACTGGCCCACCAGCACTTCGCCATCTTCGTTGTACGCGATGATGGACGGGGTAGTGCGGTCGCCTTCGCTGTTTTCGATGACCTTGGGCTTGTCGCCTTCCATCACTGCCACGCAGGAGTTGGTGGTGCCCAGGTCGATACCGATGATTTTACCCATGTTGCTCTCCACTGTTTCGGCCCCGAGGGGCGTACTCAATCGATAATTGAATTTGGTTTTGCACTGGTCGGGGTGTGGGCCTGTTCAGCGTTCCCCGTTGACTTGATTCACTTAATGGGGGCCGCCTGTTGCGATTTCAAGCGCCGCGCCTTGCTTTGAATCAGGTGCTGCCTTGAATCAGGATACGGCCTTGGTGACCACCACCATGGCCGGCCGCACCAGGCGCCCGTTCAGGGTATAGCCCCGCTGCATCACCGCCAGCACGGAATTGGGCGCCAGCTCGGCGTTCGGCACCATGGACATGGCCTGGTGGAACTCCGGGTTGAAGGGCTGACCCACCGGGTTCACCTGCTGAACGCCGTGCTTGGCCAGGGTGTCGACGAACATGCGCAGGGTCAGTTCAACGCCGTCCTTCATCCCCTTCACCACCTCGTTGTCGATCTGGCCGGCGGCATCCAGGGCGCGCTCCAGGCTGTCGACGATGGGCAGCAGGTCGGCAGAAAACTTGTCCAGGGCATACTTGTGGGCGTTCTCCACATCGCGTTCGGCACGACGGCGCACGTTCTGCATTTCCGCCTGGGCCCGCAGCACGCCTTCGGCCTGCTCATTGACCTTGGCCATCAGCTGGGCGATTTCGGCTTCCAGGGCAGGAATGGTGGGCGCTTCCAGATGGGGGCTGTCTTCGCCCGCCGGGGACTGCGACTGGGCCGCTGCCGCCTCTTCTGCTTCCGGGCGCACGCTCGCCGCTTCTTCATTTACCATGATTAAACTCCAGCAAAAACAATCAGTTGGAAATTTCAAACGAAAAACGCCCATTCGACACGGGCAGGCTGGAACGGAATATGGGGTTTAACGGGAGGGTTTCAAGGCTGCGCTGAGAATTTTTGCAGTCAAATCAACCATCGGGATCACCTGCTGGTAGGGCATGCGCGTGGGGCCGATCACCGCCAGCACCCCCAGCACCTGATCTCCCACGCCATAGGGCGACGACACCATGCTGCAGTTGTCCAGCACCTTGTAGCCGGACTCCTGGCCAATGAAGATCTGCACCCCCTGGGCGCTGACGCAGCTGTCCATCAGATGGAGCAGGTCGCGCTTGTGCTGGAAGGCCTCGAACAGCACCTTGAGCCGGTCCACCCCGCCCTGGTCCGCCATGCCCAGCAGGTTGGACTGGCCTGACACCACGCATTCCGGCTGCTCCTGGGGGCCAAAGCTGTGGGACGCCACCTCGATCACCGTCTGCATCAGGGAGTCCATGCGGGTTTTGTCGTCCTTCATGGCAGCGACAATGCGGTCGCGGATCGCCACCAGTTCGGTGCCCATGTAATGGCGGTTCAGGTAATTGGCGGCCTGCTGCAGCTCGGATTCGGAATAGCGGCGCTCAGTGGTGATGATGCGGTTCTGCACTTCCCGGTCGTTGATCACCAGGATCACCAGCACCCGGTTGCCCTCCAGGGGCAGGAATTCCACCTGACGCAGGCTGGCACGGTCCTGCTTGGGCACCATGACGATGCCGGCCATGGCCGTCAGATCGGAGAGGATTTCGGAGGCGGATTCGATCAGTTCCTGGGGGGTTTTGTCCGGCACCAGCCTGCGGCGCACCTTATCGACCTTGGCATCTTCCGGCGGCGCCATGGTGAGCAGGGTATCGACGAACAGGCGGTAGCCCAAAGCCGTGGGCACCCGGCCGGCGGACGTATGGGGGGAATGGATCAGGCCCCGCCCTTCCAGCTCCGCCATCACATTGCGGATGGTGGCCGGGCTGGCGCTGCCCGCCATAACGTCGGCGATGGTCTTCGACCCCACGGGCTCACCATCCGCGATATAGCGTTCCACCAGTGCCTTCAGCACCTCTTCTGCCCGATTGCGCCTGCGCCGCATAGCCCGCCGTTTGCTTCCCGTTGAAAATTGAACGTTTTTGATTCTAGCACCCCCGGCCCGCGCGCTGGCAAGAGCCACTGGGCAAGTCCGGCGACTGCCAGTAAGATGACCGCTCGCATCAACCGGCCAGCCGACAACCATGCTCACCCATATCAAAATCAGCAATTTCGCCATCGTAGAAGAACTGGACCTGGACATTCCCGGCAAACTCACGGTGATCACCGGGGAAACCGGCGCCGGTAAATCCATCATGATCGATGCCCTGGGACTGGCCCTGGGGGATCGGGCGGATTCCGGCTCGGTGCGCCACGGCGCCGAAAAGGCCGACATCCTGGCCACCTTCGATATCCGCAAGATTCCGGCGGCGAAAGCCTGGTTGCAGGAGCGCGACCTGCTGGCGGACAACGACTGCATCCTGCGCCGGGTGATCACGACAGACGGCCGTTCCCGCGCCTACATCAACGGCACTCCGTCACCGGTGCAAGGCTTAAAAGAGCTGGGGGAGATGCTGGTGAGCATCCACGGCCAACACGAACACCAGTCCTTATTGAAGAAGGACACCCACCGGGAACTGCTGGACGAATTCGCCGGCCTGCAGCCCCTGGCCCGCGCCGTGGCCGATGCCTACAAAACCTGGCAGCAGAAACATGCCGACTACCTGCACTTCCGCGACCACGCCAAGGAACTGCAGGACCGCGCCGACCTGCTGCGCTTTCAATTATCCGAGCTGGAAGAACTCAAGCCGGCAGAAGGCGAGCTGGCGGAACTGGAACAGGAACACAAACGCCTGGCCAATGTGGACAGCCTGATCAGCCAGGGTCAGCAGGCGCTGGCCGGGCTCAGCGAAAGCGATTCCGCAGTAGTGGATCAGGCGCAATCCGTGCTGCACCTGCTGAACGACATGGTGGCGGAAGACGGCAGCCTGAAAGAGATCGCCGATCTGGTGGACAGCGCCCGCATCCAGCTGGATGAAGCGGCCGCCAGCCTGCGCCACTATCTGGACAACCTGGAAATCAACCCGGAACGTTATCAGGAAGTGGACACCCGCCTGTCCAGCTACATCCATCTGGCCCGCAAGCACCGGGAAGACCCGCACCAACTTTTCCAGCTCTGGCACAACCTCACCACCGAGCTGGAATCCATCGACGGCGGCGACGATAAACTGCTGAAGCTGGAAAAGGCTGCCAACGCCGCGCAGGAAGCCTATCTGGCGGAAGCCACCAAGCTGTCCAAGGCCCGCGCGAAAGACGCCAAAAAACTCAGCAAGCTGATCACCGAAAAGGTCCAGCCCCTGGGCATGCCGGGCGCCGAGTTCACCGTGGAATTGCAGCCGCTCACCGACGGCCAGACCAGCGCCCACGGCCTGGAGCAGGTGGAATTCATCGTCCGCACCAACCCCGGCCAGCCCGCCAAGCCGCTGCACAAGGTGGCCTCCGGCGGTGAACTGTCACGCATCAGCCTCGCGATCCAGGTGGCCTGCGCCGCCAAGTCCAACGTCGCCACCCTGGTGTTCGATGAAGTGGATGTCGGCATCGGCGGTGCCGTGGCCCAGATCGTCGGCAAGCTGCTGCGGGAACTGGGTGGCGCCAACCAGGTCATGTGCGTCACCCACCTGCCCCAGGTGGCGGCCCAGGGTCACACCCACCTGCACGTGAACAAGCAGACCAAACGCAACCAGACCCACACCGACATCACCCGCCTGAGCCAGGACGAAACCGTGGCGGAAATCGCCCGCATGCTCGGCGGCCTGAAAATCACCGACCAGACCCTGGCCCACGCCCGCGAACTGATCGCCGACAGCCAGGAAAGCGCCGGCTGAACCACGGAGCAGCGCCGTCACTCGCCCCCGGTAGACAAAACGCCCGCCGTTGCATACGCCGCTGCGCACGCCCACAAAAAAGCCCGCATTGCGCGGGCTCTTTTTATTTAAACGACCGGCTGATCATTTCTTGCGGGGCTTCACGTACAGCACCAGATTGTGATCCACCAGATCGTAACCATGCTTCTTGGCGATGGCATGCTGCAGCTTTTCGATTTCCTCATCGATGAACTCGATCACCTTGCCGGACTCCAGACACACCATGTGATCGTGGTGATCGCCCTTGGACAGCTCGAATACGGAATGGCCGCTATCGAAGTTCAGGCGACTCACCAGCCCGGCACTTTCGAACTGGGTCAGCACCCGGTACACGGTGGCCAGACCCACGTCATCGCCAGCTTCCAGCAGAGCCTTGTACACATCTTCGGCGCTCAGATGATGTGTATCCGACGCTTCGAGAATCTGCAGGATCTTGACCCGTGGCAATGTCACCTTGAGGCCGGCTTTGCGTAGTTCCTGATTTTCCATAGACATTGGGGAATCTTTCATCGCATTCTGAATTCTAAACAAAGTGGGTTCACGGTATGATGCGAAACCCTCATTGAGGCGAACGATAGAGGAAAACATTACCAGATGCAAAAATTGTTGATCATTTTGCTCGTGTTTGGCGCCACCCTGCTCAGTGGCTGTGGATCCCTGCGATTTCCTGGGGTTTTTCGCATTGATGTGGGCCAGGGCAACCTGATTACCTCTGACATGGTGGACAAGCTGCGGGTAGGCATGACACCCCGCCAGGTGCGCTATGTGATGGGCTCGCCCATGATCGCCGACACCTTCAATCCCACCCGCTGGGACTACCTGTACAACCTGGAAACCGGCAAAGGCCTGCTGGTGGAAAACCACCTGATTCTGTATTTCGAAGGCGAGCGTCTGGCCCGCATCGACGACAGCCGCTACAAGAACCCGGAACAGCTGCGCAACCAGGTGCTGGAACAGATGGGCATCAAGTTGAATCAACCGGAATCCCAGACCGAAACCGGCGCCCCGGAACCGGCTGAAGAACCGGCCATGCCGGAAGGCCCTATCCAGTCCATCTGACGGCCTATCTGACCCATTCCCTCGGGCGGAATAACCGACGATCCACCACCCCATCCTGACGGCGGCCTTCAGTGCCATCGCCAGGATGCCTGAACAGGCGATTCAGTCCTCGTCGCCCTCGTCCTGCTTGGCTGCCGCCCGCTTCTTGCGCACTTCTTTGGGATCGGCGATCAGCGCCCGGTATATTTCCACCCGCTCACCGTCTTCCAGCACCCGCTCTTTCGGCTTGCGCTCGGCCTTGCCGAACACGCCCATGGGGGCGGACTCCAGATCCAGCCCGTCGAACTTGCCCGCGATGCCGGACTGCACCGCCGCGTCGAACATCGTGGTTCCCTTCTTCACCTGAAGAGGAATGATCAGCTGCCGCTCCGGCAGTGCGTAGGCCACTTCCACCTTGATCATGTCACCGCTCATGTTGTTTCTTCCGCATTACTGCAATAAAGGATTCAGCATCACCACCAGAATGCCCACCGGCGCGACGATCTGCACCAGAAAACTCCACACCCGGTAGAGCTGGGGATGATGCAGGTCGGCCTCGGCACGCACAATGGCACGATCCATCACCCAGCCCACAAAAATGCAGATCAGCAGACCGCCCAGCGGCAGCATGATGTTGGTGGTGAGCTTGTCGAGCAGATCGAAAAAGTTGAGCGAGAACAGATTGCCGACGCTGAATTTCACGTCGCTCCACAGATTGAACGCCAGCGCACAGCCAACGCCCAGCGTCCAGGCGATCACGCCGACGATCAGGGCAGCCTGCAGGCGGGTGAGGCGGGTGGATTCCACTGCCCAGGCCACCACCGGCTCTCCCAGGGAAATGGCCGACGTCCAGGCCGCGAACACCACCAGCAGGAAAAACACCGTGCCAATCAGAGCGCCCCCCGGCATCTTGGCGAACGCCAGCGGCAGGGTCTGGAACATCAGCGACGGACCGGCAGCAGGCTCCAATCCGTTCTGGAACACAATCGTGAAGATCACCAGCCCCGCCATCAGCGCCACCACCGTATCCAGCACGCCGATAGTGACCACGGTCTTGGCCAGATTCTGCCCCCGCGCCATGTAGGCGCCGTAGGCCATGATGGCACCCATGCCCAGACTCAGGGTGAAGAAGGAATGCCCCAGCGCGCTGAGAATGCTGTCGCCACTGAGCTTGCTGAAATCCACGGCGAACATGAAGGCAAGACTCTGCCCGAAGGCGTCCTGGGTCATGGCGTACACCAGCAGCCCCAGCAGCATCAGGAACAACAGCGGCATCAGAATGCGCACGGCCCGCTCCAGGCCTTTGTGAATGCCATGCACTACCACGCTCAGGGTCATGGCCATGAACAGCGTATGCCACCACACCAGTTCGCGAGGATTGGCCAGCAGGTTGCCAAAGGTAGTGCTCACCTGCTCGGCGGATTCACCGGTAAACGCGCCCTGGGCCGTCAGCCAGGTGTAGGCCACCGCCCACCCCGCCACCACGCTGTAGAACGACAGGATCAGCATCCCGGCCAGCGCGCCCATCCAGCCGATACCGCCCCAGAACTTGGTGGCGCCAGCCTCTTCCGCCAGCTTGTGCATGGTGTTGATGGGGCTGGCACGACCGCGCCGGCCCAGCAGGATTTCCGCCAGCATCACCGGAATGCCGATGGCGGTGATGCAGAGCAGGTAAACCAGCACGAAGGCAGCACCGCCGTTCACGCCGGTCATGTAGGGGAACTTCCAGATATTGCCCAGTCCCACGGCAGAACCGGTGGCGGCCAGAATGAATGTCCAGCGGGCTGTCCAGATCCCGTGAATCGACTGCGGTGTTGTCATGCCGGCTGCTTCCCCATTGCTTATCGTTATGATGTGGCGGTGACGCTGTGCAAACACCGCATTTTCACACGTTTTTTCCGGCCTCAAAAGCCTTTGGACGCCAGGGCATGTCAAGCCAGGCCAATTCCCCCTATAATCGGTGCCCCTGCAGAGCCTCTGCACCATTGAAGCGCGATTTCATTCCGACATGAGCAAGAAGAGCACCGGCGGCGGCACCATCGCCCTCAACAAAAAAGCCAAACATGAATTCTTCATCGAAGACAAATTCGAGGCAGGCATGGCGCTGGAAGGCTGGGAAGTGAAAAGCCTGCGCGAGGGCAAGGTGAACCTAGTCGACAGCTATGTGCTGATGAAAGATGGCGAGGCGTTCCTGTTCGGCGCCCACATCACGCCGCTTTCCACCGTGTCCACCCATTTCATCCCCGACCCCACCCGCACCCGCAAGCTGCTGCTGCACAAGCGCGAGCTGGGGCGCATTTTCGGTGCCATCGCCAAGGAAGGGCTCACCTGCGTTCCGCTGGCGCTGTATTGGAAGAACGGCAATGTGAAATGCGAAATCGCCCTGGCGAAGGGTAAGAAACTCCACGACAAACGCGCCACTGATCGCGACCGCGACTGGGCCCGGGAAAAATCCCGCGTGATGAAGAACAGCTGAGCCCCTTCTGACGACGCTGCTGTTTTTCAGTGGTGGGCGGCGGCGCCCACCCATTCGTAATCGTCGGAATTCAGTTGCCGCGTCAGCGCACGATAGCGGAAGGTGAAGCCCGGCCAGTTGTTGCTGTTGCGGCCCTTTTCATCCAGATACCAGCTGTGACAGCCGCCTGACCACACCGATGCTGTCAACCGCTGCTGCAGATCCTGATCGAACGCCTGCTGCACCGGCTGACGCACATTCAGCGCCGCGTCCTTTTTTTCACCCAGCTTTGCCAGCGCCGACAGTACGTAGTTGAACTGGCTTTCCAGCATGTAGACGATGGAGTTATGGCCCAGATTGGTGTTGGGGCCATAGAGGATGAACAGGTTGGGAAAACCGTGCACAGTCAGACCCAGGTAGGCGCTGATACCGTCGCGCCAGGCCTGCTCCAGCGTGAGGCCGTCGAGCCCGGTGACGCGGATGGGCGCAAGAAAATGGGCGGCATCAAAACCCGTGCCCAGAATCACGCAATCCGCTGGAAAATGCCGGCCAGACGCCGTGATCACACCGCTGGCATCCAGCCGCTGCACCGGCTCCGTCACCAGCTGCACATTGGAGCGCGCCAGTGCGGGATAGTAGTCATCGGAAATCAGAATACGCTTGCAGCCCAGCGGATAGTCCGGCGTCAGCTGTTTGCGCAGCGCCGGATCGGGCACCTGTTCCTGCAGATGCTTTTGGAACATCCGCTCCACCAGATGCATCCAGAGGCGAACGCCCCGCAGCACCGGCTGGCGATATTCCAGCGCAGCGTAGATCCAGGCCCGATGCAGGGTCACCAGCCAGGGTGCGTGATCGAACAGCCAGCGCCAGAAACCCTTGTACAGCCGCTCGGGCTTGGGCAATACATAGGGCGGTGAACGCTGGAATAACGTGAGTTGCGCTGCCCGCGCCGCCACGTGAGGCACGAACTGGATGGCGCTGGCACCGGTGCCAATCACCGCGACTTTTTTGCCGGTGAGATCGTAGTCGTGATTCCAGTGCGCAGAATGGAACTGCACGCCTTTGAATGCTTCGATCTGCAGTCCTGGCGGAATCAAGGGCCGGCTCAGTTGCCCGGTGGCGGCCACCAGTACACGACTCTGGAAGCGGCTGCCGTCGGCGCATGCCACCTGCCACTGGCCCGTGCTTGCTTCAAATCGCGCGTGAGTGACTTCCTTGCCAAAGCGCATGTAGGGCCGCAAGCCGTACTTGTCGGTGCAGTGGCGCAGGTAACGCAGGATATCCGCCTGGGGCGAGAACGTGCGCGACCAGTCGAAATGGCGCTCGAACGAAAACGAATAGAGATGGGATGGGACATCGCACGCGGCGCCAGGGTAGTGGTTTTCGCGCCAGACACCACCGATATCGTTCGCCTTTTCCAGCAACACGAAATCCCGCCGCCCCGCCTGCAGCAGGCGGATGGCCAGGCCAATACCGCCGAAACCGGTGCCAATGATGATGACGCTGGCGTTCATCCGCTCATTCCCTCTGCAAAGACGAAAAATTCGTTTGAATTCCTGGGGGTGCGCTTCTATTGGCGCATTAGACACTATGGTTCAAAGGCGGAAAGCCGGCAACCGGGTGGATGACCAACAACGACAGCCCTTGAAATCCGCAGCCCCACCCCCATTTATGTTATGATCGCAAAACCTGGGGGCGACATTGGCTTCGACGTCGGTTACAAACCCTTTGGTGCATGTCGTGTGGGTAGCAACACACGTACTCCAAGTGCTGCAAAATATAGTCGCAAACGACGACAACTACGCTTTAGCCGCTTAAGGCTAAACCGCCATCAGGGCTTGCTTGTGGGAACGAAGTGGCGGTAATTAAACACAAGATCGTGACGAAGCGCGCCTGGCGCTGAGTTGCTAAATCTCATACAGGCTGGCTGATAACATCCTGTCCGATCGGGCCGTGATCAGCGAGACCAATAGAACGGACTAAACATGTAGAGCCATAGGCAGCGGACTGGCGGACGCGGGTTCGATCCCCGCCGCCTCCACCAATTAGCCAATAAAATCAATCACTTAAAATTGACGTTATTGGCGCCCCAACAAAAAGCCCCACATCAAGCAAAGAGCTTTGGTGTGGGGCTTTTCGTTGGTCAATTTTTACCGTTAGCCTCGGCAAAAATACCGAAGAACGGACAATCTATTGAACTGTCCTATACTTGGGCTTAGTCTACGCGCGCGATTGGTTGGCAAAAATGCCAATCCATAACTAAGGGGGAGGTGCAATATGGCGAACATGTATGATGTCGCGAGATATATATTGCAAAAGCAAGGAAGCATGTCAGCAATGAAGCTGCAAAAGCTCATGTATTATTCTCAGGCTTGGCATTTGGTTTGGGAAGAAAACGAGCTGTTCTCGCAAGACTTCCAAGCTTGGGCTAATGGCCCAGTGATTCCTGAATTGTACAATGTTCACCGGGGGCTTTTCCGTGTGGATGCTGCCACATTTCAGGGTTATGGACAGGGTTCCATGACTGCTGAAGAAGAGAAAAACGTCGACAAAGTATTATCTTTTTACGGCGACAAGTCCGCACAATGGCTAAGCGATCTCACGCACCAAGAGAGTCCTTGGCTGGAAGCAAGAGGCCACACGCCTATAGGTGAGCCATCATCAGCATTGATTTCTAAATCTGCGATGATGGAGTATTACCTGTCCCTTTAATCTGTGAGCAAGAAAAGCGATGCCAGGCGCGAAAGAAAGCGCCTGAAGGTGGAAAAATTTGAGCAGCAAAAGCAAAAGCTGCTTCAGCAAGTCCAATCTAACGACAATCCCCGCATTGCTGCTGAACCTTTAGGAGCTGCAAATCCAAGGGTTGCTCCGCACATTGCCCGTCTATTGGAAAACCAAGACAAGCAACCCAAAGCGACAGCTGTTGGAAGTCGTTTCAATTTGAAAGTCACTTGGTGTACTAAGAAGGCGGACTTAAACGGGCGCTGGTCTTGGGGGGAAGAAAGAAAGTGGACAGACGAAGAATGGGCTCAGGTAATAGAGCCTCCCTTTCTGAATTTTGCCCAGCTAACATGGCAAGAAGTTGATAAGCACGCCTCAGAATCCGGCCATAAAATGCACCACGGACACGAGATCTCCGACTTGGTCGACGAGGCACAGCTTAGATGGATCGATATTAATCTTGGCGAGTTTGACACCGTATTTAGGTTCAGGATTGGAGGAACCAAGCGCGTTTGGGGTTACATTGTCCAGGCCCACTTTCACATTGTATGGTGGGATCGACATCATTCCATTTACCCAACAGAAAAAGCATAGCCACAAAAAAGCCCGCACTGGGCGGGCTCTGGTGGTGGGGGTGGGATCAGGGATCAGGGATCAGGGATCAGGCTTCGGCCTTCCGTCGATCTTCAGCTTTGAGCGCCCATTTAACCGCCTCCCTCGATCCTTCATCGAGCGCAAGGAAAGCGGTTAACCAATCCTGAACGAATTGGTCATGCGAAGCGAAATCATCGATGGTCATGTTGATTTGCCGTAACTGCTCATCAGTCACAAGCGGAACTGTTGCAACGTGGGCACGCAGGTTGAATTCCCCGTAGCTTTCGGTATTGATCGCGTTCATATCACACCCTCGCAGCCTGGGCGGCCTTGACCTGCCTTTTCAATGTTTCGTTGTGGCTCACCAGGGCGGCGACCTGATCCACCAGGATCTGGGCGACCTCCAGAAGCGTTGACCCAATCAGCTTTTGGTCTTCATCATACTCGCGGTGGGCTGCCTCAAGTAGGAATTCGATGCGCTGCAGCTGAATGCCCAACACGCCATCCCGTAGGGCGGGCGCATCGGGATCGACAACAAAGAAATTTTCGGGGCAGTAGAATTTGCTGGGTTCGGTGGTGGGTGTCTCAGTCTTTGCGCTCATGCTGCACCCCCTTCCTTTTTCGCTCTTTCCTGAAGGTCACACAACTGATTTTGCGCATTCAGCGCGTCAATACAGCACTGCACAATGAGCCCAATTCCAATGCTTTCATCGTCCTTGACGCCAGGGTGCTCGTCGTCATTAACAAAGCGCTTTACCACTTCAAGCACGCTGCCAACATTCAACATTGTGACTTGCGGATCCAGGTCAAAAATGGGGTTGTAGTAATCGACGGTTTGAATCAGGTCTGCTTGAAGGGTTGCGCGTGGGATTTCGGTCTTTGCGTTCATGGTTTGTGTCCTGTTAGTTTCGTTCAATTCACCCATGAAGGGTGGCCGGGTACTTGAACACCGCTAACAGACGGCCCACAGTTTTCCCCTTTCGGGTGTTGTATGGC
>JAGUVW010000080.1 GCA_020062665.1 Pseudomonadales bacterium
GCAGCGGGCGCACTGGCTGCCGGCGCACTGCCCGCAGAACCACCGGCCGCCACGCGGGCCGCGCGTGCTTCTTCCACATAGTTGGGATTCATGCCCTGCAACACGCCCAGCTTGTTCGACGCCATGATGTTGCCGCTGATCTTCAGCTCACCACCGAAATACAGCTTCTGTACCGCCGCCATGTCACCGCCGAACAACGTCTGCAGATGCTTGGTGGGCAGTTCCAGCGTCACATCCGCTTTATCTGCGCTGCCGGCGCCCGCCTTGCCGGGTGCATTTTTCAGATCGATGAAGAACGCGCTGTCCGGATCCTTGAAATGGAACTGGAACAGGGTTTTGGTTTTATCCACCAGTGCGGGATTCTCTGTCACATAACGATTGATGGCAGTGAACACATCCTCCAGCGTCACGGCAGTATCCACCGCAGCGGCAGCGGCTTTTGCAGGTGCAGCCGCAGCGGCCTTGGGTTTTTCCACCGGCTTGGGAATCTCGCTGTACAACTCCACCGCCGCGTTCTTGATCACCACTTCGTCACGTTCCTTCACGCGGGTTTCCAGCACCACGCGGGTGGGCGACTCCTTCCACATCCTGGTAATCAGGGTTTCGCCGGGGAACACACTCTTGGCGAAGCGCACCTTGATGCTCTTGAACAGGCGGCCATCGTTTTTGCAGAACGCCTTGATCACGTGGCGGCCCACATAACCGAAGGTGCACAGGCCGTGCAGAATCGGCCGGTCGTAACCAAACGCCTTGGCGAAATTCGGATCGGCGTGCAGCGGATTCCAGTCACCGGACAGGCGGTACAGCAACGTCTGATTGGGATCGGTTTTTTCCTCGATCACCGCATCCGGTTCACGGGCGGGTGGCACGTTGATTTCGGCACTGGGGCCACGATCACCGCCCCAACCGCCGGCGCCTTTCACAAACGAGGTCATCTCGTTGTACACCAGCTCGTTGCCGTTTTCGTCCTGGGTGGAAATCGCGAACGTCACCACTGCATTGGGATCTTTGTCGAAGGCTTCCTTGAAGCGGAACACATGCTTGAGTTTCGCCTTGCGCGGCAGCGGCGCTTTGATTTCGGTGTACTGTTCGCCGTGCAGCAGACGGTCGAAACCGAAATTCATGCCGGGCAGCGCAAACTTGCCTTCCCGCGCGGCTTTCAGCATGGCACTGGATTGCGGCATCACACCAAACGTCGGCAGCGCCTGGAAATCACTGCCCAGCTCGTACACGAATTTCAGCTCATCTTTGTCCATCGGATCGCGGGCTGCGCCCACACCCAGCGCATACAGCGCCAGATCGTTTTCATCGTACTCGGATTGCAACTCCAGCTTCGCCTTGCTCGCCACATCCAGATCGATGAACTCGTTGCCGCCCAGGCTGGGATTGTTGATGTTTTCCAGCACCGGCAGCATGGACTGGTTGATGCTGGTGGGATGCTCGGACTCGCTGAAGTCGGTGATCTTGGCCCAGCGCGCCGCCACGTCGTCCACGCCAAATTTTTTGCCCAGCGGGAACAGATGGCCCTTGGTGCGCTCCCAGCGCAGCTTGGCAACAAAACCTGCGCCCACTTCGAACAGGCCTTTGGTTTCCTTGCAGTCCTCGTGACACAACCACGCCACCAGCGGACTCACCGCTTCGGGCTGCAGATGCTTCAGCAATTCCGCCGGCATCACGGTTTCAGTCAAACGCGATGCGGCGATCGGCGCGATGGTATTCACCAACACATTCTTGCTGCGGCCTTCTTCTGCCAGCGTGTTGGCGAGGCCCATCAAACCGAGTTTGGCGGCGCTGTAATTGGCCTGGCCGAAGTTGCCGTAAATGCCGGCGGCCGAGGTCGTCATAATGATGCGGCCGTAGCCTTTGTCGCGCATGATGGGCCACGCGGCGTGACTCACACTCATGGAGCCGGTCAGGTGAATTTTCAGAATCAGATCCCAGTCGGCCTGGGTCATCTTGTTGAAGCTGACATCCCGCAGGATGCCGGCGTTGTTGATCACGATATCCACGGTGCCGAAGGCATCCAGCGCCGTCTGCACGATGCGGCTGCCGAATTCCACCGAATCGTAGTTCGCCACCGCCTCGCCACCCAGGGCGCGGATTTCCTCCACCACCTTGTCAGCGGCGGCGGATGATTGGCCCCCACCGGTGGCGCTGCCCCCCAGATCGTTCACCACCACTTTGGCGCCCAGGCTGCCCAGCAGCAACGCATGGGAACGTCCCAACCCTCCACCGGCACCCGTGACGATTGCCACCCTGCCGTCAAACCGCAGCTTTGCCATTCTTCTTCTCCTGTTGCGATTGCGCGATAACCTGTATACCGCATCCGATCATCGGTCAGCGCAACAAGGAGAGTCCATGGCAGAAATGGTCAGCAGGCTGACAGTTCTGATCAATGCGGAAGGTCCGCCCCTGATGGTCGCGGCAGCGATCACTTCACGCCCTGCCCGGCAACCACTACAGTTGGCGTTCGGCCTGCCATCAGCGAGAATGCCCATGCCATCCATCGATCCGGTTCACGGAGGAACCCCATGAGCAACATCAAGCTGTTTCAGAGCCAGCAGATCCGCAGTCATTGGGATGCGGAGAAGGAGAAGTGGTATTTCAGTGTGATTGACGTTGTCGGCGTCCTGACCGAAAGCGCCAATCCGCGCAAGTATTGGAGCGTCCTGAAAACCCGCCTCAAGAGCGAGGGCAGTCAGTTGGCTACAAAATGTAGCCAACTGAAAATGCCTTCCTCCGACGGCAAGTCCTACCTCACCGACGTCGCCGACACTGAAACCCTGCTGCGGCTGATCCAGTCCATCCCGTCGCCCCGCGCCGAACCCTTCAAACTCTGGCTGGCCCAGGTGGGTTACGAACGGCTGGAGGAAAACGAAGATCCCGAGCTGGCCATCGACCGCGCCCTGCACGCCTATCTGGCCAAGGGTTACAGCAAAGAGTGGATCAACCAGCGCCTGAAAAGCATCGAGGTGCGCAAGGAGCTCACCGACGAATGGGAAGCACGGGGTGTGAAGAAGGGCAAGGAATTCGCCCTGCTCACCGATGAAATCACCCGCGCCTGGAGCAACTGTCCACGCGGGAATACAAGCAGCACAAAAGCCTGACCAAGGAAAACCTGCGCGACAACATGACCAACCTGGAACTAGTGCTGAACATGCTGGCCGAGGCCACCACCACCGAAATTTCAAAACAGAAGGAACCTGAAACTTTCGAACAGAACCGGCAAGTGGCCCAGCAGGGCGGCGAAGTAGCCGGCAATGCCCGCAAGGACATCGAATCCAAAACCGGCCAGAAAGTGATTTCCAGCAAGAATGCCAAACAACTGGGCCGCACCGGCAAACTGAAACACCAAGACTGACAAGATCCCGAACACCCGCGCAACCGTTGCGCGGGCATCATTCACTCCGCTGGTGTCGCACCATCATCGGCGGGCTTTTCACCTTCGCCAGTCGCTTTGCGCGCACGCTTTTCCGCCTGCTTCTGATCCTGTTTTTTCTTGCGGGCAATTTCTTTCTGACGTTTTTCGAAATTGTAATTGACCTTGGCCATGCTGAACTCCTTGAACGGAGGAAGGGAAGGCGCACACCCGAACAGGCCAGGCCCGCGCCAATAAAACTGCGGAAAATCTAGAAGCGTTTGTACGCCGGCAGATAGCGCCACTGTCCAGCCGGCAAGCCCGCCATCGCAATGCGGCCGATGCGGATGCGTTTTTGCGAAATCACGCTCAGACCCACGCCTTCACACCACTGGCGGATCTGTCCTGGCGCCGGATTTTTCAGGGCAAAACGCAGGCGGGTTTCATTCTGCCAGCTGGCTTTCACACCGGGCTGATTGAGCTGCTGCAGACCATCGGGCGCGAGCGTGCCGCTTACCTCGACAATCCATTCCTGCTCGATGCGGTTACCTTCCTCCAGCAGCTTGCGCTCCACCCGGTAATCCTGGGTCAGCACCTGCAGGCCGCAGGCATCGGATTCCAATGGCAACAAGGGTTTCAGACGGGAGAAATGTTTTTTCAGCGGGCGAATGCGGGAATCGTCGTCGCTGGCGCGGGTCTGGAGCGTGACCAGTTGCAGCAGTGATTGTGGATCACCGATATCGACACCGGCGGGCTTGTGCAGCAGTAATGTGGCAGGCTCCACCGGCTCGGCCACCGCATCCGGGTGCAGGGTGATCGTCTGCTTCAGCACCTTGAATTGCGGCTCCTCCACCACCTCGCCATCCACCATGACCCAGCCCCCTTCGATCAGCAGCTCGGCCTCGCGGCGGGAGCATTCAAACAGCTGGGTCAGGCGCTTGGACAGGCGTTGGGGTTCGGTCATGGGCGGGAGCGGCTCCGGGAATGGGCGGGGATTGCCCACAGTGTACCGGTTTGGCGCCCCTTGTGGGGAAATAACCATCGCCAGGCAGGGACACCGAATCCTCAGCCTTCCCCACCGACCTGTTCGGTGCGATAGCGATTGCCCGCCAGCTTACGCTGCAGGCGAAACAGCAGAAGGTACAGTCGCCGCAGACCACCCACCAGCAGCCATTGCAGAAACGCCGCCGCACGATAGCCCGGCCCCACGGATTTGCGCAGCGCGAACAGCCAGCGCGTGCCACTGCGGGTTTCAGTGCAATCCACGGCCTGCACCCTGTCAAGCTGCGGCGGCTGACGCCATTTCAGCACATAGGAATTGCACTGGAATTCATGCTCCGCCACCGGCGTGAAGTAATACGCCATCGGCAGGCCATACAGTTGCAGCGCCAACATGCCGTCTTCTGCCTTCAGCTCACCGCGCAGCGGAATCGGAATGCCTGCCACCGGCAACACACTGCGAAAATGCCCCGCATACGCCGCCAGCGTCGTGTCATCCAGATCGAGGCGATTGATTTCCAGAATGGAACGCTGCGCGCGCACCTGGGCAATGAACGCCGGATCGAACAGCGCCAGCACGGCGTGGTTCACCGCGCAGTCCAGCACCAGATGCACGCGGGTGATATCGCTTTTATTGCGCAACGAATGCGGCAGCGAAAAATCACCGAACCAGAATTCGCCCGGCTTCCAGTACACACTCTGGCCGCCGATGGTAAATTCCACGCGCGGATCGGTGACGATGGGAATATGCAAACGCACCATGCCGGATTCCCAGCCAAAACCGGGATCGGTGTGCTCACCAATCACCTTGCCCGGCGGCAGAAACAGAATGCGCGCCACATGAATGGGGCACCCCAGCTCCGTCAGAATCTGTTTGAAGTAGGGGCAGTGTGCGAGCACCGCCGTGTCCTTGCTGCGGCCCGTGAGCGCGGCCATCGTGTTGCCGTGATCGCCGGAAAAGTTGCGCAATGCAATGCCCGTCCAGCTGCCGTCATGGTAGTGCCCCACCTGCGGTGCAGAACGGAAATGCGCGGTGGCGCTGGCAAGATCCTGTTGCAGGCGCTCCACATCAAACGAACGGTTCAATCGGGCACTGGCAATGCTGCTCATGACGGACTCCTTCTTGTTGTTATTGGTTCCTTGCGCAAAAAAGTCTATGGCAGCCGGTTGTCGGAGTACGTGGCTTTCGGGACCACAATCCCGGCAAAGAAAGTCAATTCGAACGGCAAACCTGCAGGGCACTGGGCTGATGCAGCCATCAGTATTTCCGCTGTGTCTGCGCGTTTCTGGCGTCGACCTTCCGCGCGCGCTGCAGATGCGGCCTGAGCGCGCGCAAAAAAGTCGCGCTCAAATCTAGAGCAAGGTGGCAGGCAAAAAAAGGGCGGATTCCGGCAGAACCGGTGCAAATCCGGCGCGCTGGAAATCAGCGCAGCAAGAGAAGTCGCGATTGCACCGGCGTTCAGGGTTGCCGCTGTTTTACCATCGCGTTCAAGTACGCCAGCAGTGCATCCAATTCTTCATCCGACAACGTCTGCGCATCGAAGCCGGGCATTTTCATGCCGTTCCATTTGCGCACCTGGGCGGGATTGCGGATCAGTTTTTTCAGAAACGCCGCCGTGAAATATTCAGTGGGATTGTGCGGCAGATTCAGATCCGGCCCCAGCACCGCGTCGCCGCCGCCGTTGATCTTGTGGCAGGCGATGCAGTGGGTTTTGTAGAGCGCGAAACCCTCCCAGGCGGGATGATGCTTGGGCAGGGTGAGGTCGGGCAGGATCTGCGGATAACGCTGCTCCGGTGGAATGGTCTGTTCGATCACCGCGATCTGGAACGGCCAGTGTTCCGGCGGCGCGGTGGTGTCCGGCGCGTCCTTGCCCGCCCGCCACACCAGATAGAACGGCCCCGCGCTGCTGCCATCGGGCGACAGGGCAGGCCAGGGCGCTGACGGCTCTTCCACCGCCAGCCAGGGTTGGGGGCTGTTGGAGGCTTCATTGAACACCCGCGCCGCGTCGATGGGCACCGCGAAACCGTCCAGCGCGAGGAAGTTGAACGTACCTTCCGCCGTGAAACCGTTGTCGCGCAGCAGATTGCGCAGGGGCAGGGCGCGGTAATCCATGGCGCGCTTGTAAGCCACGTCGTTGGGAATGGTGATCCGGGCCAGATCCGGGCGCGCCAGCAGCAGGGCGGGCGTGAGGCGGACTATCTGGCCGTCGCGCTGCAGTTCCAGAGTGGGCGGCGCATCGGCGGCAGCGCGGGCAGTGGCGGTGATGCCCGGCATGGGCAACAGCAGGGCCAGCAGAAGGATCAGGCGGGTCATGGGGGCTCCGGCGGGGGAACGGGGGCTTGGTGGGGCAAGCGTAGCATCCAAGCGTTTAATGGAGTGAACCAGGAATACCCCAGATGTTTCCTTATGTCGGTATTTATTGACAATTACATGCATATTGAAACATCATGCCGCCATGGACAATTCAAACGAACGCATTCTGAACCTTGCCGCCCAGCGTGGACTGATCCGCCCACGGGATCTCGACGCGCAGGGGCTGCCCCGCGTCGCCCTCACACGACTGGTGCGACAGCGCCTGCTGCAGCGTGTCGGGCGCGGCCTGTATGCGCTGCCACAACGCGCGATGTCCGAACATGTAGCGCTGGCAGAAGTGGCGCTCAGGTATCCGCAGGCCGTCGTCTGCCTGCTGTCCGCGCTGCGGTTTCACAATCTCACCACCCAGGCGCCCTTTGAAATATGGGTAGCCATCCCCAACAAAGCACGCGCACCGAAGCCGGATTATCCACCGCTGCGCATTGTCCGGTTTGCGGATACGCTGCTGCAGGATGGCGTGGAAGAACACCAGATCGATTGCGTGACCGTCAGGATCACCAGCATCGCGCGCACCGTGGCGGATTGCTTCAAATTTCGCAACAAGATCGGACTCGACGTTGCACTGGAAGCACTGTCCGAGGCACTGCGCGGCAAACGCGTCAACGCAAATGAGCTGTGGCACGCTGCCAGCCTGTGCCGCGTTGCCAACGTGATGCGCCCTTACATGGAGAGTTTGGCATGACCGAAAAAAATACCGCGGCGTCTGTGCGAGCACGTCTGCTCAATCGCGCACGCGAGCTCCGCCAGGATTTCAACCTGACCCTGACGCGCTACGCCATCGAGCGCCTGCTTTATCGCATCAGCGTTTCACCACACGCAGACCAGTTCCTGCTAAAAGGCGCTCTGCTGTTTGACCTCTGGTTCGACATTCCGCATCGCCCCACCCGAGATGCCGACTTTCTCGGATTTGGCTCAGCAGAACGTCCCCGCATCGAAAGCATTTTCAAAGCGATCTGCACCATTGAAGCCAGCGATGGCGTAACGTTTCAGGCCGATAGCGTGCGCGCAACCGAAATCCGCAAAGATGCAAACTACACGGGTGTGCGGGTCATGTTGCTTGGCGTGATTGATGGCGCGCGGTGCCCGATTCAGATCGATATCGGGTTCGGGGACATCGTTACGCCTGGCCCGGAAAATGTTGCCGCACTTGCCCACTTCCTGCTGCCCATCGTGCAAGCAGCGAGCGAGGGTGCGCCGTTCCCGGCCCCATGGCGGGCCGGTGGCCCTTGGGTTACTCAGAAGGCAACACCGGCCTTTTGACCGGTATAGCGCCACTCAAAAAGGTATAGCGAGGGGTGCGGAAGGTATAGCGAGGGTCATGGCAGGTATAGCAGAGGCCGTTTCCGGTATAGCAGGGGTCGATCCTGGTATAGCGCAGGTCCGGCCCGGTATAGCAGGGCCCGCTGCTGGTATAGCGGGCCCTTTGGTGCTAACTCAGGCACCGGCGGACATTTCTTCCGGGGCTGCGTCCTTCTGGGCGGCCCGTTTGGCCAGATTGCGGGCGTTGGCGCTGCGCACGTAATCGCTGAAATAGCCGTCACGGCGAACCGGGTTATCCCAAAACACGTACTGGCCGTGATCGCGGATCTCGTCCACGGCGGCCTTCAGGTGCGTATAGGCCTGATCGCGCAGCAGGCGGGCGCTGTTGCCTTCCTTGCGCTCGCCGGCGGCCTGGGCCAGCAGCGTGGTCAGTTCATCGGCCATGGCAGCGGCCTGATCCAGCAACGTCTCCGTCACCCCAACCGTGGCCAGCGCCGCCAGATGACCGCGCCCCAGGGTGGCCAGATCGTTCAGATCCTGCAGCATGTCCACATGGCCGTTGCCGTCGGCAATGGCCACTACCCGCGCCAGCAGGGCCTCGTCCTTGCGGAACACAAAGCGCATGTCCCGCACCAGCTTGTCACGCAGGGCGTAAGCCGCTGGCGACTGCTCCTCCCATGCCTTCTGCGCATCCTCGCGGCTGAAGCGATCGATGTTCCAGCGCGACCCCGCCTCGCGCAGGGCATCGCAGCGCGTCAGCAGCGCATCAATCAGGGACAGATCGAGCCCGGCGGCGGCCAGTGCCACCCGATCGGACTGGCACCACTGATACAGGCACTCGGCCTCGAAGATGTACTGCTTCACGGGCATGAGGGGCTTTTTGGCAAGCTCCGCGGGAATGGCCTGGAGGGCGGGCAGTTCGGCCTGGAAATTGGCGATAAGGGTGTTGTTCATGGGTGACTCCTGTCGTGTGTCGTTGGGAAAAATGAAGTTGGATTTCGGCCGCCGTCCACGCAGGCGTGAAGGGGCTTACTCAAATAGACAGATGGGAGACAAACAAACGGGAATTTGGAATGAAAGCTAAAACTGTTAGGATTTCGGGGGTGTGGTGTTGGTAGGCCGGTGGCAGCCAGTACCACTCCCTCATATTCATGGATTAGAAAATGACACCCGACCAAAACGATCACGAAAATGTAGATGACCGGCAATTACCACTATTTGAGCTGGAAACACCCACGGCAGAAGCGTCACGCCCCACAGAAACACATGAGCCACTATTCCAACACCCCAAGACTGAACTACCACCAAGCCCGTTCAGCAAGTACATAGTCTATGTGGACGAAAGCGGGGATCACAGCCTGCAAAGCATCGACAATAACTATCCGGTGTTCGTGCTGGCGTTCTGCGTTTTTCATAAACGCCACTACAGCGAACAGGTTGTTTCGGCACTCGAAAAGTTCAAATTCAATCACTTTGGCCACGATCAGATCATTCTGCACGAGCAAGACATTCGCAAGGAAAGAGGCGCCTTCAATATTTTCCGCAGTAAAGAGCAGCGCATCCAGTTCATGGATGAGTTAACGGGCATTATCGATCGAAGCAATTTCATCCTTATCAGCTGCGTGATTGATAAGCGCGCCTTGAGCAAACAACAAGGTTCGGATGCCAATCCCTATCACCTTGCTTTGGGGTTCTGCGTGGAAACGTTGTATGAGTTCCTACACGAGAAAAATCAACACACGCTCAAAACTTTTGTAGTGGTTGAATGCCGAGGCAAGAAGGAAGACAACGAACTAGAGCTGGAGTTTCGCCGTGTTTGTGATGGCAATAACCGTCTTGGCATGCCAATGCCATTCGAAGTGCTCTTTGCTGACAAGAAAGTGATGTCTTCAGGACTGCAGTTGGCCGATCTGGTGGCACGTCCAATTGGTCTGCAAGTATTGAAGCCCAGCCAGGAAAACCGGGCCTTTGACGTGTTAAAGCGGAAATTCTACTGTGATGGGGGACGCGAAAATGTCGGTAAAGGTTATGAAGGCCGAGGATTTAAAATTTACCCTGCCCCGGAAAGCGAAAAGCCCCGGTGAAACCCACCGAGGCTGTGACGCCGACCGGGCACCCCCGATCCACTTGCGTGGAGTATAGATAACAAACCGACACAAGGGCAACACAGAAACCACCTTACTATGCATAAAATCACACAAGAGCCCGACCTTGACCCACGACCACAGCCCAACATCCGACCTTGCCACCGAGGCGGACTCCGGTTTACTGGAAATCATCAGCCGCTACACCCAGACTTTCCTGTGGCTGCAACGCTACGACGAGGGCTTGTTGACCGAACCGGCCGGACAAAGCGGTGGCACCCTGCCGAGCGAGGCAGAAGCCTCGGCCGCGCTGGCGCAGCTGAAGGCATCGCTGATGGCCCGGGGCGAGGCCACTGCACTGTTCGCCCAGCCTCGGCGCGATGGTTTGGGGGCGTTGCTGGGGAATCTGGAATTTTCTACATCGCAATGGACGGCTGTTTGGCAAGAAGGGGGAACCTGTGATCAACGATACCGGACTGGCCGCGCTGACCTTGCTGGTGGCGGAGTCTGATCCGAAGCAGAAGGATGTGTTGATTCGGTTGATTATGAATATGTTGGCTGTGCAGACGGAATGAATACCACGCATCAACAAGAGCACTCACAAACTGACACCAGCGCTTGCCCGTTCTGCCGGATCATCCACGGGCAGGACGCGGAGCGGATTCGCCACCAGAGCGAACACGGCATTGTGATCCGCGACGGCTTTCCGGTTTCCGCTGGCCACACGTTGGTGATTCCCAAGCGACATGTTCAATCATTTTTTGATTTGTCTGCACATGAAAAAACCGACCTGCTGGCATTGCTGGATTGGGCCAAGGCGGATGTGGAAGCGGAGTTCAAACCGGAAGCGTTCAATATCGGGATCAATGATGGGCCGGCAGCGGGGCAGACTGTGCCGCATCTGCATATTCATTTGATTCCCCGCTATTGGGAGAACGGGGTTGACCCCAGGGGTGGGGTGCGCTGGGTAGTGCCAGGGAAGGCAGACTATTGGAGTAAAGAATGAGTCTGCTGGACTACGAGCAACGCTTCTCGAAACTGCGCATGAATACGCGGGGCGGGAACGAAAAGAGCCCCCACAAAGTCGCCATGCTGCTGGCGGTGATGGATCTGATCGAGCGCGAGAAAATTTCCCACAACCGTATTTATTTTGATGACCAACTGCGGGACGCCTTCAGCCATCATTTCAACCAATTGGCCGGCAGCAATGATCGCAACAACCCTCATCTGCCCTTCTTTCACCTGCGCGGCGACGGCTTTTGGCATCATTACCCGAAGCCGGGCAAGGTAGAAGCCTACAACACACTCACCACCGCATCAGGGCCGGGTGCCATTGCCAATCACATTGCCTATGCGTTTGTGGATGACGAGCTGTTTGAGTATTTGGATAACTCAGTATCCCGCAACTTTCTGAAATCGGCATTGCTGGAAAATTTGAGCGGGGATGCTCGGCGCAATCTGCTGAATGTGGGCGACGGTTGGGATTGGCTGGAGTGCGAAGCCATCGTTCAAGATTACTTTGCCATGCTGAACGATGAATTGATCGGCAAGCCATGCAGCAAAGCCGAGCATCGGCGGGCGCTGGTGCCTAAACTGAACCAGCGGTCGGAAGGCTCCGTTGAATTTAAGCATCAAAATATCAGTGCTATTCTTATTGAACTGGGACAGCCATACATCAAGGGTTACAAACCCGCGTTTAACTACCAGCACCAGCTCAAGCAAGTGGTTCTGTCGTATTTGGCTGCTAAGCCCCAGGAACTGGATCTGATTTCGGAAAGTGCGGATCTGCCGGTTGATAACCAGCCCCAGGTTTTTGATTGGGGATCAGTGCTGGATACTGAAATACCGGAACGCATCACCAACGTGCAAGAACCCCGCCGAGAGTATTTGGCGCGGAAGGTCAATTATTCTGAGCGGGAGCGGAATAACCGGAGCCTGGGATTGCGGGGTGAAGAGTTCGCTTTAGAGTTTGAGCGTTATAGGTTGACGCAAGCTGGCAGAGCGGACTTGGCCAAAGAAGTCAAATGGGTCAGCCGAGATGAAGGGGATGGGCTGGGATATGACATTCGATCTTTTTCCGTGGAGCGGGAAGATGAATTGTTTATTGAAGTGAAGACGACCAACAGTGGCAAGTACCAGCCGTTTTATATCTCGGATAATGAGTTAGCTTTTTCGAGGGAGTATAAGCAACAGTATTGCTTGTATCGTGTTTATGATTTCAGAGCCAACTCCCGATTGTTCAGACTAAGTGGAGCACTTGAAGAATGTGTTTATCTTCAAGCGACAAACTACAAGGCAAGTTTTAGCACACAGTAAATCATAACTATTTAACCCAATGAAATTGAAAGGACAAAAATTGACTTCGACAGAAGATAATAGAAATGAGAAAAATCCTTAGCACCCAGCTCAAAAATTCCGTAGGAATTAGGAATATTTTGAAAGAGATGGCAATAAGTCTTACTCTCGCAGACGGTCGTAAAATCGATACGTTATTGGTTCACCTACCGTTCAAACCTGGCTCTACGCAATACTCTATTTTCTTTCAAGAAATAAAAGATGGAATTCTTCACAATTTCGTTTTTTCCTGCAAGGAAGTTGAAAAAAAGCTGGGGTTAAAAAGCAAAAAATCTGCAGAAGATTTATTTGATAAAGCCATTAGAAAACTCAGCCAGAAAACTGCTCAAGGAGAACTTGGGGAGCTAATACTTTTTACTCTACTAGATGTTTACTTGAATGCTCCTAAAATTTTGAGCAAAGTTTCTTTAAAAACAAACAGCCGAATGCCCGTGTTTGGTGCTGATGCTGTTCATGGCCAATTTTGGAACGGGAAATTTAGACTTTATTTAGGTGAATCAAAGCTGTATAAGAATTTCAAACCTGCAGCAGCAGAAGCTGCTATATCAATTAAAAACGCACTAGAGAAATACGAACAAGAGTTTGATCTGCTAGATTCTCACATGGACTTTCCCAACATTGACTCAACACTTGAGGAGGAGCTTCTAAAGCTATTGAATCCGTTTTCAAACAACGATCTTTCTGAGATTATATATTCGCCTTGCTTTATAGGTTTTGCAAAGCCTGAATTATTTTCTGCTGGGTTATCTGAGGCTGAATTTCATTTACAGTACACTGAATTGGCTAAAGATTATGTGGAAGATTTTTTTAAAAAAATTGAAAACCAGAAAATCAAAATTGACAAAACAGCCTTATTACTACTCCCTTTCAAGTGCGTTGATGAGCTAGTTCAAGAATTTATAGATTTCATGGGCATCGACAAATGACTAGTTTTACATACAAGCTCTCGACCAGCATTATAGATAGTGTAGGTTACAGAAAAGCCAGCAATACTCTTTTTGAATCTTATGTCTGTAATTTAATGGGCGAACATAAGCCAATTGATCGAGCGGACATTAAAAAACTTATATCTTCAGCGCAAATATTCTATAAATCTGAAAACGACCGATTAAGAAATGAAGGCGCCATTGTTCTGTCAATGATTCTGGAACTATGCGCCAAAGATCATCCTGATATCGTTCCTATCGCTAACAGTATATTTGCCAATTTTGGCGATTTTCCCAATATAAGTTTACTTTCAAAACGATTCCCTGACCTTGAATTTAGATATAGCTTTTATTCTGAAGCTCAGATTGATTTTCGAATGACGCTAAATACGGTTGGAGAATTGGATTTTCCCCTTACTGACTACCAAAGATCACTGTGGGATAACCTCACCTCGAACAAAGACGTAATTACTTCAGCGCCAACATCAGCAGGAAAGACACACATAATACTCAATTATCTTTTGAGCAAGATGGCCGATAGTGATGGATCATTTGCGGCTGTTGTGGTGCCTACCCGCGCACTTATATCTGAGGTGGCCGCAAAAATATACGAGTTATCCAAAAATTGGGACCATGAAGAAAAGATAGAAATATGCACCGTGCCGAGAGAAGGGGAATTCGGTGCGAAAACCTTTTTTGTAATGACCCAAGAACGGTTACATGAATTGCTTCTTAGAGGCGACATTTACTTTGACTATCTGTTCATTGATGAAGCACACAATATCGCAGATAAGAGCAGAGGCGTTTTGCTCCATCTAACAGTTGAACGAATGTTAGAGGACAGCCTTCCTCAGATCATAATTAGCATGCCGTCAGCGAACTACCAAAATTCATTCTCGACCATATTCAAAGGTTATGAATTCACAAAAAAAATAACACAACATTCTCCTGTCTCAAAAATAATAATGTCGGTTATCCCAAAAGGAAGAAACCTTATTATTTCTAGACTTGGCTCCAAAAATGTGCAGCAAGTACCTAAAAATTTCAAAGGCAAAGATCTTGCTGATATCGTTTTTAAACTTGGAAAAGGAGAAAGCAATATAATCTACAGAAACAAAACTAATTATTGTGAGGATTTTGCTAACGAAATTTCTGACCGCATAACAAATCTGAATAGCAATCCGTTACTTGCAGAAGCTGCAGATTATGTTGAGAAATTTATTCATTCCAAGTTTTCACTAGCTGACAATCTAAGAAAGGGTGTAGCTTTTCACTACGGGCCATTGCCAAGCTCAATTCGCATAATGATAGAGAATCTTGCTAAAGATGATCAGATAAAATTTATTGTCTGTACAAGCACGCTTGCCGAAGGAATAAACTTACCCGCTAAAAACTTGTTTTTAAAAAACCCATCCCAGCCAATCCCGCTTAAGCCATCTGAGCGTATCGAGAATGTAAAGATCAACAATATAACCGGACGAGCTGGACGAATGTTACAGCACTTTTCGGGAAATATTTTTTTAATAGAGCCGGATGATTGGCAGTTTAAAGATTACTTTGATGAGGCGACGGATGAGGAGGAAAAGATACCAACGTACTTTAAATCTTTGAATGATGAACTGCCTAACATCCTTAAAGCTCTCAGGGGATCAACACCACACGACGAACAAGATCAATACAGATTTTATTCTATTGCCAATAAACTAATAAAAGACTTCGCTAACAACAAACTTGATGCTTCACTCCAAGCAAAAGAGTTGATTCTTAGTGAAGACGATCTTCAATTGCTAAAGGCTAATGTGAGGCTCGCATTCAATGCCTTAAAAGTTGCCGCATTCACATTAGAAGCAAACCCAACCGTAGGATATATTCAACAAAATAAATTATTCACTTTCTTGGAGAAGCAAACAGATTTCGATGAATGGATTCTACCTCACCCGAAATCAAACGAACTATACGATAGACTACTTAAGGTTTGTTATAAATTACATGAGTGCGGTGTATATATTCCTACGGAAAATTATACCTTAGAACACATTTGCGTTATTACGAAAAAATGGATTCAAGGCAACAATCTTAAAGAGATTATTTTAGAGCAGATAGACTGGGATTCTAGGCACAACAAACAGAGCAGCATTAACACATGTGTTAGAGATGTCATCAAAGCGATAAACAACGACATAAGGTTTCGATTGGCAAACGCTTTTCGCTGTTATCAAGTACTGTTAGATAACGTGCTAATCAGCAAAGACATTAATCTAACAAATGTTAAATTGCATTCCTTTATTGAAATAGGTGCAAGCGATGAACGTATAGTTAATTTGATCAATTTTGGCTTATCTAGAGAAGCCGCCATAGAAATCGATCAAAAACTATCTAAAAAATTACATATAAACTCTCCTGTCGATTTGCTTGATTTGCTCAACAAAGGAATGTTGCAAGCAATTCATCCTGTGACCCAAAAAGAGCTTCAAGCGTTGCTTAGCTAGTTTCTAGGTACTCTGATAATGCGTTCTTTAATATTCCTATTGATAAACTCTCATCAATATATTTAGTACGAGTATTTATTTCTGTTTTGTAATGTACAAAAGCATTTCCAAAGTCCAGATGTATACGATCTCCATCTTTATTCACCCCCTTCACTTTTAGAACAGTGCACCCCTCATGCTCAGATAAAAAATTAACTATCTCTATGACATTTTCTTTGGTTAGAGTTTTATCTTCGGCATAATTCAGCTGCAGATCTAATGACAACTGCATATTGTTTTCGATGTAGGGTGCAAGGCTTAGGTCTTTAATTAATTGTGGAGCATCATCAGATATTTCGGAAAGAGAAGCCGAATTAATTTTAAAATGTAAGCTGCTGTATTCCGGCAGCTCTTTAAGAGTAGAGAATTCTTTATCTTTTGGAATCAAATCCAGCTTAATTTCATCTGCGCGATTACTATTAAACTGATCTAACATTGTTTTTCCCACGCTCTTTAAACTTCCACTCGGCCCCGATGTAAAGCCCAGCAGTATTTTTTTTCCGGGAACAACAAGGAAGAAATATGGATCACCTATAATCCCTTGATTTGTTGAAATACCAGTAATCTTTCCGTCACTAGTCGCCTTTGCTTGCCATGTGTTTCTTTCTCTAACTACAGTGACGGCATAAGCAGCGACGGTAGAAACACTGAGTTTCTCCGAAAGTTTTATTAGATGTTTTTTGCTTCTGACATTTATGACTCTTGAACTAGCACCTGCATCTTTGTTCGCAATAAAAATCGATACAAAATTACCAACGAAGCTCTTTTTTGCTTCAATTGAGAAAAAGCGAACAGTAACGCCTTTTTTAATTTGGTTCATGTTTCTGACCTAGCGGTTTATGTAGTTCAACTTGAGTTTTTCTGCCTATATGCAGTAATGCCACTAATAGCTAGTAGCGGCGTTAGCGAAACTACATTGATTTAGGTTAGCGTATTTGTGGCGATCATTGCTCAGCGGGGAGCATTGTATCAATTTGGACAAGGTATTCAGAGTAGAACATAGCCTGAATGTACACTTACCAAACATTTAGGCTAAGCAAAGCACACACATGGGTGTATTTTATGGCAGAACACTATTTGCAATGGAAAGAATGCCTATCCTAGTACTGGCTATACATAGTGTTTTTCACCTTCGGTACTTATATATAGCGAAACTAGAAAATCGGTCTACCCGACCAACTCGCGAAAACCATCCCACAACCAATCCACCGGCACCGCCACACAATTCTGCATCCCCAACGGCAGCGCGTTGCTCCCACAATAAATCAACGCGCCGCCCTTGAAGCGCTCACCCGCCTGACTGGCCAACCGCTTGAGCCCTTCACCATCTTTGCCCTGAATGGTGGCCGCCTTTTTCACTTCGATGCCCCACACATCGCGCCCTTTCTCAATCACAAGATCCACTTCCATCTGATCCTTGTCGCGGTAGTGGCTGAAGCGCACCGGCTCATCCAGCCAATCGGCCATTGCCCGGATCTGCTGCACAACAAAACTTTCCAGCACGGGGCCGAAGTTGGTGCTGAAGTCTGTCCAGTCCTGGGTTTTCAGGTTGTTCAGTGCTGCAACCAGTCCGCTGTCGGTCCAGTGCAATTTGGGGGTTTTGATCAGGCGCTTGGACTGGTTGCTGTGCCAGGGCGGTAACCGGTGCACCAGAAACAGGTGCTCCAATATGCTGATGTATTTGTCGGCCGTTTCACGCCGCATCTGCAGGTCGGTGGCGATGCCATTCACATTCAGCAGGCTGCCGGTGCGCAGCGCCAGCAACTCCGCCAGCCGATGCAGTTCGTCTTCGTTGCGAACATTGGCAATGTCATTCACGTCATTCTGGATGATGGTGTTCAGGTACTGCTGAAACCATTGGCGGGCGCGTTGCGGGGTTCGGGTGTTGGCTTCCGGGTAGCCTCCTGCGCAGATGCGTTCAGCAAGGCCGGGAATTTCCTGCTGTGCTGTGGTGATGCTGGGCGCAAGATTCTGGCTGAGCAGGCGCAGCAGAAAGTCCGGCTGTGTCCGTTCCTTTTCGGCTTCGGTCAGGGGCTGCAGATGCAGGATTTCGATGCGGCCCGCCAGTGATTCTTTCACCTTGGGCAGCAACAGCAGGTTGGCGGAGCCTGTCAGCAGGAACCGGCCCGGCTCGCGGTTACGGTCCACCTCGGCCTTGATGGCCAGCAGTAGCTCCGGCACCCGTTGCACTTCATCCAGGGTGACGTACTTGGGCAGGCTCTGGATGAAGCCGGTGGGATCGAGTTTTGCGGCAGTGAGGGTGGTGTGATCGTCGAAGGTCAGGTAGTGGCGATCCGGGGCCAGTTGCCGGCAAAGTGTTGATTTTCCTACCTGCCGTGGCCCCAGTATGCAGACCACCGGGGTGTCCTGCAGGGCTTCTGTCACCTTGGGCTGTAGAAAGCGGGGGAATAGGGTCATGGGGGTCTGCTGGGTGGCCGTCCAATTGCCGGTTAGTATGGCGTCCAATTGCCTATTTGGCCAGCGTCCAATTGCCTATTAGAGCGCCGTCCAGTTGCCTATTAGGCCGCCCACCGATTCCTCACTCCCCCACCTTCCCCCGCTTCGGAAACGGCACGATCTCGGCACTGGGCGCCGTGGCCGCCAGATCCTCATAGATGGCCTGTGCTTTGGCATTGCCTTGCTCGCCCAGCTCTTTGACGTGGTACATGAAGGCCAGCGATTGCTTGTACATGCGGTGCTCCAGCACCCGCTGGGCGTACTCGAGCATATGCAGGGTTGGCAGCAGCGCCAGCGCCATCTTCCGGCGCTGGTAGCGGGACAGGGTTGGGTCCTGCGCCGCTTGTTCCAGGGCCTGAAAGGCTTCTTCTATGCGAGCCAGCTGTTCGGGGGTGAATTCGAGGTCGTAGGTGTCGTTCGCCATGGGGGCTCTCCTTGCAGGGGTCTTTATTAATAGACAGGTGGGAGGCAAACATTTGCGCCGGGAAGGGATAGAGGTGGTATTGGTGGGGGGCGCCTGCGTCAGCCTGCATACTCAAAACCAGTATCAGACGCTGGATCTGGCAGATATTTCCGGCACCAATTTACGAAATTTCATCTGTGCGCCAAGGACAGACGCTGGCGGTGAACCGCGAGCTGGTGCTGCTGTACTGGCAGATCGGGCGTGACATTCTGGATAGGCAGGCACAGCAGGGATGGGGTGCCAAGGTGATCGATCGGCTGGCGCAGGATCTGCGGTCGGCGTTTCCGGATATGAAGGGGTTTTCGCCCCGCAATCTGAAGTATATGCGGGCCTTTGCCGAAGCTTGGCCAGATTCTGAATTTGTGCAACAGGTTGCTGCACAATTGCCGTGGGGCCATAACGCGGTTCTGCTGGATAGGCTGGACAGCCCCGAATCCCGCCGCTGGTATGCGGCCAAGGCCATCGAGAATAGCTGGTCGCGCAATGTGTTGGTCAGGAGCGCGAAATCGAGTCCGCCCTGGTGAATCATGTCACCGAGTTTCTGCTGGAGCTGGGTGCCGGCTTCGCGTTTGTGGGCCGTCAGGTGTTGCTGAATGTGGGGGGCGAGGAGTTCTTTATCGATCTGTTGTTCTATCACCTCAGGTTGCGTTGCTATGTAGTGATCGAGCTTAAGGGCGGCAAGTTCAAGCCCGAGCATCTGGGTTCGCCCACTCACACCTTCTTCGCATACGGCAACAAATAGAATTTGTCGAAGCTGTTGCTGTAGCCGGAGCTTTGCCAGAACTTCAGAAACCACGGATAGAATTCGTTGATGGAGGGGAACCAGAATTCGCCGAAGTTGGGGTCGAAGAAGGCGATGTCCTGGCCGACGTAGGCCGCCATGGCGTGGCCGCCGCCCTTGCCCAGCACGCTGATCAGGATATAGGAGCCACCCTTGGAGCAGAGCCAGGATTGCTGGAAGCGGCTGCCCAGCTGGTGGCCCTGGGTGCCGACGCTGAGGGGGTTCTTCATGCTGCCCATGTACGCGTCCTGGGTGGCCTGCCGCCGGATCACGCCATAGAGCCCCAGGTATTTGTCGGTGACAAAGTCCTGATAGAAGTCGCCACCGGTGCTTTTGCCAGCCAGGGAGCGGTTGGCCAGGTTGCCGGTTTTCACCACGCTTTCGGTGAAGTTGATCATCAGGTTGGCGATGGCGGCCTGCTTGACGTTGGTGCTGCCCGGCGCGAACAGCCAGTTCCACAGGCTGCCGTCGTTGGCGTGCTCGGCGATCCACTTGGCCGACAGCGCCTGACAGATGCCGTTGGAGGTATGGGGCAGCATCTTGATCAGGGTGTTGGTGGGTTCCACGCACTGGGAGTAGGCAACATAGGCGCCTTTGCGGGTGGTGCAGTCGGATTGCATTTTTTTCATTACGGCCTGGACGGTCATGCTGGCTGCCTCTGGGGTCGGGTCTGAAGGTGTGGGTCGTCCAAGCATAGACAAGTCCCGTGCCAATTTCGCAAGGGCTTGTTTTTCTGAGGGTTAGGGCTTTCGACAGGTGTTCGCTGGCCGTAGTGACATGACCCCGGCGGGTTTGGGGCATGTCACGCGCGGGGATGGACGCTAGCCGGTTTTCTGGATCAGCTGCACGCCTTCTCCATCCTTACCGCCACCGATTTGAACGCCGGCGTTTTGCTGCGGGCATCGTGCGCGGTGCCGATCAGCACATTGGCTTCCGGGTAATAGGCCATGACGTTCCCACGTGGCAGCTCAAACGGGATCACCTTCACGCCCTCCATCCGCCCGACGGTGGAGATGACGTTCACATGCTCGCCCTGGGTGACGCCGAGCGCTTTCATGTCGTCCGCATTCATCAACACGCACCAGCGGGTGTCGGTGCCGCGATAGGTGTCCTGTTCTTCGTAGATGATGGAGTTGAACTGGCCTTCGCTGCGGATGCTGGCGAGCAGGAAGGGCCACTGTGGCGAGGTTTTCGGCGCAGGCAACGGTGTGATGCAGAAGTGCGCGCGGCCGCTGTCGGTGGGAAAGGTTGCGTCGTGCAGGATGCGGCCGGGGATGGTGAATTCCGCGTGGGATTGGCCGATGTCCGCCAGTTGTTCCAGGCCCGGTACGCTGGCGGCGATGGCGGCGCGAATGGTGTCGTGGGATTGAAAGGCGCGGAAATCCACCGGGCAATCCGGCAGCAGGCGCGCGCCCAGTTCACTGAGGATGTGGCTTTCCGGGCGGGTGTGCTGCAGGCGACGGATGCCGCCGTCGCTCAGGCGCACGTAATTGAACATGGATTCCTGGGTGGTGGGTTGCCATTCTTCGTCGCGCGCGGTGACGGGCAGCAGTAACGCGGCACTGGTTTCCATGCCGGTGACATGGCCGCGGTTGAGTGTGGTGGTGAGGTACACTTTGAAGCCGATGCGATCCAGCGCAGCACGTGCCCACTGGCTGTTGGGCGTGGCCGCGTACAGATTGCCGCCCAGCAGCAGGCAGGCGTCGATGGCGCCGGCATAGGCGGCATCCAGGCAGGCAAGCGTGTCCATGCCTTCCTGCGCGGGCAGTGTGATGCTGAAGTATTTTTCCAGGTGCGTGAGTACGTCGTCCGGCAGCAGGGGCTTTACGCCGACAGTGCCGATGCCCTGCACGTTGCTGTGGCCGCGCAGTGGCAATAGTCCAGCGGCAGGTTTGCCAATCATGCCGCGCAGCAGGGCCAGGTTCGCAATCGCCTCGACATTTTCCACGCCGTTCAAATGATGGGTGATGCCCATGCCCCAGGCGAAGATCGCGCGCTCGGCATTGGCATAGCGCTGGGCCAGTGTGCGGATCTGCTGTTCACTGATGCCGCTGGATTGGATGAGTGTGTGCCACGGTGTGTTTTTCAGATCGGCCGCAAATGCGTCGAAACCATGCGTGTGCTGCGCAATGAAATCCGCATCGAACTGCTGTTGTTCACACAGCGCTTTCGCCATGCCTTTGAGCAACGCCAGATCACCATTGATCTGCGGCTGCACGTATTCGCTCGCGATCCACGAACCACCGCTGAGCATGGACGTGACGCTCTTTGGCACTGCGAAGCGAACCAGCCCCGGCTCCTTTGCCGGGTTGATCACGATCACCTCGCCACCGCGCTCACGGCAGTTTTTCAGCTGATGCACAAAGCGCGGGTGATTCGACGAGGGATTGGCACCGATCACAAAGATCAGATCACAGTGGGTAACATCATCCAGCGTCACGGTGGCCGTGCCGGTACCGATGCTGTTGTACAGGCCCACACCAGTGGCCTGATGGCAGTAATACGAGCAGTTGTTAACGTTGTTGGTGCCATACAACCGCGCCAGCAGTTGCAGCACAAAGCCTGCCTCGTTCGATGAGCGGCCCGACGCATAGAAGAACGTGCGCTCAGGCGCGGCGGCGGCAAAATGTTGCGTCATCAGATCGAACGCGGCATCCCAGCTGAGGGGGTGATAGCGGTTGTCGGCCGGGGATTTGTAGAGCGGCATGTCGAGCCGGCCCAGGTGTTCCAGCTCGCGATCGCTCAGTTGGGCGAAGTCCGTGATTGGATGTTGGGTGAATAATTCAAGTGGAATGGCGGGCTGGATGTCGGTGGACTGCGCCTGCACGCTCTTGTTGCAGACGGCGGGGAAATCCCCCAGCTCGTTGGTCATGCCACCACGCTGGCCGCCCATGCCCAGGCCGCAGGCCTTGCAGGCGTTGTGACTGGTCAGCGCCTTGGCCGCGTTACGCAATCCCAGCTGGCGCAGGGTGCTGAGGGTGTAGAGCAGCTTCTTCGGGCCACCGCCAACGATCGGGGAGTGGGGCATGGGGCTTTCCTGGAAAGGGTGGAAAGCCTGAGGGTAGCGGGGTGAGGTGGGGGATGGCTATACGTTGAATGGCTTATTGCGCTGACAAAGACCAGCGCCCCAGTATGTCGTATGGCCGACGCACGTCACCAATCTGACTGCGCACCAGGACAAATTCCGTTATCGTCCAGGTGACAGGGGCTACATCGGCCGCATCCAGACGTTGCCTGTCGTATAACAACGTGACATGGGGCGTAAAACTGGATGGCGCCTTTATTCCGAAGCCTATTTTCTGCAGGGATGCGATTAGTGAACGCTGCAGCGCTGACAAACCGCTGCTGCCAGTGCTCTCGGCCAAAACAAATGGCTTTTGCTTTAAAGGGTCGGCCTTGTTGTTGGCAAACGTCAGCGCCCTGTTGAAACACACGTCAAAAGCCACGAGCGAAACCATCGAGGCGGCATGCGAAAAGGTTTTCAACGCCAGTTCGGGAATGCCCTCATAGTCACCCAGCCCCAACAACGAAATATGCAAACGGCCATCTATTATGGGGTGGCCGCGCAAAGCATGACGGGATCGCAACTGCGTGGTGCACTGCCGAATTGCGGCAATGGCGTCAGCATCGGGAAGTACGGCAAAAAAGAGCCGGTCTGTAGGCGTAGGCATGGCTTCAGTCTTGGAAGCCGGTGCTGGATCAAACCCTGGTAACGAAATCTGTTCAGCCATCGGGATATTCCTTGGTGTGCGCTGGATATCTAAATGTAGAATTCTTAAAAAAGGCGCAAGAAACAGCTAAATGGCCGGTACGATTGAGCTTTCTTTAAGCCCTTAACCGAAATAGTCCTTGCGCCAGTTCTTCGATAAGCGCCCGCTCCGCGAGCACATCCAACCAGTTTACCGGTATTCCCTTCATGCCGTAGAAAGCCCCAGCAAGTTGACCCACTATAGCTGCGGTTGTATCGGCGTCATCACCGAGATTTGCCGCACGCAATACCGCTGCTTCATAGCTTTCGGTCGTAGCAAAACACCACAACGCTGCTTCCAGCGACCTAAGCACATAGCCGGTTCCCTTGATTTCGTCTTCTGCCTTGGATTGATATTCCCCACACGCCAGTGTTCTCACCGATGGCAGTGACGGTACATAGCCACTTCCTACCAGAACATCCTGCTTACTGCCACCCAGCAGCGCTGCACGGATCTGTGCCCCAAATAATCTCGAGCACTCAATCGCCTCATATGCCGCATGGGTAGTACGGGAGCTTTCACCGCTGTAATGAATGGTTCGATCAAAATCCAGAGCAAAGAACATGGGAATCGGCGCTAATCGCATGATGGCACCGTTGCCCGCACTATTTGGGTCAGTGGAACCGGAATAGGGATTTTTGCTTTTCAGGTACTCGTGAAGCGCTGCTCGCACAGTACCGCCGATATCGAAGCACTCACCCGTACAACTCATGTAACCCAATTGATACCAGTTGCAATAACGGTTCATCTGGTCTTCAGCGTTGAAGCCTTTGCATTGAACCAAGCTATACCCCAGGCAGAGCGCCATTGATGTGTCGTCCGTCCACTGGCCTTTCTGTAATTGGAAAGGCCCGCCGCCTGTCATATCGGTTACCGGCGGAAATGTTCCTCGCGACCTGAATTCCACTGTTGTACCAACTGCGTCACCGCAGGCGAGACCGAGAAGGGTTGCTTTGTACTTTTCGAGTTCGAGAATCATAGAAGGGACATATTCAAAATGGATTGTTGCGCAAAATTCGGTAGGGGAAACGTTGAGATGTTTGCTTAAAACTATTATTCCACATCAGTCATCAGCGGGTATTACAACCAAGTGATCTTGAACCCAGCAACACCTGCTCTGGGGAGCATGCCCAGAATATTCTGTATAAGTAATAAACACCGCATTGCATACGTTGCATTGCCTTACCATTGACTCATGGTACGGATAATATGCGAGCGCAATGGGCGCGTCCTTACTCCAATAATTCGTTCCACCTGGATGATATTCTGTATAACCGTTTTTGCTTATGTAGTTCTCAGCATGCTGAAATTCCCCGAGAAGTACTAGCGCACTTTCCTGTGATTTTGAAAACGCTTCCCAGCCCCTAAAGGCCGTCTTTTGGCAGTGCTCACAATTCTTCGAATTTTCAGACCTAACCAGGTCTAAAAATTCCTGCCAAGTATATTTCTCCATCGAATCTCGCTTATCTTTAATGATTCTGGTGTTAGATCTCCAGGATCAATCTTAACGTACATAATTTTATCGTTCGAAAGATCAACGTCGTCGCCCAGATTCAGATCATCTCGTAGAACACGCCAATCACCGGACGTCTCATACTTCTTAACAACATCGTCCATTTCCGAACTTAGACCAACAAATTTACGAGGCGGTAGACCGGGATAACGACTTCCAGCAGTCCAGCTTTCCACTACAATGAATGCCCCTCCTTCCGTGTCAAATTTTTGCCGATGTGCGTCAATGTATGATGGAGGTAGATATGTGGCAGGGTCTGGTCTGGTGCCTTTCTCCATAGCCTCAACCTGCTTCATCCTATTATAGGCTTCTGCAGATTTGGTGCTATTCGCAAACTGGCCCTTGGTGTCTTTCTGGAACTGGTTCCACGAACTCAATTCCTTGCAGGTCAACCCGAAAGGATCAATCCAAGTCGCAGGATTGGAAGCATAGGCATAACCATTCTCTTCCCCCAACAACCCCACCGGATCTTGCTGCGTAAATTGACCAGTGCAGGGATCATAATACCGAAACCGGTTGTAATGCAGCCCGGTCTCCGCATCAAAGTACTGGCCCTGGAAACGCAGGTTGTTTTCGACCTCGGCCACTTCCTGCTTCAGCACATTGCCATGCACCCGATAGCGGGCGCTCCAGACGATGCGGCCTTCCCAGTCGGTCATCTCCTGCGGGGTGCCGAGGTGATCCAGGTGGTAGTAATAGACCTGATTCCGTTCGATGAAGCACAGTGGTTTGAAGCTGCCGGGTTCGTACAGGTACAACTTTTCCGCGTGGTTGCGTTTTTCA
>JAGUVW010000062.1 GCA_020062665.1 Pseudomonadales bacterium
GCTGGCGTCTGGCTTCACGGCCGCGCCGCCGATACCGCCGCGCAGGAAGGCGGCGAGCGCGGCCTGCTCGCCACCGATCTGCTTCCTGCACTGCGCCAGTGGGTCAATCCTTAACTTGAATCAGAAACCATTCATCGCCGAGCCATGTCCATCACCCGCACCCTTCCGCTTGCCGCCGAATCCGACACCCTGGCACTGGGCCAGTCCCTGGCCCGCGTTCTGGCGCAGGGCGGCACCCTCTATCTGGAAGGCGATCTTGGCGCGGGCAAAACCACGCTGGCCCGCGGCCTGATCAAGGCGCTCGGCCACACCGGGGCAGTCAAAAGCCCCACCTACACCATCGTGGAACCCTATGAACTAGCCTGCGGCCCGGTCTTCCACTTCGACCTCTATCGCCTCGCTGATCCGGAAGAGCTGGAGCTGATGGGCATCCGCGACTACTTCGCGCCTGGCGCCATCTGCATCGTGGAATGGCCGGAGCGGGGCGCCGACCTCATTCCAGCCCCCGACCTGCGCCTGACCCTCGAAAAAGCCGGCCTCGGCCGCCAGGCCCATCTCACTGCCTGCACCCCCGCCGGGCAGCAAATGTTGCGGAAAATCGCCCCGTAATCGGCGAAAAAGCGTCAAAAATACCGCTGTTACGGATTTTTACTGCAAGGAATTTGACCAATGCGGGAAAAAGGCCTAAATAGTCACTGTCGAAACCACTGATAGCTCATGAGCTTAACTAGTACTTTGAAAAACTCGCTCAAGATTGCAGGCCAACTCTTAACCTTGCTCTGCACGCTGCTGTGCGCTGGCGTGGCGTTGGCTGGCGCCCAGATCACCGGCGTCCGCGTCTGGACCGCCCCCGACAGCACTCGCCTGGTGCTGGATCTGTCCGGCCCGGTGGAACACAACCTCTTCACCCTGCAGAATCCCGCCCGCGTAGTAGTCGATCTGACCAACACCCAGAAAAGCCCCAGCCTGGATACGCTGGATACCCGTAACGCCGGCCCCATCGCCAATGTGCGCAGCGCGCCTCAGGCCGGCAACAGCTTGCGGGTGGTGCTGGATCTGAAAAAAGACATCCAGCCCAAGAGCTTTCTGCTCAAGCCCAATGAACAGTATGGTCACCGGCTGGTGATCGACCTGTACGACCAGGCTCCGGGGGCGCCCACTGCCAGTGCGACACCGGTGGCGTCGGCTGCTCCCCAGGCCAAGCCCTACGTGGCGGAATCAGCGCCGCTGCCCACGCCTCGCCCTGCCAGCAATGTAGGTGGCCGCGACATCATCGTCGCCATCGATCCGGGGCACGGCGGTGAAGACCCCGGCGCCATCGGCCCCACCGGCGCGAAGGAAAAGGATCTCGTGCTGCAGATTTCCCGTCGCCTGCAGCAGACATTGAATGCAGAAAAAGGCGTCAAGGCGGTGCTGGTACGTAACGGTGATTACTTCCTGCCCCTGGCCAGCCGTCGCGAAATCGCCCGCAAGAAACACCGCGCCGATCTGTTCGTTTCCATCCACGCCGATGCTTTCTCCCGACGCAGCGCCCATGGTGCCTCCGTGTTCGCCCTGTCCCGCAGTGGTGCCACCAGTACCCTGGCCCGTGTCCTGGCGGAAAAGGAAAACCAGTCCGACCTGATTGGCGGTGTCAGCCTCGACGACAAGGACGACACCCTGGCCTCCGTGCTGGCCGATCTGGCGATGGAAGGCAGCATGGAGCACAGCATGAAAGTGGGCGATTCCGTGCTGCGGAACATGGGGCGGGTCACGCCGCTGCACAAGAAGCGCATGGAGCAGGCCGGCTTCGCCGTGCTGAAATCCGCCGACATTCCCTCCATCCTGGTGGAAACCGGCTTCATCTCCAACCCGACCGAAGAGCGCAACCTGCGCTCCGAAGCGCACCAGACCAAACTGGCCCGTGCCATCGGCCAGGGCATCATCCACTATTTCGACCAGCATCCGCCGCCCGACACCTATTTCGCCCGCCGCAAGGAAACCGGCGGCACCCTGCTCGCCAGTGGTGACAACCGTCAGCACCGCATCGAGCGGGGCGAAACCCTCTCCCACATTGCCGCGCGTTATCAGGTCAGCCTCGCCAGCCTGATGCGGTACAATGCCCTCAACGACCCCCAACTGGTAAAAGTGGGTCAGGTACTGCGCATCCCCAATTCCTGAAGGTTTTCGTTTTGGCCAAGATCAACCGATTGACGCCGCGGCTGGCCAACCAGATCGCGGCCGGCGAGGTCGTGGAGCGGCCCGCTTCCGTCGTGAAAGAACTGCTGGAAAACAGCCTCGACGCCGGCGCCTCCCGTCTCGATATCGACGTGGAAGAGGGCGGCATCAAGCTGATCCGCATCCGCGACGATGGCGAAGGCGTTGCCGAAGACGACCTGCCGCTCACCATTGCCCGTCATGCCACCAGCAAAATCCAGGAACTGGATGATCTCGAAGGCGTCGCGACGCTGGGTTTTCGCGGCGAGGCCCTCGCCAGTATCAGCTCCGTGTCCCGTCTCAGCCTCACCTCCAGCAACAACGAATCCGGCGCCGGCTGGAAAGTGCAGGCGGAAGGCCGCGACATGGAAGCCGTTGTGGTTGCAGCAGCCCACACCCGTGGCACCACGGTGGAAGTGCGCGACCTGTTCTTCAACACCCCCGCCCGCCGCAAATTCCTGCGCCAGGAAAAAACCGAATTCAGCCATCTGGAAGACGTGGTGAAGCGGCTCGCGCTGAGCCATTTCAATGTGGGTTTCACCCTGCGCCACAACCAGCGGGTGGTGCACGCACTCAAGCCGGCGCTGGACGAGCGTGAAGAAGATCGCCGCGTCGCCTCCCTGTGCGGCCCCAGCTTTATCGAAAACGCCGTGCGCATCGACACCCAGACCGACAATCTGCGCCTGTGGGGCTGGCTCGGCCTGCCCACGTTTTCCCGCAGCCAGGCGGATCTGCAGCATTTCTTCGTCAATGGCCGCAGCGTGCGCGACAAGGTGGTGAACCACGCCGTGCGCCAGGCGTATCAGGATGTGATGTACCACGGCCGTCACGCCGCTTTCGTGCTTTATCTGGAACTCGATCCGAAAGGCGTGGACGTGAACGTGCACCCCACCAAGCACGAAGTGCGTTTCCGCGAGAGCCGGCAGGTGCACGATTTCCTGTTCCGCAGTCTGCACCGCGCCATTGCCGAACTCACGCCGGCGGATGCCAAACCCCAGCCGCTGCTGGCGGCTACCACGGTGCCTCGCGTGTCCGGCATCGAGGCGGGGGAATTCCGCGAGCAATCCCGTCTGCCATTGCAATCGTCCCCGCGCCCGAATCCCTATCAGGTGGCGGAATCCATGCAACTCTATGGCAAGCTGCACCCGGAGCGCCCGGACGTGGACGCCATTCCGCTGCCCGCCGGTGCCCTGCGTGTCGACACCGCCATCACCTTCCCGGCCGGCACCTTGTCAGCACAGCCGGCCGACGGCGATGAATTTCCCCCGCTCGGATTCGCCCTGGCCCAGCTCCACGGCATCTACATCCTGGCGCAGAACCGCGACGGCCTGGTGCTGGTGGACATGCACGCCGCCCACGAACGCATCACCTACGAACGCCTCAAAACCAGCTGGGACGAAGAAAAGATCCGCAGCCAGCCCATGCTCGTGCCCCACAGCATGGCCATCAGCAGCAAGGAAGCGGACTTTGCCGAAGAGCATGCCGAGCTGTTCCAGCGCCTGGGTTTCGAACTGGAGCGCATGGGGCCGGAAACATTGCTGATCCGCCAGATCCCCATCCTCCTGCGCAGTGCCAACGTGGAACAGCTGGTGCGCGACGTGCTGGCAGACGTCATCACCCACGGTAGCAGCGACCGCATCGACGCCGTGCTCAATGAGCTGCTCGCCACCATGGCCTGCCACGGCTCCGTGCGCGCCAACCGCAAACTGACAATCCCCGAAATGAACGCCCTGCTGCGGGACATGGAAATCACCGAGCGCAGCGGCCAGTGCAACCACGGCCGCCCCACCTGGGTACCCATGAGCCTGGCGGAACTGGACAAACTGTTCCTGCGGGGGCGCTGAGCGTGGCGGGTGATCATTTCGGCAATGGTGCCGCACGCCCCACCACCCGCACGCCAACCGCTGGCGGTCAGCGCGCAACGGCCGACGCCGCCAAACCCTGGGCCATCTTCCTCATGGGCCCCACCGCCTCCGGCAAGACTGCCCTGGCGGTGGAACTGGTGCAGCGCTTCCCCATGGAGATCATCAGTGTCGACTCCGCCCTCATCTATAAAGGCATGGACATCGGCACCGCCAAGCCGGACGCCGAATTGCTGGCCAAGGCCCCCCACCGGCTGATCGATTTCCTGGACCCCTCCGAACGCTACTCAGTCGCCGACTTCCGCGACGATGCCCTGCGGGAAATGGCCGCCATCACCGCTGCCGGGAAAATTCCCCTGCTGGTGGGAGGAACCATGCTCTATTTCAAAGTACTAAGGGAAGGCATTGCCGACCTGCCCTCGGCTGACGACGACATCCGCACCCAACTGCTGGAAGAAGCCGCCGCCAAAGGCTGGCCCGCCATGCACCAGGAATTGGCACAGGTCGATCCGGTGGCTGCCGCCCGCATCCATCCCAACGACCCGCAGCGATTACAGCGGGCACTGGAAGTCTACCGTCAGACCGGCCAGACCCTCACCCACTGGCAGGAACGCCAGAAAGCCGGTTCCATCGACGGCAGTTGGGGTGGCAACGCGGACAGCTTCCCCTATCGGGTGGTCAACATCGCCATCTGCCCGCAGAATCGGGCAATATTGCACGAACGGATTGCGCAACGTTTCAGGGCCATGCTGGCGCAAGGCTTCTATGATGAGGTCCGCGCGCTGTACCAGCGCGGCGACCTGAATCCGTCGCTGCCTTCGATCCGGGCGGTGGGATACAGGCAGGCGTGGGATTGTTTAGAGGGCAAAACCAGCTACGCTGAAATGGAGCAGCGGGGCATCATCGCAACCCGGCAACTGGCCAAGCGCCAGATCACCTGGCTGCGGAGCTGGAAAGACCTGCATTGGGTGGACACGGATGATCCAAATTTGTTGGAAAACGTCTTGAAAATTTTGCCGGCCGACCTCATGCTAATTTAGCCGACGACAAGCAATTGTTGTTTTTTACTGACTACATTCTGTTCTTTTCGCCCGAGTTTGGGCCACTACGTTAAGGAGACTTTTATGTCTAAAGGGCATAGTCTACAAGACCCTTTTTTGAATGCATTGCGCAAGGAACGTATTCCTGTTTCCATCTTCCTCGTTAACGGCATCAAATTGCAGGGACAAATCGAGTCCTTTGATCAATACGTTGTGCTGCTGCGCAACACCGTCAACCAGATGGTCTACAAGCATGCCATTTCCACCGTCGTACCCGCCCGCAATCCCCGCGCCCATGGTGGCGGTGGCACTGAGCGCGGCGGCAGTCATGACGCCGGTGGCAACGACGCGGGCATGTAACGTCAGGACATCCAGCCTGTTCACCAACGAATCCGGGTAAATGGAAACACTTTTCGAACGCCCCGCCGGGGGTGAACGGGCTGTCCTTGTCCATATCGATTTTCCCCAGGAAGACGCGCGGGAAGATCCCGTTGAATTTGAGATGCTGGTGGAATCCGCCGGCGCGATCAATTGTGGCTTGGTGCGGGGCAGCCGCCCGTCGCCGGATGCCCGTCTGTTCATCGGCAAGGGCAAGGTGGAAGAACTGGCCCGGGTCGTTGAAGATCAGCAGGCCGAGCTTGTCATCTTCAATCATTCCCTGTCGCCGTCTCAGGAGCGCAACCTGGAGCGGGAACTCAAATGCCGGGTGCTCGACCGCACTGGCCTGATCCTCGATATCTTCGCCCAGCGCGCCCGCACCCACGAAGGCAAGCTGCAGGTGGAGCTGGCCCAGCTGGAACATATGTCCACCCGCCTGGTGCGCGGCTGGACTCACCTGGAACGGCAGAAAGGCGGTATCGGCCTGCGCGGTCCCGGTGAAACCCAGCTCGAAACCGACCGTCGTCTGTTGCGTGCCCGCATCAAATCCATCAATGCGCGGCTGGAAAAAGTGCGCAAGCAGCGCGATCAGGGTCGCCGCGCCCGCCTGCGGGCGGAAATCCCCACGGTGTCCCTGGTGGGTTATACCAACGCTGGCAAGTCCACCCTGTTCAACCGGCTCACCCGTTCCGATGTTTACGCAGCCGATCAGCTCTTCGCCACCCTGGATCCCACCCTGCGCCGCATCGAAGTCCCCGACCTGGGCGGCCTGATCCTGGCCGATACAGTAGGTTTCATCCGCCATCTGCCCCACAAGCTGGTGGAAGCCTTCCGCGCCACCCTGGAAGAAAGCCGCGACGCCGACTTTCTGTTGCATGTGGTGGATGCCTGCTCGCCGGATCGCGAAGACAACATGTTTCAGGTGCAGGAAGTGCTGGAAGAAATCGGCGCCGACCAGGTGCCCATGCTGATGGTGTACAACAAGATCGACCTGATGGGGGATTTTCCGCCCCGCATCGACCGGGATGATGAGGGCACGGCGATTGCCGTTTGGGTGTCCGCTGTTTCCGGTGCCGGAATGGATCTGCTGCTGCAGGTGCTGAATGAACGGCTCGGCAGGAAGATGGTCGAAGGCGTGCTGCATCTGGCGCCGGCCCTGTCGGCAGTGCGGGCGCACTGCTATGGGCTGAAGGCCGTGCAGGCGGAATCCAGCGACGAGTTCGGCCACACCCTGTTGACCATCCGCATGCCGCAGAAAGTGTGGGAACAGACCCTCAAGCGTTTCAGCTTGGACCCGGCATTGTTGCAGCGTGGCCAGACAGCAGAATAGGCGGTTGCGAAAAAAGCGCCGATCCCAATAATTAAGCCTACTCTAACGCGCTGAGATGCAATAACATTTCGAAGCAATTCTTACGACGGAGCTGAATATGGCCTGGAACGAGCCCGGTGGCGGGCGCAACAACCAAGACCCCTGGCGTGGCCGCGACGGGCGGGGTGGTCCCAATGATCTGGATGATGTCATCAAGAAACTGCAGGATCGCTTTGGTGGCATGTTCGGCGGCTCCGGCGATGATAATGGGGGGCTGGGGCTGATCGGCCTGATTCTGGTAATTCTGTTCATCGTATGGGCGGGTGCCGGCTTTTACCGGGTCGAGCAGGCGGAGCAGGCCGTAGTGCTGCGCTTCGGCAAATTTCACAACGTTGTTACGGCTGGTCTGCACTGGAATCCCTGGGGCATCGACACCGTCATGAAGGTGGATACCAGCCAGATCAATTCCATGCCCGTGCGCGCCACGATGCTTACCGAGGATCAGAACATCGTCGATATCGTGCTGCAGGTGCAGTATCGGGTGGACGATGCCCAGGCCTATTTCCTGGATTCCAGCAATTCCATTGAGGCTCTGCGCAATTCAGTGGAAAGCGCCCTGCGTCACGTGGTGGGTGGTAGCGAGATGGATCGCGTGCTCACCGACGGTCGCGAAGCGATCGCAGTGGAGGTGGACAAGCGCCTTCAGGAATACCTGGATCGCTATAAGACCGGTCTGGTGGTGAGCAAGATTAACATCGAGGATGCCCATCCGCCCAAGGATGTGAAGGCGGCCTTCGATGACGTTATCAAGGCAAAAGAGGATGAGGAGCGGGTGAAGAACGAAGCCCAGGCCTATGCCAATCAGGTGGTGCCGGAGTCGCGCGGAAACGCCCAGCGCATGATCGAAGAAGCCAACGCCTACAAGACAGAAGTGGTGGAACGGGCCTCGGGTGAAGTCGCCCGCTTCGACCAGCTATATGCCCAGTACAAGAAAGCGCCGGAAGTGACCCGCCGCCGTCTCTATCTCGAAACCATGGAGCAGGTCATGGGCAAAACCTCCAAGGTGCTGGTGGATACCGATGGCGGCAACATGATGTATCTGCCGCTCGACAAAATTCTGCAGCACAGCGCACCGACCATGATGAACAGCCCCGTGGAGGCCCCTGGTACCAGCCTGCAGCAATCCCGTGGTGATACCACCAAACCGGCCGAAACTGTGCGCGGACTCGACCGCATCCGGCAGGCCCGTGAAAACCGCTGGGAGGGACGCTGATGAATTCCCGTAGCATGACAGTATTGATCCTGTTGGCTGTGGTGGCCCTGGTCATTTCCAGTGCAGTCTTCACCGTCAAGCAGAGTGAGCGCGGTGTGCTGCTGCGCTTTGGTCAGATTGTGGAATCCGATCTGACACCCGGCCTGCATTTCAAGGTGCCCGTCATGCACGAGCCCCGTCTGTTCGATGGCCGGGTGCGCGTGCTCGAAATGGGCCAGGAAGAATACCTGACCCAGGAAAAGAAACGCCTGAACGTGGATTCCTTCGTGGTGTGGCGCATTCAGGATGTGGCCAAGTTCTACACGGCCACCGGTGGCGGGCTGGAAGCCAAGGTGCAGCAACTGCTGGCACCGCGGGTGAACGAGGGCCTGCGCAACCAGTTTGGTGAGCGCACCGTGTATGAAGTGGTGGCCGGCGAACGGGAAGAATTGGTGACAGGTCTGACCAAGTCCATCGACGCCAAGGTGCGCGAAGGTCTGGGAATCGAGGTGATCGAGATCCGGGTCAAGCGCATCGAGCTGCCTGCCAGCGTGAGCGGTTCCGTGTACGACCGGATGCGCGCCGAGCGTGAGCGGGAAGCCCGTGGCCACCGTTCGCGCGGTAACGAACTGGCGGAAGGGATTCGTGCCGACGCCGATCGCCAGCGCACTGTAATCCTGGCCAATGCTTACAAACGGGCGGAAGAGCTGCGCGGTGAGGGTGATGCGCTGTCGGCTTCCATCTATGCGGCGGCGTATCAGAAGGATGCGGAATTCTACAACTTCTACCGCAGCCTGGAAGCTTATCGTAATGTCTTCCGTGACAAGCGCGACGTGCTGGTGCTCAAGCCGGAGGGCGAGTTCTTCCAGTTCATGAAGAAGGACTGAGGGCTGGTTTCCCTTCCGGCGGACTCAATTTCCGGCATTTTGTGTCCGTAAAAAAGCCGGCCAGGGTCTGACCTGGGCCGGCAAGCGTGGTATCATAAGGAAACCGGGGCGCTCCCCCGGTTTTTTTGTGACCAGAGGAATACAGACCCGCCCATGACAAGCGCAGATCGTTGGCTACTCCCCGATGGAATCGAAGAGATTCTGCCCCCCAAGGCGGCCCGGCTGGAACAGCTGCGGCGGGATGTGCTGGATCTGTACCGTAGCTGGGGTTACGAACAGGTGTTCCCTCCTCTGCTGGAGTACCTGGAATCCCTTCTGACTGGCGCCGGCAACGACCTGGCGCTGCAGACCTTCAAGCTGACGGACCAGCTCACCGGGCGCCTGATGGGCGTACGGGCGGATATGACGCCGCAGGTGGCGCGGATCGATGCCCATACCCTCAATCGCGAAGGCGTCACACGGCTCTGCTACGCTGGCCATGTGCTGCATGCCAAGCCGGAAAGCCTGACCGCCAGCCGCAGCCTGATCCAGATCGGCGCCGAGATTTACGGCCATGGCGGCGTTGCCAGTGATATCGAGGTGATCCGCCTGATGCTGGAAACCCTGCAGCTGGGCAATTGTGGCGCGGTGCACCTGGATCTGGGCCATGTGGCCATTTACCGTTCGCTGGTGAAGGCGGCTGGGCTGAACGAATCCCGGGAATGGCAGCTGTTTGAAATCTTCCAGCGCAAGGCAGTGCCGGAGCTGGAGCAGTTTCTGGCGGCGCAGGTGGCAGACCAGCCTCTGCGAGCCAAATTGCAGGCTCTGGTGTCCCTGGCGGGCGACCAGTCCACGCTGGCAAAGGCAGCCAGCCAACTGGCGGGTGGCCCGGCCGAGATTGGCCAGGCCCTGACAGATCTGACACAGATCGCCGCCGCCATTGCCCAGTCCCACCCGCAGGTGCGGCTCTATTTCGATCTGGGCGAGTTGCGCGGATACCATTACCATACCGGCGCCGTGTTCAGCGCCTATGTGCCCGGCATGGGGCAGGCCATCGCCAAAGGCGGCCGCTATGATCATATCGGCGAAGTGTTCGGCCGGGCCCGTCCTGCCACCGGTTTCAGTACCGATCTGGCGGAACTGGTGCGGCGGGTGGCGGATGCGCCGGCACCGGAGCGGATCTTTGCTCCCCAAGTGGCCGATCCGGCCCTGAATCAGTTGGTGCAGTCCCTACGCGCCGGCGGCCATGTGGTGCTGCAGGCTCTGGATGCATCCCAAACACCCCAGTCCCTGGGCTGCCAGTCTGTATTGCAGCAGTCTGGTTCCGGCTGGGTCAAAGTCGCAGTTTCTTCTCTCTAATCGTTTGACAGAGTACACAAGCAATGGGCAAGAGCGTCGTAATTCTGGGTACCCAATGGGGCGATGAAGGCAAAGGCAAGATCGTTGACCTGCTGACGGATCGCGTGGCGTGTGTGGTGCGCTTTCAGGGCGGTCACAATGCCGGCCATACCCTGGTGATCGAGGGCGTGAAAACCGCTCTGCACCTGATTCCTTCGGGCATCCTGCGGGACAACGTGAAGTGCCTGATCGGCAACGGCGTGGTGCTGGCGCCGGATGCGCTGCTGAAGGAAATCGCCATGCTGGAAGCCAAGGGTGTGCCGGTGCGCGACCGTCTGCGCCTGAGCCCGGCCTGCCCGCTGATCCTGCCGTACCACGTGGCGCTGGATAAAGCGCGGGAAATCGCCCGCGGCAACGCTGCCATCGGCACCACCGGTCGTGGGATTGGGCCTGCTTACGAAGATAAGGTCGCGCGTCGCGGCCTGCGTCTGGGCGATGTGTTCCACCGCGAGCGTTTCGCTTCCAAGCTGGGCGAAGTTCTCGATTACCACAACTTCGTGCTGAAGAACTACTACAAGTCCGAGACGATCGATTTCCAGAAAACCCTCGACGACACCATGATGATGGGCGAGCAGCTCAAACCGATGGTGGCGGATGTGGCGGAAATCCTGCACCAGCACCGTCTGGCCGGCGACAACATCCTGTTCGAAGGGGCTCAGGGCACTCTGCTGGATATCGATCACGGCACCTATCCGTTCGTAACCTCGTCCAACACCAGCGCCGGTGGCACCGCCACTGGTTCCGGCTATGGCCCGTTGTATCTGGATTACGTGCTGGGTATCACCAAGGCCTACACCACGCGCGTGGGTTCCGGCCCGTTCCCCACCGAGCTGTTCGATGACATCGGCGATCACCTGCGGGAAAAAGGCCATGAATATGGCACCACCACCGGCCGTACCCGTCGTTGCGGCTGGTTTGATTCCGTGGCGCTGCGGCGGGCGATCCAGATCAATTCGGTCAGTGGCATCTGTCTGACCAAGCTGGATGTGCTCGACGGTCTGGATGTGGTGCGCATCTGTGTGGGCTATGAGGACGCCAAGGGCAAGCGCATCGAAGCCTTCCCGGTGGATGCGGCGGATTACGACGGCCTGACGCCAGTGTACGAGGAAGTGCCGGGCTGGAAGGAATCCACCTTCGGCGCTACCCGTTTCGAGGATCTGCCGGCCAACGCGGTGGCGTATATCAAGAAGCTGGAAGAAGCGGTGGGCGCGCCCATCGACATCATTTCCACTGGCCCGGATCGGGTGGAAACCATCATTCTGCGCAATCCGTTCTGATCGCATCTGCCGGGTGGTCGCCTGACTGCCCGGCATCAGTCTTCCCTCGTTAGATTACCACTCTCACCACCAGAATCAGCGACACCAGTATCACCACCACCGCAAATCCCTGCTGCAGGCGCGGCCCGGCGATGCGCGGCGCCAGCA
>JAGUVW010000017.1 GCA_020062665.1 Pseudomonadales bacterium
TGAGCTGGACGCGATTAGCGAGCGGGCCGAGAAAGCAGGAGTAGTCAGCGAGCTGGCAGAAATCAAAGCCTGATCCCACCCCCACCACCAGAGCCCGCCCAGTGCGGGCTTTTTTGTGGGTGCTTGGTTTGCGCTGGGTTGTTCTTGCATGTTCGCTTTTGTGCGCCCTAAACAGTCACTGATTAGTCACTGAATGGGCATTTGTGAGGATTTTTGAAGGGCCTAAAATCGACATAAAGTATTGATTTAAATGGCGTCCCGGAGACGATTTGAACGTCCGACCTGCCCCTTAGGAGGGGGCTGCTCTATCCAGCTGAGCTACCGGGACACGAGCGCGGATTCTAAACCGTCATTCTGGCGGAATCCACCTTTCAACTGGCCGGAATTCTGGTTTATGTTGTTTTAAGCTTTTGTCAGGAATTCCGGTGGTTTAGGTCAATGACGGCTTCTGTGCCCCTGATTACCATGCCCCGCCAGCTATACTTTTCCCTCCATCCACCCACTGCCGACAGTTGAGGAGAGCAATGGACATTCAATTCAAGCCCGAAGATCTGGCGTTTCGCGATGAAGTGCGCGCCTTTCTGAAAGAAAAAATGACCCCGGAAATCAAGAACGCGGTGGTGGGCGGCCATATCAGCAAGGAAGGTATGATCGAATGGCAGAAGATCCTCTACGCCAAGGGTTGGGTGGCACCCAACTGGCCGCAGAAATACGGCGGCACCGGCTGGAATATCACCCAGAAATACATTTTCGAGAACGAGTGCGCCGAAGCGGGCGCGCCGGCAGTGGTGCCGTTCGGCCTGAAGATGGTGGGGCCGGTGATTTACAAATTCGGTAACGACGAACAGAAGGCGCGCTTTCTGCCGGACATCCTGCAGAGCAATGTGTGGTGGTGCCAGGGTTATTCCGAGCCGGGCGCCGGTTCCGATCTTGCAGCGCTGAAAACCAAGGCCGAGCGTGATGGCGACGATTACATCGTCAACGGCCAGAAAATCTGGACCACTTACGCCCAGCTGGCAGACTGGATTTTCTGCCTGGTGCGCACGGATTCCAACGCGAAAAAGCAGGAAGGCATTTCGTTCCTGCTGATCGACATGAAGACGCCCGGCATCACCGTGCGCAAGATCGATTCCATCGACAACCAGCATTCCCTCAATGAAGTGTTCTTCGACAATGTGCGGGTGCCAGTGGCCAACCGCATCGGCGAGGAAAACCAGGGCTGGACGTACGCCAAATACCTGCTCACCCACGAGCGCACGGCGATTGCCGGTGTGCCGCAGTCGAAGAAGGCGATCCAGAGCATCCGCGAGATGGCGCGCAAGGAAATGTCCGGCGGCCGGCCGCTGATCGAAGATCCGGTGTTCTGTGCCAAGCTGGCAAAGATCGAAGTGGATCTGATGGCGCTGGAATTCACTGAACTGCGGGCCATTGCCAGTCTGGCATCCGGTGCGGCGCCAGGGCCGGATTCCTCGATCCTGAAAATTCGCGGCACCGAAATCCAGCAGGCGCTGTCGGAATTGTCGGTGGAAGTCTGCGGCCATTACGCTCACGCGCTGAATGTGGAAACGCCGATCGGCAATGACTATGCCTGGGCCGTTTCCGCCAAGTATCTGTATGGCCGTGCGGCCACCATTTACGGTGGTTCCAACGAGGTACAGAAGAACATCATCGCCAAATCAGTACTGGGTCTGTAAGGGGCTGCACCATGGATTTCAATTATTCCGAAGAACAGAATCTGCTGGCCGACAGCGTCACCAAATTCATCGGCAACGATTACAGCTACGAGTTGCGCCGCAAGCGCACGGCGACTGCAGACGGTTTCGATCGCGCCACCTGGAATACGTTTGCCGAGCTGGGCTGGCTTGCAGTGCCGTTTTCTGAAGAGGACGGCGGCATCGGTGGCGGCCCCATCGAAACCATGATCGTGATGGAGGAATTCGGCAAGGGCCTGGTGGTGGAGCCTTATGTGTCCAGCGTGATTCTGGCGGGCACGGCGCTGAAAGTTGCGGGCAGCGCGGAACAGAAAGCCGAGCTGATCGGCGGCATCATCGACGGCAGTCGCCTGCTCAGTCTGGCGTATTTCGAACCGCAGGCGCGCTTCGATCTGTTCGACGTGAATACCAGCGCGAAGAAGGATGCCCAGGGGAATTACGTGATCAACGGCAGCAAGGCGATGGTGCTGAATGGAGGCACCGCCGATACGCTGATCGTGTCTGTGCGCACGGGCGGTGGGCAGCGCGATGAAAGCGGCATCACCCTGTTGATCGTGCCGGCCAATGCGGCGGGCGTGTCGGTGCGTTCCTATCCCACGCTGGATGGTCACCGCGCGGCGGAAGTGCAGTTCAGCAATGTCAGTGTGCCCGCCAGTGCGCGGCTGGGTGAAGAAGGCAAGGGGCTGGCGGTGCTGCAGCAGGTTGCCGACACAGCCAATCTGGCGCTGTGTGCCGAAGCCGTGGGCATGATGGAAAAGCTCTACAAAGAAACCGTGGAATACACCAAGACCCGCAAGCAGTTTGGTGTGGCGATTGCGGTGTTTCAGGCGCTGCAGCATCGCATGGTGGACATGTTCACGCTGCACGCGGAATGCAAATCCCTGCTGCTGCGGGCGGTGATGACGGCCGCGGTCAACGACCCGGAAGCCCGCCGCAACATTTCCGCGCTGAAGTACGCCATCGCCACCAAAGGTCAGAAGGTTGCGCACGAGGCGGTGCAGATCTTTGGCGGCATGGGCATGACGGATGAAATGAGTGTGGGCATGTACCTGAAGCGCATCAATGTGATCAATACCCTGTTTGGCAATGGGGATTATCACCTGCAGCGCTTCATGGCCGCCTGATCCACGCTGTTTGGAACCACTAAAGCCCGCCGGGTTTGCGCCTTGGCGGGCTTTTTTCTGCCCTCGCGTTTCGTCCGGCCCCTGATGTATCCTTTGTCGGTTGCTCACTTTTCTTGGGAATCTGCCGGGATGTTGGATACCAAACCGCTTCTGTTTCGTTCGAACACAGACTTTCCTGCCATCCGGCGTGGCAAGCTGGATATTCTGCAGGTCAACCTGGGCTATCGCTGCAATCTCAGCTGCACGCACTGCCATGTGAATGCCGGCCCCACCCGCACAGAAATGATGACCGATGAAACCCTGCGTGATGTATTGCGCGTGCTCGATACCCATCAGGTCGGCACATTGGATCTCACCGGCGGTGCGCCGGAACTGCATCCGCAATTCCGCGCATTGGTGGAAACGGCCCGCGCCATGGACATCACTGTCATCGACCGCTGCAATCTCACCATTCTGGATGAGCCGGGTCAGGAAGGACTGGCGCAGTTCCTGGCGCAACACCAGGTGAAAGTGGTGGCGTCGTTGCCCTGCTACAGCCAGAAAAATGTCGACGCCCAGCGCGGCAAAGGTGTGTTCGAACGTTCCATTGCCGGCCTGCAGCAGTTGAATGCGGTGGGCTACGGCATGGCCGATTCCGGCCTGACGCTGGATCTGGTGTACAACCCCGGCGGCGCTTTCCTGCCACCGTCACAGCAAAAACTCGAAGCCGATTACAAGCAACGTTTGCTGGAAGATTTCGGCATTCACTTCAATCATCTGCTTACGCTGACCAACATGCCCATCAGCCGGTTTGGCGCGGTGCTGTTGTCCAAGGGTCTGTTCGACGAATACATGCAACTGCTGCGGGAGAATTATTCCGCCGCCAATCTGGACGGTGTGATGTGCCGCAACACCGTGAGCGTGGACTGGCAGGGCTACCTGTACGACTGCGATTTCAACCAGATGCTGAATCTGCCGATCGAGAACAGCAGCGGCGGGCGGCGTACGCTGGCAGATCTGTTGCAGCAATCCATCGCCGGCCATCCCATCGTGGTGGCAGATCATTGCTATGGTTGCACGGCGGGGCAGGGCAGCAGTTGCGGTGGCGCGCTGAGCTGAGTCATGTCATCGGCCTTGCAGGGCAGCATCATCATTCCGGTGTTGAACGAAGCCGCAACTATCGCCGAGCAGTTGCGGCGCCTGCGCGAACAGTTGGGTACCCGCTGGGAATTGATCGTGGTGGATGGCGGCAGTTCAGATGCCACGGCGGCGCGGGCCTCACCCCATTGTGATCATCTTGTGCAAGGTCCTGCCGGTCGCAGTCGGCAGATGAATGCCGGCGCGGCGGTGGCAGCGGGCCAGGTCCTGGTGTTTCTGCACGCCGACACCCGTTTGCCGGCAGACTTCGAGCAGCAGATGCAGACTTTTCTGAACGCAGAAAAGGGCTGGGGCCGTTTCGATGTGCAGCTGGACGACAACCATCCCATGCTGCGAATCATCGGCGGCATGATGAACCTGCGCTCGCGTCTGACCGGCATCGCCACCGGCGATCAAACCTTCTTCGTGCGGCGTGAGTTCTTCAAAGAATTGCAGGGCTTTCGCGACATCCCGTTGATGGAAGACGTGGATTTCAGTCGCCGTGCCTGCCGGCTGCAGCGTCCATTCTGCAGTCGATCCCGTGTGATTACTTCGGCGCGCAAATGGCAGCGCAATGGCATCTTTCGCACCATGGCCTTGATGTGGTGGATTCGCCTGGCGTATTTTGTCGGTGTATCCCCTGCAACGTTGCACCGCTGGTATTACCCATCCCGATGACGACTCTGATCCAGATTTTTGCCAAGGCTGCTGTGGCGGGCGCTGTGAAAACCCGCCTGGCCAAACAGGTGGGCAATGCGGCGGCGTTGCTGATACATCAGCGGCTGTGCCGGCATGTGGTTGAACAGGCCCGTGCAGCTGGCGCCGATGCCGTGGAAATCTGGGCGGCCCTCGATGCGCAGGATGCGTTCCTGCATTCCTTCGGATTGCCGGTATTCGAACAGCAGGGCAGGGAGTTGGGGACGCGGCTCGATTTCGCCCTGCGGCACGGCCTGACGCGGCACGGGCGGGTGGTGATTGTGGGCGCCGATGTCTATTCGCTGTCGCCGGGTTATCTGCAGCAGGCGTTCAAGGCGCTGCAAACCAGTCAGATCGTGGTGGGCCCTGCCGAGGATGGCGGTTATGTGCTGATGGGCGCCAGCCATTCCCTGCCAGTGGTGTTTCAGGATATTCCCTGGGGAACGCCGGACGTGATGGGCGCGACCATGGATCGCCTGCTGTCGAACATGATCAGTTTTGAATTGCTGCCGGAGCGCTGGGATATTGACACGCTGGAGGATGTTCGGCGGCACGCGCCGGAACTGCTGAAGGATTTACCCACCTGAACCTGATCACCTACATGCGCTGCTTGCGCTGCACGTCGGTCAGGTAGCGATTCAGCGCCCGCTGGGTGGCGCCATCCAGATGTTCGAACTGAATACCCAGGTACGTCACATCCGGATCGGAATCGTAGAGCCAGTGCATCAGCCGCGCTGTGCACACCACCGGTTGGCCATCACTCAACACGAAGTGACAGCTGGTGTATTGCTCGCCCCGGCCAGGTTTGGGCTGGATCAATCCCGCTACCCGCACCCGCATGCCACTGGCCGACAGATCGGCGATGGTGCCGGTGAGATGCGGCTTTTCCGCATGCGTGAGCGCGACCTTGATGGGGTGTGCCTGACTGAGTTTGACGCGGAACGCATCCCGCAACTGAACCTGTTCGATGCCCTTGGGGAATTCAAACCAGTGCCGCAATTGATCGCCACTGCCTTCGCTGCTTTGCCACAGACACTCGAACTGATGACGAATACCGTGATGAGACAGCGACAGAATCGCCACCGAGCCTGGTGTCAGCAACGGATTGGCATTGGCAGGAATCAGCGGGTCGGTGGCAAAGCGGCGCTGGCGGGCATCCACTTCGATGATGCCGGTGGACATCTTGGCTGCCTTCTTCGAGCCGTCGTTATCAATCTTCAGACTCAGCGTCAGCAGATGGTTTTCGGCCTGGTACAGCTTCAGCAGTTCACCGATGTCGGACACGCGATGTTTGACATGGCGGGACGAACCACCGGTGGCCTGTTGTCCATTGCCGAAAAGTCTACCCAGCAGGTTGGAAAGCATCGCCGCCCTAAACCCGGAATTTATTGGAATGTTGGTTAAGTGTAGCAGTTGCTGTGATGGCGCCAGGGTTCAGGCGGTTGCCAGGATGCGCTGGCCCCCACCCATGCTGCGACGACCGTTGGCCTGGTAGATCGAGGGCTGGCTGCCCTGTCCCAGAATGATCACCATCAGACGCTCGATGGCGTTCTGGGAATGCGCCAGAATCTTGCCATTGACCTTGTTCAGGCGCGCGCAGGTGTTCATGGTGTCAGACAGGGATTCCCAGATTTCCAGATACTTGTCTTTCCAGCTGGCGGGCACAAACTGCAGGAACGCCATGAAACCGGAACGATCCGCGTTGAAGCCCATGGATTCCATCAGCTGTTTGCGCTGATGGTCGGCTTGATCGAGCTGCAGCAGCAGGTCGGTTTTTGCTTTCACCACCTGTTGGTAGGCAGGGTATTGCCGCAGCTCCAGGCAGCTCTTTTCCTCTTGCAGAATCGACTTCAGACGGGTGGCCAGAGCCAGATCCTGCTCCATTGCCTGTAGCAGCTGCTGTGCGACCTTGGGGGATACTTTGCCGGACATAATTGCACTCCACTCTGAGCGTTGACGCTGAGAGGACAGGAGCAATTAGCGTGCCGTTTGTTGTTCAGGCTGGACGATGTGTGCGGGAAAGAAAATGCGTGGCGGTGGGGAATGGATGAAAGCGATCAGTGCTGTCGATCAGAACAGCTGATCGCTTTCGATCATGCGCTTGGCAATGGCCTGGGCATCGGGTTTGTAGCTGCCGTTGGCAATGGCAGACTTCAGGGCCTCGACCTTTTCACGGTTGATTGGGGCTTCTTTGCCAACCTGGCTTTGAATGCGGTTCAGCATCTGGCCCTGGGCACTGATCTGCACGGTGTCGCCGCCGGATTTGGCATTGGCGGTGGCTTCGGCTGCAGAGCCGGGTTTGGGCGCAGCAACGTTCTGACCGCCACGCGCTTTGTTCGCGTTGGTTTGGTTGGAATTTAAGCCGTTGATTTCCATAGCCATCTTGATACGCCTTCAATTCATTACTGCGTTCTTGCTTTGTGCTCTTACTTTGTATGTCGGCAGGCAAGGCACAGACTTTAGTACATTTTAAACACGAAAACTGCTTTTCTCTAACCGGTTATCGGCGGTTCACAGGGCAACTTTAATCTGTCCCGGTGCGGATATGCGGCCTTCCACCACCTTATTGGATTTGGTGTTTTTCACCTGGATCAGTTCGCCCATGGCGCCGTTCATCAGCGCTACGCCCATCGCGCGGATGGTAATGCCCGGTGCTTCGGCGAGGATCGATACGGTTTCGCCTTTCTGCACCAGGTTCGCGGGATTGACAGTCACGGGGGAGAGCACCTGGCCGGCAGGAATCGGACGCTTGGTGACAAATCCCCGCACCTCGGCAATATCCCGGTAGTAGCCGCGATAGAGCAGGGCTACATCCATCTCTTGCACCGTCAATTCCTTGCCGGTCAGATGTGTCGCCATGGGAATGCTGTTGCCGGCCACCACGACATGGTCGAACAGCTGCACGGTGGCGGGAATGCGCACCGACCAGCCTCCCGTGTCGCTGCAGCTGACCTTCAAAGTGATGCGTCCACCTATCCGTTCCCGCGGCTGATGTTCCACTTCCAGCGGATTTTCGCACGCCGGCAACTGCAGCCGGTTGTCCAGCGGTTGCACGTTGGCGTCCATGCGCGTGTAGCGATTGCTTTTCAATTCAGCCAGATAGCCATCGATGGCGATGCTGATCTGGGACTGTGCCGATGCCGTTTCCTCGGCAGATTGTCCGTGTAGCGCCGACGTGGACAACAGGCCACAGGCCAGCGTCAGCGTACCCAGCAATGCGCGGATTTGAGTGGACAGATTTTGGCGCTTGATTCTGTTCATTTATCCAAATTGACCTATGCTGAATGAGCGGCGCGGTGGAAGGTAACACTGTCACCTTTTTGGCAATCACCGGATTTACCGGGAATTAAAGCAAGCCCTGTGCCGCATCCGAACTGACATCGTGGGAATTTTCGACGGAGTTTTCTATGGCCGGGGTATTGGATACCGTTGATCAACGAACCAGGCTGGTGGGACAGAACCGCCTGGAGTTGCTGTTGTTCCGGCTCGACGGCGACCAGGTGTACGGCATCAATGTCTTCAAGGTGCGCGAAGTACTGCAGTGCCCCAAGCTCACCGAAATTCCCCAGCGCAATCCCATCGTGCGTGGCATCGCCCATATTCGCGGCGGCACCATTTCCGTCATGGACATGAATCTGGCGATGGGCAATTCGCCGCTGCCGGACATCAACAGCTGCTTTGTGATCATCTCTGAATACAACATGGCGGTGCAGGGTTTTCTGGTGAAGTCCGTCGAAAAGATCGTCAATCTCAACTGGGAAAATATTCATCCACCACCGAAAGGAACGGGCAAGGGCAGCTACCTGACCGCCGTCACCGAGGTGGACAACCGCATCGTGGAAATCATTGATGTGGAAAAGATTCTGTCGGAAGTGTCACCCATGCGGGAAGAAGTGACTGCCGAGCTGATCAAGCCGGAAATTGTGCAATCTGCCAGTGACAAGCAGATGGCGGTGCTGATTGCCGATGATTCCAGTGTGGCACGCAAGCAGATCAAGCGTTGCGTTGAGCAGCTGGGTGTGAAAACTCACCTGGTGGCTGATGGGCGTCAGGCGCTGGAGCATCTGCAGGAGCTGGCGGCCAACGGAGATAACATCAATGATCACTACGTCATGCTGATCTCGGATATCGAGATGCCTGAAATGGATGGCTATACGCTGACGGCGTCGATCCGCGATGATCCCCGACTCAAAGATCTTCACATTCTGCTGCATACCTCGCTCAGTGGTGTGTTCAATGAAGCCATGGTCAAACGGGTGGGTGCCAATAATTTTCTGGCAAAATTCAAACCCGATCGTTTGGCTGAACTGGTTCAGGAACAGATCAATCAAGCATTGGAACGTTGATGATCGGGCACAGTTCGCTGTGTCCGTATCTGAGAAGGAAAGATGGTATTTTCAGCGTCGAACCAGTCCCAATTCAGCGACAGTGAGTACGCCCAGTTTCGGCAGTTCCTGGAACGTTCCTGCGGCATCGTGCTGGGGGACAACAAGAACTACCTGATCGACAGTCGCCTGCGCAAGATATTGAAAGACAATGATATCGCGTCGCTGTCGGAGCTGATTCGCGAGATCGATCGGCCGGGCGCGGCACGGCTGCGGCAGCAGGTCATCGACGCGATGACCACCAACGAGACACTCTGGTTTCGCGATCGCCACCCGTTCGAATTCCTCCAGTCCACCCTGTTGCCCGAGCTGGCCAAGCGTCCCGGCGACATCAATATCTGGTGCGCCGCCTGTTCCACCGGGCAGGAGCCATATTCGATCTCGATCTGTGTTGAAGAGCTGCGGCGCAAGAATTTCAGCTTCACCAACAAGAATGTCAGAATTCTGGCAACGGATATTTCCTCCAAGGTGCTGGAGACCGCCAGGCGTGGCTTGTACGAACCGCTGTCGCTCAAGCGCGGCATGTCGGAAGAACGCCTGGATGTACACTTCAAGCATGACAACGAAGGCGCCTGGGAGATCAAACCCGAGATCAAGCGGCGCATCGATTTCCGCTCTATCAATCTCAAGGACAGCTTCATCAATATCGGCAAGTTCGATATTGTCTTCTGTCGTAACGTGTTGATTTACTTCTCCAGCGATCTGCAGAAGCAGATCGTGTCCAACATTCATCGGGTGCTCAATCCCGGTGGCTATCTGTTTTTGGGCGGATCGGAAACGCCCAAGGGCCTGAATGATCTGTTCGATATCCGCTACTACACGCCTGGCGTGGTGTACGTCAAAAAATGACGGACTGAATTCCGTCGTTTGAATCGGTTTGTTTGCCGCCTGTTGCCGCTCTGTTCTTGCCGATTGCCGCTGGCGGAATGCCTTTGCCGCCGGGAAATGAAAAATTGACGCGCCAATTGGCTAAGCCCCTGATAATCCGTGATATTGACTTGCTGGCACAGCGCTTGCTTTGCACTGCGCAGAGAAACGTTTCATTGGCGTTGTGCAGTGAAACCCCGACCAGCGAGTACAGGCAAATGGCCATCAGCATCGACAAACACCTCGGCATCCACCAGCACGCGCTGCAGTTGCGGTCGCAGCGGGCGTCTGTTCTGGCGAACAATATTGCCAACGCCGATACGCCGGGCTTCAAGGCTCGTGACATGGATTTCGCGCAGATGCTCAAGGCGCAGATGGGCGAGACCTCGGACACCTTGCCGATGACGGCAACGGGTTCCCAGCACGTGCAGGGTTTGATCCAGGCCGAAGCCATCAACGGCATGAAATATCGCACGCCGTCCCAGCCGTCCATCGATGGCAACACCGTGGATGCCGACCGGGAGCGCACCGAATTCACCCGCAACACCATGGAATTCCAGGCGGCATTTGAATTCCTCAACGGCAAGATCAAGTCGCTGATCAGCGCAATCAGGGGAGAATGAGCATGTCCTTGAATAGTGTATTTGATATCGCTGGTAGCGGCATGAGCGCACAGAGTGTGCGCCTGAACACCACCAGCTCGAATATCGCCAACGCGGAAAGTGTCTCCAGCAACACGGATGAAACCTATCGTGCCCGCCATCCGGTGTTCGCGGCCCAATTGCAGTCGGCCATGAGCAGTTCACCTTTCAATTTCTCGGCCAGTCAGCTCGATGCCGGCGGTGGTGTGGATGTATTGGGTGTGGTGGAAAGCGATGCGCCGTTGCAGTTGCGCTATGAGCCTCATCATCCCCAGGCCAATGAAGAAGGCTATGTGGCCTATCCCAATGTGAATATCGTCGAAGAAATGGCGAACATGATCAGCGCATCCCGAGCCTTCCAGAACAACGTGGATGTGATGAACTCTGCCAAACAGATGCTGCAACACGCATTGAGTCTGGGACGCTGACAGGTAACTGATCCGGGAGCACGAGCATGACGATTTCCAATGTAACTTCCAACAGTGTACTCGACGATCTGGCGATCAGTTCCAAACAGCAAGGCGGTGGCAAGAATGAAATCACCGCCGACAAAAACATGTTCATGAAGCTGCTGCTGGCGCAGATCAAGAATCAGAATCCGCTCAACCCGGCAGATCAGACCGAGTTCGTTGCCCAGCTGGCGCAGTTCAGCACGCTGGAAGGCATCCAGAATCTGAATTCATCGGTGCAGGACATCAGCTCGATGTATCGCTCCACCCAGGCTTTGCAAGCCACCGCGCTGGTGGGGCGTGATGTACTCGTGCCGGGCAATATCGGTTATCTGGAAGCAGGTTCAAAGATCGAAGGTACCATCGCTCCCGGCCAGGCGTCTGGCGACATCACCATGACTATCAAGGATGCCAAGGGCGCGGTGGTGGCTAGCCGTGATCTGGGCAACATCGGTGACGCGGAAACGCCATTTGCCTGGGACGGTACCGACAACAGCGGCAATCCATTGCCGGCTGGCCCATATTCGATTTCCATCGAAGGCAACTCGGGTGGCAATAATCAGGCGCTCGAAACCAACATCTACAGCCGGGTCAACAGTGTCAGCATCGTGAACAATCAAGGCGGCATGATGCTGAATCTGAATGGCATCGGTCAGATCAGTTCCAACAATATTCAAGAAGTACGCTAACGCGGCAGGAGTAAAACATGAGTTTCAATATTGCATTGAGCGGTCTGAATGCGGCGCAGGCCCAGCTGGATGTCACCAGCAATAATATCGCCAACGTGGAAACCATCGGCTTCAAGGAATCCCGGGCAGTATTTGGTGATATCTATGCCAACTCCCAGTTTGGCAACAGCCAGACTGCGATTGGCAACGGCGTATTGCTGCAGGAAGTGGCGCAGCTTTTCAATCAGGGAAACTTGAACTTCACCTCGCAGGCGCTGGATCTGGCCATCAGTGGCGAGGGGTTCTTTGTTATCTCGCCCGATCAGCTCAGTCAGGAGCGGTTATACAGCCGGGCAGGGGCGTTCGGTGTGGACTCCAATGGATTCGTGGTGAACTCAGCCGGCCAGTTCCTCCAGGTGTTTCCGGTGAATACCGATGGCTCGGTGACAGCAACGGCGCTGTCCAGCACCGTGCCGCTCCAATTGCCTGATACGGCAGGCGCGCCACAGGCCACCGCAGAAGTGGAAATTGGCGCCAACTTGCCGGCCAATGCTGCCAACCTTGCGGTTGATGCGTTTAACCCGGCGCAACCCAACACCTACACGGCGTCAACGTCGATCACCGTTTACGATTCTCTGGGTGATTCCCATATTGTCACTGCCTATTTTGTGAAGGAGCCGCTGCTGGATGGCGTCAACCAGAATACCTGGGGCGTGTTTCTGACCACTACTGATTCCACTGGCGCGGTTGTAGACCTTGATGTATTCGACGGGGTCGGCGGTGCTGCCAGTCCGTTGGTGAATGCGAACGGCACGGCTTATGGCACGCTCGCTTTCAACCAGCAAGGTGTGTTTCAGGGCACCATTCCAGCGAGCGGGATCTACACTGAGGCTTTCAGTTTTCTGAATAACGGCGCCGATCCGACCCAGCAGGTGTTCTTCGATTTCAACAACAATACGCCGACCCAGTTTGCTTCTCCGTTTACCATCAATACCTTGTCACAGGATGGTTTCACTATCGGCCGTCTGACCGGATTGAATGTGGATTCCAAAGGTGTGATTCAGGCGACCTATTCCAATGGTCAGACTGAAGCGGTGGGCAAGGTGGCGCTGGCGCGTTTTCCCAACCCGCAAGGCTTGTTGCAGGTGGGCAATACTACATGGCGCGCTTCTACTGCGTCGGGCGAACCACTGGCCGGTGAAGCTGGCACATCGAGCTTTGGTTTGATTCAGTCGGGCGCGCTGGAATCTTCGACGGTGGATCTGACCAAGGAGCTGGTGACGCTGATCACGGCGCAGCGGAATTTCCAGGCCAACGCCAAGTCTATCGAAACTTCCAACGCGGTAACGCAGACCATCATCCAGATCCGATAAGTGATCTGAAGCAATACGAGCCCCGCATTCGCGGGGCTTTTTTTTGGCAAGTGATTTGCAGTAGATCAGTGAGTCGAAACAAACCGCATTTTTTTGACAGTCAGGAGCGAGCAGCGTGGACAAATCACTCTACATATCCATGACAGGAGCGCGCGAATCGCTGGATGCGCAGCAGCTACGTGCCAACAACCTGGCTAACGTTTCCACTAACGGATTCAAGGCGGACTATCACCAGTTTCGCAGCATGTCGGTGTTCGGCGAGCATCATCCCTCGCGGGCCTACGCCATGGGTGAGCGCCCGGGTACAGATCTTTCTTCCGGTGTGCTGATGGAAACCGGGCGCGATCTGGATGTCGCGATCAAGGGTGAAGGCTGGCTTGCAGTTCAGATGCCCGACGGATCAGAAGCCTATACCCGCGCAGGTGACTTGCAACGAGATGTCAGCGGGATGCTGGTGACGGGTTCCGGTTTGCCAGTGATGGGCGACAACGGCCCCATCATTTTGCCGGAGTATGAAACCCTGGAGCTCGGTATCGATGGAACTATTTCCATTCGAGGGCTGGGTGACGACGGTCAGACTATCACGCAGGTCAACCGACTGAAGCTGGTCAATCCCGATCTTGCAACATTGGTGAAGGGCGAGGACGGATTGATGCGTACGCGCGATGGCGAGCAGCCTGTTGTCGACGCCAACGTGCAAATTATCAACGGCATGCTGGAAGGCTCCAACGTCAATCCAGTTGCAGAGCTGACCGGACTCATCACGATGTCGCGCCTGTTCGAACTGAACGTACGCATGATGAAGACAGCGCAGGAAAATGACGAAGCAGCGGCACGGATGATGCAAGGTTAGTGAAAGCGCCAGAATTTCCACGCACGAACGATGAAGTCGGCAGAAGTTGGCCCCGCCCGGGAAAACGTTTGCCGTATTAACGAGAGGATCAAGCTATGCAATCAGCACTGTGGGTCAGTAAAACCGGATTGAGTGCTCAGGACACCAAGCTGAAAACCATTTCCAACAACCTGGCCAACGTCAGCACCAACGGTTTCAAACGCGATCGGGCAGTGTTTCAGGATCTGCTGTACCAGATCAACCGCCAGCCTGGAGGTCAGTCTTCGCAGAATACGGAATTGCCGTCTGGCTTGCAGCTGGGTACGGGTGTGCGACTGGTGGCGACGCACAAACAGTTCACCATGGGCAATATTCAGGTGACAGATCAGGGCCTGGACATGGCCATCAATGGACGTGGTTTTTTTCAGATCCTGATGCCAGACGGTTCCACCTATTACACCCGTGATGGTGAATTCCAGTTGAACTCAAATGGTGAGCTGGTGAATGCCAGCGGATTTCCGCTGGAGCCGGGCATCACGATTCCTGAGGGCGCGCATAGTGTCACGATCGGAACCGATGGCGTCGTGAGCGTGGTGGATGCGCAGACCGGCGATTCCACTCAGGTGGGCAACATCCAGCTGGCTGATTTCATCAATCCGGCTGGCCTGGAAGCCATGGGCGGCAATCTGTTTCGTGAAACCGTAGCGTCCGGCGCACCCACGCAGGGTGAGCCCGCCCAGAACGGACTGGGCCCCATCATCCAGGGCGCACTGGAAAGCTCTAACGTCAATGTCGTGGAAGAGCTGGTGAACATGATCGAAACCCAGCGTGCCTATGAAATGAATTCGAAAGTGATTTCAACAGTTGATCAGATGCTGCAGTACATCGGACAGCAGTTGTAATTGAGTGAGGATCTGACCATGAAATTCCCGCTTCTTGTGATCCTTTCAAGTCTGCTGGCCAGCGGTTGCGCTGCGCTGGATCCGCCCAAGCCAGGTGATCCACGCTATTCGCCGGTAATGCCGGTGGCGCAGCCCAGTGGCATCCAGTCTGTTGGGTCCATCTACGCCAGCGGAGCGGGTATCAGCCTGTGGGAAGACAAGCGTGCGCGCCGGGTCGGCGACATCATTACAGTTTATCTCGATGAAAAAACCATGTCGTCGAAGAGCAATAAGACTGAGATCGAGAAAGAAGACACATTGGAAATGAATGTGAATTCTCTGCTGGGAACGCAACCGAATTTCCGCTTGCCTGGCGTTACCGACAACGCATTGACACTCAATACTTCGGCGTCCAATACGCGAGAGTTCACTGGTGATGCCGGCTCGGATCAGAGCAATCGCATGGTGGGCCAGATTTCCGTCACCGTGGCGGATGTGCTGAGCAATGGTGTACTGGTGGTCAGGGGTGAGAAGTGGATGACCTTTTCCCAGGGCGATGAATTTATCCGGATAGAGGGCATGCTGCGGCCGTCGGACATTTCGCCACAGAACACGGTGATTTCAAGCCGGATTGCCGATGCACGCTTGACCTATAGCGCCACAGGTGCACTTGCAGATGCTCAACAGCAGGGTTGGATGTCGCGGGTATTCAATAGCCCGTGGTGGCCGTTCTGACGGAGTATGACAATGAAAGATTTGTTCAGATATATGGTGGCATGCGTCGTTCTGGCTTCGGCTTCAAGCATAAGTCTGGCTGATCGCCTGAAGGACATTTCGGATGTGCAGGGAGTGCGTACCAACCAATTGATCGGCTATGGCCTGGTGGTGGGGCTTGATGGCACCGGCGACAAGACTGCGCAGACGCCTTTCACATCTCAAACGTTCCGCAACATGATGGAACAGTTTGGCATCAGCGTTCCCGAAAACATGACCCCCAAGTTGAAGAACGTAGCAGCAGTTTCCATTCATGCAGTGCTACCTCCATTTTCCAAGCCAGGTCAGAGAATTGATGTCACCGTGTCTTCGATTGGCAACGCGAGCAGTCTGCGTGGCGGCAGTTTATTGATGACACCGCTGCGAGGTGCAGACGGAAAAGTCTACGCCATCGCGCAGGGTGATTTGGTCGTTGGCGGCTTTGGTGCGCAAGGCAGCGACGGTTCGAAGATTACCGTGAATGTACCCAGCGTCGGGCGCATTGCCAACGGTGCCACTGTTGAAGTGGCGGCGCCAAACCCCTTCATGGACGGCGACACGCTTACCTTCAATCTGCATCAGCCAGACTTCACCACCGCCAAGCGAGTGCGTGACGAAATAAACCGCTTACTGGGACCTGGTGTTGCGCGGTCCATGGATGCAACCTCGATTGTTGTAACGGCGCCCAGGGATCCGTCGCAGCGGGTTACCTATCTGTCGGTGCTGGAAAATCTGGATGTGCAGCCGGCAGAACCGACTGCCCGGGTGATCATTAATTCCCGCACCGGAACCATTGTGGTGGGTTCGAATGTGAAGGTGTTTCCTGCGGCGGTCAGTCATGGAAATCTGACGGTGACGATTGCAGAAGGCGTCGAAGTATCCCAGCCCAATGAGTTTGCCGGTGGTCGCACGGTAGTGGCGCAGGACACTCAGATTGATATTGAGCAGGAACCCGTGCGCATGTTCAAGGTCGGTAGCAGCGTCACACTGGATGACATCGTCAGCGCCGTCAACAGGGTAGGTATGGCGCCCGGTGATTTGATGGCGATCCTTGAAGCGCTGAAGCAGGCTGGCGCTCTACGCGCAGAACTGATTGTGATCTGAGCCATGACTGTATCGAAGCTGCCCGATGCGCAGACATCCTATCTGGATTTCGCCCAGTTCAACCAGCTGAAAAAGGCCAATCGCACCGATTCCGAGGCTGGCATGCGCGCTACTGCGCGTCAGTTGGAGGGTGTGTTCCTCAATATGATGCTGAAGAGTATGCGGCAAGCCAATCAGATGTTTGGCGAGGACAATTACCTCAGCGGCAAAGATGCAGAATATTTCCGCGACATGTATGACCAGCAGATCAGCCAGTCGCTGTCAGCGGGCAGGGGTATCGGGCTGGCCGAGATGGTGGTGCGGCAGATGCAACGCCTTGAAAGCGCAAAGGCGCCAGAGCATGTCGCGGAGTCATTGCCGGTAAATCCGAACAAGCAGTTCGATATTGCATATTATCGCGAGCGCGCTGTTCCCGTGCTGTTGCGCCAGGACATCTCTGAATTGGATGGGCTGCGGCTGGAGCAGGCGGTCGAGGAAAAGACCCTGGAAGCCGAAATCTTTGCACCTACTTCGCCGGCATCTGAAGAGCGGCAACCCGCTGCCAGGGCCTGGCAAACACCGGCTGAATTTGTCGACGCGATATTGCCGCACGCGCAGCGGGCGGGTCGCAAACTCAATGTGGATCCCATGGCGATCGTGGCCCAGGCCGTGCTCGAAACCGGCTGGGGTAACCATGTCATGCGCGATGCCGATGGCCAGCACAGCTTCAACCTGTTCGGCATCAAGGCCAGCGCCAGCTGGGACGGCGATACCGTCAAAAAGAAGACCCTGGAATACCGGAATGGAATTGCCGCCCAGGAGTACGCTGCTTTCCGCTCTTACGCATCGCTGGACTCGGCGTTCGATGATTACGTCAGATTTCTGCAGCAAAATCCCCGCTACCAGAACGCGCTAAACGCAAATAGTGAAGCAAAACAATGGGGTTTTTCGCTGCAAAAAGCCGGATATGCCACCGACCCGAATTATGGCAACAAAATTGCAAGTTTGCTGGAAAGTGACATTTTACAGGCGAAAGCCAAGGCAAGCGTAACCACGCTTTGAGTGACGGATTCCGGTAATGGCAGACATCTCTAAAATAGCAGTTTCAGGATTGACGGCAGCGAAGACTGCCCTGTCCACTGTCAGCCATAACATTGTCAATGTGGACACGGCTGGCTACAGCCGCCAGCGCACCGAATTTCTGACCCGCACGCCCATTCAGTATGGTGGCGCATTTGTCGGGCAGGGCGTGGATGCGAACACCATTACCCGCATTGCCAATCAGTTTGTCACCGATCAGCTGCGCCGCGATACCCAGAATTTCAATTCATACGAAGCCTATTACGAGTATGCGGTGCGCATGGACTCGCTGCTGGGCGACGATGCCACCGCAATCACGCCAACGCTGCAGGGATTTTTTGACACCATTCAGGAACTGTCGACTGATCCATCCTCGATTGCAGCCCGTCAGGTTCTGCTGAGTGACGGCCGGGCGCTGGTCAATCGCTTCAATACCGTTTACGACCAGATTTTTCAGCAGAACGAGACCCTGAACGTCGAGCTGGAAAACGTGGCGTCTGAAATCACCAAGCTTGCCGCTGGCATTGCAGATCTGAACAGCACTATTCGAACCTATGCGGCCAATAATCTCGGCAAGCAACCCAACGATCTGCTGGATCAGCGGGACGAAGCGGTGCGACAGCTGTCGGAGCTGGTGGGTCTGCAGATCGTTCAGGAATCTGATCTGACCGTGAACATATTCGTCGGCAATGGTCAACCACTGGTAGTAGGCGGTGACGCTTATCAGCTTTCCAGTGATCCCGCTGTCAGTGGTGTGTCGCGCAATAATCTGGTGTTGACCTATGGCTCGGCCCAGTTTGATGTTACGACCCAGTTGTCGGGTGGCCGTTTGGGCGGCTTGCTGAAAGTGCGTGAAGAGCTCATTGATCCGATCTTTAACGAGCTTGGCCGGATTGCCATGGTGCTGTCGGATACCTTCAACACTCAGCACCAGCTTGGTATGGATCTGAATAATCAGATCGGCGGGCTTTTCTTCGGTGGCCTCAATCAGCCGGCATTTGAAGCTGCCCGGGCATCAGCAGATCTGGGCAATACCGGGAGCACCACGCTGTCGGTCACCATCGATGATGCGTCGATCCTGAAAGCGGCGAACTACGAACTGCTTTATGACGGCAACACCGGTAACTACAGCCTTCGCAACACCACAACCAATACGTTGGTGGACACGTTTGCGAATCCTGGCGCCGGCAATAGCTACACATTCCTCACTGAAGGCTTCACCATCAATTTTTCCGGCGGTGCGCCGGCCAGCAGTGACCGCTTTCTGGTGACGCCAACCCGCATGGGTGCCAGCAACATGTCGCTCGAGATCGATAGCGTCGACCAGGTTGCCGCAGCATTGCCGGTGCGCACCCAGCTGCCATCCACCAACACGGGTGGAGGCTTCTTGGAGCGGGTGGTGGTAACCGATACAACCACGGCAGATTTTTCCACCACGACGTTCGCGCTGACCCCGCCTTATACCGTCGTGTTCACCAGCCCCACAACCTATGACGTGATTGATTCCGGTACCGCGGCAGTCGTTGTCGGTGGTGTGGCATTCACGCCCAATCAGTCCAACGGATTGCTGGAGCAGGCGGGGCTTTATCCTGCATCGGGCTACGATGTGGTGTTCAATGGCGTGCCCGCTACCGGCGATCAGATTCAGATTCAGTACAACAACGGTGGCGTGGGCGATAACCGCAATGCGCTGTTGCTATCAGGTTTGCGTACGGCGAAAACCATTGGCAACGGCACCGCCAGCTATCAGAGCGCCTATGGACAGTTGGTGAGTGGGGTCGGTACTCGCACCCGCGATGCACAGATTGGGAGTGAAGCGTCACAAAGTATTCTGCGTCAGATCGAAGCCCAGCGCGAATCGATAGCAGGCGTGAATCTGGATGAAGAAGCTGCGGATCTGATTCGCTTCCAGCAGTCCTACCAGGCGTCGGCCCGGGTGATTCAGGTGTCCTCTGAATTGTTCGACTCCATTCTCAGTGCGTTGTAAAGGTGACTGCCATGGCCATTCGTGTATCGACATCTCAGTCATTCACCCAGGGAACCAACGCGATCATGGACAACCAGTCCAAGGTCGCGCAGACCCAGCTGCAACTCTCCATCGGCAAGCGAATCCTCAAGCCATCGGATGATCCGATCGGTACCGCCGTGGCGCTGAATCTGAAGCAGCAACTGGATACAACAAAGCAGTACATCGAAAACGGCAACAGTGCGAAGACACGCCTGGAATTGCAGGAAAGTGCGCTGGACAACGTCACCAGTATTTTGGGCCGTATCCGTGAACTGGCGCTGCAGGGCGCGAATGGCACGCTGAACTATCAGGATCGCAACGCCATTTCAATTGAGATCGAACAGCGCCTCGGCGAGCTGATTGGCCTTGCGAACTCCCAGGTAGCCAGCGGTGATTATCTGTTTTCCGGTTTTCAGAGCAGCGTTCAGCCTTTCACCCGTGACGGAACCGGAACCGTTTCATACAACGGTGACCAGGGCGTGCAGCTGGTCAATGTCAACAGCACGGTCATGGTTGAAAAGGGCAACAGCGGTGATGCAGTTTTCATGAATGTCACCACCGGCAACGGTGCGTTTGTGACGACAGCCGATGCAAACAATCTGGGCACAGGCATCATCAGCACCGCTGTTCTGTCAGATCCCGTCAGCTATGTGGGCGATGTCTACACAGTGGATTACTCACTGGATGGATCCGGCTCCGTCGTTTACCAGGTTACGGGCGCCAACTCTGGGCCGGTTTTCACTGCACCATTGCCGCGGTTCGATGAGAACGGGAGTGTGACATTCAACGGCATTACCTTCTCTGTTTCCGGATTCCCCGAAGCGGGTGACAGTTTCACCATCCAGCCCAGCTATTCGCAGAGCATTTTCACCACGGTTGGCCAGATTGTGTCAGCGCTGCGGATGCCAACGGATTCCGAGACCCAACAGGCTTCTTTCCGCAATGCCTTGAATGTCGGTATTCAGAATCTTGATCAGGCGGCATCACACATCGACGACGTCCGCGCCAGCGTGGGTAGCCGGCTGAATGTCATCGACAGTGAGAACAGCATTAATGAAAGTTTGCTGGTTCAGGCCAAGTCAGCTCTCTCTCTGGTGGAGGATCTCGACTATGCAGAAGCCATTACAGAGCTGAACAAACGCACGCTGGCCTTGCAGGCCGCGCAACAAAGCTTTGTGAAGATTCAGAATCTTTCTTTGTTCGAGTTCATTTGATATGAGTCGACTAATACGAACACAGTCTGAACGATGGCGAGGAGGGTAGCATGAAACGCAACCTCCGGAGTTAAGCATCGACCAACCAAACAAATTGAATATTCCGCTCTGAAAGAGCGGTGAATAGAGCAGGAGAACAACCATGCCTCAGATTATTAATACCAACATTTCTTCGATCAATGCGCAGCGTAACCTGAATAAATCACAGGGCGCATTGCAAACATCCCTTCAGCGGCTATCATCCGGCTTGCGTATCAATAGTGCGAAGGATGACGCCGCCGGTCTGGCGATTTCAAACCGCTTTACAACGCAGGTTAGAGGTTTGAACGTGGCCATTCGTAATGCGAATGACGGTGTCTCGCTCGCGCAAACCACCGAAAGTGCGCTGGATGAGATAACCACCGCATTGCAGCGTATTCGTGACCTTGCGGTGCAGTCTGCGAACGATTCAAACAGCGAGGCAGATCGTCTTTCGCTGCAGGCGGAAGTCGATCAGCTGAAGGATGAAATCAATCGCATATCATCCACAACCACCTTCAACGGTCGTTATGTGCTGAATGGATCGCTGAAATCCTATTACTTCCAGATCGGTGCCAACGCCGGAGAGGGCGTGGAAGTCGGCGGTGTGGATGCACGTATTTCGGCTCTCGGTTCGCAGCCTGGTGCCGTTCAGTTGAGTTTCGATGATGGTAATGCTGCCGGTGCAAACCAGACTGCACTGGAGATCCGTATTGGAACTTCGGCCAATGCAACGTCGGTGGATGTTCTGGCCAACGCTTATGGCGGTGCCATCACGGGTGCAACTGTCGGTGAGCTGATTGATACCGAGTCAGATAATTTTGGATCTGGTTTCGCCAAGTCCCTGGCGGAACGCATCAACAATCTGCGTGTCGATGGGGTTGAAGGCCTTGGCGGTGTCTATGCCAGTGCGGTGACTACCTTCAATTACGAGGACGCTGGTGTGGCAGCGGCCAACGCAGCAGAGGCCTATGTAGGTGCCGGCTCTCTCAATCATGGTGACCTCGTGATCAATGGCGTCAATATTGGCCCGGTGGAAGTGCAGGAGCGGGATGCCAATGGTGCGCTGCTCAATGCCATCAATTCCCGCTCATCGGTAACGGGTGTGGCTGCAAGTATCGACCAGAATGGCCGCCTTCTGCTGACAGCGGATGATGGTCGCGATATCGTTGTGACCACTACCAATAACTCGGCAGACATCCTGTTCGGTGGTGGAAATGCTGAAGCACTTGCCCCGGCAGATTTTGCCAACAGCGTCAAAACCGGCCAGCTGACCATTTCTGCCCAGGACACCATCAACTTTACTGAAACCGGTGCTCTGGCCAACGCTGACACCACTGATGACAACGTTCAGGCAGTAGGAACCATTGCCAACGCGGACATCACTTCAGTAGAGGCTGCCAATATCACCATGAAATCCATCGACAGTGCCTTGGCGCAGATTGATGGCTTCCGGGGTGAGCTGGGTGCGGTGCAGAACCGCTTTGAGTCCACCATTCGCAACCTGTCAGCCGTGGCGGAGAGTCTTTCTGCAGCCAACAGCCGGATTCGGGATGCGGACTTTGCTGCCGAGACCGCTGAACTGTCGAAGAATCAGGTACTGCAGCAGGCGGGTATCTCGGTTCTGGCCCAGGCCAACGCACTGCCGCAGCAGGTTCTGAGTCTGCTGCAGGGCTAATTCAGGCCAGGTGCTGTTTCAATCCGAGGGGGCGATGCCCCCTCATCTTTTTGGTTTCCTCGCTTTTCCCGCCATCGACAGCTTTCCGTCAAACTTTCTCTGAGTTCTGCTGTGCGTTTCCTGCAGCGCCATTATCCCGGCGCTATTGGCTCGTTGTAATTAAAACCATCCGCCTCATAAAAAATCGATTTAAGGGATGTTTTCCTGTAAATGGCGGATCGTCGATATAAAGGTCATTGAAAACAACAATTTATCCCTGCCTGAGGAATTGGCGCGATGCACCGTCGTCACTTCAACATTTTTTAAAGTTCAAAAAAACGACGCCGATAAACTGGGTGTAGGCGGATGAAGAAGTTCACACGGCCTCCGTAACAGAGGCACAGCCGAATAGAGAATTACCTCGACTTCGTTGAGGTCGTGTTTAAATCGCAGGAGACTACCATGCCCCAGATTATCAATACCAACGTATCGTCGCTGAACGCGCAGCGTAACCTGAACAAGTCCCAGGGTGCACTGCAGACATCACTGCAGCGTCTGTCTTCTGGTCTGCGCATCAACAGCGCCAAAGATGACGCCGCCGGTCTGGCGATTTCCAACCGCTTCACCACCCAGATCCGTGGCCTTGGTGTAGCGACCCGCAACGCCAACGACGGTATTTCCTTCGCCCAGACAACTGAATCTGCGCTGGACGAAATCACCACTGCCCTGCAGCGTATTCGCGACCTGGCAGTACAGTCAGCCAACGATTCCAACAGCTCATCCGACCGTCAGTCCTTGCAGGCGGAAGTAGGTCAGCTGGTCTCTGAAATCAATCGGATTGCCGAAACCACCACGTTCAACGGTGCCCGCGTAGCGGATGGTTCGTTGAAGGCCTTGAACTTCCAGATCGGTGCCAACGCTGGTGAAACCGTTTCGGTTAAAGGTGTGGATGCCCGTGCATCTGCTCTGGGTTCTCAGCCGGGTGCCGTTCAGCTGACCTTCGACGATGGTAACGCTGCAGGTGCCAACCAGTCCGCCCTGGAAATCCGTATCGGTTCATCTGCGAACGCAACAGCGGTTGATGTCATGTCAGCTGCTAACGGTGGCAACATTACGGGTGCTACCGTAGCCCAGTTGACTGATACTGAAGATGACAACTATGGCACCGGTTTTGCCAAGTCTCTGGCTGAGCGTATCAACACCCTGCGGCAAAATGGTGTAGAAGGTTTGGAAGGCGTATATGCCACTGCCAAGACTACCTACAACTATGAAGATGCGGGCATTGCTTCTGCTAATGCGGCTGAAGCCTATGTCGGTGCCGGCACGCTGGAAAATGGTGACCTCACCATCAACGGTGTGGACATCGGGCCTGTTCAGGTTCAGGAGAAAGATGCCAATGGCGCCCTGACCAATGCCATCAATGCCAAGTCCAGCATTACAGGTGTTAAAGCAAGTATCGATGAAAGTGGACGTCTGGTACTGACTGCTGAGGATGGCCGCGATATCGTGGTATCGACTGCCGATGCTGACGCAGCTGATGTTCTGTTCGGTGGTGGTGATGCCGAAGCACTGGCTGCAGCTGACCTGACTGACTCAGTCAAGACAGGCAAGCTGACCATCTCTGCCCAGGACACCATCAACATCGACACTAACACCGGTGGTGCAACCAACACCGACACTGATGATGACAACGTCCAGGCCGTGGGCACCATTGCCAACGCTGACATCACCACTGTGGAAGGCGCCAACATCACCATGAAGTCCATCGACAGCGCGCTGTCTCAGATCGACTCCTTCCGGGCAGATCTGGGTGCGATTCAGAACCGCTTTGAATCCACCATCCGCAACCTGTCGGCAGTATCGGAAAGCCTGGCAGCAGCCAACTCCCGGATCAAGGACGCAGATTTCGCTGCAGAAACAGCCGAACTGTCCAAGAACCAGGTGTTGCAACAGGCGGGTATCTCGGTGCTGGCTCAGGCCAATGCCCTGCCGCAGCAGGCTCTTTCACTGCTCGGCTAAGGTGTTGTCCCTTAGGTAAAAAGGGTAAAACGATGAGCGAGCCCCGGGATCGAAAGGTTCCGGGTGCTCGCGTTTCCATTGAGAACATCAGGTGGCAGTCATGATCAGCAACAGTACGACAAGCCTGGAACCCAAATCCGGCTATACTTCTGTAGAAAGGAAGCAGCCGGCGGAGGAAGTTCCGCGTGCGCAGTCTGATTCAGCTTCAGTCGCCGTCCCTGTGGAAAAGGAAGAGTCAGCAGGCGTCCAGGCATCGGAACTTCAGGCCGAACAAAGGGAGCAGACCAGGGCGCAACGGGATGAGGTCAAGCGTAAGGTGGCGGAAGCCATCCCGAAAGTGCGGGAGTTGATGCAGAAGAATCAGCGCAGCCTGGACTTCGAAGTGGCCGAAACCGAAAACAGGGTCATCATCACCGTTATCGACAAGGAGACGGAAAAAGTCATCCGCCAGATTCCACCGGAAGATATTCTGCAGATCGCCGAGGCCATTGATCAGGGCATCGAGCAGGGTCTGGGTGGATTCATCCTCAGCTCCCGGGCGTGATCGTCAATATTCCGGGGTTGACCTAAAGAAATCGCGGCTGCAACCGATAACCTGACTGAGGCAACGCATGATGTAGGGAATGCATAGAACGAGTTGGCCTGTTAATTGCTGGATTCCACTGTGTGTCAGGAAATTGACCGAAGCGAGGAATCTGGAGCGAGGTTCAAATGGCTACCATCACCGCAGCCGGTACCGGATCCGGTATTGATATCGAAAATATCATCACCAAACTGGTCGAGGCTGAGTCCGTCCCCGTACAGCAACGTCTTGCGTTGCGGGAAACCGAAATTCAGGCAGAGATATCTGCTTTCGGTTCCTTGAAGAGTACGCTGTCCGACTTCCGGAAATCTCTTGCCAATCTTTCTTCACTGCAAAGTCTTGCCGCCCGGGCGGCAACTTCCAGCAACCCAGAATCCTTTACTGTATCCGCGACCAATGCAGCGTCTGTTGGCAACAGTCAGATTGAAATCGTCAACCTGGCGTCTGCGCACAAGATGGTGTCCTCCGCGAACTTCTCCGGGCCCGATGCGGCCGTGGGTGCAGGCTCGATCAATATCGCGGTGGGTTCAGCATCATTTGATGTCACCATTGTCGGTGGCCAGAACAACACGCTGGCCGGCATCCGAGACGCAATCAACAACGCGGAAACCAATCCGGGCGTAACCGCCAGCATCCTGACAGTGTCCGATGGCATGGGTGGAACCGTATCCAAGCTGGTGCTGTCTGCCGATGAAACCGGTGCCGCCAATGCAATTACGGTTTCAGTCACCGGTGATTCCGATGGCAATGATACGGATAACACCGGGCTATCGGCATTTCTGAATGGCAACATGGATCAGAAGGGAACAGCGCAGGATGCCTTGATCCGGGTCGACGGATACGACGTTACATCGTCTTCGAATGTTTTTCAGAACGTGATTCAGGGCGTGACACTGACAGCGGTGAAAGCCAATCCGGGCGTTACTGAAAACCTCGGCGTCAGCATCGACAAGACCGCCATCAAAACCAATCTGACCACCTTTGTTGAAAGCTTCAATGCACTGGCAGAGACGCTCAAGTTCCTGACCAAATATGACCCCGAGGCCAACGAAGCAGGATTGCTGACGGGTGATTCGACCGTCCGTTCCATCGAAAACCAGATTCGCAGAACCATCACCGGTACCGTGGATGGTTTGGCAGGTGCGTTCAATTCGCTGGTTTCACTGGGTATCACTACCCAGCGCGATGGAACGTTGAAACTCGATGCCACCAAACTGGATCAGGCTCTCAACACCAACTTTGATGACGTGGCCAATTTGTTGGCAAGCGATGATGGCGTCATCAAGAAGCTGGATAACACCATCAATGATTTTGTCAAAACCGGCGGGCTGATTTCCAGCCGGAATGAGACCTTCCTCAAGCAGTTGAAGGATATTGATGAGCAGCGCGAGCGGTTGGAAATGCGCATGACGTCCCTGGAAGAACGTTTGCGGGCACAGTACTCCGCAATGGATTCTCTGGTGGCGACGCTGAATTCCACTGGCGACTATATCGCGCGGCAGATGGAATCCATTTCCCAGATTACCACCAAGAAAAAGTAAGGCTTACAGGCAGGAATACCCATGAACATGTCAAAAGGCGCGCAGCAGTACGCAAAACTGAACAAGAGCACTGCTGTTGAGGAGGCGACTCCCCACCAGCTGATCCAAATGTTGTATCAGGGTGCGTTGGACAATCTGCAACAGTCCATCGGCCATATGGAGCGCAAAGACTACGAAGCCAAAGGCAATACCATTGGCCGGGCCATCAGCATTCTGGGCGGCTTGCAAGGTTTTCTGGATCACGAAAAAGGCGGCGATATCGCGCGTAACCTCGATAGCCTGTACGACTACATGATGATCCGGCTGTACGAAGCAACCCGTGAAAACAGCCAGCAGAAAGTCCAGGAAGTCATCGGATTGCTGAAGCAGATCAAATCTGGCTGGGACAGCATTGCTGAAGAAGCCAACAAACTCCATACCCAGCAGGGAAAGGGATCCTGAATCATGTTCGCGCAGGTGATCGACGGACTCAATGCCAGATTGAAGCAAGCCATTGCCGCTGGTGACTATGAGGAAGTTCGTCTGGTCGATCTGGCGTGCGTGAGGTTCATGAATGAAAACCTGCCGCCGCCACCCGGAACCGATGCGGCGGAACTGCAGGCGGTGATGGATAGCCTCGCGCGACTCAGTGCCACCTATGGCGAGGCCAGGGACAACTGCACTGCTGCCCGCAACGATCTTCAGCAGGCGCTGCAAACGGCCGGGCACAACCGTCGCAACACCATGCGATATCTTGACGTGGCGCGCAATCTGGGCTGAATGCCCCGGCTGCGGCCAGAGGTAAATGATATGTCCCTTCAGCCTGTTTCCCTCCCGTACCTCATTCCCGACATGCCGCCGGCTGAAGAAGTAGTGCCTTTTCTGCGGGAGATTGATGGCAATCGCTGGTACACCAATTTCGGCCCCCTTGCCACCCGACTGAACGATCAGATTCTGCGTACCCATTTCACGGATGACCGTGTGAAGCTTCTGCTGTGCAGCACGGGAACTGCCGCGTTGGAACTGGGCCTGGCAGCCCTGGGCCTGAAGCCGGGGGCGCGGGTACTTGTGCCGGCATTTACTTTTCCCGCATCGGCAAATGCCATCCAGAACTGCGGGTTTGAGCCGGTTTTCTGCGACGTGGATGAAAACAGCTGGGTGATGACACCCGACATCGCGCTGGAAGCCGTGTCGAGAGCAAATATAGATGCCGTCATGCCGGTGGCTGCGCTTGGGCGCCCATTGTCCGCGTCGCAGTGGGATCGCTTTTTTGAAAAAACCGGACTGCCGGTGTTGATCGATGCGGCGGCGGCGCTTGGCAATCAGGAAGTGGGCCGACATATTTTGGTAGCGTTCAGCATGCACGCCACCAAGGCATTTGGTATTGGTGAAGGTGGCTTGCTCGCCTGCCAGAATGATAACGTGATTGCCCGTGCGCGACGCATCTGCAATTTTGGTATGGATGCGCGGGGCCAGGTGGTGGGTCATGGTACCAATGCCAAATTGAGTGAGTATCATGCAGCGGTTGGGTTGGCGCAGATCGCCCGCTGGCCTGCACGGCAGCTGAAACGTGCGCGGGTTGACGCCAGCTATCAGGCCCAGATGAAAACGTGTAGCCATCTTTGGGTTTCACAATCGTTCACAGACAACGAGTCACTTGGCGAGAAAGTGCTGATTCCCCTGCCGGTGCGTCATAACCGCTCCACCATGCCGGTCCGCCTGCACGCGGGCATCCGCGTCAGTGTTCAGTCAGTCCAGGAACAGCTCGCTGCACAGGGTATTGGCACACGGCTTTGGTACAATCCTGGCCTTCATCGGCATCCACATTGGGTGGCCTGTGCCCAGGTCTGTCGCGCGGGTGAATCGACCCTTGTCACCGTAGACAGGCTCAACGACCGTCTTATTGGATTGCCTTTCCACAACTTTCTAACCCCCCAGGACATTACGTTCATCGTCGGCAATTTGCGCCAAATAGTTGAAAACAAGGAATATTCTGCTTCACTTAGCCAATAAGGATTCTGGCTGAGGAAATGGAATAATGAGCAACGACGATCCGCTGAAGAATGTGGACGCGCTGACGGTTCTACGACTGTTCGAAACCGACGTGACGCGCAGGCGCTACAAACAGGCGGAAGAATGCCTCCTTTGGCTGCTGTCCAATTGCTCTGTGCATTCAGCCCAGCCCAACAAAGTCATCCTGCCCACCTATGACGAACGTGAAGTTACCTATGTGGCAACCCGTATCGCCAGCGGTGTTTGCCAGATGTTCAGCGACCCCGCTTTTGGTGTGGAAGACAGCGACTTCTACAAATTCGCCATTGGGCACGGCAGCCTGAAAGCTCTGCTTGAAGTGTCTGGCTTCGGGAACGCTGATCATGTCATCCAGAACCTGCTGGAACCAGTAGAGGCGCAGAAGACAGAGATCGTTTCCCGCCAGACCTTCAACAAGGTTCTGTTGCTGCACGGCATTCATTCAGAGATCAAGATCCCGTTCGAGCAGTATCTCCAGAGTCATCCGCGACACATTCTGTGGATGGTGCTGCTGTCAGTCGCGACGCTGTTCTGTGTCACTGAGCGGGAGAATGCTGCACGGGACAAGCTGATCTCATCGATGATGCATGATCTGGACGTGACGGCATTCGAGCCATCAATGCTGGGATGGTTATGTATTGGCTGGATGCACTGCAGCTACGCCACCATTGCCGAGCGCAACTATTTCAAGAAGACGCTCAACAGGATGCTGGTGCACTGGATGAAGCGCATTGGCGTTGAGCAGAATCAGGTGCAGAAGAAAAAGCAAAGCAGGAACAAGCCGGTTTTGCTGGTGGTCAACGAGTACTTCAAATCCGGGCATGCGATGTATCGATGCTATGCGCCGACCATCAAGGCGCTGCGAACGCATTTCCATGTTATTGGCATGACCGAAAAGAAGGATTGCGATGAGAACTCAATAAAGTGCTTCGACGAGCACCACTATCTGGAATGGAGTGAGGAAATCGGCGGATCGCTCAAGCGAGCGATCAAAGCCATCAAGGACATTCGGCCGGATGCGATTTATTATCCCAGCGTGGGCATGCACATATCGGCCATTCTGCTTGCCAATATCCGCCTGGCGCCGTGTCAGTTCATGAGTATGGGGCATCCGGCGAGTTCGCATTCAGACGTGATGGACTACTGTCTGGTGGAAGATCAGTTTGTGGCAGATCCAACGCAGTTTTCGGAAAAACTGTTTTCTCTCGAGCACAATGCAAGCAGTTTTGTACCGCATATCAATCAACCGCCCCGAAGTGAAATGCTCGAATGGAAGGAACCTCGACAAGCAGGGGAACCTGTAAGAGTTATCATCACGGGCTCCTCCATGAAGATCAATGCAGGGTTCATCAGTGTCCTGGCAGAGATTGCGGACAAGACCACCCGGGAAGTTGAATATCATTTCATACCGAATCTGAACAACCTTTCCCTCAGCCTGTTCCGGAAAAAGATCGCGCAAAAGCTGAAGCGCTTCGTGGTACATCCATCCATGAACTATCCCCAGTATCTGCGCAAGGTGGCTCACTGCCATATTCACCTGAGTCCGTTCCCCTTTGGCAGTACCAATAGTCTGGTTGATTCCATGCTGCTGGGATTGCCGCTGGTGGTGATGCGGGTGCGGGACAGTGAGCTGCAGATCGATGCCGGCATCATTGATAAGTTGAATATCGATGCGCTCCGTCCCGCTGAAACCGTGGAAGAATATATTGCAACGGCTTGTCGGCTTATTGATGACGATGATGAGCGCAGGCGTTTGACGGCGTTGCTGGAGGAAAAAGATATAGAAGGGACATTCTTCGGTGATTGCGCCGATGCCCTCGAGCGATCTGCAGCCGGCATTCTGGAAATGGTTCTGAATCACCCATGTGCGTAATACCAAGACAATCTACTGGTTGCTGAGCTATGTCAGACAGGACGGTCGAAAACAGGAATGCTTCGCAAGTCAGGCTGCTGGTGTTCCCGCTGGATATTGATAAAGCCAAAGAGGTTATCGCGTTTGCGCGGTCGCTTGATCTGGAGGTTGTCGGCGCCAGCTCGGTCATGCGGGAATCGGAAGCAGGACGCTATCCAGTGGTGTCGTTCCATCGCTTGCCCTTTGTTACTGATGCGGCGTTCGAGCAGGCGTTTCTGACACTGGTTGAGGCGGAAAGGATTACCCATGTCTTTACGCCTCATGGTGTTATCTGGTCGCACCTGATGCAGTGTCAGGAGTCATACCCCGATCGTTTCCAGTTTCATCTCTGGCAGCCATCGCCCTATGAAGAGGATTGGCTGGCGCTGGCGCCCAGTCGTGAGTGGGCTGATCAGATGCTGACAGAAAAATTCGCCAATGCATTGCCGGATGACGTGAAACTGAAGGCACCGCTGCGGCGAGGACAACTGGTCAGTCTGCACCGTCGTTTCCTCGATATTCCCGGCCAATCCGACGAATGCAAGCTGATGATGTTGGCGCACATCGCGCGTCTGTTGCCTGTCGGCGATCTGGTGGAAGTGGGTTCATTTCAGGGGCGTTCAGCGTTTGCCATTGGCTGGCTGGCCAGCCACTACCAGATCGGCAATCTGGTCTGTATCGATCCCTGGGATCTCAAAAAGATCGAGCATCAAGGTGAAAAGGCACATCTTGCAACTCAGGAATTGCGCCGGGGCAGGGATTTCATCGATCTGGATAAGATTTTTCAGAGTTTTATTGCGGCGGTCGCATTGCTGGGCAATGTAGGTTACATCCGTGACATATCGGAGGCTGCCATTCATGTCTATCGCGATGCTGCTGCCCGCGGGCGTTTGCCCGCCAACGAATTGGACAGCCTGCCTCTGTCTGGGCAGATTGCCATGTTGCACATAGACGGCAACCATCGTTATGACTTTGTGCGCAAGGATGTGGATTTGTGGTTGCCCCACGTGATGGATGGAGGTTGGGTGCTGCTGGACGACTACGTGTGGGCATTCGGCGATGGGCCCAAACGGGTGGGTGATGAATTGCTGGGATCGGAACAATTCGATCTGGCGTTCACCGCGAGCGACACGCTGTTTTTGCGCAAGAGGAAGACCTGAGATGGCCAAGGTTTTGCTGGTTGATACCAATCTGGCTGCCTGGCCGATTCACCAGGCACTGGTTGCGCAGGGCCATGAAGTTTTTGTGGTGGGAGGTAATCCGCAGGATTATCTTGCCAATGCCTCGCCAAACTACATCTGCCAGGACTACGCGGATCGCAGGCGGATGGGTGTGCTACTTGAAGAGCTCGGGATTGATCACCTGGTGCCGGGTTGTAACGATTTTTCCTATACAGTTTGTGCGGATCTGAACGAGCAGTTCGGGTTCAGCGGAATCGACTCGGTTGTCAACACGCAGATCATCAATAACAAGGAACAGTTTCGCCGCTTTGCTCTGGCGAATTCCATTCCGGTACCCGCCGTGTTTTCGGTGGAGCAGGCGCTTGATTTCCTGCCAGTCATTGTCAAGCCGGTCGATTCCTATAGCGGTCGCGGTGTTACTGTAATCCGCGACAGAAACACGGCGGCCTTGGCACAGGCGATCCATGCCGCTGAAGCCCAGTCCCGTAGCGGTCAGTATCTGGTGGAGCAGTACATAGAGGGCCAGCTGCTAAGCCATTCCGCGTTCCTGCGCGGGGAAAAAATATTACTGGATTTCTTTGTTGAAGAGCAGTGCATTGCCAGCCCTTTTGCCGTGGACACCAGCAAGGTGGTGGCAGATCTGAGTGATACGGTCAGGGCGAAAGTTCGCAGCGCAATCGAGTCGATGGCTCAACTGCTGGGACTGGCAGATGGACTGGTTCACACCCAGTTCATTCTGCAAGGAGACGCTATCTGGATCGTGGAAGTGACACGTCGTTGCCCTGGTGATCTCTATAGCCTGTTGATTGAGTATTCGACCGGTTACGCATATGCCCAGATGTATGCCAGTCCGTTTTTGGGAATACCGTTGTCCGTAGCGGGAATTTCAGGGGAACGTTTCATCGTTCGGCATACCGTGACCGTACCGCAGGAAACCCGTTTCACAGCCGTCGCTTTCAAACGTGCTGTGAGCCTGGCGGGATATTTTTCATTGGCGCGGTCGGGTGAGTTGATGGCGAAGGCGCCTCTCGGCAGGATTGGCATCTTTTTTACCGAATCACCCAACAGACAAGACCAACAATCCATCTACGACGATCTAGTACGGCGAACACTGTATGCCATCCGATAATGCCGGTGATGTGATGTCGCTTCCCCAGAGTGGCGAAGACTTTGTGAAGTGTGTGCAATCTGCTTTGCAAGCGGAGAGTCGCGGCCTGGATTTGGCGAAGCAGTTCCTGGATGAGCGCATCGCTATTCCGCGCTACCTCATTGGCCGAAATGAAGATGCCCGATCGCTGCAGAAACTGATTGCAATCAACGGTGTGATTGATGACTTCAGTCACGTTCAGATGGATGAGCAGGGGACTCCGATCGTCAAAAGCAGCGAGCTGCCGGAGGATGCCTGGGTTATCAACTGCTCGACCTCTATCAGTCCGGTCAATGTCAACAAGCGCCTTGCGTCATTGGCGTTGCAGCACTGCCTGGGCATCAACCAGATTGTTCTGGCGTCCGATGGCAAGCTGGCCTGGCCCTGGTTCGTCCGCGATCAGCGCAACTGTATTGAGCGTCGGCTTTCGGAATGGGCAGCGCTCTATGACAGACTGGCTGATGCAGAATCACGTCAGACGCTGCTCGACGTTGTGCGTTACCGACTGACAGCCGACGCTGGGTATATGCAGAACTACTCGGTGCGCATCCAGGAGCAGTACTTTGAGGACTTCATGGCCTATTCCCGCGAGCTTTTCGTGGATGCGGGTGGGTTTGATGGCGACACCACTGAAGCATTCTGTCAACGCTATGCTGATTATCAGCGTGTCTATTTGTTCGAGCCTTCGGCGCAGAATATGCAGGCTGCTCAGAAGCGGTTGCACGCCTGCCGCGATATCGACTATCGGCAGGCTGCCCTTTCTGATCGGGAAGAATGGCTTGAGTTCGATGCGACGGCCGGATCTGCATCGTCGGTGTCGCAAGGCGCAGCGGAAAAAGTCAGGGCATGTCGGCTTGATGATGTAGTGAACGGAGATGTGACTTTTATCAAGATGGATCTTGAAGGCTGGGAAATGAAAGCGCTTGCCGGGGCGGAACGATTGATTCGCTCGAACCGGTGCAAGCTGGCGATCTCCGTCTATCACCGGGCGGATGATTTTCTGGATGTGCCGCGATTTCTGCTCGGACTCAACCCCGATTACCGGATCTATCTGCGTCATTACACGCAGGGATGGTCTGAAACCATCATGTATTTCAGGATGTGAAGGTGTTGCCAGTGCTGGCGGCAGCTCCTCATGGAGGCGTTATGAATTTGCATCAGGAACCACTCCAGGTTGCATTTGTGGGTGGCGGTGTTCACTCTGCCGTTGGATACGCCCATTTCAATGCCAGTCGCCTGGATGGTCACTTTCGGCTTGTGGCCGGCTGCTTCAGTCGCGATGCTGCTCATAATCAGCTGTCGGCCTCGACATACGGAATTGATCAGGAAAAAACGTACCCTACCTGGCAGGCATTGCTGGAAGCAGAGGCGGGAAAGCTGGACGCGATTATTGTGCTGACGCCAACGCCCAGTCACGCGGACATCGTATTGAGTGCGGTGAAAGCCGGCTACCCGGTGATATGTGAGAAGGCCTTGGGCATGTCGAGCGATGAATGTTTTCAGATTGAAAAGGCTCGGCAGGATCGTCAAGGGTATCTCGCGGTGACGTTCAATTACTCCGGCTATCCCATGGTGCGCGAATTGCGACGCATGATCAGGGCAGGAAAGCTGGGAAAACTTCAGCAGGTGCACATTGAAATGCCGCAGGAGGGATATCTGCGTCTGGGTGCCAATCCCCAGAGCTGGCGGCGCAGCGATTACGACATCCCCACCGTGTCACTGGATCTTGGTGTTCATGTGCATCATCTGGTGGATTTTATTACCGATGGCAAGAAGCCTCTCAGCGTTGTGGGCGATCAGGCCCGCTACGGTCAGTTTGATGGGGTGATTGACAATGTCTACTGCATGGCTCACTACGAGGACGATATCCGCATGGTGAGCTGGTGGGGCAAGTCTGCGTTGGGCTATCGCAACGGATTACGAATCCGCGTTTACGGAAGCGAGGGCGGTGCCGAGTGGTATCAGATGGAACCGGAGGTGCTGCGTTTCTCTGACAATCAGGGTTGCACTCAAATCCTGGATCGGGGCGCTGCCGCAGCAGGGCTTGCACTGGAGCTGCGCTATAACCGTTTCAAGGCGGGACACCCGTCAGGTTTTATCGAAGCCTTTGCAAATCTGTATGCGGACATTGCATCAGACCTACGCCAGTCCCGCTTGGGGCAGCCTCGTTCGAACGAATTCGTGTATGGTGCGCTGGAAGCAGCCAGGGGAATGAGTTTTCTGGAACGGGTCTCTGTGTCCGCCGCTCGCCGGGAATGGCTGAGTCTCTGAGTCATCAGAGCTAGACGCCCCGAAAAAATGGGGCGTTCACTCAATCAAATTTCCGCTGCAGTTTCAGGTCGAGTTCTGGTGGAAATGGCTCCTTGTTCCACTCCATTCTGCTCCAGTCGAAAGGACACCGTTCAGCGAGGCTGTCGAGATCAGCGTCCAGTTCGCCGACGCTATTCACCAGCGGGAATCCAAGCTGGGTCGGCATCAGGCGTGCGAACAGGTGGCTCGACGGCCACAGAATGGCGGATGCCCACCGGTGTGGTGACTCCCAGCCGGATTTGTCAGCACTGCCTCTGCCTTCACGCCCCTCTGGTTGCTCAAAGATGTAGTGCCGCCATTGGCTGTCGCGCAGTATGGATCGATATACTTTGATCAAGTCGGGTTTCGCGCTGCTTCTATCCAGTCTGCCCCAGTTTGCGCAGTATTCGACGTTATCCAGAATGACAACGGAATTGACCTGATGCTGATGTATCGTGCTGAGCAGTTCCTTGCGTGCAATACCATCGTTCACGATGAAGTCCCACCGCTCGGCCGTTACCAGATGGGACACGTCGGCATATTCTTTTGCCTTGATGATCACCAGATCATGGTGCGCTACCAGCTCCAGGCTGAAGCTTTCCGCGCTGACGCTGGCTGTCTTGAAACCGATGTTTGTGGCTGCAGAGGCGATGAAGTCGATGTAGCGATCATCGCTTTCGATGGTGACGACTCGTGATCCTTTGCCGAGCAGATACAGTGTTGAATTGCCGCCGCCGAATTCCAGTGTGACGGGCGGGGCGGTCAGGGTGGCGGGCAGCCACTTGAAGACGTTGTTGAGAAAGGTCGAGCAGTCATCCGTCCACCAAGGTACCACGCGCAATCTGAACGGGTGAGCATTGTCAGTGATGGACGGTGCATTCTGGTCGTGGGTCATAGGTTTTACCTGAATGGGTTCTTGCCGGTGTTCTGTGTGCGAGTACCGGGCGTGGAGAGTCGTTCATGGCTATCGGGCATCAAAGCGGCGGTTTTCATCCAGAATCCTGCGCAGATACTTGCCATAGCCGCTTTTTTCCAGCGGGGCAATCAACTGCTCCAGCTGATCGTCATCGATGTATCCCATCAGGTAGCTGATTTCTTCCGGGCAGCAGATCTTCAGGGACTGTCTGTCTTCGATCAGTTTGATGAAGTTGGCGGCATCCAGCAGCGCATCGTGGGTGCCGGTATCGAGCCAGGCAGTGCCGCGCCCGAACAGTTCCACCTTCAGATCACCTCTGTTCAGGTAGGCGTTGATGATGTCGGTGATTTCCAGTTCGCCGCGGGGTGAAGGCTTGACGTTGCGGGCGATGTCCACGACGTCCTGGTCGAAGAAGTAAATGCCAGTGACCGCGTAAGAGGATTTTGGCGTGCTCGGTTTTTCTTCGATGCTGGTGACATTGCCGGCGCGGTCGAAGCCCAGAACGCCGTAGCGTTGTGGATCACGGACATAGTAGCCAAATATGGTGGCGCCACGTTCCCGCCGGGTGGCGTTCTGCAGCTGCATGGAAAGGCCTGAACCGTAGAAAATATTGTCTCCCAGCACCAGGCAGGCGTTGCTTCCGGCCAGAAAAGTCTCGCCGATCAGAAACGCCTGCGCCAGGCCGTCCGGGCTGGGCTGCTCTGCATAGTGAAATGACATGCCCCACTGGGAGCCGTCGCCCAGTAGATGCTGGAAGGCCACACTGTCCCGCGGCGTGGTAATGATGAGAACGTCGCGAATCCCGGCCAGCATCAATGTTGAAACCGGGTAATAGATCATCGGCTTGTCATAGACCGGCATCAGCTGCTTGCTGACGCTGGAGGTTAGCGGATGAAGGCGGGTTCCTGTGCCACCCGCCAGAACGATTCCTTTGTAGTGCATCGCGCGACGAGTATCTCTTATAACAATCCAGAACGAATATGGGCGATCCATATAAAGGTAGAAGACATCGGCTCGATGTCCAGTCATAAAACCCGCGCCCAGCTGACGGTTACACCAAACCTGACTCGATTTGGTCAAAAATATCACGCCAACAATTTGACCAACCCAGGGTTCCCTGACTTTACTGATAGGTACTCCAAACAAAAGCGTCAAATACCAATCATGAACGGGGAGTGGCGGGAATCCGCCAACGGCAAACTCAACATGTGGCGAGAAGTACAGGTTTTACTGATTGATGATAACCAGAGCCGCCGGCATGACATGAAAGTCATTCTGGATTTTGTCGGCGAGGCCACGTTCGCATCTGGCTCTGCCGACTGGCGTCAGGTCGTGGGTGAAACGCCGGGCGAGCATTTCGCCTGTGCGTTCATTGGTGCCGTGCCCGATCTGGGGCGGTTGATGAAAGAATTGCTGGATTGGGAAAAGACGCTGCCACTGGTACTGGTGAACGGCAATGGCGCCGCGGGTGACGACGACGAGGAAACCGAGCGTGCAGTCATTGCCCAGATTGAAACACCTCCGTTGTACACCAAGCTGATGGATACGCTGCATCGTGCTCAGGTGTATCGCGATCAGGTGTCGGCAGATCCGGTGCGTGCCCATCGTCGCGAAGCCCAGTTGTTCCGCAGCCTGGTGGGTACCAGCCGCTCCGTGGTGAAAGTGCGTGAGCTGATGGCACAGGTGGCCGACAAGGATGTGAGCGTGCTCATTACCGGCGAATCTGGCACCGGAAAGGAAGTGGTGTCCCGCAACCTGCACTATCATTCCCACCGGCGCCACAAGCCCTTCGTTCCCGTCAATTGCGGCGCGATTCCGCAGGAACTGCTGGAAAGCGAGCTGTTCGGGCATGAAAAAGGTGCGTTTACCGGCGCCATCACCAGCCGGCCAGGCCGCTTCGAGCTGGCGCAGGGCGGCACCATTTTCCTTGATGAAATCGGCGATATGCCGTTGCACATGCAGGTGAAGCTGCTGCGCGTGTTGCAGGAAAAAACCTACGAGCGCGTCGGTGGCACCAAGACCATGGAAGCCGATGTCAGGGTGATCGCTGCCACACACCAGAATCTGGAAAAGCTGATCGAGGAAGGCAAATTCCGCGAAGATCTTTACTACCGGATCAACGTGTTTCCCATCGAGATGCCGCCACTGCGGGAGCGCACTGAAGATATCCCTCTGCTGCTGAATGAACTGGTGGCCCGCATCGAGAACGAAAAGCGTGGCTCCATCCGCTTCAACTCCGCTGCGATCATGGCGCTGTGCCGGCACGAGTGGCCGGGCAACGTCCGTGAGCTGGCGAATCTGGTGGAGCGCTTGGTCATCACTCACCCCTATGGCGTGATCGGCGTATCAGATTTGCCCAAGCGCTTTCGTCATGTGGATGATCTGGATGAAGAACGGGAGTTGCCGGAAGAAGTGGCCGCGCCCGCCGGCCCAGGCTATGTCAGCATGGATGCCCCGGCGCTGCTGCCGGTGAATGGCATCGATCTGAAAGAGTATCTGAACAATCTGGAATACAACCTGATCAAGCAGGCGCTGGATGATTGCAATGGCGTGGTGGCCAGGGCTGCCGAGAAGCTGAAGATACGGCGAACGACCCTGGTGGAGAAAATGCGCAAGTTTGATTTGAACCGGGTGTAATGCCCGGTTCGTCGTTCTGGGCAGCCACTTCTTTGACGGCAGTTGCGGATCGGCTTGGTTCTGTGACGCTAAGTACTGGTCATATTTGCAAATTTCTCTTTTGGCACGACATTTGAAGAAACGCTGCAAACTGTCAAAAGTTGGAGTGTTTCGATGAGTGGGCTGGCCCTGGAAAAGAAAGTCACGCCGTTACCCGGTCATGATGGCGCGTTGCTCGGTCGCATTGCTGACATCAATGATATTTCCCATCAGCTGGATCGGTCGCAGCAGGCACTGGAAAGCCGCATCGTCCAGCTGCAGGTGCAACTGGCGCAATCCAATCAGCAGCGCATGCAGGAGTTCGATGCCAGGGAAAAACTGGCAGATCGCCTGGATCTGATTCTGGGTGTGATGCCGGTGGCGGTCATTCTGCTGGATGGACGCGGTGTGGTGTCCCAGGCCAATGCCATGGCGGAAGAGCTGCTGGGTTGTGAGTTGCCCGGCACGCGCTGGCTCGATGTCATTCGCACGTGTTTTGCTCCGACGCCGGCCGATGGGCACGAGGTGCTTTTGCGCAATGGGCGCCTGGTCAGCCTGGCAACCCAGTCACTGCGCAACGAAACCGGTCAGATCATTGTGCTGACGGATCAGACAGAAACCCGCCGTCTGCAGGACAACCTCAATCACCACCGCAAACTGTCCGAGATGGGGCGCATGACAGCGTCGTTGGCCCATCAAATCAGAACACCGCTGTCTTCAGCCATTCTGTATGCCGATCATCTGAAAAACCCGGCGTTGCCTGACGAAAAAAAGCGTCACTACGTCGATCGCATCCGCAACCAGCTTAACCAGCTGGAACAACAGGTGCGCGACATCCTGATTTTCTCGAAAGGTGGCGTGGTGCTGGATCAGCGCGTGACGGTCGAGGAACTGTGCCGGCGTCTGCAGGATCAGCTGCGTGAGGTGTGTCAGCTGCACAAAGCTGAATGCGAAATTGACTGTGCCGTGATTCCGGGCCATGTCCGCTGCAATCCGGAACTGTTGCTCAGCGCGTTTGGCAATCTGGTGGAAAACAGCATTCAGGCGTGCCGGCAGCACAAGATCGCGCCACAGTTGCGTTTTGCGATGCGCCAGAGCAAGGACGCGTTGCTGGAAATACGCCTGATCGACAACGGGCTGGGCATCCCCGCCGGATTCGAACAGAAGATTCTGGAGCCGTTTTTTACCACCAAGTCCACCGGTACCGGGCTTGGTCTGGCGGTGGTGAATGCCATTGTCCAGGGACACGGCGGCACCTTTGCCATCAGCAACCAGCCTCCAGGTGGCGCCAGCGCCATCATGCTGTTGCCGATGATGCCGCAAGACTGATTTCAGGAGACACCCATGCAAACTGTAAAAGCCCACATTCTGGTCGTTGAAGATGATGCGAATCTGCGCGAGGCGATCACGGAAACACTGCAGCTGTCCGATTATGCGGTGTCAGAAGCCGATTGCGCCGAGGCGGCGCTGACGTTTCTGAATCAAAGTGTTTGTGATCTGGTGATTTCAGACGTGAACATGCCCGGCATGGACGGCTATCAGTTGCTGCGCCGGATCGTGGCAGAGAACCCGCAGCTGCCAGTGCTGATCATGACAGCGTATGGCAGCATCTCCAATGCGGTGCAGGCCATTCGTAACGGCGCGGTGGATTTTCTGGAAAAGCCGTTTTCTACCGACAAGCTGATGAGCATCGTCGAAAAATATATCAGGCCGCCACTGGTGGATGATCAGGAGCCGGTGGCAGAAGACGCCGATACCCGCCGCGTGTTCCAGCTCGCCAAAAAAGTGGCGCAGACCGATTCGAGCGTCATGATCATGGGTGAGAGTGGTACCGGCAAGGAAGTGCTGGCGCGCTTCATTCACCGTCATTCTCCCAGGGCGCAGCAGCCATTTGTCGCTATAAATTGCGCCGCAATCCCCGAGAACATGCTGGAAGCCACCCTGTTTGGCTACGAGAAAGGTTCATTTACCGGTGCCCATCAGAGCAGCGCCGGCAAGTTTGAACAGGCCAACGGCGGTACTCTGCTGCTGGACGAGATCTCAGAAATGGATGTCAATCTGCAGGCGAAGCTGCTGCGGGTTCTGCAGGAAAAAGAAGTGGAACGGATTGGCGGCAAGCGGCCAATAGCCCTGGATGTGCGGGTGCTGGCCACCACCAACCGCAATCTGCGGGCGGAAGTGGAAAAAGGCAATTTCCGCGAGGACCTCTATTACCGCCTGTGTGTCTTCCCGCTGACCTGGCGCCCCTTGCGTGAACGTCGTGATGACATCATTCCGCTGGCGCTGCGCATGATCGCCCAGAAGCACAAGACAGGCCAGATCCAGCTGGACGCCAGCGCCCGCCATCGACTCCAGCAACATGATTGGCCCGGCAATATCCGCGAACTGGACAACGTCATTCAGCGCGCGCTGATTCTCTGCGACGGCAATGTCATAACGGCGGACGATATCTTTATTCCCGAAGACGATATGCCAGGTGCGCTGGATGATTTCGAGCTGGAAGGTGATGGCAGCAGCGTACTGGGGGAAGATCTGCGCAAGCGCGAGTTTGAACTCATTCTGGAAACCCTGCGCGCCGTGGGTGGCAGCAAAAAGCACACGGCCGAGAAACTGGGTATCAGCCCCCGCACATTGCGCTACAAACTGGCGCGTATGCGGGAATCTGGCATAGATGTTGAAAGAATCTGTGCATAAGCAGAACAGTGTCAAAAATCCGCTAGAGTAAGGTTGGTTTTATATGACTACGCCAGTGCAGATGAATTCACTTCTCCAGCAAATGCGCGACATGCAGCGCATTGCATCCCGTGATGTGAGCCCGCAGGAAAAGCTGAATACATCGGATCAGGCGGCGGCGCCGTCGTTCTCCAACATGTTTTCCCAGGCCTTGAATCAGGTCAACGAGATGCAGAAGTCCTCCAGCGCTTTGCAGGAGTCTTACATTCGCGGGGACAGCGGGGTGGATATCACCCGCGTCATGGTGGCGTCGCAAAAGGCAAGTATCGGCTTTCAGGCAGTGGTGCAGGTGCGCAACAAGCTGGTGGAAGCCTATAAAGATGTCATGAACATGCCAGTGTGACAGGAGCGTAGTTCATGGCAGAAGCAGCGGAGAAAAAAACCTCGTCCGGATTTGCGGTGCTGGACGGTCTGGGTGGATTGGGCGTCATCAAGCAGATTGGCTTGATGATTGGGCTTGCGGCCAGCATCGCGCTGGGATTTGGCGTCATCCTGTGGTCGCAGGAACCGGATTTCACGCCACTTTATACGGATATTTCCCATCTTGAAGCAGGTCAGGTGGCGGATCTGCTGCAGCGCGAGAATATCCGCTTCAAGGTCGATACTGCCAGCGGCATGCTGCTGGTGGAATCCAACCGTATTCACGATGCGCGCATGAAACTGGCGGCGGAAGGTTTTCCCACCGGTGCCAGTCTGGGATACGAGCTGCTCGACAAGGAGCAGGCCTTTGGCACCAGCCAGTTCATGGAAAAAACCCGTTACCACCGCAGTCTGGAAGGCGAGCTGGCGAAAACCATTTCCAGCATGAACCGGGTGCGGGGTGCCCGCGTCCACCTTGCCATGCCCAAGCGTTCTGTTTTCATCAGCGACAATCGCAAACCGAGTGCGTCGGTATTCGTCGAACTCTATCCGGGTCAATCACTGGAGCGCATGCAGGTGGCCGCAATCGTGCAACTGGTGGCCGCCAGCATTCCCGAACTGTCGGAAAAGCAGGTGACGGTGGTGGATCAGCGTGGTCAGCTGCTGTCGGATTCCGATCATGACAGCGAATTGGCGCTGGCGACCAAACAGCTGGATTACAGCAAGAAAATCGAAGATCGCTATGTCGCGCGCATCAGCGGCATTCTGCAGTCCATCGTGGGTGACGATGGCTATCGCGTGCAGGTGAGCGCGGATGTGGATTTCAGCCAGACCGAGCAGACCTCGGAATCGTTCAACCCCGACCTGCCGGCTGTACGCAGCGAGCAGACGCTGAGTGAAATAGTGGGCGCGGGCGGTGCAGCGGCAGGTGTGCCAGGTGCGTTGTCGAGTCAGCCGCCCGGCGCGGTGACTGTGCCGGAGACCGCAGCAGGAGGCGCCAATGCCGCCCAGGCTGAAGGCGCGACTGCGGGTAACACGCGGCAACAGGCCACCCGCAATTTCGAGCTGGATCGCACCATCAGCCACACCCGCCATCAGGTCGGCGCCGTCAAGCGTCTGACAGTGGCGGTGGTGCTGGATGACAAACCGGTTTTGGTTGCCGGTGCAGACAACAAGCAGGAATTCACCCGTCAGCCATTGTCAGATGCCGAACTGGAGCGGATTCGTGTGCTGATCAAGGACGCCATTGGTTTTAACGCCGCCCGTGGCGACAGCGTTACGGTTATTAACCAGTCCTTCCGCATTCCGCAACCGTCGGATGTGGTTGAGATTCCTCCGCCGCCGATCTGGGAGCAGCCCTGGTTTTGGGATCTGGTGAAGCGTGGCGGTGGTTTTCTGTTGGTTATCTTCCTGATTTTTGGAGTATTGCGTCCTATACTGAAACGGCTGGCGGACGTGGGTAAAGACGACGCGCTGGCCGCGCTGGAATCCCAACTCGGTGGTTCGCTGGGAATGGAAGGCGCGCTGGCCGGCGGCCCGGAAGTGACGTTGAGTGGCGCCTCCAACCCGTTGCTGCCAGGCCCGAATGCATCCTATGACCAGCATCTGGATGCAGTGAAATCCATGGTGGCGGAAGATCCCCGCCGCGTTGCGCAGGTGGTTAAAACCTGGATAGCCAATGAGTGACAATGCAAACAAGAAAGAGGCAGCCAAGAGCATTCCCGCGTTGGAAAAGGCGGCCATTCTGCTGATGTCCCTCGGCGAGGAAAATGCCGCCGAGGTGTTGCGTCATATGGGGCCCAAGGAAGTACAGAAAATCGGCCTCACCATGTCGCGCCTGCAGAACATCAACAAGGATCAGGTTGAAGGCGTCATGGCGGAATTCATCGAGCAGATTTCCAATCAGACCGCCCTGGGAGTAGGCGCAGACGGCTACATTCGCAAAATGCTCGTCAATGCTTTGGGTGAAGACAAGGCCGGCACGCTGATCGATCGCATTCTTACCGGCGGCAACACCACTGGCCTCGACACCTTGCGCTGGATGGATGCCCGCTCCGTTGCGGATCTCATCCGCTTTGAGCATCCCCAGATCCAGGCGATTGTGATTGCCTATCTCGATCCGGATCAGGCGGCGGAAGCCTTGCGCTTTTTCGACGAACGCGTGCGGCTGGATATCATCATGCGGATTGCATCGCTGGAATCGGTGCAGCCCCATGCCATGCAGGAACTCAACGACATCCTCGAAAAGCAGTTTTCCAAGCAGTCCGGTTCCGCTTCCACCAATCTGGGCGGTACCAAGTGTGCTGCTGACATCATGAACTTCCTCGATACCACGGTCGAAGCGCAGCTGATGGAATCCATCAAGGAGATGGATGAAGATCTGGCGCAGGAAATCCAGGATCTGATGTTTGTCTTCGACAACCTGGCGGATGTGGATGACCGGGGCATCCAGGCGTTGCTGCGGGAGGTTTCCTCGGAGTCCCTCATTCTGGCGCTCAAGGGTGCCGACGAAGTGGTGAAAGAAAAAATCTTCACCAACATGTCCAAGCGTGCGGCCGAATTGCTGCGGGATGACCTTGAAGCCAAGGGGCCGGTGAAAATCAGCGAAGTGGAAGCGGCGCAGAAGGAAATCCTGTCCATTGCCCGCCGCATGGCGGAAGCAGGCGAGATCGTGCTGGGAGGCAAGGGCGGCGAGGAGATGATCTGATGATCATGTTCTTGACGCGCTGCGTCTGGTCGGATGGAGTTTTACTCCGATGAAAGATCCCAAAACCGATATCCTCAGCGAAGACAACACCTCGCCGGATCAGTTGAGTGCCTGGGCGCGCTGGCAATTGCCCAACATGGACGCCGATGCGCCTGCCAAGCACAACGCCTTCAATATCGCAGCGCAGAAACGCCGCAAAGGCGAGCTGGCCGCTGAGCTGGAGCCTGAACCCGAAATCAAACCACCCACGCTGGAAGAAATCGAAGCCATCCGTCAGGCAGCTTATGCCGAAGGACGCGAGGAAGGGCGCGCGGCTGGCCACGAAGAGGGCTACAAGGATGGCTTCAAGCGGGGTGAAAGTGACCTGAAAGCTGCGGTTACCCGTGTCGGCCAGATTGCCCGTGTGCTGCTGGAACCCATTCCGCAGCAGGACGACGAGCTGGAGTCGGCTGTGCTGCAGCTGGTGGAAAATATCTGCAAGCGGGTGGTGCAGCGGGAGTTGTCAGTGGATTCCAGCGGTTTGCGCAAGGTGGTGAGTTCGGCGCTGGAATGTCTGAACACGGGTGCCCAGCGCATTCGTGTGCATTTGAATCCGGTCGACTGCGAGATGATCACCGCGCATCTGCGCGCCATGAGCGAACTGGAAGACAACTGGCGAGTGGTGCCCCATCCCACCATTACCCCCGGCGGCTGCATCGTCGAAACCGACAACAGCCTGATCGATGCGCGGGCCGAAAAGCGTCTGGCTGCCGTCATTCAACAGGTGTTCGAGCGTCAGCAGCAGGCGCTGGAGGAATCATCGCAACAGCAGCGGGGCATGGATCAACTGCTGGGTGAGGTGGCGGCCTTCGCCGTTGATGATGTGACACCGCATGAGGATGACAGCGAGTTGGATGAGGATGATCCGTTCCATGTCCCCTGATCTGAATCAGCGCGTCAGCATCGCGCGACGCATCAAGAACTACATTCCTTACACGCACAAGTCGCCGCCGTTTGTGACGGAAGGAAGGCTGCTGCGCATGGTGGGGCTGACGCTGGAAGCGGTCGGCTGCAAAGTGCCGGTCGGCGGACACTGCACCATTCGTTCACCCCAGGTTGGCGATGTGGAAGCAGAAGTGGTGGGCTTCTCCGATCAGAAAATGTTTTTGATGCCGATCGAGCCTGTTTCGGGCTTGCAGCCAGGCGCGCGCGTGATTCCCAATCAGCACGTTGCCAAAGTGCCGGTGGGCGAAGGCCTGCTGGGGCGCATCCTGAATGGCCGTGGCGAACCGCTCGACAGGAAAGGCCCGCTGGCGGTGGACGGCTATGTGCCGATGATGCGCGAAGCGATCAACCCGCTGGAGCGACAGCCGATATCGGAGCCACTCGATGTAGGCGTGCGCGCGATCAATTCCATTCTGTCGGTGGGGCGCGGCCAGCGCATGGGCCTGTTTGCCGGCAGCGGTGTGGGCAAGAGCGTGCTGCTGGGCATGATGACCCGCTTCACCAATGCCGACATTACCGTGGTGGGTCTGATCGGTGAGCGCGGTCGCGAGGTGAAGGAATTCATCGAGCACATCCTGGGCGCCGAAGGTTTGAAACGTTCCGTGGTGGTGGCGTCACCCGCAGACGATTCCCCGTTGATGCGTATGCATGGTGCGATGCTGGCCACTGCGATTGCGGAACATTTTCGTGATCAAGGCAAGAACGTGCTGCTGCTGATGGATTCGCTGACGCGCTATGCCCAGGCTCAGCGCGAAATTGCGCTGTCGGTGGGTGAGCCGCCTGCGACCAAAGGTTATCCGCCCTCCGTGTTTGCCAAAATTCCACAACTGGTGGAAAGGGCAGGTAACGGTCGCGAGGGTGGTGGTTCAATCACGGCGTTCTATACCGTGTTGACAGAAGGCGATGATGTCCAGGATCCGGTGGCAGACGCAGCGCGCGCCATTCTGGATGGTCACGTGGTGCTGTCGCGGCGTCTGGCGGAGGAAGGCCAGTATCCTGCCATCGATATCGAGGCCTCCATCAGCCGGGCGATGCCGCAGATCGTTACGCCGGAGCATCTGCAGCAGGCGCAGGTGGTCAAACGTTTGTACGCCCGCTATCAGCAGAGCCGCGACCTGATCAGCGTGGGCGCCTATGTGCCGGGCAGCGATCCCGAAACCGATCTGGCGATCCAGAAAATCAAACCGATCCGCCAGTTTCTGGGGCAGGGGATTCTCGAAAAGGTGGACTACAACAGTGCGCTGCAGCAACTGCAGAAGCTGACGACAGGGCGGTAAGCCGGCATGAAAAAATCCGTGCGGCTGCGCCCCGTCCGCGATATCAAGCAACAGCAGGAAAGGGCGGAAGCCCGCAAGCTGGCGGATCTGCAGCAGCAGCTGCAACAGGCGCGGCGTCAATGCCAGGAACTGGAAGGCTATCTGAAGGAATACTTCAACGCCATCAGTACGCAGCGCCAGCACGTGCACCAGGCGTCCCAGCTGGCGTTGTACCAAGCCTTTGTTACCCGCCTGCAACAGGCCATCCAGCATCAGCACCAGATGATTCGCCAGCGCGAAATGGCCGTTCAGGCGCAGACCAAAAAATGGATCGCCGCCAGCGAGCGCCTGCGTACCATGGATGATCTCATCACGCGCACCCAAGCCCAGGAGCAGTTGGATGCCGACAAAAAGGAGCAGAAACTGCTGGACGACCGACCCTTTCGCTCCAACTCCGGCTTTGAATAACTGGTTGTCAATCAAGACATTAATGGCTTGAACATCACATCGCGCGGACGCTGCCGGAACATGCGCCCGCCTGCCTGCCTAGAATCAAACGCCGCTAAAAGTATTCGCGCTATAGCCAAACAGAATAGTGATCTGATCCAGATCGGGTTTTTGCTTCGATCAAACTAGCGTAAGTGTCGAAGCTGGCTATCCTTTTTAATGGAAGGATCGTTCCCCATCCCCTGTAATCATGCTCTGCCAGAAGACATCCGCTATGGCCGAAACATCCCGGTTTGCACTGGAAAAAAACAGCGATATCAGCAAAGTGGAACAGCTGCACGAACGGCTGGAATCATTGCTGGAAGCAGCCTGCGCTGTCGAGATCGATGCCAGTGCGGTTGAACGCATTGACACCAGTACCCTGCAGGTGCTGACCGTGTTCATCAGAACCATGGCCAAGCATCATCTGGATGCGCGGATCGTGCAGCCGTCGCAGGGATTTGTGGATGCGGCCAGGTTGATGGGGCTGCAGCAATCCCTCCATTTGAATTCTTGACACACGTGCAACAACGGAGATTCCGACATGACGAAAATTCTGGCTGTCGATGATAGTGCGTCGATGCGACAGATGGTGAGTTTCACCCTGCAGGGAGCAGGCTATGAGGTGGTCGAAGCCTGTGACGGTCAGGAAGCCCTCAATAAAGCCAAGCAGAGTCAGGTGGATCTGGTGTTGTCGGATGTGAATATGCCGGTCATGGATGGGATTGCACTGATCAAGCAGCTGCGCACGCTGCCCAACTACAAATTCACACCCATCCTGATGCTGACCACGGAATCTGCCGCCGACAAGAAGACCGAAGGCAAAGCCGCCGGCGCAACGGGCTGGATCGTAAAACCCTTCAATCCGGATCAGTTGCTCAACACCATCAAGAAAGTGCTGGGATAAGCCCGATGAGTATCGATCTGAGTCAGTTTCACCAGGTTTTTTTCGAAGAAAGTTTCGAGGGCCTGCAGTTGATGGAATCCAGTTTGCTGGATCTGGATTGCGACAATGTGGACTCAGAGACGATCAATGCCATCTTTCGCGCTGCCCATTCCATCAAGGGCAGCAGCAGTACCTTTGGTTTCACTGCAGTGGCGGAATTCACTCACGTGCTGGAAACCCTGCTGGATCAGGTGCGTGAAGGTTCACGGCAGCTGACGGCAGAGATCGTGGATCTGCTGCTGCAGTCGGTGGATTGTCTGCGCAACCTGCTCACCGGGCTGCAGGCCGGACAAACGCCGGATGCTACTCATTCCCGTGAATTGATTGCCGCATTCAACCGGATTCTGGCGGTCAAACCGGTGGCTCAAGGGGCCGGAACCCAGTCCGCAACGCAAGCCGGCAAGATCGATCAGCCGGCAAAGATGGAGGCGGGCGAAGCGCAGGGAGTCACCCGCTGGCAGATCCGCTTCGTGCCCGACTCCAATATTCTGCGCACGGGCAATGAACCACTGCGCATGTTTCGCGAGCTGGCCGAACTGGGCGAGCTGCAATGCGTCGCCTCGGTTGACCGGCTGCCGGATCTGAATCAGCTCAATCCCGAGGAATGTCATCTGGGCTGGGACATCAGTCTGACTACTGCAGCGCCGCGCAGCAAGATCGAAGAAATCTTCGAGTGGGTGGCGGATGAATCCGATATCAGTATCGAAGCGGTGGATGCCATCGTGCCCCTGGCGACACCACAGCCAGATGCAGAACCAGCGCAACGGGTGAGCCCGTCTGCAACGCTTCCTGAGCCGATGCCCGATAAAGTCGCACCCGTCAGCGTCGGCAAAGAAAAGGAAAAAGAATCTGCCAAAGCGGAATCCACCTCCATCCGTGTGTCCATCGAAAAAATCGACTCGCTGGTGAATCTGGTCGGCGAGCTTGTCATCACCCAGTCCATGCTGGGTCAGTTGGGTACAGAGTTCGACATGAGCAAGCTGACACGACTGCAGGAAGGGCTGGCCCAGCTTGAACACAACACGCGGGAGCTGCAGGAAAATGTCATGCGCATCCGCATGCTGCCGATCAGTTTCACCTTCAGCCGGTTTCCGCGCATGGTGCGGGATCTGTCCCGGCAACTGGGCAAGAAAATCGAATTGAAACTGTCCGGCGAGCAGACCGAGCTGGATAAAACCGTGCTGGAAAAAATCGGCGATCCCCTGGTGCACCTGGTGCGCAATGCGCTCGATCACGGTCTGGAAACACCCGAACAGCGACGCGCAGCCGGCAAGTCGGAAACTGGCACCATCACTCTGCACGCCTATCATCAGGGCGGCAACATCATGATCGAAATCAGGGATGACGGGCGTGGACTCAACCGGCAGAAGATTCGCGCCAAGGCGATATCGAACAACCTCATTGGTGAGAATGATCCGCTCAGCGATGAACAGATTCAGGATCTGATTTTCCGGCCCGGCTTTTCCACCGCAGAAAAAGTGACGGATGTGTCCGGGCGTGGTGTCGGCATGGACGTAGTGCGCCGCAATATCAACGAACTCAACGGCAGCATCGAGGTGCGCTCCGAGGAAGGTATCGGCAGCACCTTCACTATCCGCTTGCCGCTGACACTCGCCATTCTCGACGGACAGTTGATCCAGGTGGGCGATCAGGTCTACATCGTGCCGCTGGTATCCATCGTCGAATCCCTGCAGCCCAAGCTGGCGTTGGTCAATCGGGTGGCCGGTGGCTGCGACGTGTTTCGCCTGCGCAACGAATATATTCCCATCATCCATCTGGCCGAAATCTTTGGCATCCGGCCTCGCAATGACAATCTGGAAAAGAGTCTGCTGGTGGTGGTGGAAACCGGAACCGCCAAGGTTGCGCTGGTAGTTGATGATTTGTTGGGGCAGCAACAGGTGGTCATCAAGAGCATGGAAACCAACTACAGAAAGGTGGAAGGGGTTTCCGGCGCCACGATTCTTGGCGATGGCACCGTGTCACTGATACTGGATATTACCGATCTGGTGCAGATGGCCGGCGTACATCAGCAGCACAAAAATGGGCTCAGGCTGGTATCCAGTCGGGCCGCTCAGGGTTAACACGTGATTCAGGAAGTTGGGAGAAATCGCATGAATTCGGCAGAACAACGCGCACTGGATGTTTCGGATGTGGACTCGCCCCTGCACAGCACCGAGCAGACCGATCAATACCTCACTTTCATCATGGCCGGGGAAGAATACGGTGTGGACATTCTGCGGGTGCAGGAAATCCGTGGCTGGGAAACCGTGACGCCGATTCCCAACGCACCGCCGCACATCAAGGGTGTGATCAATCTGCGCGGCACCATCGTCCCCATCATCGACCTGCGTCAGCGTTTTGGTCTGAGCAAAGTGGAATACGGCCCGCTGACAGTCGTGATCGTGCTCAAGGTTGAAACCCGCAAGGGCGCCCGCGTAATGGGCATCGTGGTGGACGCTGTGAGTGATGTCTACAGCCTGTCGTCGCAAGAGATGCGTGCTGCGCCGGATCTGGGTGACAACGTCAATACGTCCTACATCAAGGGGCTGGTCAATGTCGCTAGCAAGATGGTGATCCTGCTCGACATCAACGAGCTGCTGGGCATGGACACCATTCCGGAAGTATCGGCGTCGGCGCTGAATGAATTGAAGCAGGCCGTCGATCGCCACTGAACCTTCACCGTATGCAGACACAACCGTCACTCCATCGAGCCGCAGAAAAAGGAGGATTTGCCGACCGCGAGTTCCCCATGACCGACGCGGACTTTGCGTTTATCCGCCGGCTCGCGAAAGAGCGCACGGGCATCGAGCTGGGTGATCACAAGAAGGAGATGATCTATAGCCGTATCGTGCGCCGCATCCGCGCACTGGACCTGGGCGACTTCCGTGCCTACTGCGACTATCTGTCGCAGCATGAGGACGATGAACTGACGCCCTTCATGAATGCCATCACCACCAATCTCACTTCATTCTTTCGTGAGCCGCATCACTTCGAATTTCTGGCCAGAAGCGTGTTCCCTGAGCTGAAGCGCCGGCAGGCCGGTTCACGCCGCTTGCGCATCTGGTCTGCCGGTTGTTCCACCGGTGAAGAGCCCTATTCGATCGCCATCACGCTCAGCCAAAGCCTCGGCACAGAGCGTTGGGACGCGCGCATCCTGGCGACCGATCTGGATACCAATGTCCTCAACCATGGCCGCGCCGGCATCTATGCGCAGGAGCGGGTGGCGGGCATTGATCCCGAGTTGCTTAAAAAACATTTCCAGATCCAGCGTGGCAAGAATCCAGACGATGACAAATATCGGGTCAAGGAACCGGTGCGGGAATTGATCCGTTTCAACCAGCTTAATCTGCTTGAAGAGTGGCCCATGCGCGGCCCGTTCGACGTGATTTTCTGTCGCAATGTGGTGATCTATTTCAGCAAGGACACCCAGAAAATTTTGTTCGATCGCTATGCCGACATTCTGGCGCCCGGTGGCTATCTATTTATCGGCCATTCCGAAAGTCTGCATGGCGTATCGCGGCGTTTCGAACCCCTGGGTCGCACCATCTACAGGAGAATTCAGTGATGCTGGAACCCCGGCACTCCTTCGATACACCCACTCATCCCCAGCCGAGGGCACCCAAGGGATTCAGTCACATCAACCGTTACTGGGACAAAAGCCAGGGCGTGTTTGCGGCGAAGATTCTGCCGGGTGAATTCTATGTCAGTCTGGCGGGTGAAATGATCGTCACGGTGCTCGGTTCCTGTATTGCCGCCTGCGTGCGGGATCGGGTCAAAGGCGTGGGCGGAATGAATCATTTTATGCTGCCGATCCAGCGCGAAAATATGGGCAACGGCCCGGCCGTATTCAGTGAATCAGCCCGTTATGGCAACTGGGCCATGGAATACCTGATCAACGAGGTGCTGAAGAACGGCGGCGACAAACGCAATCTCGAAATCAAGATCTTCGGCGGTGGCCGGGTGCTCGAGAACATGCAGCAGATCGATGTGGGCCAAAAGAATATCGACTTCGTGCGTCACTTCATTGCCAACGAGTCACTTTATCTGGCCGCCGAAGACGTGGGCGGCGTTTTCCCGCGCAAAGTGCTGTATTTTCCCGACACCGGTTCCGTGAAAGTGCGCAAGCTCAAGACTGTCCGCAACGACGTGGTCTTCGAGCGCGAACGCAATTACGCCAAATCCATCAACACACGTCCTGCCCAGGGCGACATCGAATTGTTCTGACGGGAAACCTCCATGGTGGATGCTGGCAAGATCAAGGTGCTCGTGGTGGATGATTCGGCAGTCATCCGCCAGTTGCTGACCGAAATCATCAACGCACAGCCGGATATGGAAGTGGTCGGCACGGCGTCAGATCCGTTCATCGCCCGTGACAAGATCAAAAAGCTGTCCCCGGACGTGCTCACCCTCGATATCGAAATGCCGCGCATGGACGGCATTACCTTTCTGCGCAACCTGATGCGTCTGCGGCCGATGCCGGTCATCATGATTTCGACGCTGACGGAAGTCGGGGCGGACATCACGCTCGAGGCACTGGATATCGGCGCGTTCGATTTCTTGCCCAAGCCTCGGGAAAACCTGGGCAAGGGGCTGGTGGAATATCAGGAGGAAATCACCCAGAAGATTCGCGCTGCGGCCAAGGCCAACGTTCTGCAGCTGGAGAAGAACAGCGAGCGGCAACGGGCTCCGGTGGTCAGCAAACCCACGTTGCGCGTGCCCGACTATGTGCCCAGATCCAACGCGCTGGTGGCCATCGGCGCTTCCACCGGTGGCACCGAAGCGATCAAGGAAGTGTTGATCCGTCTGCCCGTCAACTGTCCGCCCGTGATCATCACCCAACACATTCCCTCCCAGTTCAGCAAATCCTACGCCCAGCGCATGGACAACACCTGCGCCGTGCGTGTGCATGAAGCCACGCAGAACCAGAAACTGCTGCCAGGCAATGTCTACATCGCGCCGGGTGATTTCCATCTGCTGGTGCGCAAGGGCGTCGACGGCCTGTTCGTCCAGTTGAGCGACAGCGAGAAAGTCAATCTCCATCGCCCGTCGGTGGACGTGATGTTCGATTCCCTCGTCAGCCTGGGAATGAGCACGGCAGTAGGCGTATTGCTGACTGGAATGGGCGCTGACGGCGCCCGTGGACTGCTGCGCTTGAAGGAAATGGGCTGCCATACCATCATCCAGGATCAGGACACCTCGGTAGTGTGGGGAATGCCGGGGGCAGCCTGGCAACTCAACGCCCATTGCGAAGTGACGCCGCTGGACGCCATCGCACACCGGCTCCTGACACTCACCAACCGCTCCAGAGCGAATGAAGCCTGACGTGAACGCACACGACCTGCATGCCCGAAAGGCCCTCATGGCGGTTGCCCTGTGCAGCTCGGTTCTGGTGTTGCTGTTGCTGCACTTCGAAGGCATCAGTGCCGGCGCCATCATCATGACCGTCATCACCTATCTGCTCTGGCTGCTGGCGGCCCGAGCCTCCCTGCGGGGTGAGTCTGCGATTGCCGATGCGCCAGTGCACGACTCCAACCCATTGCGCAGCGTGCCCGCGCAGGTGGAGCACAACCTCGATCACTACTACGCCCGTTTGCTGGCGAACCTGGAATTCGGCTGGGCCCGTTTTCAGCACGATCACGACCACGCCCTGCACGCGCTGCACAATGTGGAACGCTCCCTCGATCGCGCCATCGATATTGCCGAAAGCACCGGCCTGCTGGCCAGCAACGCCCTGATGTCCGCAGCCCATTGCGGTGAGGTAGGACGGGGCTTCGTGTCGGTGTCGCGGGATCTGATCGGTATCAGCGAACAATCCCGCGAGGACCTTGGTCGCCTGCGTCGTATGGTGCGCAGCTTCGTGGCAGAACTGTCCTACTGCCGCCTGCTGGTGGAACATCCCCTCGAATTCTGGATGGTGTCGAGCGCCGGCCTGCCGATGACAGAATTGGTCAAACTTCGTACGGAAGTGGAGCGGTTTCAGCGCGAACTGAATCTTATCGGTGATCGCTATCGACGCGCGCAACAGGCCGATGTCCGCTGGCTCCAGCTCGGTGACGCCATTCGCCGTCTGCTCAGTGAACTCATCAACACTCTGTATCAGCTTGAGTTGCACCTGCAGGATGTGTTATCAGATATGCGCCTGCTGCAACTGAGTCATGGAAAAGCCCGGCAAATTGTTGAAATAAAAGACAGAATGCCCGGGCAGACCGCTGCTGGCGAGCCCCTCCAAAAATTTATGTTCTAAATTTTATTGGCGCGGCAAATATAGTCTATGCTCTTAATTAATGGACGTTTTTTAGCGGCCCTTGCGGGCGTTTTTACTATTCAAGGCAACTTGTTTTTTTGAGGTGTAGATAATGGCGATTTGGTCTACTGAAGCCTCCTCGGGTGAACTGACAATCAAGATACAGGGTCGTTTCGATTTCAGCGCTCACCAGGAATTCCGAGACGCATACGAAAAAGTTTCCGAAGAGCCCAAGGCGTATATCGTGGACATGAAAGAAACTACTTACCTGGACAGCTCTGCACTGGGCATGTTGCTGTTGCTGCGGGATCATGCCGGCGGCGACAATTCCAATATCGAAATCATCAACTGCAATCCGGACGTGAAAAAGATCCTCACGATTTCGAATTTCGAGCAGTTGTTCACCATCCGTTGAGTTTGCACTCTGCACCTGCCGCAAGGTGGGTGCAGAGCCTGCCTCGCCATGATCAACGGCACCTCCTCTATCGCCCCCCTGGAAGAACCGCAGGAACAGCTGCGCATCCTGATTGCGGACGACAACGACTCTGATCGCCTGATCCTGCAAACCATCGTGCGCAAGGAAGGCCACACGGTCTATACCGCGCGTGATGGTCAGGAAGCCATCGATATTTTCCGTCAGGAATCGCCGGATATCGTGCTGCTGGATGCCTTGATGCCCAATGTGGACGGTTTCGAAGCGGCCCGTACCATCAAGCAGCTGGCGGGCGACAATCTGGTGCCCATCATCTTTCTCACCTCCTTGCGGGACGCCACCTCGCTGGCAGACTGTCTGGCAGCCGGTGGACTCGACTTTCTCAGCAAGCCCTACAACCGCATCATTCTGCAGGCCAAGATCAAGGCCTTCGCCAGCATGCGTCGCCTGCATGAAACCGTGCAGCGCCAGCGCGACGAGATATCCCTGCACAACGACCGCCTGATCCACGAACAGGAAGTGGCAAAGCAGGTGTTCGACAACATTGCGCACCCCGGCTGTATCGACGCGCCCAACATCAAATACCTGCTGTCGCCCATGGCAGTGTTCAACGGCGATCTGGTGCTGGCCTCGCGCAAGCCTTCCGGCGGCATGTTCGTGTTCCTGGGGGATTTCACCGGTCATGGTCTGCCAGCGGCCATCGGTGCCATGCCGGTGTCAGAAATCTTCTATGGAATGGCGCAGAAAGGTTTCTCGCTGCAGGACGTGCTGCGGGAGATCAACAAAAAGCTCAAGCGCATCTTGCCGGTGGGTGTGTTCTGCTGCGCCTGCATGGTGGATCTGAGTTTCCGCAAGCGTTCTGCCGAAATCTGGGTGGGCGGGCTGCCGGATGTGCTGGTCTACCGCAAGAATTCCCGCGAGGTGGAATGCCTGCCGTCCCGTCACCTGCCGCTGGGCGTGGTGGACAATGATCGCTTCAAGACCGAGACCACCGTGATCCCGCTGGAACTGGGCGACCGGATTTTCCTGTGGTCCGACGGCATCATCGAAGCCAGCAACGATCAGGGCGAAATGTTCGGCGAAGAGCGCGTGCGCCAGGTCATTGCCAGGACTGAAAACCAGGATCAGATTTTTTCCGCCATCGAAGCCGCCGTGGAAAAACATGCCGGCCGGGGCGAGCAGGATGACGACTACACCATGGTGGAAGTATCCATGGTAAACGAGGAAGACGTGGGGGAATATTTCGCCGAGCGCGGCAAATCGTTCCTGGCAGGCGGCCCCAAGGACTGGAGCATGACCTATGAACTGCGCCCCCAGACCCTGCGCGAGTTCAATCCATTGCCGCTGATCACACATCTGCTGATGGAAGTGCCTGGCCTGCGCCCGCACAGCGGCAAGATCTATACGATCCTGTCAGAACTGTATTCCAATGCGCTGGAGCACGGCGTGCTGGGATTGAAATCCGATCTCAAGGCATCCGCCGACGGCTTTGCGCGTTATTATATGGAGCGGACACAAAAGCTCTCGGATCTCTACGAGGGTGCGGTGAAATTTCTCATCGATCATCATCCCGTGCAGGATGGTGGTGTGCTCACAATCGTGGTCGAGGACACGGGCCCCGGATTCGATTTCCAGGCCAAGGAAAGCGCCGAGCACAAAACGGAAGGTTACAGTGGCCGGGGTATTCCGCTGATTCGTACCATGTGCCGCTCCGTGCGATACCTGCCGCCAGGCAATAAAGTGGAAGTGGTTTTCGATTGGCACGTTGATGTTTGATCGTGACACGAGTGTTAATGCAGTCGTTTAACGGATCCGGCTGGATCCACAAGGGAACTCACTATGACAGCGAATCCGGAACATCATATCGATATCGGCGCTCTGCAGGATCTGAAAGAGATCATGGAAAGCGAGTTCGAGACGTTGATCAATACGTTCGTCCTGGATTCTTCCAACAAGCTCGATGAACTGGCGGTTGCTATCGCTGGCCGCGATGCAGACAGCCTGCGCAAGATCGCCCACAGCCTTAAAGGTTCGTCCAGCAACATCTGTGCGGGGGCGCTGTCAGAGCTGGCGCGGCAGCTGGAGTTCATGGGCAAGGAAGGAACGACCGACGGCGCTGCCGCCATCCTGGCGCAGCTGAAAGTCGAGTTCGATGTGGTGAGAGGGATTCTGGAAAAAAGCCTCTGATCCCTCCTGGTGAGGAGGGAGTGGCCGGGTGGGTTGTCGGTGCTTGCGCGTCTGCGCAGGGTGTGGGTTTTTCGCGTTGGTGTGGATGTTGATAGTTACACCGATAACCGGCGGGGCCCAGCCACTCTCATTCGGTCAGATGAATTCCCGGTATTTTTCGTCTTCTCCTTCAAAGCTGGCTTCCAGATGACGGGTGTTCATTACTTCCCGTACCTTGTTTTCCTGTTGCGGTGTGTAGGTATCGAGCATCAGCAGTGTGTCGCCCTGCTCGATGGCCTCGTGGAAGCGTGCGATGTGGTGGTTGTCGTGTGAAATGCCCACAATGCCGCCGGTCCAGGCCCCAAAGAACGCAAAGATGCCACACACGAATGCAAACAGCATGAAGTTCATGTGCGGCCCCAGTTCCGATGTCATCAGGTAGAGCGCAAACAGCACGCCCACACCCAAACCGATCATGCCGCCATAAAACCCGCTGTGCTGCAGATCCCGTTCCTGAAAAACGGACGCGGTATGCACGTTGGATAGCTGCAGATTGGCTTGATCCCGGCTCAGAAAATGGAGTTGGCCGTTGTCCAGGCCTGCCAGTTGCAAATCATCGGAAATGGAGCGGGCATGTTGAGTGCCGCGAAAAAGATAATACAAACGCTTCATATGACATTGGCCTCCCTGTCGTCACATGTGCGTTAACTATCGTGCAAACCCTGCCACTTGTGTAATGGTAATTCGTCATTAACAGGCAACTTGCTATAGCGGAAGGTCGCTAAAATCGGCCAGGGAATGATCGTCGTGCAGTTTGGTTTTAATCGCCGCTCAGCGCGTTATTAAAAACGCGCTGATTTTCGCCTGTATGAATTAGCCGTGACACTTCTTGAATTTTTTTCCGCTGCCGCACCAGCAGGGGTCATTTCGCCCTGGGCTTTTTGCCGGCAACATCTCTCCGTCCACATACAGCCATTGGCCGTTTTCCCGCACGAAGCGTGAGCGTTCATGCAGCTGTCCTTTGCGCTGGCCACTGCGGAAGTGCGCGATGAATTCCACTGCGCCCTGATTGTCCTGCGCCGTACCTGCATCGCGTGCCACTATGTTCAGGCCTTCCCAGTGCGTGTCGCGAAAACTTTGTTCGAGCGCAGCGCGTTCATCCGCCCGGTGCTTGTCAGGGTGAAGCGTGGCCAGCAGATAGTCGGCCATGCCAAGCGCGAACGCACTGTAGCGCGAACGCATGAGTGCTTCGGCGGTATCGGGGCGGACCTGCTGGCGGTGAAAGCGGCCACAACAATCGTCATAGGCGAGCGGAAGTCCGCAGGGGCAGCGCTCTGGGTTCATTCTTTGTGCTCCTGGAGGCAGACGGGGCAGGTTGGCAATGGCCAGTTGCAGCTGGAAAATGAGCCGCTTTGTTCTGGACCTTTGTGACTCAAAGGTCACTTGGTTGCAGAAGACGATTTTATGTCTTTGCCACGCAGATTGCCTGCTTCCACCCCCAAAGAACTTGCCAAAGACAGTGGGAATGGGCAGTATGCCAACACTTTCAAACTATCGTTTGAAACGATTTAACAGTCACAATCGTTCAGGTTGATCCGGGCCGGCGGGCGCTGATCCGGGCACCAGATCCAGTGCGGGAGAAACGTTGATGATATACGAAGGAAAAGCCATTACGGTCAAACCGTTGCAAGATGGCATCGTCGAACTGAATTTTGATCTTCAGGGCGAGTCGGTGAACAAGTTCAACCGCCAGACGGTGGAAGAACTGGGCGCTGCCGCTGAAGCATTGAAAGGCAACAGCTCCATCAAAGGCATGATCGTCACCAGCGCCAAGTCCGTGTTCATCGTCGGCGCCGACATCACCGAATTCACCGACATGTTCAAGCTGCCGGAAGAAGATATCGCTGGCTGGTGCTTGAAGTCCAACAAGGCGTTCAACGCCATCGAAGATCTGCCGTTCCCCACTGTTACCGCCATCAACGGCATCGCGCTGGGTGGTGGTCTGGAAATGTGTCTTGCAACGGATTACCGCGTCATGTCCAGCAAGGCTGAAGTGGGTCTGCCGGAAGTGAAGCTGGGCCTGTTCCCAGGCTTCGGCGGCACCGTGCGCATGCCGCGCCTGATCGGTGTCGATAACGCCGTGGAGTGGATTGCTGCCGGTGGCCAGCACAAGGCAGCCAAGGCCATCAAGGATGGCGTGGTGGATGCGGTGGTTGAACCAGGCAAGGAACGTGACGCCGCGATTGCGCTGGTGAAAGAATGCATCGAAGGCAAGATCGATTACAAAGCCCGCCGCCTGGAAAAACAGAGCCCGCTGAAACTGCCGCCGATGGAAAACATGATGGCGTTCCAGACCTGCACCGCGATGGTGATGCAGCAGGCTGGCCGCAATTTCCCGGCACCCGTTGCAGCCGTGCAGGCCATGCAGCAGCACGCAGGCATGAAGCGTGATCAGGCGCTGGAAGTGGAAGCCAAGGGTTTCGCCAAAATCGCCAAGACCGCTGTCGCGACTTCCCTGGTGGGCATCTTCCTGAATGACCAGGTGCTGAAGAAAGTCGCCAGCAAGTGGGAAAAGCAAGCCAAGCCGATCAATCAGGCTGCTGTGCTGGGCGCCGGCATCATGGGTGGCGGTATCGCTTACCAGTCGGCTTCCAAGGGCACGCCGATCATCATGAAGGATATCGCGGACAAAGCACTGGATCTGGGCATGTCCGAAGCCTCCAAACTGCTGTCCAAGGCGCTGGAAAAGGGCAAGATTGATGGCGTGAAATTCGGCAAGACCCTGTCGGCCATTCGCCCGACGCTGAACTACGGTGATTTCGGTGGTGTGGATATCGTGGTCGAGGCGGTCGTCGAGAACGTCAAGATCAAGCAGTCCGTGCTGGCAGATGTGGAAAAGCAGGTGAAGCCGGGCACCATTCTGGCGTCCAACACCTCCACCATCTCCATTACCAAGCTGGCAGAAGCGCTGCAGCATCCGGAAAATTTCGTGGGCATGCACTTCTTCAATCCGGTGCACATGATGCCGCTGGTGGAAGTTATTCGTGGTGCCAAGTCCTCTGACGAAGCGGTCGCAACCACGGTTGCCTACGCCAAGAAAATGGGCAAGACCCCGGTTGTCGTCAACGACTGCCCGGGCTTCCTGGTGAACCGCGTGCTGTTCCCGTATTTCGGTGGTTTCGGCATGATGCTGCGCGACGGCGCCGACTTCCAGAAGATCGACAAGGTCATGGAAAAGTTCGGCTGGCCGATGGGCCCCGCGTACCTGATGGACGTGGTGGGTATCGACACCGGCGTGCACGCAGCTGCGGTGATGGCAGAAGGCTTCCCGGATCGCATGAAGCATGACTACAAGGATGCGTCCGAAGTCATGTTCGAGAACAAGCGTTTCGGGCAGAAGAACGGTATCGGTTTCTACAAGTATGAAACCGACAAGAAGGGCAAGCCGAAGAAAGTGGTCGACCAGACAACCTACGATCTGATCAAGCCTCACGTGGCAGCCAGCAAGGAATTCGACGATCAGACCATCATCGATCGCCTGATGATCCCGATGGCGCTGGAACTGGTGCGCTGCCTGGAAGAAAACATCGTGTCCTCTGTGGCTGACGCCGACATGGCGCTGGTCATGGGAATCGGCTTCCCGCCGTTCCGTGGTGGCGCACTGCGTTACATCGATTCCATCGGTGTGAAGGCGTTTGTCGAACTGTGCGACAAGTACAAAGATCTGGGCGGTCTGTACCAGCCCACTGCCAGGCTGCGTGAAATGGCAGCCAAAGGCGAATCTTTCTACCAGTAATTTGCGGATAGCGAAGGAGACACAAAAATGAGTTTGAATCCAAGAGACGCAGTGATTGTCGACGCTGTCCGTACCCCGATGGGTAAATCCAAGAACGGACAATTCCGCAATGTGCGCGCGGAAAAGCTGTCGGCCGAGCTGATCAATGGCCTGAAAAAGCGTAACCCGCACTGGAACGTGGCAGAAACCGAAGATGTGATCTGGGGCTGTGTGAACCAGACTCTGGAGCAGGGCATGAACATCGCCCGCAACATCGCGATTCTGGCCGACCTGCCGCGCAACGTGGCGGCGCAAACGGTGAACCGTCTGTGTGGTTCTTCCATGCAGGCGCTGCACACTGCAGCGCAGAACATCCAGACCGGCAACGGCGACGTGTTCGTGATCGGTGGCGTGGAGCACATGGGCCACGTGGGCATGATGCATGGCATCGATCTGAATCCGGAAATGTCCAAGTACATCGCCAAGGCGTCCAACATGATGGGCCTGACCGCGGAAATGCTGGGCCGCATGCACGGGATTTCCCGTCAGGCAATGGATGAATTCGGTGCCCGGTCTCACCGTCTGGCATGGGAAGCCACGCTTGAAGGTCGCTGGAAGAATGAAATTGTGGCAGTGGAAGGTCACAATGCCGACGGCTTCAAGACGCTGTGCGAAATCGACGAAGTGATCCGCCCGGAAACCACGGTGGAGAACCTGTCCAAGCTGGCGCCTGCGTTTGATCCCAAAGGCGGCCAGGTGACTGCGGGTACCTCTTCCGCGCTGTCCGATGGTGCGTCTGCCATTCTGGTGATGTCCGCCGAGCGTGCCAAGGCCCTGGGCCTGAAGCCCCGCGCCAAGATCCGTTCCATGGCAGTTGCCGGTTGCGATGCCGCCATCATGGGCTACGGCCCGGTACCTGCTACCCAGAAAGCGCTGAAGCGTGCTGGCCTGACCATCGACGATATCGATTACGTTGAGCTGAACGAAGCCTTCGCTGCCCAGAGCCTGCCTTGCGTCAAGGATCTGAAGCTGATGGACAAGGTGGATCAGAAGGTCAACCTGAACGGTGGCGCTATCGCACTGGGCCACCCGCTGGGTTGTTCCGGCGCCCGCATCGTTGGCACGCTGCTGAACGTGATGGAGTGGAAGGGCGGCACCCTGGGCCTGGCGACCATGTGCATCGGTCTGGGTCAGGGTATTGCGACGGTGATTGAGCGCGTGTAAGAACTCGCTTCGACCGTCAAAGCCCCGGAAGCCCGAACCACCCCAAATGGTTCGGGCTTTTTCTTTGCCTTATACTTTCCTGACACCCTTCAGAACAACAACCCAAGGACACGGCATGAATTCCGAAAAAGTGGTGTTTGCGTTCTTCATCCTCCTGGCTGCGACCCTCAACTTCGGCTTCTTCGTGGGCGCGGTGCATGATTCCGGCCATCACAACGTCTACGAACTCTTTGCAGCCCTGGTCATCAGCCTGATCGCCACCGTCATGAAATTCGGTGATCGCACCCACATGGGCGCTGTGCTGCTGGCCACCAGTCTGGTGGCGGATCTGCAACTGATCATCGCCGCATTCGTGTGGGGCTATGCGGTGAACGTGGGTGAACCCGAGGATCTGCAAAGTATGCTCACCAGCGTGGTGTCGCTGTCTGCCGGCGCGCTGCTGGCCAATATCACATCCGTGGTGCTGCTGGTGATCGAAACCGTTACCGTCCGGCGCTGAACGGCATGAACTATGTTGCCTTCCTGATCATGCGGCGCCTGCGGGCGCCACTGATCACGCTGATCGTCATCTGGTCCATTGCCACGCTGGGGTATGTCATCATTCCGGGGCAGGATAATGACGGCAACGCGGTGCGCATGGACTTCCTGCATGCGTTCTACTTTGTCAGCTACATGGGTACCACGATCGGGTTCGGCGAGATTCCCTATGCGTTCACGCCGGCCCAGCGCCTGTGGAGCCTGTTCACCATCTATGGCACCGTGATCGGCTGGTTTTACAGTATCGGTGCGCTGGTGACGATTTTTCGCGATCAGTCCCTGTTGAATCTGGTGCGTCGCACCCGTTTCAGCTATCGCGTGGCCAGAATCAGGGAGCCGTTCTATCTGGTGTGCGGCTACGGCCATACCGGCAGCGCGTTGGTGGCGGATCTGGCCGAGCATGGCGTGCAGACCGTGGTGGTGGACATTGATCCGCAGCGGATCGAGGCGCTGGAGCTGGATGGCCATCCCTTCGACATTCCCGTCATCTGTGCCAATGCCAGTGATCCCGACGTGCTGCGGGATGCCGGTATCGAGCACCCACGCTGCCAGGGCGTGTTGTGTCTGACCAACGACGATCACGTCAATCTGTATGTGGCGATCGCCAGCAAACTGCTGGCACCGGAGCGGGTGGTGATCAGCCGGGTGTCGACCCGTGAATATGCGGCCAACCTGGCATCGTTCGGTACCGATCACATCATCGATCCGTTTGAAACGTTCGCCGATTATCTTACCAACGCTATCGTGTCGCCGTTTCATCAACTGGTGTACAACTGGCTGGCGAGTCCGGTGCACCGTTCCCTCGATTCCGCGCACCGGACCCGTCAGGGGCGCTGGATCATCTGTGGCTATGGTCGCCTGGGCAAGGCGTTGCAGAAACGTTTCGATGTTCACGGATTGAAATCCGTCATCATCGAACCCGATCCCGAGGCGCGCGAAGTGTCCGAGGATTATCACGTGGTGACAGGCTGGGGCACCGAGGCCGCCACGCTGCTGGAAGCCGATATCCGCAATTCGGTGGGCATCGTGGCCGGTACACCCGACGACGCCAACAACCTGTCCATCGTGATGACAGCGCGGGAACTCAAACCCAGCATTTACACGGTGGCGCGGCAGAACCGTCAGTCCAACGGACCGATTTTCAAAGCGGCGAAGATGGATCAGATTATGAATCCCAGCGTCATCATCGCGCAGCGCATCATGTTTCTGATCAAAACGCCGTTACTGATGCTGTTCCTGGATTCCCTGACGAATGAAAGCGAGGAGTGGTGCGAAACATTGCTCAAGCGCATCGATGCAATGGTGCAGGGCAGGGCGGTGGAAAGCTGGTCGTTCACCATTGATCAGCAGCAGGCGCCGGCGGTTTTCGAGTGTTTGCGGCGGGCCGAGCCGGTTGCCATTCAGGTGCTTTCCGCTCATCCCCACGACCGTCATGTCCAGTTGCCTGCCTTGCCCTTGCTGGTGTTGCGGGACAAAGTGATCACGTTGCTGCCCGAGCCGGATTTTCCTCTGCGCATCGATGATCAGGTACTGTTCTGCGGGTTGGAACGGGGGCGGACGCAGATGCTATGGGCGGTGAATAACCAGAATGTGCTAAGGTATGTGATCAGCGGCTATGAGGGTGGCGGCGGCTACCTGTGGAAGACACTGCTGGGCCGACATCGCGCACGGCCATGAACCCTTCAGGAGGACGGCATGAAATCGATTCCCACGCTGGCGACCACCATGACGCCATTTCCCCATTCGATTGATGTCAACCAGCCCATCAAGGATGCGATGTCGATGATGGATGAGCATGGCTTCCATCACCTGCCGGTGACAGAAGACGGTGACTTGGTGGGTGTGCTGTCGGAGCGGGATATCCGTTTTCTGGATTCGCCGTTTTCCCGCGCGTCGCTCGACGATGATCTGTATGTGAAGGATGTCTACACGAGTCGTGCCTTTGTGGTGGATATTCACGATTCGCTGGAAGACGTGCTGCACATCATGGCGGAAAAACATCTGGGCTCGGCGCTGATCACCAAGAACGGCAAGCTGGCGGGCATTCTCACCCCGAACGATGTGTACCGTAAATTCGGCGAGCTGATTCACAAGCTCAAGGCCAGGCCCGACGGCAACGATGCTGCGTAGAAAAAATCCCTACTACGATCCCGCGAAATATCATCACCGGCCGGATGGATTTCGCAATCCGCCGGGTAGTCCGCCGGGGCATCGCATCACGGCGGAACTGGCGCGCGAAGCAGCACATTTTCTGGGGGAGCTGGTTCGCCTTGCCGGCCATTATCCGTTTCCCGATGACCATGTGATTCCGCAGGAACAGGCGATCGCGCTGCTGCAGGCGCAGACAGCGCCGCGCACGATCACCTGGCTGGGTCACGCCAGCTTTCTGTTGCAGCTCGATGGTCGGGTGCTGCTGACCGATCCTTTTCTCACGGATTATGCGTCGCCGGTACCATCGGTGGCAGTGAAGCGGCTGGTGCCGCCGGGCATCGCCATCGAGCATCTGCCGGTGGTCGATACGGTGCTGATTTCCCACAATCATTACGATCATCTTGATGCGCGGGCGCTGTCGCTGCTGGCCCGGCGTTTTCCCCATGCGCTGGTGTGTGTGCCGCTGGGACTGCGTGATCTGGTGCAGAAACAGGGATTCACCCATGTGGTGGAGCTGGACTGGTACGACCGCCACGCTGACCGGGAGCTGGTGGTGATGGCGGTGCCGGCAGTGCATACGTCCCGGCGCGGGATCGGTGATACCAATCGTTCCCTGTGGTGTGGGTTCCGCTGCGAAATCAATGGTTATTCCTGCTATTTTGCCGGGGACACCGCGTATGGTGAGGTGTTCGCCGACATCGGCAACCGTTTGGGGCCCTGCGATCTGGGGCTGGTGCCGATAGGTGCCTACCAGCCCCGCGTGCTGATGGCGCCCGTGCACGCGACGCCGGAAGATGCCGTGCAGATCGGCGTGGATCTGGGCGTGCGCCAATTGATTGGCATGCACTGGGGCACCATCCGACTCACCACCGAACCCATGCTGGAACCCGCGCAACGCTTTCTGGCCGCGCCCGGCGCCGTGCCCAGGCGGGTCATGCGCATTGGCGAGACTTTGGCGCTGTAAATCGCGAAAAATAGTTGCAGCGCTAACGTTCTGAACGGGCGGTGATTTTGTTGCAGCTTGTCACGTTCTGCCCTTCCTTGCCTTTGGCATGACCTAAACTTCTAGCAAGCCAAGCTGCTGAATTTCTTGCTGCAATCCTGATGTCTGATCCCTTTACCATCATCAAACGCCTGACCCATATTCATCGCTTTCTGCGTGCCGTGGGAAAGCAGGCGCCCGATTGCCAGACCCGCACCGACCTGTTCGAACGGGTGTGTCGCGAAGCGGTGGAGACGGGACGTTTTCGTATGGCCTGGGTGGGCATTCTGCATGGCGATCAGGTGGTGCCGGTGTCGGTGTATGGCGCAGGGCATGAACTGGTGCGGCAATGCAAGATCATCATGTCCGCCGGCCACGATCATGACCCCCTGTGCGTCGCGGTGCGGCAGAACCGCTACTCTGTGCTGAATGCTGGCCGCGCGGTGGATACGCCCGCCTGGTTCAACGATCTGCAGCCGCTGGGGGTAGCCGCGTTGGCGGTGATTCCGCTGCATTTCAAGCACAAGGTGGTGGGCATTCTGGTGCTGTGCTCGGACCATGACGACGATTTCAACGAGCTGCATTCTTTCAGTCTGGAAGAACTCAGCGACGACATCAGCCACGCGCTGGAAAATCTCGACGAGTACACCCGCCGCATCGATCTGGAGTTGCAGTTGCGTCAGCTGCACCAGGCCGTGGAAAGCAGTGCCACCGCAGTCATCATTGCGGACAACAAAGGCTATATTCAGTATGTGAATCCGCATTTTTCCGAGCTGACCGGCTTCGGTGAGGAGGATGTGCTGGGTACCCATGCACTGCTGCTGCGGGATAAATCGGTGGAGCTGCCGCGGGCAGATGAAATCCTGGCGGCGCTGCAAACCAGCGGCGAATGGCGTGGCGAAATGCTGCTGCGCACCCAGTCGGAAAAAGTGGTGTGGACCTACCAACACATAGCGCCGATTCGTGACAAGCAAGGTCATATCACGCATTTTGTCAGCACTGCCATCGATCACACCGAGTTGCATTTCGCCCAGCAGACTATCGAGCAGCTGGCCTATTACGACGAATTGACCGGCCTGCCCAACCGCCGGCTGTTCTACGATCGCATCCAGCATTCCATCGACAGTGCGCTGCGGGACGAAAGTCAGTTCTGCGTGTTCTATCTGGATCTGGATGGTTTCAAACACATCAATGATTCTCTCGGCCACAGTGCGGGTGATCTTTTGCTGCAGACGGTGGCGCGCCGCTTGCGGCAACAGGTGCGGGCCAAGGATACAGTGGCACGGCTCGGGGGCGACGAGTTCACCGTCATCGTCACGGACATCAAGGAAACCCGCGACATTACCGTGGTGGCAGAAAACCTCATCCGCGCGCTGGCGCAGCCAGTGGATATTGATGAAAAATCGGTTGTCGTCACCACCAGTATCGGCATTGCGATGTTTCCGGACGACGGCAAGTCCATCGACCTGCTCACCCGCAATGCCGATCTGGCCATGTACCACGCCAAAGCGAAAGGCAAGAATAATTTCCAGTTTTTCACCGAAGAGCTCAATCGCCGCGTACAGGAACGCATGGCACTGGAGCAGCGTCTGCGCGAGGCTTTTCGCCAGCAGGAATTCCGTCTGGAATATCAGCCCCAGGTGGATGCGGTGGATGGTGCGGTAATTGCGGTGGAGGCCATGGTGGCCTGGGAAGGGCGCAAGCAGGATATGCTGACGCGTTCCGGATTTGCGCGTGCATTGGAAGAATGCGGCATGATGGACGACGTGTTCGAGTGGCTGCTGGTCAACGCTGGTTTGCAGTGTGCGGCCATCCTGAATTCACCCCAACTGCAGTTGCGGGTGGCATTCAGTGTGCCGCCGGCGTTGTTTCTCAATGGTGCCAGGTTGCTGGAAATGCTGCAGCGCAGTCTGGAACAGGCCCGGCTCGACTGGCGCCATCTGCAGCTGGAAATTCCCGAGACCGCGATCAGTCGGGACATCGACGCGAGCATGCGCATCTTGCGGGAACTGCGGCGGCGTAAAGTCAGTCTGGCGATTGATAATTTTGGCACAGGGCTGTCATCGTTGCGGCATCTGCGCCGCTTCCAGATCGACATCATCAAGGTGGATGCGTCTTTTGTGCGGGACGTGCTGGCCGATGAAAATGATGCCGCTGTCACCTCCGCCATCATTGCGCTGGCGCATCAGCTGAACCTCAAGGTGCTGGCTGACGGCGTTGAGTCCAGCCAGCACGTGCAGTTCCTGGAACGTTATTGGTGTGATTACTTCCAGGGCCAGCATATCGCCCGGCCGATGGCGAAGGCCGAGCTGATTGAGTTTCTGAAAAACAGGCTTCAGAAATACTGAGTGGCATTCCTCCGCGCCGACCTTTCCATCAACCCACAGCCGTTCCTGCATAACGGCCAAAGCGCTTGCGGTATTCCGTGGGCGACAACTCCACTTCGCGCTTGAACAGGCGGCGGAACGAACTCACATCCAGATAGCCGACCTTCTCGGTGATGTCGTCCACGCTCAGCGCAGTGGATTCCAGCAGACGTTTCGCTTCATCGATGCGCAATTTCTGGAAATACTGCTTGGGTGGTTTCCCCGTCGCCTGATTGAAGCGGCGGATAAACGTGCGCGGGCTCACCGCCAGCTTGTCCGCCAGATCTTCCAGTTGAAATTCCTCCGCCAGATTTTCCTGCATCCACGCCACGGCATGCTGCACCATTTCATCCTTCTGGCGGAAATGATGCGACACGGGAATATACGGCGCCTGCGACGGTGACTTGTTGTGAAGCAGAATCGTTTTCGCGCAGGCCTGCGCCATGGCGGTGCCGGCGAATTTCTCGATCAGCGAAATGCACAGGTGCAGATACGCCGTCACCGCGCCGGAGCACAGAATGTTGTTGTCCTCGGTGACGATTTTTTCCAGCTGCAGATTCACATCCGGATAGGCGGCGTTGAAGTGATGGGCCAACCACCAGCTGGTAGTGGCTTCGCGATGATCCAGCAGGCCTGCGTCCGCCAGCAGAAACGATCCGCTGCACACCGACGCCAGCGTGGCGCCTCGCGCATGATGTTGCTTCATCAGCGTACCCACGCTGCCGCGCAGTTCCTGGACTTTGGCCAGCACCTCGGAGCCATAGGCATGGTCAATACCGGGGAAGAAGCAGATGGCAGGATTGCCCGCCTGGGAGTAGTCGCCATGCACCGAAAGATTGATCCCCGATGAGGTGCGCACCGGCTTACCGTCGGCGGAGTAAACCTTCCAGGAAAACAGCGGACTTCCGGGGGGATTCTGGCAGACGCGCTGGTGAATATTGGCGATGTTGAAGATGTCGATCGGGCCGGTCACGCTCGTCGCAAAGCATCCATCGAATGCGAAAATTGCCAGTTCTACCGTCATGATGCCTCCCATTTGTGGCAAAAAAAGCATTTACATTGTCATTAATGCCACTTCGGGCAGCCGCAGTCAAGGGATAATCTTGACCCTGTGAGCATGTCGCGATGACCAACATTTAAGGAGGGTTCGCCATGACTGCCATCACCGAGACCACCCTGGAAACCACAGCCACTTCCACAGAGGCACCTGCCACCGGCACCTCGTTTGCCACCCCGATTCTGTGGTCGGCAGTGGGTGAACATGTGCTGGCGTGGGCGGACAACATCGCCCGCTTTGCCATTGGCGTGCTGCTGGCGTGGGGAATGCTTGCCCTGGCCCAGTGGCCGGATCTGTCGTTCCTGGCCGCTTTCAGTGCGCTCACCGGGTTGCTCTATCTGGGCAACATGGCGGATGTGGAGCGTTATCGCGACGGTATCCTGTTTGTCGTGCCGACCTTGTTTGTCTGGGTGGTGCTGGGCCTGGGGGCGGCGAATGCCAGCCTGGTGGGACTCACGCTGTTCACCCATGTTTTTCTGTCCTTCGTCGGTGCGTTCGCCCGCAATACCGGCACCCTGCGTCTGCTGAGGCTGTGGTCGCTGCTGCTGGGCGTGCAGCTAGTGTTGCTGGTGTATCTGGTCAACACGTTTTTACTGAAATGATGTGCGGGACGTGACAGATGTCTGAAGCAGTATTGTTTGAACGTCGTGATGAGGAATACCTGCCCACCGAACTGGCCGGAAGCCCCTGGCATCCGGCCATGCTGCATGGTGGCGCGCCGGCGGCACTGATGGCGTATGGACTGGAACAGGCGGTTGCAAACCCGGCCCTGCAGCCGACACGACTGACCATCGACCTTGTACGTCCGATACCGAAGGCGCCGCTGCGGATGAGCACGCGCAATCTGCGCACGGGCAAGCGCATCGTGCTGCAGGAAATCACCCTCAGCGCCGATGACAAACCGGTTGCCATCGCCACCGGGCTTTTCATCCAGCCGCATCCGGTCACCGTGCCGGATTACGCGCCGCGCCATCCTTTGCCGCTGCCCGCGCCCGACACACTGCAGGACGTCAGCTTTCGCGACGTGTTGTTTTCCGGCAAGGATGGAATGCCGCCAGGATTGCACACCACCATCCAGATGCGACCGGCCAGCGGACTGCGCGAGCAGGGGCAGGGCGCGGCCTGGTTACGGCTGCCTGCCAACATCCTCGCCGACACAGCCAATTCCCCCTTCATGCTGGCAGCGCTGACGTCCGACTTCAGTAACGGCGTCGGTCAGCTTTCGCTTGGTAACAACCAGGGCACCATCAACGCCGACATCTCGCTGCAACTGTTGCGCCTGCCGCAGCCCGGCTGGATCGGCATCGACGCGCGCACCTGGCTGCAGGACAACGGACTGGCGATGGTGCAGGCGCAACTCTACGATGGTGTGGGCCTGATCGGGCAGGTCACCCAGAGCGCCATGCCCATGCTGGAATATTCCCGCTGAAACCACGCTGGAACTAATTCTGACGGCAACCGGTCGAATGCTTACTTGAAAACAAGCGTTTCGACCCCACCTGTTTTCAGCCGTCAACGAATTCTGGAGGTTTTGATATGCGTGGAACCCGGGTGATGTATGTCTGGGCGTTGCTGCTGTTGCTTGCGCCGTCGGCGTGGGCCACTCTGCCACTGCAGGATGGTGAAGGCAGGCAGCTGCCGTCGCTGGCGCCCATGCTGGAACGGGTCAATCCCGCAGTGGTGAACATTTCCACCTTTGCCACCCGTGCCGCCTACAATCCGCTGCTGAACGATCCTTTCTTCCGTCACTTCTTCAATATTCCTGACAACGCCCGTCCGCAACAGCAGCGTCGCTCACAATCAGCCGGCTCTGGTGTGATCATCAATGCGAAAGAAGGCGTGGTCATCACCAATTTTCACGTGGTGGATGGCGCGGATGAAATCAAGGTTGCCCTGACCGATGGCCGTACGCTCGATGCCAAGCTGGTGGGTTCTGATCCGGAAGTGGACATCGCCGTGCTGAAAGTGAAGCCCGACAATCTCACCCAGATCAAGCTGGCGAATTCCGACCAGGTGCGGGTGGGTGATTTCGTGGTGGCGATCGGCAATCCGTTCGGATTGGGGCAGACCGTTACCACCGGCGTGGTATCTGCACTGGGTCGCAGTGGCCTGGGCATCGAAGGCTATGAAAACTTCATCCAGACCGATGCTTCCATCAACCCCGGCAATTCCGGCGGCGCCCTGGTGGATCTCAATGGCGATCTGGTGGGCATCAATACCGCCATCATCGCGCCGGCAGGCGGCAACGTAGGGATCGGCTTTGCCATTCCCACCAACATGGCGCTGCACAGCATCGAACAGATTCTCGACGGTGGCGAGGTCAAGCGTGGCCAGCTGGGCATTGTGATCCAGGATCTGACACCGGATCTGGCGGAAGCCTTCAACCTCAAGGATCGGCAAGGTGTCATCGTGGCGGAAGTGCAGGACGATTCCTCGGCCGCCAAGGCGGGCATCGAGGCCGGTGACGTCATCGTGGAAATCGACGGCAAGGCCATGACCAGCGCCGGCCAGTTGCGCAATACGGTGGGCCTCAAGAAAATCGGCGACAAGGTGAAAGTCAAACTGCTGCGCGATGGCAAGTCGCGTGATTACACCGTCAAGATTGGTGAGCGCAGCGCGGCAGTCACTGCGTCCAAGGGGCTGCACAAATCACTGGAAGGCGCCAAGCTGGTGGTGAACCAGGATCCCAGGGGCGTGAAAGTGGAATCCATCAGCCCCAATTCTCCGGCGGCACTCAGTGGATTGCAGCCCGGCGATCTCATCGTCAGCGTTAATAACCTGCGCGTGGAAAGCATCGAGGATCTGCGCGCTGCCCTGGGCAAGCGGGAGCAGAACGTGTTGCGGCTGCGTCGCGGCAACATGGCGCTCTATCTGGTACTGCGCTAGTTGTCGGCTCATGCCCGTCCCAGACAACGGGGCGGGCTTTTCCGTGCAGCTCACTCCCGCAGGGGAATGACGTTCAACACCGAGCCTTCCATACCGATCACCTTGATGCGTTGCCCCGGTGCCAGCGATTCCGCGGAATGGACGTGCCAGGTCTGACCGTTGACCCGCAACACGCCGCGCCCCAGCGGCAGCGAGTGATCCAGCACAAAGGTCTGCCCGATGAGGTGAGCGGTGTCCTGAATGTGAGTGGAGGAAGCAGACTGTGCCAGCGCCTGGGAACGTTTCCGCTGCATCAGGGTGAAGACCACGGCAAAGGTAGCAAACAGAAAAACCTGGGTGGGCCAGGCAAAGGCAGGGCCGGTGATCAACACCAGCCCCACCAGCACGGCCGCCAGCCCGGCACCCGCAAGGAAACGGGCGACACCTATTGTCTCGCCGGTCAGCAACAGGGCACCCAGGATGAACCAGTGCCAGAAAGTCAGAGTATCAAGCCATCCCTGCATGGGCAGCCGTCCTGAAATGTGCAGACAAAGCCTGTTAGGGGGAGATTCGCCAGACAGTTTTGTCTAAGAGTTCCGGTTTTTAGACGAAAGTTGTTTATGACGATCGTTCAATTTATACAATAGCCCTTTCGCTACACCCTGTCCTGTTTTGGCGTGACATGAAAGAGTCGATATTTTCTCGCTTATTCAATCGCAAATCCCGGTCTGACAAGGCGGGCCGCCTGACGCCCGACGATATCCGCCGCAAACTGTCCTCCTATCAGAAGCAGGAGGGGCCTGCCCAGTTCGGCGGCGCCCAGCTGTACCGGGTGGAAGAGGTCGATCCGCAGGAAAAGCCGGCACCCCTGATTCAGAAGCCGCTGCGGTGACAGAGTGCACACAAACAGCACTCATTCGGTTTTGCCCTATTTTATCAATTGACAAATATTATCATTAACATTATCTTTGCCCCCGTAAGGATCAGGAGGCGAAGCCACATGTACGTTTGCATCTGCAAGGCCGTTACCGACAAGCAAATCCAGGAATACCGCCAGCAGGGGGTCAACACCTTCCAGCAGCTGCGTGAGTGCACCGGTATCGCGACCCAGTGTGGCAAGTGCAGCGTGGACGCCCGCTCCTTTATGCAGCAGTCCACTTCCCTCAGCAATTCCGCGCTTTACGTAACCTGATCAACGCGCTAGCCTCTCCTATTTACTGCACCGGACGAGGAGAGGCGCGATGAAAGGGGATCCCAAGGTCATTGAATACCTGAACAAAATACTGGGCAATGAGCTGATTGCGATCAACCAGTATTTTCTGCACGCCAAGATGTACCGCAACTGGGGCTACGGTGAACTGGCGGAACACGAGTATCACGAATCCATCGATGAAATGAAGCATGCGGACAAGCTCACCGACCGCATCCTGTTCCTGGAAGGCCTTCCCAATTATCAACACCTCGGCAAGCTGCGCATCGGCGAGAACGTGCCCGAAATGATCCAGTGCGATCTGGATCTGGAGCGCGACGCATTGCCCGTGCTGAAAGACGCCATCGCCTACAGCGAAAGCGTGCGGGACTATGTCTCGCGCGACCTGATGGTATCCATACTGGACTCGGAAGAAGAGCACATCGACTGGCTGGAAACCCAGCAGGATCTGATCAAGGCGATTGGCCTGCAGAATTACCTGCAGTCGAAGATGTCGAGCTCCAGCTGATCCTCAATCCGCCGGCAACATCGCATCCAGTGCCTGATCCAGTGTCGGGTGCTGGAATGTGAATCCCGCCTGCTGTGCCGCCTGTGGCACTACCCGCTGGCTTCCCAACAACAATCCCGACGCTTCACCCAGAGCCGCTTTCAGAGCGAAAGCCGGCATTGGCATTATTGCTGGCCGGTGCAGCCGGGCCGCCAGACGTTGGGTGAAATCAGCATTACGTACCGGCTCCGGCGCGGTGCCATTGAATACGCCGCGCAACGCAGGGTTGTCCAGCAGAAAGAATATCAGGCTGCAGATGTCCTCCCGGCTGATCCAGGAAAACCACTGCTGGCCTGATCCGATGCGTCCACCTAACCCCAGCTTGAACGGCAACAACATTTTTTGCAGCGAGCCGCCGCTGGGGTCCAGTACTACACCGATTCGCACGATGCAGAGCCTTGTGCCCAGGGCGCCCACCGGTTGCGCGGCCCGTTCCCAGTCCCGGCACAGCGTGGCGGCAAAATCGGCGCCGGCTGCCTTTGTTTCTGTGCAGATGGTTTCGCCGCTGTCGCCGTAGTAGCCGATGGCGGAGCCACTGATGAAGCTGGCCGGTTTGGTGGGCAGGCTGGACAACGCATTCAATAATTGACGGGTAAACTCGATGCGGCTGTCGCGCAGGATCTGCCGGCGTCCCGTGCTCCAGCGTCCGTTCAGGATGGGTTCGCCGGCCAGATTGATCACGTGATCAATGGGTGGTAGCGACGCCAGCGTGTTGAGCGAACGGATGACATTTACCTTGTCGCCGCAAATGTGCTGCACCGTTGCAGTTGGCTGGCGTGAAAGTACGGTGACAGCCATGCCTCGCCGTTGTGCCAGGGTGCACAGGCGCCTGCCAATGAAGCCGGTGCCGCCAGTGATCAGAATCTGTGTCATCGTGTCCATCCACAATGTGTTTACGTCTGCCGAATCTAGAGCAATGTGAAGGAGGAGGCAACGCTGGCAGTCTGCTAAACGTGGCGTTCGGTGTGGGCTGCGAGCGCCTGCTGTGACCAGACCAGGAACCGGGTGTCGCGCTGATCCGCCTGTTGCCAGAGCGGCGTAAGTGATTCGTTTTGCCAGTACTGCGAGCCAAAGCGGATCTGACACTGTACGAAACAGCGCAGTGCCTGCTCGTGTTGCAGCCCCAGCGCACGGGCCTGCCGTGTGCCCTGCTGCATCAGCAACGGCAGGTGTGGCGGATAGATGCGGCTTAGATGCGCGGGCTCGGTCCGCCACAGGTGGTCCTCGATTTCGTCCACCAGCAGGCGTTCAAATGCTGATGCGAAATCCTTAAGGTGGTGAGCCTGCATTTGCCACCAGGGGGAATCCTTTTCTGCCGGCGGAATATCCGGCGACGGGTTGTGCCAGATCCACCATTGACGGGAAAGGTGTGGCGCAATGAACGTGTGGCAGGGTGCGAGCAGCAGCTGCCGCTCCGCCAGCGTGCACTGCCGCACAATGGGTGATAGCACCTGGCTGTCCCAGAAACGGAAGAGAGTAGGGTCCAGATCGGGCGTCAAAACGTGGATCAGACTACGCCAATGACGTGCCTGCTGATGCAGTGGCCAGGATGACAACCACCAGATGATCTGGTGTTCCGCCCAGCAGCCCCATTGTTGCAGAAACGCCTCGTCCGCCGGATCGATGGCGAACAGATACGGAGAGTAGGGCAGACAGGCCGCGAATTCGGTTTCCAGAAACAGGGGTTCGTAGTCTGCTTCCGGTGCCAGCAGGAAAAACTGTTCCAGGCCAGGATTGTCGACGGTGCCATCGATCAGTCCGAACAGCTTCAGCGAGGAATTTGAGGCGCGCAGCAGGTTGAGGCGCTCGACCAGTTCCAGTTCGTGGCAGAAAAATTCTGTTTGCATGATGAGCTGTGCGGCCTACTTGCGCAGCACGCAATCCGTCACCAGATCAGCCATTTCCTGGGGCACCATCGTCATCATCTTCTTGCGCGTGTTCAGCAGGATGATGCGGGCGTTGGTAACGCTGTGGCCGGTGTGCTCGGCGATTTCCATGGCGTCCATGCGTTCGCAGATGGTGTAGCGCAGGTGGCGATACTGAACCGGCGTCAGGCGTGAGCGCATTTTTTCCAGCATCGTGGAGATGCGCTCGTCTTTCTCGTTTTCTTCCTGCTCCAGCATGTCGTAGGTGAGGATGTAGTCTTCGGCGGCGAATAACGCGCGCTGTAAGGGTTCGTACTCGCTGGCATAGCCGATGTGATTCAGGCAGTCTTCATCGTCCTGATCGTAGCAGTCGTCTTCAGTGAACTCGGGCAGCTGGTCGATCTGTACATAGTTGGGAAACTCGCGGATCAGGGCATCCACCATGCGGGTGAAGGTAATCATCTTGAGCGTGCCCAGCATGATCTGGTTGCGCCGTTCACCTTCGGCATCGAGGTTTTTTTCGTGCACGGACTTTAGCGGTTTCCAGGCAACGTCACAGTAAAGTCCGAGCAGGGAATCCGTGGCATCGCTGGGCAGATACTGCAGGCCGACGTGCTTGACGAGATGAGTGCAATAGCGGGTGAAATTGGCGGCGATGAACAGGTGGATGTCGATGTTGCGCCAGTCTTCCTGACTCCAGGGCGCCAGATTGCGGTGCTTGTGCTTCTTCATTTTCATATTCAACTCCTCCTGATGCGAAGGTCGAAGCTTGCTTGAGTGGCCCCCGCCAGCACAGCCTCGCCTGTTCCCCTGCGATAATCATCCATGATGAATCCTTGATCGGAACGGGGCGTAGAGTAGCAATCGCATTTTTTCAAAACAATAGCGCAAACTCATTTTGAGCAATTTCCTACACGCTTTTGTGAATAATTGCGTTCTTTGGCTGAGCGTTTGCTTGGGAGTTTTTGCGAGGATTCTTGCGTTAACGAAAAAGAAAAAAACGTTACAGGATTTTTTGCGCGATCTTTTGCGTGCAGTTTGTCTTTATATCTTTCTGCTGAAAAACGTGTGTGCAAATATCTGCGCACTGTCGACTGCTGTGCAATGAAATGCACCTTATAACATCCGCTGATGTCATGCTGGTGGAAATCAGATTTTGTTGCTGGCGCGTCGGCGAGCGTGATGTGTTATTGAAGATAGCGTCGGATGGAGCGGGCAAGCAGAATGCGTTGCAACAGTGTGTCAGTGCTGTCGATGGGCAAGTGGTTGGACAGTGAGACAGCCTGGCTACGGAGCCAGAGTGTCAGCAGTTTGCATTGTGCGCCGTTGTGAAACGTTCGTGCGAGCAACAGCAGCATATCGATGCGGGACGACGTGTCGGGAAGTGCGTGCAGCGATACCAGCAGGTCGTCTGACAGCAGCATCAGCAGTGCAGCGTTTACGGATGCAGGGTCGTTGCACTGCTGCATTCCCTGATCAGGTTGAAGAAAAATCTGCTCCGATCGGGTGGCCAGCATTTCCATATTGCGACGGGCCTGAAAAAATTCCGATGGGCTGAAAGCATCGATATCGGTGTTGGCCAGTGTGGCGCGTCCTTTATCCGGCTGTCCGCCCAGTATTTCGTGGCGTGCCACCGCCAGCATCCTGCGCGCCCGATCCTGATTGTCGAGACTCAGCAGCGACGCATAGAAATGACGTTTGAGTGTGTCTGCCCGCGCATCCTGCAGGGACAGGGCAAGCGCTTCGAGCATCAGGGTGACGGGAGGGGAGCCCCAGTAGTCGTGCAGGGACGGCGCGAGATCGGGAAGCAATGCGTCGGCCTCGTCCCAGCGTTGCATGCGCAGGTGTGAAAGAAAGCGCTCTTCCTGCTCCAGCAGCGCAATGAGATTCTGCTGCTGTGCGCCGAGGCTGGAGGAAAGCTGCCATTGCTGCGCTTCAAACTGCAGATGAGTGGCCAGCGCAGGTGTCAGCCACGGGGCGTCAGGCTGCTGGCTGGCGAGCGCAAGCAGATTCTGGATCAGGCAGCGTGGCGCTGGCTCGCTGATGCAGGGGTGTTCGCTGGCGTGCGCTGGACTGATCCAGAGGGCGACTGCCAAAAGGATGAGCCGCAACATTCCCGTGCGATAGTCTGGCACCGCTCAGTGCTCGTCCGCTGTCAGTGGCAACGTGGGAAATCCTTCCTTTGCCAGCCATTCGAGCGCGCGCGTGCGTGCGGGTGCGCTGTGTTCCCATTCCATGAAAGCAGGTGGGTGTGGATTGCTGGAATCTGACTCGATCAGCTGGTGGCAACACTCATGAAACAGCAGGTACTTCAGTACGAATTGCGGCGCCTTGCGTTCGTGCACGTATGGATGGATCGCAATGACGCGGGATTCGGGATAGTAGCAGGCGGCAGGCACCGCCTGGTGTGAATCGCTGTGGCGGTTGTAACGCTTCACGTACAGGGGCCAGCGAGTGTCACCCAGACGCAACAGCAGATGATTGAGCAGCAGATGGGCGTCCTTGTGTCCGGCGTCGGCGCACTGGATCAGCAATGGCAACGCACCCTGGGAGTCGTTGCGCGCCAGTGCTTCGCAGGCCTGGTCGAATACGGGGTGGATCGGGCTGTCTGCGCTCAATGGATGGCGATCGACGCCGGTAAACACGGCGACGCTGCCCACTGGAATCTCCCAGCGGATCTCGGCCTGAATGCGGCCATCGAAATAACGGTTGTTCACGGTGTTGAACAGCTTGAGCAGACCACGATTGTCGTAACCATGGTCGTCACCGAGCTGTCGCGCGCCTGGGGTCGCTGCGATCATGTTGTCGTCCCTGTCGATCAGTACATCGGGCGCACCTGCTAGGTGTCAGTGGGCAACCGGTGCAGGCGGGCGCTGATCCTCTCCCTGTCATGCTGCGCTACGCGAGCGACGTTGTGCGGCACGACTGAATGCGAGGTTTATTATAAAGACAGGTGGCACGCAAAAATGTGCGAGATTTCTGACAGGGTTGTGGGCGATTGCAGGTGTACGTTCAGTTTTCGTCGCCGGTCTGGCGATAGGCGCCGGGGGTGAGCCCGGTCCACTTCTTGAACGCGCGGTGGAAGGTGCTGGGTTCGGAAAATCCCATCAGCTCGGCAATCTCGTTGATGGTGTGACTGGAACGGTTCAGGTAGTTGATGGCGGCGTCGCGGCGCATGGTGTCCTTGATTTCCTGGTAGGACGTGCCTTCTGCCTTCAGGTGGCGACGCAGGGTCTGCGGCGTGGAGTTGAGGGTGCGGGCCACGGTTTCAAAATCGGGAAACTCATGACGGAAATCATTGCCGATCAGGCCACGGATGCGGGCGGTGAGGCTGTTGTCGTTGTCGGGGATCACCACCAGATTTTCGACGGAGTGTTTGAGGAACTGCTTCAGCGAGGCGGCATTCTGCGCCACCGGCATGTTCAGGTAGCGCGTCTTGAAGTGCAGCGCGTTGATGGGCTGATCCACCAGAATGCGGGTGCGGAACAGGCGCTGGTACTCTTCCTTCATGATGGGCGCGTCGCCGCTGATGGACACCTGGCTCAGTTCCAGGCGCTGGCCGATCAGCCAGCTGAAGAAGCGGTGCAGCAGCACCAGACAGCTGTCGGTGGTGGTGTGGTCCCAGTCGGTGTCCGGGTTGGCGAATTCCACGGTGATGACGGCTTCGTCGTGACGCCGGTGCAGGTGGAAACGCAGATCGTCCAGATAGAGGTTATAGAACTGGAAGCAGCGCAGAATGGCCCGTTGCAGATTCTCGCAGTGGATCACTGCATGGCACATCAGGGCGAACGTGCCGGGGCGGGTGCGCCGGATACCGCCACAGCGGAGGAATTCATCGCCGGTGGCCTTCACCAGTTCCATGGCCAGTCGCACATAGAGTTCCGAGGGAATGCGGGCAGTGGGATCCAGCAACAGTTCGGGGGACACGCCCAGGGCATCCACATAGGGCCGGATGTCGAGGCCGGCCCGACGGGCACGCTCCAGGGCGGCATTGACGTAGAAGATGGTGACGGTTCCGGTTTTCATGCTTCCCAATATTGTCTGAGCAGGCGGCGCATCATGCCGCAGGTGGGCGGTCAATACAAACCGCGGCGCTGTTCTGATGCAAATGATCAGGCAAAATGAACTATACGGTCATTTTCGCTGCGACGGTAGCAGCCTTACCCTGTCTTTTCATTCTAGTGACCACCTTGCGGATCGTGCCATGTCAGGACCTTTGTCGAGTTTGAAAGTGCTGGATTTTTCCTCCCTGCTGCCGGGCCCCTTCGGCACTATGGTGTTGGCGGACTGGGGCGCGGAGGTGATCCGGGTGGAATCCCATACCCGGCCGGACATGGTGCGTATGTTGCCGCCCCAGCAGGACGGTGTGTCGGCGGCTCATGCCTATCTGAACCGCTCCAAGAAATCCCTGGCACTGGATCTGAAAAAGCCCGGCGGCGTTGATGTGGTCAAGGCGCTGGTAAAGGATTACGACATTGTGGTGGAGCAGTTCCGTCCTGGTGTGATGGATCGTCTGGGCGTGGGTTACGAGGCGCTGAAAGCCATCAATCCCGGCCTCATTTATTGCTCCATCACCGGCTACGGCCAGACCGGCCCCTACAAGGATCGCGCGGGCCACGATCTGAATTATCTGTCCATCGCTGGCATCACCGGCTACAACGGGCGCAAGTCCACCGGCCCCGCGCCCATCAACGTGCAGGTGGCGGACGTGGCGGGTGGTTCCTATCACGCCGTGATGTCGATTCTGGCGGCGGTGGTGCATCGCCAGCAAACTGGTGAAGGCCAGTACATCGATGTGAGCATGACGGACGCAGCGTTTTCGATGCATGCGCTGACAGCGCCGCCAGCACTGGTGGCGGGCATGGAGCCGGTGCTGGAAGAAGCGCAGCTAAACGGTGGCAGTTTCTATGACTGCTACGAGACGTCTGATGGACGTTATCTTTCCGTCGGTGGCCTGGAACCCCAGTTTTTCGCCCAGTTCGTCGGTGCGTTGGGGCATCCGGAGTGGGCGGGGCGGGGTCTGGCGCTGAATCTGCCCATGCAGCAGCAACTGAAAGCCGAGATCGCACCCATCATCAAGAGCAAGACCTTCGCGGAGTGGAGCGCGATTTTCGCCGGACTGGATTGCTGTGTGGAACCGGTGCTGAGTTTCAGCGAGGCCTGTCAGCATCCGCAGATCACGGCGCGGGAGTTGCTGGTGGAAGTGCCTGTTGTTTCTGGAACGTCTGGCGCTTCCGGCACCCAGAAGCAGTTGGCGTCACCGGTGAAGTTCTCGCGTACGCAACCGCGCTATGATCATATCGGCGCCGCCATCGGCCAGCACACCCGGCCAATTCTGCAACAGGCGGGATTGAGCGAGGAGCAGATCGAGGCGTTGCTGAAAGCAGGAACGGTGATGTGAAGCGCAACGGCGGAGCGGAGTAGGTCTGCTTCCGCCGTTGCAGCGATCTGGCGACGCCATCGCAATGAGCGGCGTCGCCAGTAGTGATTACCAGTCGGAGCGGCGTTTGCGGCTGGACACTTTCGAAATCAGCCAGGCCAGGATGACGCCCATCAGCACGGCGCCCATACCCCACTGGATCCCCTTGTTGAAGTTGTCGTCCTTCAGGCGCACGTTCTCCACCTTCAGCTTTTCCATGTCCACTTTCAGCATTTCCGTGTCTTCCTGCAGCTTGCGGTAGGCCGCTTCGGTTTCGACGGCGGTGCGGCTGATGGTAGTGACGCGGCTGAGTTCCTTTTGCAGATCGGTGGCGCTGCCGGACACCTTGTCGAAGTTGGATTTGACGTTCCCCAGTTCGCCCTGGGTGGCGTTCAGTTGATCCCGCAGGTTTTTGTTCTCGGTCTTGAGCGTCCCGATTTCCCGCAGCGCACGTTCCAGCTTGTCGCGGGCGATGATGTCCGGCGTGGTGTACTGAACCTGCACCCAGCCTTCCTTGTCGCCGACGCGCACCTGTATCCACTCGCCCTGTTCGCTCAGTACCTGCATGGCGGTGCCGCTGGGCAGGAAATCCAGAATGCGATGGCCGGTGGTGGGGCCGGAGCGCATGTCCACCCGCAGGCTGTCATGAATGTAGAGGGTCTTGGCGTTGGCGGCTGGCACCCAGGCCAGGGCGCCGATCAGGGCGAGTCCGATGATGCGTGCTTTCACTGTTGCTCCCCTTGTTGTTATGGGTGTGGACTGGTTTCAAAAATCGGAGTGTAGGCCAGATCGGCGCCGAAGGTACGGAAAACCGTCACAGCCCGGAATCAGGGCAGCACTTTTCGGTAGGGTTTGACCACGACTTTCTGATACACGCCGGCGGCCACGTAAGGGTCGGCATCGGCCCAGGCCTGGGCTGCGGCCAGATTGTCGAATTCTGCAATCACCAGACTGCCGGTGAATCCTGCGGGGCCGGGATCTTCGCTGTCGATGGCCGGATGAGGGCCTGCCACCAGCAAACGGCCCTGGGCCTTGAGTTGTTCCAGCCGGGCCAGATGGGCGGGGCGCGTCGCCTTGCGCAGTTCCAGGCTGTCGGCGACGTCTTCACTGATGATGGCGTAGTACATGGTCATCCCTGGGAGTTGGAGTTGCCGTCCGGGGTCACTTCGGTGATGAAGCGCGACAGGTAGACGAACTGGGTGATCAGAAAGGTCATGTTCAGCAGGGTCTGACCCACCATCTTGTAGGTGACCCAGGTGTCGTCATCGAAGTTATACACCACGAACAGGTTGGCACAGCCCAGCAGGATGAAGAACGTCACCCAGGTCAGGTTCAGCGGCAGCCAGCGATTATCCGGCAGACTCAGGCGCAGATGCGGTGCCTGTTTCAGAAAACCTTCCACCAGTATCCGCACCAGGTTGCGCTTGCCCACGAACTGGCTGCCCAGGAACACCACCGCGAACACCCAGTTGACGATGGTGGGGCGCCACATGATGAAGGTCTTGTCGTTGAGGGCGATGGTCATGCCACCCATCACCGCCAGAATCGCGAAAGTCCACAGGTGGAGCTTTTCCACCTTGCGTTTCCACAGCCAGTAACCGGCGATCTGCAGGGCGCTGGCGCCGATCAGCAGCTTGGTCGCCAGGATCATATCCTTGCTGACGTAGTAGACGGCCACAAACACAAGTACTGGAAAAAAATCGAAAAACTGTTTCATTTGAAAGGAAGTTGTCCGTGAAGGGGCAGGCCCAATGATAGAATATTTGATCTGCCCTCGCACTAATGGTTTCCGGTCGTGAATCACAACCTCCCCAGCTGGATCGATCTGCACATGCACAGCACCGCGTCTGACGGTGAGCTGGCGCCAGCAGCATTGATGGCGGCGGTGGCCCGGGCCGGGGTGAAGGTGGCCGCGCTGACGGATCATGATTCGGTGGCGGCTCTGGCGGAAGCGCGGGCGGTCGCGGCCGAATTGGGTGTGCAGCTGGTGAACGGAGTGGAAATCTCCTGTCGCTGGGATGCCCATGACATTCATGTGGTGGGGCTGGGAGTCGATCCTGAGTCTTCTGCACTGCAGGCGCAACTAGCCGCGCAGATGGAACGACGCCGGCAGCGGGCGGAGCAGATGGCCCAGCGTTTGGCCAAGCTGGGTTTTCCCGATCTTCTGGCGGCTGCCAGTGATGGGGCTCCCCAGGGCATTCCGGCGCGACCTCATTTCGCTCGTGCCCTGGTGGCTGCCGGCGTCTGCAGGCAGGAAAAGGATGCATTCGCCAAATACCTGGCGCAGGGCAAGCCGGCGTATGTGAAAACCGAGTGGCCAGGCGTGGATGAGGCGGTGGCCTGGATCAAGGCTTCCGGCGGCGTGGCGGTGCTGGCCCATCCCCACCGTTACAAGATGACCCGTACCCGGCTCGACCGCCTGATCCGGCTGTTTGCCGAGGCGGGAGGTCAGGCGCTGGAAGTGGTGTCCTCCAACCAGGACGCGGCGAGCGTGCGCCAGCTGGCCGGATTCTGCACCCAGTATCAACTTCATGCTTCCCAGGGAAGCGACTATCATGGCCCGTCCATGCGCTGGGTGCAGGTGGGGCGCATGCCGGCGCTGCCTGCAGGCTGCCAGCCGGTGTGGCCGTTGTTGGGAATTCAAGAGCTGTCATCATGACCCAGATTTTTCGCATTCACCCGGAAACACCGCAAAAACGCCTGATCAAGCAGGCGGCTGATCGTCTGCGCGCCGGCGAAGTCATCGTCTACCCCACCGACGCCGCCTACGCCGTTGGCTGTGCGCTGGAAAACAAGCGCGGGCTGGAACGCATCATTCAATTGCGTCAGCTAGGGGAAAAACACAACTTCACCATCCTGTGCTGCGACCTGTCCCAGCTGGCCAACTATGCGCGGGTGGACAACTGGGTGTTCCGCCTGCTCAAGGCCAACACGCCGGGGCCTTACACCTTCATTCTGCAGGCCACCAACGACGTGCCACGCCGCCTGCTGCATCCCAAGCGCAAGACCGTCGGCCTGCGGGTGCCGGACAACGCCATCGTGCAGAGTCTGCTGGAGGAAATGGGTGAGCCCATCATGAGCACCACGCTGCTGCTGCCAGGCGATGAATTTCCCATGACGGATCCGGAGGAAATCTATGATCGGGTCGGCAAGCAGGTGGATCTGATCATCGATGGCGGCTGGGGCGAAATGGAAACCACCACCGTGGTGGATCTGGTGGATTCGGCGCCGGTTGTGCTGCGGGAAGGCAAGGGCGACACCAAGCCTTTCCTATAATGAAGGGAATCAATCTGAGTGGAGTGTCACATGCTGCGTTGCTGTCTGTTGATTGCGGGATTGTTGCTGGTGCCGATGGCGAATGCCACCAACGTGTACATGCTGGGTAGGTTCAACATTCAGGGGACTACCTATGCGCAGGTGGTGTTCTTCAGCCACAAAGACATCACCACGCTCGAAGCCTGCGAGAAGGAAGTGATGTATGGCCGCACCGGCCAGTGGCAGCACTACGGCCATCTGGTGAACAAGGTGGCCGGTATGTCGATCGCGGTGAATTACATCTGCCGCTCGGCGCCGGTGAAGCTGTCCACCTGGCAGGCCCGCGAGCGCTACGACATCGTGTATGAAGTGGATTTCCGCGACAATGGATTGAAGCTGGTGCAGCACGATACCTACGCCGCCTGTGTCGGGCATTTCCGCCAGCAGAAAGTGCAGGAATCCTACGAATACTTCTGTGCCAAGGCGAACCAGCGGATTCAGCCGGCCCAGTGACAGTGCGTGCGGCAGAATTTTCTCCCACCGCACGCTGCTTGACTTACTTCAGCGCCTCCAGCGGTGCGCCGAAATTGATGTGGAACACGTTGCCGTCGATGGCCAGGGCGGGCACGGATTTCACACCCAGACGCTCCGCTTCTGCCAGCCGGCCCCGTTGTTCACCCAGATGGACGATTTCCACCTGATACTGTTGGGTGTCCAGCGCGTGGGCCAGTTTCTGTTCTGCGTCCACACAGACAGGGCAGCCTGCGTGATAAAAAACGGCGGTGGTTTTCATGGGAAACTCCTTCTGCTAGGTTGAGTGCGATTCTGCAAATGTGCCACTGTGAGCAGCGGGCACAGGCGCAATCTAACGGCCGCGCGGAGCGGAAAACAGCAGGCACCTCGCGGTGGGGTACGCACCTTTTGGTGTAATTTGGCGGGAATGAAAGGAAAAATAAAAATGCAGCGAAGTCGTTCGGAATACACCCGGCTGGAAGATGTGATCGGCTGCAAGTGGTCGGTGTCGGTGCTGCTGGCGGTGGGGCAGGGGATCAACCGGCCCGGCGCGCTGGAACGGCATATCGACGGCATTTCCACCAAGGTGCTCAGTGAGCGGCTGCGCAAGCTGTCCGCCTATGGCTTGCTGGAAAAACAGACCTTCCCCGAAGTGCCGCCCCGTACGGAATACCAGCTCACGCCCACCGGCGCCAAGCTGGTGGAAATCATCGCCCAGATTCAGCAGCTTGACGAAAAAACCGCCGGTTCCCCCTGCTGATAGCCGGCTTTAGACTTCCCGCCCAATGTCGTTATAATCGTGGGTCTCGCACTGGGGCCCGCGCACCCGGCCATGGCCGCGAGGCCAGGGACTTTCTGCCAGTGACCAAAAATATTGCCGTACAATCAGGAGTTTACCTTGAGTTCAGTCGTATCGGAGCAGCGTGTTCTTTCCGGCATGCGCCCCACGGGCAGTCTGCATCTGGGTCATTACCACGGGGTACTGAAGAACTGGGTCAAGCTGCAGCACGAATATGAGTGCTTCTTCTTTGTGGCGGACTGGCACGCCCTGACCACCCATTACGAAGATCCCCGTGTCATCGAGCAGTCCGTGTGGGACATGGTGATCGACTGGCTGGCGGCGGGCATCAACCCCGGCTCGGTGACCCTGTTCGTGCAGAGCCGGGTGCCGGAACATGCCGAACTGCATCTGCTGCTGTCCATGATGACACCCCTGGGCTGGCTGGAAAGGGTGCCCACCTATAAAGACCAGATCGAGCAGTTGAAGGAAAAGGATCTGGCGACTTACGGCTTCCTCGGTTATCCGCTGCTGCAGAGCGCTGACATCCTGATCTATCGCGCCGGCCTGGTGCCGGTGGGCGCCGACCAGGTGTCCCATATCGAACTCACCCGCGAAGTGGCCCGCCGCTTCAACTACCTGTACGGCCGCGAACCCGGTTTCGAGGAACTGGTGGAGCAGGCCATCCAGAAAATGGGCAAGAAGAACGCCAAGCTGTACCGCTCGCTGCTGACCAAATACCAGGAGCAGGGCGACGACAACGCGCTGGAAACCGCCCACGCGCTGGTGCGGGAACAGCAGAACATCACCCTGCGCGACAAGGATCGCCTGCACGGCTATCTGGAAGGCGGTGGCAAGGTGATTCTGCCGGAACCCCAGCCGCTGCTGACCCCCGAAGCGAAAATGCCGGGTCTGGACGGCCGCAAGATGTCCAAGTCCTATCACAACACCATCACGCTGCGGGACAGCGAGGATGAAGTCTCCGCCAAGATCCGCACCATGCCCACCGACCCGGCCCGCGTGCGTCGTACCGATCCGGGCGATCCCGAGAAATGCCCGGTGTGGCAGTGGCATCTGGTCTATTCCGACAACGCCCGCCGTGAGTGGGTGCAGGAAGGTTGCAAGAGCGCCGGCATCGGCTGCCTCGATTGCAAAAAGCCGCTGATCGAAGCGGTGCAGGAAGAACTCAAACCCATCAGCATCCGTGCCCGCGATTACGCCAGCAACCCGGATCTGGTGAAAACCATCGTGGCGGAAGGCTGCGAAAAAGCCCGCGAGAGCGCCCGCTCCACCCTGGTGGAAGTCCGCGATGCCATGGGCCTGGGGTACTTCTGATCATGGCGATGCAGGATCAGGAAACGCTGCTGGACGAGCCAGCCGGTTCGGCGGCAGCGGGCGGCGATGCCGTGGCTGACGTTGCCAGCGAAGCCACCGGCGAGGGCAACCCGGCTGAACACAATCCTGTTCAGGAGGAAATGCCCTTCGCGCTGGTGTACGGCCAGGCTTTCACCAAGCTGCCGCAGGATCTGTACATTCCGCCGGACGCGCTGGAAGTCATCCTCGAAGCCTTCGAAGGCCCCCTCGACTTGCTGCTCTACCTGATCAAGCGCCAGAACCTGGACATCCTCGACATTCCCGTGGCGCAGATCACCGCGCAGTACATGGAATACGTCGATCTGATGAAGAGCCTCAATCTGGAGCTGGCGGCCGAATATCTGGTGATGGCGGCCCTGCTGGGGGAAATCAAATCCCGCATGCTGCTGCCGCGCCAGCCCGGCGAGGAAGAAGAAGAACTCGATCCCCGCGCCGAGTTGATCCGCCGCCTGCAGGAATACGAGCGCTTCAAGAAAGCGGCGGAAGACATCGAAGTCATGCCCCGCGTCGGCCGCGAGATTCATCTGGGCGTGGCCGATCCCCCGGAGTATGAGCGCCCGAAGATGCACCCGGACGTGGATCTGCGCGAAGTGCTGCTGGCGCTGCAGGATGTTCTGCACCGGGCCGACATGTTCGAAAGCCATCAGGTCACGCGGGAAAAGCTCTCCACCCGCGAGCGCATGACGCAGGTACTGGAACGTCTGGCCCACGACCGTTTCGTGCCGTTCGTGGCGCTGTTCCATTACGAGGAAGGTCGCCTCGGTGTGGTCGTCACCTTCCTCGCCGTGCTCGAACTGGTGAAGGAATCCCTGGTGGAACTGGTGCAGAGCGAAGCGTTCGGCCCGATCCACGTGCGCGCCCGCGCTGCTGCCCATGAAGGCCAGGACAGTGTGGATTTCGAAGCGGATGCTGGCGATGTGGCAGACGTTTACGAGCAGCGCCGCGCCGCTGCCGACCTGCCGGTGAGCGAGGTCGAAGTGAGCCTCGTCGACGATGAACTGGAAAGCTTCGATCCTGCGGTTCTGAACCCCGGCGCTGGCCATGACGACGATCCCTTTGCGGATCTCGACGATCCGTTCGCGGATGAAACCCTGTTCAACGCCGACACTGAAGCCAACGGCGCTACCCTAACCGTCGCAAGCGAAGCAGAAGACGATGTCACTCGATAAAGCCAAACTGAAACGCATCATCGAAGGCGCCCTGTTTGCCTCGAGCCAGCCGCTGAATCTGGAAAAGCTCACCACCCTGTTTTACGACGACGAGCGGCCCACCACCGGAGACTTCATCGACGCGCTGAAGGAAATTCAGGCGGACTACGCCGAGCGCGGCGTGATACTGAAGGAAGTGGCCAGTGGCTGGCGCTTTCAGGTGCAGACCGACGTGGGCGAATGGGTGAGCCGGCTGTGGGAAGAAAAGCCCGCCCGCTATTCCCGCGCGCTGCTGGAGACTTTGGCCCTGGTGGCCTATCGCCAGCCGATCACGCGGGGCGAGATTGAGGACATTCGCGGCGTCAGCGTCAGCACCCACATCACCAAGACCCTGCTGGAGCGGGAGTGGATTCGCGTGGTGGGGCATCGCGACGTGCCGGGCCGGCCCGCCATGTACGGCACCACCCGCGCGTTTCTGGACTATTTCAACCTGAAAAACCTGGATGAGCTGCCATCACTGGCGGAAATCCGTGATCTGGATAAAATCAGCGCCGAACTGGACGCCCGTGGGCAGGATCTGCTGCCACCGTTGGCGTCGGACGGCGAGGATGAAGGCACCGCTGACGAAGCGGCCGCCGCAGCCAACGTTGCAGAAACGCTGGCGAACGAAGTGGGCTTCGCTGAAGAAGCGATGGTCGACACGGGAACGGATGAAGTTGTGCATGCTGCCGATCAGGCCGGTGCAGAAGACGTTGCGGTCACCGACGTTGAGGTCGATGACGATGCAGGTGTTCTGCGCCACGAGCACTGACGGTATACAGGCACTACCAAAACGTTAACGTTTTACTACAGAAGCCGGCATCCTGATAGGTCACAATGGCCGTTCGGGATTTTGCAGGCGCTGTTGCTTCCTGAAATTGAACGTCGTGGTGACGTTCAGCTGTATTGAGTGGGTGAAAGTAAGGTCAATGAGCGAGAAAATTCAGAAGGTTCTGGCACGGGTAGGACTCGGATCACGCCGCACGATGGAAGAATGGATCGAAGCTGGTCGCGTTTCCGTCAACGGCAGTGTAGCCAAACTGGGTGATCGCATTTCCGACGGCGACGATCTGCGGGTGGACGGGCGCCTGATTCCCTTTGAAACCGAAGAGGACAGCATCCGCCGGGTGGTGCTGTACTACAAGCCGGAAGGCGAGGTTTGTACCCGCACCGATCCACAAGGCCGCCCCACGGTGTTCGATCAGCTGCCCAAACTGAAGGAGCAGCGCTGGGTGGCCATCGGCCGCCTCGACATCAACAGCCAGGGCCTGATCCTGTTCACCACCGATGGTGATCTGGCCAACCGCCTGATGCACCCGTCTTCCCAGATCGAGCGCGAATACGCAGTGCGCGTGCACGGTCAGGTTACCCCCGAGATTCTCGAAACACTGAAGACCGGCGTCATGCTGATGGACGGCGAAGCCCACTTTGACGAAATCGTCGATGCCGGTGGCGAAGGTACCAACCACTGGTATCACGTGATCCTGCGGGAAGGTCGCAAGCGCGAAGTGCGTCGCATGTGGGAATCCCAGGGTGTGCAGGTGAGCCGTCTGATCCGCGTGCGCTATGGTTCCATTCAGCTGCCGCGCAACCTGAAGGCCGGCCGCTACATCGAGCTGGAAAAAGAGATGATCGACCAGCTGGCGGAATCCTGCGGCGCCGAGTTGCGCAAGCGTACTGGCCTGTATGGCCGCGCCAAGGCCCGTTCCGAGCGGGCGGTGGATAAGGAAGTCAAGCGGGGTGGTTTCCTGCGGCGCCGGCGTTACTGAGTTCTTCTTTGGGTGCCGGCGTGACGCAATGCACGCCGGCGCTTTCTGCCTTCAATCTCAATCCCGCAAACAGTCTTTCAGATGGCAGCGTGCGTCAGCGCGGGCTCGGCCACCATGACCTGATTGCGTCCGTTCTGCTTGGCCTGGTACAGCGCCTTGTCCGCCCGGTGCAGCAGGCTTTCCTTGTCCTCATTGTGACCCAGTCCCGCCACACCCACGCTGATGGATACCGGAATCTGCTTGTTGCCATAGTGCAGGCTCAGGCTTTCGATATTGCGGCGGATGCGTTCGGCGGTGATCTTGGCGCCGGCGATGTCGGTCTGGTTCAGCAGAATCACGAATTCCTCGCCACCGAAACGGAAGGTCATGTCGGCGCAGCGGCTGCTGGCTTTCAGGGTGTTCGCCACCATCTTCAAGACGTAGTCGCCCGCCACGTGGCCGTGCAGGTCGTTGATGGATTTGAAGTGATCCAGATCCAGCACCAGAATCGACAGCGGCTGCTGGTAGCGGGTGGCCTGATCCACTTCGCGGCCCAGCACATTGTCCAGGTTGATGCGGTTGCCGGCACCGGTGAGGCCGTCGGTCAGCGACGCGCGTACGGCTTCCAGATAACGCAGGCCGTTGCGGATCGGGTAAACCAGGGTGGTCACCAGTTTGTCCAGGCGGCGCAGGTCGTCGTCGCTGAAGGGTTGCTTCAGCCGGTGCAGCGACAGTTCGCCGATGAAATCCGTGTGGGTCTGCAGGCGATAGTGGGAGGAATGGCCCGCCACCTGGCCGATGCTGTAGTCGAACGGCTGGGCCTGATGCTGGTAGTGGATGCCGTCCAGACTGAAGGCGCGCTGGGCCTCGCGGAAGAACAGGCGCAGGATTTCCGGCAGGTCGATGGTGGTTTGCAGCACGGCGCTGATACGGGCCAGGGCCTGGGCTTCCAGAATGGGCTCCGGCAGGCTGGCGGTGTTGTTCACCAGTGCGTTGGTGTCCAGATCGACGATGCGGGCAGTAACAGGGGCACCCATTTTCAGTGTTCCTCTTGCGAACTTGCGATGGACAGTGGGGCTGTCTCATCCTGTTGATGCCAGGATCGTGCCAGAGCTGTCCAAAAAATAGGCTTGGGAAATTTTTTGCAGCAGAACAGCGGGTTAGACAGAGTGTAGAGGGTCGTCAGAATGTCGTCGCGGCAGGCAGGTGTGAACTGGTTCAAATTGCAGTCATTTTTCTGGCGCTTTGGCGACCCTGACCGGTTTGCGGTGCCGGCCAGGGTGCTTGTGGGGTGAAAAGGCGTGCCGGATGGCGGAAAATCGCCGCTTTTTGGCGCCTATTTGGGTTGGGCATCGAGGGATTGGCCGGTTACGCCGGCGGAATCCTTGCCCATCAGATAGAAGTACAGGTTGAGCACTGCCTCTGGCGGGCAAACCGTTGCCGGGTCTTCTGCCGGGTAGGCGCTGGCGCGCATGCGGGTACGGGTGGCGCCGGGGTTGATGCAGTTGACCTTGATAGTGCTGTTGTTGCGGGTTTCGTCCGCCAGGGTCTGCATCATGCCTTCGGTGGCGAACTTGGAGATGGCGTAGGCACCCCAGTTGGCCCGGCCCACCCTTCCCACCGATGAAGTCGTGAAGATGATGGAGCCCTGATCAGACTGGCGCAGCAGGGGCATCAGGTGGCGCACCAGCAGGAACTGGGCGTTCACGTTCACCTTCATGACCTTTTCGAACAGATCCACCGGATAGAACTCCAGGGGCCGCATGTCCCCCAGGATGGCGGCGTTCAGCAGCAGGCCGTCGAGGCGGCCGAACTCCTGATTCAGGCTGTCGGCGATGTTGCGGTATTCCAGGGCGCTGGCGGTTTCCAGGTTGAGGGGCACGATCGCTGGCTGGGCGCCGCCTTCCCGTTCGATCTGGTCGTACACCTGCTCCAGCTTCTCCACGGTTTTGCCTACCAGGATGATCGTGGCACCCAGGCGGGCGAAGCCCAGAGCGGCGGCCCGGCCAATGCCGTCACCGGCGCCGGTGACCAGGATGACGCGGTCTTTGAGCAGGTCGGCGGGGGCGTGGTAGTCGTGCATGGCGGCTCCGGGGGTGTGTAACGGGGCGGGCAGTGTAACAAAGCCCGGCCCGCTGCGCAGTCAGTTGGGCAGTTTGTCCTGCAGAAATGCCAGCAGCTGGGCCGCGTTCTGCACCACCGCATCCGCCTGCCACTGGTGAATGTCGGTGCCCTGCTCCAGATAGCCCCAGCTCGCAGCGATGGTCAGGTTGCCGGCGGCCTTGCCGGCTTCGATGTCGCGCACGTGATCGCCCACGTAGATGGTGTGGGCGGGATCCACCGACAGCCAGTCGCAGGCGGTCAGCAGGGGTTCCGGGTGTGGCTTTTTATGAGTGACGTGATCCGGGCACACGGTGACGGAACAGCGCTGGTGCAGCTTCAGGCCTCGCAGCAGAGGCACCGTGTAGCGGCTGGGTTTGTTGGTGACGACACCCCAGGGGATTTCGCGTTGCTCCAGCCATTTCAGGCAGTCGTTGAGGCCGGGGAACAGATGGGATTCCTGCGCCAGACCCTTTTCATAATGCTCCAGCAGTTTCTGCAGGCGGGTTGCGAATTCAGGGCTTTCCTCCGCGAGGTCGTAGCCCAGCTTCACCAGCGCGCGGGCGCCGTTGGACACCTGATTGCGGATGGTGTCATAGGGCAGGGGAGGCAGGTTGTCATCGGCGCGCACCTGGTTCAGCACGCGCACGAAATCCGGCGCAGTGTCCACCAGGGTGCCATCCAGATCGAACAGTACAGCGGCAATGGGCGTCATCAGGCAATCTTCTGTGTGTGAATGAAGTAATTGACGTCGGCGTCCTTGCTGATGCGATAGGTGTTGGTGAAGGGATTCACGGTGAGTCCGCTCACATCCTTCACCTGCAGGCCGGCGGCGCGGGCCCAGCTGGCCAGTTCCGACGGCTTGATGAATTTAAGATAGTCGTGAGTGCCGCGCGGCACCATGTTCAGCACGTATTCGGCGCCGACGATGGCCAGCAGGTAGGCTTTGGGATTGCGGTTCAGGGTGGAAAAGAAGACGTGGCCGCCGGGCTTCACCAGAGTGGAGCAGGCCTGCACCACGGAGGCGGGATCGGGCACGTGTTCCAGCATTTCCATGCAGGTGACGATGTCGAATGTGCCGGGCATTTCCGCCGCCAGCTGTTCCACCGGAATCTGGCGGTAGTTGATGTTCAGGTTTTGCGGTTCGGCGTGAGCGCGGGCGATGTCGAGGGGTGCCTGCCCCATGTCGATGCCGGTGACCTCGGCGCCGCGAAAGGCGAGACCTTCGCTGAGGATGCCGCCGCCGCAGCCCACATCGAGGATTTTCTTGCCGGCGAGGGGGGTGCGTTCGTTGATGTAATTCAGGCGCAGCGGATTCAGATCATGTAGCGGCTTGAATTCGCCGTTGCGATCCCACCAGCGCTGGGCCACGGCTTCGAATTTGGCGATTTCCTGGGTGTCGACGTTGGTCATGGGTGATCGGCCTCTGCAATTTTTTTCTTCCACTCCTGCGTCCGCGCCAGCACTGCCGGCAAGTCGATGGTGGTAAGTTCGCGATTCTTCATCAGCCGTTTGCCCGCCACCCAGGAATCCGTCACCTGGCTCGACGGCGTCGAATACACCAGCTGCGATTCCAGATGGTAGAACGGCTGGCAGGTGACATCGTCCAGCTGCACGGCAATCAGATCGGCGGACTTGCCCACTTCGAGGCTACCAGTAACGCTGTCGATGCCCAGGGCCTTCGCGCCATTGATGGTGGCCATGCGCAGTGCGGCGCTTGCAGGCACGGCGGAAGGGTTCCCGCTCACACCTTTCGCCAGCAGCGCGGCGGTGCGCATTTCACCAAACATGTCCAGATCGTTGTTGCTGGCGGCGCCGTCGGTGCCCAGCGCCACGTTTACGCCGGCTTCCAGCAGCTTTGCCACCGGGCAGAAGCCGCTGGCCAGTTTCAGGTTCGATTCCGGGCAGTGCACCACGTGGGTGCCAGTCTGTGCCAGCAGGGCAATTTCATAATCGTTCAGCTGCGTCATGTGCACGGCCTGCAGATGCGGCGACAGCAGGCCCAGCTCATGCAGCCGGTGCAGCGGACGCTTGCCGGATTTCTGCGTGGCGTCTTCCACTTCGAATGCGGTTTCGTGCACGTGCATCTGGATCAGCATGTTGGTTTCCGCCGAAAACGCCACGACCTTCTGCAGCGGGCCGTCGGACACCGTGTAAGGCGCGTGGGGGCCGAATCCGATGTTGATCAGCGGATGGTGACGGAAGTCATCATGCAGCTGCAGGCCTTTGCGCAGGTACTCGTCGGCGTTCTGGGCCCAGCTGCTGGGAAAATCGAGGATCGGGAAAGCGAGTTGTGCGCGCATCTGCACGTCGTTGACGGCTTTCGCCACCACGTTGGGGAAGAAATACATGTCGGAAAAACAGGTGGTGCCGCCGCGGATCATTTCCGCCATGGCCAGCAGCGCGCCGTCGCGGGTGAAATCGTCGTTCACCCAGCGGCCTTCCGCCGGCCAGATGTGATCGTTCAGCCAGGTCATCAGGGGAAGATCGTCTGCCAACCCCCGGAACAGCGACATCGCCGCATGGGTATGCGCGTTGATCAGGCCGGGCATCACCGCATGGTGGGGCAGGTTCACCGTATCCTGCGCCGCATATTCCGTTTGCGTCTGCGGCAGGATCGCCAGAATGCGACCCTTGTCGATGATGATGGACTGGTTTTCCAGAATCGAGTTGTGGGCGTCCACCGTCGCCACCCAGCGGGCATTGACGATGGTGCTGACCTGTTGGCGCTCCGGCATGATGTTCTGTCCTGCGTGAAAAGGCTGCTGCAATGAGTGGAGGCAATCTTACCTGAGCCGCCATATAATTCACCCCTTTCCGCCGAGCCGTCAGGAGATTTTCATGTCCCAAGCCCCCGCCGTGAGTGCCATCGAGTGGCGCGACGATACCCTCTGGCTGCTGGATCAGCGTCTGCTGCCCCTGCAGGAAGTCTGGCTCAGTCACGCCGACGTGCAGGCGGTGGTGAAGTCCATTCGCGACATGGTGGTGCGGGGAGCGCCGGCTATAGGCATCACCGCCGCTTACGGCGTGGTGATTGCGGCGCGGCATCGCATCGCCCAGAGCCCCACCGGCTGGCGCCAGTTGCTGCAGGCGGATTTTGCCGATCTGGCGGAATCCCGGCCCACGGCCGTGAACCTGTTCTGGGCCCTCGACCAGATGAAAATCGCCCTGGACAAGCTCGACCCGGCCGCCGATCCAGTGGCCCAGCTGCTGCAGGAAGCCAAGCACATCCACGAAATGGACCTGGCTGCCAACCACACCATGGGTCATCTGGGTGCCAACCTGATCCGCCAGTACAGCGCGCAGGCCAAGGGCGTCATCACCCACTGCAACACGGGCTCACTGGCCACGGGTGGTTATGGCACTGCCCTGGGCGTCATCCGTTCCGCCTACGCTGCCGGCCTGATCGACCAGGTCTACGCCGATGAAACCCGGCCTTGGTGGCAGGGCTCCCGCCTCACCGCCTGGGAGCTGCAGAAAGATGGCATCCCGGTGACCCTCAACGCCGACAGCGTGGCGGCCACCCTGATGAAACAGGGCAAGGTGAGCTGGGTGATCGTGGGGGCCGACCGCATTACTGCCAACGGCGACGTGGCCAACAAGATCGGCACCTACAGCCTGGCGGTGCTGGCCAAGCATCACGGCGTCCGCTTCATGGTGGTGGCGCCCACCACCACCTTCGACCCGAACCTGCCCCACGGCAGCGCCATCCCCATCGAGGAGCGCGGGCCGGAGGAGGTCGTCGCGGTAAAAGGGCAGCAGATCGCCCCTCCCGGCATCGCGGTTTACAACCCGGTTTTCGACGTCACCCCGGCGGAACTGATCGACGCCATCGTCACCGAAAGGGGGGTGGTGGAGCACCCCACCACCGAGGGTGTTGCCGCCCTCCTGGCGCAGGCGCCGCTGCACTGATCCATACTGCTTCAGATACTTGATTTTTTGTGCAAAAAACCCGCCCCGGCCTTCGCCAGGAAGGCCCCGCCTATGGTATGATCTGGCGCTTGAATCCGGTCTGTTTTTGGATGTTTCGGGCCGGTTCTGGTGAGACACTCACTTAATTACAAAAACGACTTCGCCCCCGGTGTCCGGTGTGGGTAAAACCGCCACTGCACGGGGAGCCGATCCCGGTCGGGATCACTGCGAACGGCCCGTTGGCGCCACCGGTGTCAGCGCCGTCGCAGCAGTCAACTTCAGGTCAGGAACCCGATGTCAGAACTAGCCAAAGAAATCCTCCCGGTCAACATCGAAGACGAACTCAAACAATCCTATCTTGACTACGCCATGAGCGTCATTGTGGGCCGTGCGCTGCCCGACGTGCGTGATGGCCTCAAGCCTGTGCACCGGCGCGTTCTGTTCGCCATGCACGAGCTGAAGAACGACTGGAACAAGCCCTATCTGAAATCCGCCCGCGTCGTCGGTGACGTGATCGGTAAATACCACCCGCACGGCGACTCGGCGGTGTACGACACCATCGTGCGCATGGCCCAGCCGTTCTCGCTGCGCTACACCCTGGTGGACGGCCAGGGCAACTTCGGTTCCATCGACGGCGATAACGCCGCGGCGATGCGATACACCGAAGTGCGGATGAAGAAAATCACCCACGAATTGCTGGCGGATCTCGACAAGGAAACCGTCGATTTCATCCCCAACTACGACGGCAAGGAAATGATGCCGTCGGTGCTGCCCACCAAGGTGCCGAACCTGCTGATCAACGGTTCTTCCGGTATCGCCGTGGGTATGGCTACCAACATTCCGCCCCATAATCTGGGCGAAGTGATCGACGGCTGTCTGGCCTGCATCGACAACCCCGACATCGATATCGACGGCCTGATGGAATACATCAAAGGCCCCGACCTGCCCACCTACGGCATCATCAACGGCCGCTCTGGCATTATCGAAGCCTACCGCACCGGCCGTGGCCGCATGTACATGCGCGCCCGCGCCCACATCGAATTCGACAAGCACAGCGGCAAGGAATCCATCATCGTCACCGAGATCCCGTATCAGGTGAACAAGGCCCGCCTGATCGAAAAGATCGTCGAGCTGATCAAGGAAAAGAAAATCGAAGGCATCACCGACATCCGCGATGAATCGGACAAGAACATCCGCGTGGTGATCGAGGTGCGCAAGGGCGACAACGCCGAAGTGCTGCTGAACAACCTGTATTCCCAGACGCAAATGGAATCCGTGTTCGGCATCAACATGGTGGCGCTGGTGGATGGCCAGCCGCGTCTGCTGAACCTGAAGGGCATCGTCGAGTCGTTCATCCTGCACCGCCGCGAAGTGGTGACCCGTCGCACCGTTTACGATCTGCGCAAGGCCCGCGAGCGCGGCCATGTGCTGGAAGGTCTCGCTGTAGCGCTGGCCAATATCGACGAAGTGATCGAGCTGATCCGCACGTCCCCCAGCCGCACCGAGGCGGAAGAACGCCTGATGGCGAAAGGCTGGGCGCCCGGCGGCGTACTGGCCATGCTGGAGCGGGCCGGTGGCGCCGACGCTTGCCGTCCGGATGCGCTGGATCCCCGTTTTGGTTTCCGCGACAGCCTGTATTACCTGTCGGAAGTGCAGGCGAAGGAAATCCTCGACATGCGCCTGCACCGCCTGACCGGTCTGGAGCATGGCAAGCTGATCGCCGAGTACGAAGAAAAGCTCGCCCTGATCAAGGAGCTGATGGCCATCCTGGCAGATTCCAAGCTGTTGATGCAGGTCATTCGTGACGAACTCAAAGCCATTCGTGAACAGTTTGCCGACGAGCGCCGCAGCGAAATCGTCGCTTCGCGCATGGACCTCACCAACGAGGATCTGATCACCGAAGAAGACGTGGTGGTGACCCTGTCCCACGGTGGTTACGCCAAGACCCAGCCCATCAACACCTACCAGGCCCAACGCCGGGGAGGAAGGGGCAAGGCCGCTGCCGCCATCAAGGACGAGGACTACATCGAACACCTGCTGGTGGCCAGCACTCACGACACCATTCTCTGTTTCACCAACCAGGGCAAGGTCTACTGGCTCAAGGTTTACCAGATTCCCATCGCCAGTCGCACGTCGCGCGGTCGCCCGGTGGTGAACCTGCTGCCGCTGTCGCCGGAAGAAAAAATCACTGCCATTCTGCCGCTGCGTGAATATGAATCCGGCAAATTCGTGTTCATGGCCACCAGCAACGGCACCGTGAAAAAGGTCGAGCTGGAAGCGTTCTCCCGTCCGCGCACCGCCGGTTTGATTGCCATCGAGCTGGACGAAAATAACCGTCTGGTGGGCGTTGCCATCACCGACGGCAAGCAGGACATCATGCTGTTCACCTCCGAAGGCAAGGCCATCCGCTTCCAGGAAGAGGAAGTGCGTGGCATGGGCCGTACTGCCCGTGGCGTGCGCGGCGTGAACCTGCCGGAAGGCATCGAGCTGGTGTCGCTGATCGTGCCGCAGGAAGGCCATCAGGTGCTCACCGCCAGCGAAAACGGTTACGGCAAGCGCACTGCAGTGGAAGAATTCCCCACCAAGGGGCGCGCCGGCAAGGGCATGATCGCCATGGCCTGCAGCGAGCGCAACGGCGCGATGATCGGTGCCGTGCAGGTGAAAGATGGCGAGGAAATCATGCTGATCTCCGACCAGGGTACGCTGGTGCGTACCCGCGTGGACGAAGTGTCCGTGACGGGTCGCAACACCCAGGGTGTGACACTGATTCGGCTGTCGGAAGGCGAGAAGCTGGTCGGCCTGGAGCGCATCGCCGAACTTGAAGGTGCTGCAGAGGCAGATGAAGAATCTGAGGGTGACAGTGAAGTGGGCGGCACTACACTGGATGCCGATGTCGCCGGTGGCGACGAACTCCCAACCGATGATCAGGAATCATAAACTCCATGACACGTGCCTATAACTTTTGTGCAGGCCCTGCAGCGCTGCCCGAAGCGGTGCTGAAGAAAGCCCAGGCGGAAATGCTCGACTACCAGGGCCGTGGCCTGTCCGTGATGGAAATGAGCCACCGTTCCGACGAGTACGTGGCCATCGCGCAAAAAGCCGAGCGCGATCTGCGGGATCTGATGAATATCCCGGAAAACTACAAAGTGCTGTTTCTGCAGGGTGGTGCCAGCACCCAGTTCGCCCAGGTGCCGCTCAATCTGCTGGGCGACAAAAACACAGCGGATTACGTCAACACCGGCGAGTGGTCGAAGAAAGCCATCAAGGAAGCCAAGCGTTACTGCAACGTCAACGTGGTGGCCACCGATGAAGCCAACAACTTCACCCGCGTGCCTGCGTTCAACACCTGGAAGCTCGATCCCGGTGCCGCCTATCTGCATTACGTGGCCAACGAAACCATCCAGGGCGTGGAATACGATTTCATTCCGGATGTGAACGTGCCGCTGGTCACCGACATGTCCTCCAACATCCTGTCGCGGCCGGTGGATGTCAGCAAATACGCGCTGATTTATGCGGGCGCCCAGAAGAATATTGGCCCGGCCGGCATCACCGTGGTGATCGTGCGCGAGGATTTCCTCGGCAAAGCGCTGCCGATCACGCCCACCATGCTGGATTACAAGATTCACGCCGACAGCGATTCCATGTACAACACGCCGCCCACCTATGCCTGGTATCTGGCGGGTCTGGTGTTCGAGTGGATCAAGGAGCAGGGCGGTGTTGACGGCATGGCACGCCTGAACAAGGCCAAGAAGGACAAGCTCTACGGCTACATCGATAACAGCGGCTTCTACAAAAATCCGGTGGCGCTCAACAACCGCTCCTGGATGAATGTACCGTTCACGTTGCCAGATGAGGCGCTGGACAAACCGTTCCTGAAAGAAGCCGAAGAGCGTCGCCTGCTCAACCTCAAAGGCCATCGTCTGGTGGGCGGCATGCGCGCCAGCATTTACAACCCGGTGCCGATGGAAGCCGTCGACGCACTGATCGCATTCATGCAGGATTTTGCCAAGCGCAGGGGATAAGCGGGGAATGGCGGACGATAAACCGACACTGGACTCATTACGCGGACAGATCGACGCTGTGGATCAGCAGATTCAGAAACTGCTGAACCAGCGTGCCCGTTTTGCCCAGCAGGTGGCCGACGTCAAGCAGGCGGAACAGCCCGGTGAAAAGGTGGTGTTTTACCGTCCCGAACGCGAAGCGCAGGTGCTGCGTCGTGTCATGGAACGCAACGAAGGCCCGCTCAATGAAGAAACCGTGGCGCGCCTGTTCCGCGAAATCATGTCCGCCTGCCCGGCGCTGGAAGAGCCCATGCAGATCGCCTACCTGGGGCCCGAGGGCACCTTCACCCAGGCAGCGGCGCAAAAGCACTTTGGCCACGCTGTGCTGACCCGGCCCATGGCCACCATCGATGAAGTATTCCGCGAAGTGGAATCCGGCAACGCTCACTATGGCGTGGTGCCGGTGGAAAACTCCACCGAAGGCATGGTGAATACCACCTTGGATTCCTTCGTGCATTCCCGTCTGATCATCAACGGTGAAGTGGAATTGCGCATTCATCATCATCTGCTGATCGGCAAGTCCACCAAGCCAGAGGCGATTACCCGCATCTATTCCCACCAGCAGTCCCTGGCCCAGTGCCGGCAATGGCTGGATGCACATTTTCCCAAGGCGGAGCGGGTTGCGGTGAGCAGCAACGCGGAAGCAGCCAAGCGGCTGCAACATGAATGGCACGCCGCCGCCATCGCCGGTGAAACTGCCGCCGAAATCTACAGCCTGGAAAAGCACGCGGAAAACATCGAAGACAACCCGCACAACACCACGCGCTTTCTGATTGTGGGCAACACCCATGTGCCGCCATCCGGCGACGACAAGACGTCCATCATCGTCTCCATGCGCAACAAGCCCGGCGCGCTGTACGAATTGCTGGAGCCTTTCTACAAGAATGGCATCAGCCTCACCCGCATCGAAACCCGTCCGGCCCGCGAAGGCACCTGGGCCTACATGTTCTTCATCGATTTCGAAGGCCACGAAAACGATGAAGTGGTGCGCAGCGTGATGAAGGAAGTGGAAGACAAAGCCGTCTATGTGAAGCGCCTGGGTTCCTATCCCAAAGCGGTGCTGTAACCTGTCAACGGGCCAATCTCTCAACGGAAAGCGCAATGGCATGTGACTATATCGCCCTGGCGGCGCAAGGTGTGCAAAAGCTGACGCCCTATGTTCCCGGCAAACCGGTGGAAGAGCTGGAGCGCGAACTCGGCATCACCAACATCATCAAGCTGGCCAGCAACGAAAATCCGCTGGGCCCCAGCCCGAAGGCACTGGCCGCGCTGGACAAGGTCAAGGCGGAACTCACCCGCTATCCCGATGGCAACGGTTTCAAGCTGAAACAGGCGCTGAGCAACCACCTTGGCGTTGCGCTGGACACGATTACCCTGGGCAACGGCTCCAACGATGTGCTGGAAATCATCGCCCGCGCTTACCTGGCACCCGGTGACGAAGCCATCTATTCCCAGTATGCATTCGCGGTGTATCCGATTTCCGTGCAGGCGGTGGGCGCGACCGCGGTGGTCACGCCAGCCATCAACTACGGCCATGATCTGGAGGCGATGGCAGCCGCCGTCACGCCGAAAACCAAGATCATTTTTATCGCCAACCCCAACAATCCCACCGGCACCTGGTTCGGCAAATCCGAGTGGGAAACGTTCATGGCCAAGGTGCCGGAAAACGTGCTGGTGGTGCTGGACGAAGCCTATATTGAGTACGTCGAAGACAGCGACGCCCTGAACGGCCTGGATTACGTTTCCCGTTTTCCCAATCTGATCGTGTCGCGCACGTTTTCCAAGGCCTATGGTTTGGCGGGGTTGCGGGTCGGTTACTGCATTTCCCATCCCCAGGTGGCGAATATTCTCAACCGCGTCCGGCAACCCTTTAACGTGGATTCCTTCGCGTTGGCCGCTGCGACCGCCGTACTGGATGATACCGACTACCTGCATCGCAGCCGGAAAACCAACCGCGATGGCATGCAGCAACTGGTTGCAGGCTTCAAGCAGCTGGGGCTCGACTACATCTCGTCCGCCGGCAACTTTATCGTCGTGAATTTCGATCAGGACGCCGCGCCGTTCTACCAGGCACTGTTGCGCGAAGGCGTGATTGTGCGTCCCGTGGCCAATTACGGCATGCCGAAATCCCTGCGCATCAGTATCGGTCTGCCCGAGGAAAATGCCCGCTTCCTGCAGGCACTGAAAAAGGTGCTCGGCCGATGAAAACCCTGCCGCTGGGATCGGTGGTGGTGGTCGGGCTTGGCCTGATCGGTGGCTCCTTTGCCCTGGGCCTGAAAGCGCACCGGCTGTGCCGGGAAGTGGTGGGGTGCGGTCGCAGCGAAGCCACCCTCCAGCGGGCGCTGGAACTGGGTCTGGTGGATCGCATCGAAACCGATCTGGCAAAAGCAGTGAAAGGCGCTGACCTCGTCATGCTCGCGGCGCCCATCGGTTCAACCGAAACATTGCTGAAAGCCATGGCGCCGGGTCTGGATGGCGAAACCATTGTCACCGACGCCGGCAGCGTCAAAGGCAATGTGGTCACCGCCGCGAAAGCTGCGTTCAACGAAATGCCCTCCTGGTTTGTCCCCGGCCATCCCATCGCAGGTGCCGAAAAGAGCGGCCCGGACGCCGCAAAAGTCGACCTGTTCCGCAAGCACAAGGTCATTCTCACACCATTGGAAAGCACTGATCCCCGCGCGGTGAGTTTGGTGCAACAGCTCTGGCAGGCCATGGGCGCCGAAGTCCTGCATATGGGTGTCGAGCAGCATGACAGCGTGCTGGCCGCCACCAGCCATCTGCCGCACCTGCTGGCGTTCTCGCTGGTGGACAGCCTGGCCAAAGAGAATGAAAACCAGGAGATCTTCCGCTATGCTGCCGGCGGTTTTCGGGATTTCACCCGGATTGCCTCCAGCGACCCCACCATGTGGCATGACATTTTCATTGCCAACAAGGATGCGATACTGGGGGTGATCGGCCAGTTCAACCGGGGTCTGGAGCAGTTCCGGCAGGCGGTCGAACGGCAGGACTCCCAGGCCATGCTCGGCATCATGACCCGCGCCAAGGCCGCCCGCGACCATTTCACCCAATTGTTAGCCAAACGGGCCTACACCAACACTATGAGCGACAAGAACATCATTTTCACCGCCCACGCGGGTGGTGAAGTCAAAGGCCGGATTCGCGTGCCGGGCGACAAGTCCATTTCCCACCGCTCCATCATGCTGGGGTCTCTGGCGGAAGGCGTTACTGAAGTCACCGGCTTCCTCGAAGGCGAGGACAGTCTGGCCACCCTGCAGACCTTCCGCGACCTGGGCGTCACCATCGAAGGCCCCAATCACGGCCATGTGAAAATCTACGGCGTGGGCATGCACGGTCTGCTGCCGCCCCACGGCACTCTCTATTTGGGCAACAGCGGCACGTCCATGCGCCTGCTGTCCGGCCTGCTGTCCGCCCAGTCCTTTGACTGCGTGCTGACCGGCGATGAATCCCTGTCCAAGCGTCCCATGGGTCGAGTCGCCAAGCCGCTGCGGGAAATGGGCGCGGTGGTGGAAACGGAAGAGAAGGGCACGCCCCCAGTGCGTATAAAAGGCGGCCAGAAGCTCAAGGGCATCCACTACGACATGCCCATGGCCAGCGCCCAGGTGAAGTCCTGCGTCCTGCTGGCGGGTCTGTATGCGGAAGGTGAAACCAGTGTCACCGAACCGGCCCCCACCCGTGATCACACCGAGCGCATGCTGCGGGGCTTCGGCTACCCGGTCACCGTGGAAGGCAACAAAATCACCCTGAAGGGCGGCGGCAAACTCACCGCCACCAAAATTGACGTGCCGGCGGACATTTCCTCCGCTGCCTTCTTCATGGTGGCCGCCAGCATCACCCCTGGCGCCGACCTCACTCTCGAACACGTGGGCATCAACCCCACCCGCATCGGCGTGATCAACATCCTGCGCGCCATGGGTGGCAAGCTCGACGTGCTCAACGAGCGCGAAGTGGGTGGCGAACCTGTAGCCGACATTCGCATCCAATATGCACCATTGAAGGGCATCGAGATCCCGGAAGATCAGGTTCCCCTCGCCATCGACGAATTCCCGTCCCTGTTCATCGCCGCCGCCTGCGCCCAGGGCACCACCATCCTGCGCGGCGCGGAAGAGCTGCGGGTAAAGGAAAGCGACCGCATCCAGGTCATGGCCGACGGCCTCAAAATCCTCGGTGTGAAAGCCGATCCCACTCCGGATGGCATCATTATTGAAGGTGGCCCCATGGGCAGCGGCACCATCGAAAGTCACGGCGACCATCGGATTGCCATGTCCTTCGCAGTGGCGGCACTTCGCTCCCAGGGCGACATCGTGATCCGAAATTGCGCAAATGTGGCGACTTCCTTCCCGAATTTCGTTGAACTGTCACGAAAAGTCGGTATGAAGCTGGATGTCGCAGAGGCGGGAGAATAACACCATGGCGAAAGGCCCCAACCGAGTTCCGGTCATCACCCTCGACGGCCCTGGCGGCTCCGGCAAGGGCACCATTGCCCAGCGCGTGGCCCAGGCGCTGCGCTGGCATCTGCTGGACAGTGGTGCGCTCTACCGGCTGGTGGCACTGGCGGCGACCCATCACGGCGTGGCGCTGGACAACGAAGCCAGCCTGAAAATCCTGGCAGAAAACATGGACGTACAGTTTGCGGTGGACGATCCCAGCCAGCCCATCCGCATCGTGCTGGAAGGCGAAAATGTGAGCAAAGAAATCCGCTCCGAGGAGACGGGAAAGCTTGCCTCCAAAGTGGCGGCCCTGCCCAGCGTGCGCGAAGGCCTGCTCCAACGGCAGCATGACTTCCGCGAGGCCCCCGGCCTGGTGGCAGATGGGCGCGACATGGGCACCGTGGTGTTCCCGGATGCCGACCTCAAGATCTATCTCACTGCCAGCGTCGAGGAGCGCGCCCAGCGCCGCTTCCGCCAGTTGCAAGACAAGGGCTTGAGTGCTAACTTAGCCGACCTCAAAGCGGCAATTCAGTCCCGTGACGAACAGGATATGAACCGCGCGGTGGCGCCCCTGGTGCCCGCCGACGATGCCGTGATAATTGACAGTACTGACATGACGATTGACGAGGTATTCGCCGAACTGATGCATCATGCCAGGAACAAAGGGCTGGTCAGTTAACCGCCCCCGAGCCCCACACTGATGGGGTTCTGTTGAACCAACTTACGGGTCGGTTCGACGAGCAGCAGAATCAGATCGCAAATGAGGATCACCTCAGGGTGGTTTTCATTTGCGATTTTGGCGTTTTCCACCGCACCCCTAATCGCCAGCCGCGGTGGAAAACACAAGCAAACAACCCGTATGTCGCTGGCAGCGTGCGGTTTGAACGTTAATCACAGGTCTGAAACATGAGCGAAAGCTTTGCCCAACTCTTTGAAGAAAGTCTGAAAGAACTCGACATGAACCCCGGCTCCATCGTCAAGGGCACCATCGTGTCCATCGATGACGACTGGGTCACTGTCTATGCGGGTCTGAAATCCGAAGGCGTGATTCCCCGTGATCAATTCCTGTCTGAGCGCGGCGAACTGGAAATCGCAGTAGGCGACGAAGTCGACGTAGCGCTGGAATCTCTCGAAGACGGTTTCGGTGAAACCCGTCTGTCCCGCGAAAAAGCCAAGCGTGCTGAGTCCTGGAAGCGTCTGGAAAAAGCGTTCGAAGCTTCTGAGGTGGTCAAGGGCATCATCAATGGCAAGGTCAAGGGCGGTTTCACAGTCGACATCGAATCCGTTCGCGCGTTCCTGCCCGGCTCCCTGGTTGACGTTCGCCCTGTGCGCGACACCGGCCACCTCGAAGGCAAAGAGCTGGAATTCAAAGTTATCAAGCTGGACGCCAAGCGTAACAACGTTGTGGTATCCCGCCGTGCCGTTCTCGAAGCGGAAAACAGCGCCGAGCGTGAAGCGCTGCTGGAAAAACTGCAGGAAGGAATGGAAGTCAAAGGTATCGTCAAGAACCTCACCGACTACGGTGCGTTCGTTGACCTGGGCGGTATCGACGGTCTGCTGCACATCACCGACATGGCCTGGAAGCGCATCAAGCATCCGAACGAAATCGTGGAAGTGGGCGACGAAATCCTGGTGAAAGTCCTGAAGTTCGACCGCGAGCGCAATCGCGTGTCACTGGGTCTGAAGCAGCTGGGCTCCGATCCCTGGGTTGAAATCACCCGCCGTTATCCTGAAGGCAGCCGCGTGAAAGCGCGCGTGACCAACCTGACTGACTACGGCTGCTTCGCCGAGCTGCAGGAAGGCGTCGAAGGTCTGGTTCACGTTTCCGAAATGGATTGGACCAACAAGAACGTGCATCCGTCCAAGGTTGTCTCCATCGGTGACGAAGTGGATGTGATCGTTCTGGACATCGACGAGGAGCGTCGCCGTATTTCCCTGGGTATCAAGCAGTGCAAACCCAATCCCTGGGAAGAGTTCGCCACCAAGTTCAACAAGAACGACAAGATCTCCGGCAAGATCAAGTCCATCACTGACTTCGGTATCTTCATCGGTCTGGATGGCGGCATCGACGGTCTGGTGCATCTGTCTGACATCAGCTGGGATCTGCCGGGCGAAGAAGCTGTGCGCAACTACAAGAAAGGTGACGAGATCGAAACCGTCATCCTGTCTGTGGATCCCGAGCGCGAGCGTATCTCCCTGGGCGTCAAGCAGCTGGAGCAGGATCCGTTCGCCATGTTCGTGCAGGACAACGACAAGGGCAGCGTAGTCAAAGGCACCATCAAGTCCGTTGACGCCAAAGGTGCTGTGGTCGATCTGGGTGACGGCGTTGAAGCCACTCTGAAAGCCTCTGAAATCAGCCGTGACCGCGTGGAAGATGCACGCAATCACCTGAAGGAAGGCGATGCAGTGGAAGCACGCATCATCAGCGTCGATCGCAAGAACCGCACCATCGCCCTGTCCGTGAAGGCGAAGGATGCAGCCGAAGAGAAGGAAGCCATGAAGTCCATCAAAGAGGGCAACGAGGCAGCCGCTCCAAAGACCATCGGTGATCTGATCAAGCAGCAGTTGAATGCTGACAAGTAAGCATTGATTGCAACGCGAAATCACAGGAAGGGCGGGTAACACCGCCCTTTTTGTTGCCTGCGAAAAAGTGCGCGGGTTATGCTCGATCGCGATTCATAAAACGATTCGACACGCATATTACAGGGGGGAGTTTCGATGACGCAGCTGAATGGAAAGGTGGCGGCGATTACCGGTGCCGGTTCGGGAATTGGTCGTGCGCTGGCAGTGGCGCTGGCCGCGGAAGGCTGTGACCTGGCGCTGTCCGATGTGAATGAACTGGGTTTGCAGGAAACCGTGCAGCAGTTACAGGGCAGGGGTGTTCGCGTGCACAGCCAGAAGCTGGACGTGGCAGACCGGGATGCCGTTTACGCCTGGGCGGATACGGTGGCGGCGCACTTCGGCAAGGTCAACCTGATCTTCAACAATGCCGGCGTATCGGTGAGTGAAACCATCGAGAGCATGGGCTATGAGAATTTCGAATGGCTGATGAATATCAATTTCTGGGGTGTGGTGTACGGCACCAAGGCGTTCCTGCCGCATCTGAAGGCGTCCGGTGAAGGCCACGTCATCAATGTCTCCAGCGTATTTGGCATGATCGGCGTGCCCACCCAGAGCGCCTACAACGCGGCCAAATTCGCAGTGAAAGGCTTTACTGAGTGTCTGCGGGAAGAAATGGCGATTTCAGGCTATCCCGTGAATGTCACCTGCGTGCATCCCGGCGGTATCAAGACTAACATCGTGCGCAGCAGTCGCATCGGCAATGTGGCCGGTATGGGGCCCAGTGAAAAACAACATGCGGCAAAAATGTTCGACGCCATGGCGCGCACCAGCCCGGATGAAGCGGCACGGGTGATTCTGGATGGCGTGCGCAAGAACAGTCCTCGTGTGCTGATCGGGATGGATGCGCGGTTGATTGATTCCGTGCAACGTCTGTTGCCCACAGGCTACCAGAACCTGCTGATCTGGAGCACGCGGCGCAATCAGCAGAAAGGGCGCTGAAATGAAAAAGGCGGCCATACAGGTCGCCTTTTCTGAAAGTGGATGGTCAATTCCACCGCTAAAGATTGTCAGGATGCTCGGGCCCACCGATCCAGCATCAGGAGCTCCTGCTCATTCAACATGCCTGCCACCTGTTTCAGGCGCAGGGCATTCAGCAGATAGTCAAAGCGCGCGTTGATGTAATCGCGCTGAGCCTGGAACAGGTTGCGCTGTACGGTCAGCACGTCAACGATGGTACGGGTACCGGCTTCGTACCCGGCTTCGGTGGCATCCAGTGCAACCTTGGCCGAAGTCTGGCTCTGTTTGCGCGCAGTGACCTGGGCCACATTGGCTACCACCAGCTGATAGTAGTTGGTGGCATCCTGAATCACCTGGCGCCGGGCGTAGTGTTCAGTGTCCTTCGCCGCCATCGACTGATACATGCTCTGGCGCCGGCTGGCGCTCACGCCGCCACCGCTGTAGACGGGAATGTTCAACTGCAGTGAAACCACCGTTTGGGTCGTGTCGGGTGTCTCGATGCCAGGCGTCATGAAATTCGCTGGCGCATCGGACATCTGTTTGCCATAGGAACCGACCAGGTCAAGAGTGGGAGCATGGCCAGAGCGCTTGATTTGGTAGTTTTCCTCTGCTGCCTGGGCTGCAAAGATGGCGGACTGCAAGGTGGAATTGCTCGCCAGTGAACGCTCGATCCACTGGTTCAGATCCAGCGGCTCCGGCGGCACGACAGGCATTTCTTCCTGGAATCCCACGACATCATCAATACGGGCACCGGTGATCGTTTCCAGAAAACGCAGCGCAACGAAGAGATCGCTTTCGGCAGAAATGCGCGCCGAGACCGCGGAATCGAAAGCCGCCTGCGCTTCGTGCACGTCAGTAATGGCTACCAGCCCCACGTCGAAACGTTGCTTGCTTTGCTCAAGCTGGCGGCCGATGGCTTCTTCTTCCGCCTTGCGGAAACTGAGATCGGCACGGGCACGCAATACATCCAGATAACGGGTTACGATTCGCAGGTAGAAGTCTTCGGTGTAGCGCGCAAATTCTGCCGTGTACTGACTATCCAGAGCCTTGCCCTGTTGATAAGTGTGCCAGTTTTCGAGCCGGAACAGTGGCTGAACCACGTTGGCGGAATAGGCTGTCGTCTGGTAGTCGAAGGTGTCAACACCGTCTACATCAAGATTTTCCTCATTGTAGTTTCCCTTCAGGTTGACTTGAGGCAGCAGGCCGGCGCGCGTCTGTTCCAATACTTGCTGGCTGGCCTGATATTCGTTTTTGACAGCAGCCCATTGGGGATCATTTTGCTGGGCCAATTCGTAGGTGCGCTTGAGTGTTACAGTTTCGGCGAAACTGGCGGAAACCGTCAGTGTCGTGATAGCCGCCAGCAGTGTCATACCGAGTCGACGTGTTTTCATGGGAACCCTCTTTGTTCAAACCGATTGGGCTGTCAGTGCGTCGAGTGTATCATTTGGCACAGGTTTCGCCAGTCGTGAGGTCAATCAAATGCATGATCGCGCCCTGATGTTGTCGTTGTTGCAGCAGATGGAATCCGTTATGCGTGCGAATGCAGTGTGGGAGGTAGTGAGCCCGCCGCCAGAAGCGTTTGAAAGTCCGTTACCATTCTGTGTGGACACCATGACGTTTTCGCAATGGATGCAGTGGATTTTCATCGCCCGCTTTCGCGCCCTGCTTGATGGCGGGCATCCGCTGCCGCACAACTGCAATATTGCCGCCATGGCCGAGGAGGCATTCAAGGGGATGGAGCCCGACCTGCAGGAGTTGATCAATCTGCTGCGTCAGTTCGACCAGCTGTTCGAGTGATCGTTCCGGGCGGGTAATTTACTTGGCGACGCTGGATCTGTCGCGCCGACGGCAGTTGGTGAGCAACTGTTTAATGGCGTCGAGGCGGATGGGTTTGGTGAGATACTCATCCATGCCGGCTTCCATGCACAGATCCCGTGATTCCCCCACCGCATGGGCGGTTACGGCGATGATGTTGATGTGATCGAGCCCTTTGGAAAATTCGAAGGCACGGATCTGACGGGTGGCTTCGTACCCATCCATTTCCGGCATCTCGCAGTCCATCAGCACTGCGTCGTACTGTGCGTGCCTTTCCTTGTAGAGTTTGACGGCCTCCAGACCGTTGACAGCGAAATCCATGGTGGTGCCCAGCTTGGTCAGCAGGCCCTTGATCACCACGCGGTTGACGTCGTTGTCTTCTGCCACCAGCACATGCAACGAAATGTCGGGCAGATCGCCGTCGGCTTTCTGCGCCAGCTTTTCCGGCAAGGTGTCGCTGAAGCGTCCCACTTCAAAGCGGCAGGTAAACCAGAATGTCGAACCCTTGTTGGGTTCACTTTCCACGCCGATATCACCGTGCATCATCATCACCAGTTCCCGGCAGATCGACAGGCCCAGGCCGGTGCCACCGTACTGGCGCGTGGTGGAGCTGTCCGCTTGCGTGAACGGCGTGAACAAATACTGCAGGACTTCGCGCGGAATGCCGATGCCGGTGTCTCTGACCTGAAACGCCACGTAGGCACGGCCATCCTCCACGCGCTCGAGATTGGCGAGAATGCCGATGCTGCCGTGCTTGGTGAATTTCACTGCATTGCTCATCAGATTGAGTAGCACCTGGCGCAGGCGGGTCGGATCACCCACCAGCACGGATGGAATATCCTTGGAAATCCGCGTGTAGAAACTCAGATTGCTGGACAGTTCCTTGCCCTGAAACACCGCCATGCATTCTTCCACCAGGCTGTGCGGGTTGAATGGAATCCGTTCCAGTTCCATGCGGCGGGCTTCGATTTTCGACAGGTCGAGAATATCGTTGATCAGATGCAGCAAGGCGTTGCCGGAGTTGGCGATGGTTTCCACGTAACGGCGTTGTTCCTTGTTGAGCGGAGATTCCTTCAGCAGTTCCGCAATGCCGATGACGCCGTTCATGGGCGTGCGGATTTCGTGGCTCATCTTTGCCAGAAACTCACTCTTGGCGGCGCTGGCAGCTTGTGCTTTGTAGGCCTCGCGCATTTTTTCCAGTAGCTGGGATTGTGCTTTGAATTTTTCCTTGCGTTCTTCGTTGTAGAAATTGCCGAACGCCATCGACAGCAGTACTACTTCAATGGCGGAGCCGATCTGGCCGGCATATTCCGTGGCGAAGGTCGAGGGAATCACGCCGGAATAACTCAGCGTCAGCAACACAAAGCCTGTTATCACGGCAGTCCAGGCCAGTGTGTAGATGCGGGCGATGTGCAGTCCTGCGCGCCAGGACAGAATGCCCGCCACCAGATTCATGATCATCGCCATCAGCAGGCCGTAAATTCCCAGCTGGATCATGATGGAGTAGGGCAACATGAATCCGCCCACCATCAGGAACGCGCCGTAGACCGCGCCGGCCATCATGGCATAGTGGTAGCGGGGCATGTGATGGCGGCTTTCCAGAAAGTGCACCGAAAACAGCAGGGCAAACGTCACCACGCCGCCGGTGACGAATATCAGGGAAACCTGGTGCCAGTTGGTCCACGCCGGCCAGACATACTGGAAGAAAAATCCCTGCAGCATGGCAAAACCGCTGGCCTGAAAAAACAGGTAGACGATATACAGCAGATAGGCGCGATGACGCACTACAAAGTACAGGAACAGGTTGTAGAAAAACATCACCACCATCACGCCGATGTAAATGCCCTGGCCCAGCAGCGCCAGCTGATCGTGACGAATGAAGTCGGCCTCGCTCCACAGTGTTACCGGCATTTTCACCGCGCCGGCGGTTTCCAGGCGAATATAGATGTCCGTTGCCTGATCCTGGGGCAGGGTAATAGGAAAAACAAAATTGCGGTGGTCGATGGGGCGGTGGGTGTGCGGCAAACGATCACCCACATGAAATGCTCTGTCGATGCTGCCGTCGCGAATGAGGAAAACATCCAGATAGTCATGCATCGGATAATCGATGCTGAGCAGCCATTCATCCTTGTCGGGATGGCGGTTGTCAACGCGGGTGCGAAACCAGTAGACAGTATTGCGATAGCCGAAGTTGGGAATGGCGTCTGCAGAGCGGAACCAGGCCCACTGCCGGACAGGATCGATCAGGTCGACGATGCGGTAGTTGCCGTCGGGATCTTCGAGAATTTCGAGGGAAGGGGACAGTGCGTAGTAACCTTCCTTTGTAGTGAGATGCACCGCATCTGCAAACAGTGCCGGGGAAAACAGCAGCCACATCAAAGTTGCAAGCGCATACCCGATTCGACGGCGCAGCCAGCGAGCAGTCCCTGCGATGGCCAAGCATCCCTTCCGCATAAATGGCGAGAGCCTTATTTCAAATTGGAGTAAATGGCAATTCCGGTTGTTCGAACAATGCGACCCTGCGTGCATCCCGTTGCGAGTCGTTGTAGCCGATGGCAGGAGAATGGCCCCACACCGGCCCGGGCCAGGCAACATCGCCCGTGTTGCGCCCCACGACGTGGACATGCATCTGGCGCACGATGTTGCCGAGGGCGGCGATATTGATTTTCTCGCAGGCAAAGGCGTTCTGTACGCATTGGCCGAGCCTTACACAATCCAGATGCAGACTGACCTGCTCCTCCTGTGACAAATCGAACCACTCGCTGACGTTCGCACGTTGCGGCACCACAATGAACCAGGGATAACGGCAATCGTTCATCATCAGTAACAGCGCATGCTGATTGCGGCCGATGAGATGAGAGTCCTGGCGAAGACGGCTGTCCAGTGCAAAGACCATCAGTGCGAGGCCACTTGCTGGGTGGTCACGGTATTAAGGCCCATATAGTCGCCCAGAATCTTGCCGGTTTCCTTGAGAATGAAATCAATCTCGAGCTTGTTGCTTGCAGCCGGTTCTGATGCCAGTGATTCCTCTTCCTCATCCTGTTTCAGGAGTTCGCTCGCACTTTTCAGCAATGGCTGACCCAGCGCGCTGCGGCGTTTGTTCTCCACCGTCAGACGCTGCTGTTCCATCATGTGTTTTTCCTTCAGCCGCTGTTCCCAGTTCAGGGAAACGTTGGTCTTGCTGCGGATTGCTTCGATGTTGGAATACTGCTCGATCACGTACTGGAATTCCGGATCCTTGGCGGCGCGCTGATCGTGGGCGGCCTGCAGAAAGCCCAACGCGCTGCTGACATCGTCCTGCTTGCGATAGCGGGCAGGGCGGATGTTGTCGGAAGGCAAGGCGTGGGGCAGCGAGCTTTCGCCAATCTGCGTGGGGTTGATCAGGCTCGGATATTCGATGTCGGGAATGATGCCCTTGTGCTGGTTGCTCTCGCCCGAGACGCGATAGAACTTCGCCATGGTGATCTTGAGCTGGCCGCGATCCAGTTCCTGCAGGGACTGCACGGTGCCTTTGCCAAAAGTGCGCTCACCCACCACCAGGCCGCGCTGGTAATCCTGAATCGCACCCGCAAAGATTTCCGACGCAGACGCACTCAACCGGTTCACCACCACCGCAATCGGGCCGTCGTACAGCACACGGGGGTCCTGATCCGTCATCACTTCAACGCTGCCATTGGAACCACGGATCTGCACGGTGGGGCCGCTTTCGATGAAAAGGCCCACCAGGCTGTTCACTTCCTGCAGGGAACCGCCGCCGTTGTTGCGCAGGTCAATCACCAGGCCATCGATTTTTTCCTTCTGTAGCTGCAGGATGAGTTTTGCCACGTCGTAGGTGGTGGAACGGCAGTTGTCTTCGCCGGTTTTCAGGCAGCGGAAATCCGCGTAGAAGGTCGGAATGCTGATCACACCCAGTTTGCGGGTTTTGCCTTCGATTTCCAGCTCCATAGTCTCGGACTGGGCGGCGCGGTCTTCCAGTTTCACTGTGTCGCGGGTGATGCTCACCAGACGGGTTTCATGATCGCTCTTCGCATCCGCCGGAATCACTTCCAGGTGCACTGTGGTGCCCTTCTTGCCGCGAATGCGTTCAACCACTTCGTCCAGACGCCAGCCCACCACATCCACGATTTCATTTTTGGACTGGCCGACGCCCACGATGCGATCGGCTGCCTTCAGCGTTTTACCCAGATCCGCCGGTCCACCCGGCACCAGGCTCACGACCTTGGTGTATTCATCCTCGCTCTGCAGCACGGCGCCAATGCCTTCCAGCTGCAGGCTCATGTTGATGTTGAAATTCTCGGACACTTTGGGGGAAAAATACTGAGTGTGCGGATCGAACGTCTGGGTAAGCGCGTTGATGTAAATCTGGAACGCGTCTTCGTTGTTGGTCTGCTGCACGCGGTTCAGGTTGTTGCGATAGCGCCGTTCCAGCGTCTTGATGATCTCGTCATCCGGCTTTTCACTCAGCCGCATGTTGATGATGATGTGCTTCAGACGCTTGCGCCAGAGATCGTTCATCTCGGCCTGGCTGGCGGGCCAGTCCATCTTGTCGGGATCGGTTTCTAGAAATTCCTGCTGGTTGAAGTCGAAGCTCTTCATTCCGCCTTTCAAAAGCACCAGCGCGTATTCAAGCCGTTCGGTGATGCGCATCTGATAACGGTTGAAGATGTCGAAGCCGGGCTGCAGATTGCCTTTCTTCAGGGTTTCATCCAGCTGCGTGCGGTAACGGCTGAATTCCTCGATGTCCGATTTGAGGAAATAATTCTTGCCGGCGTCCAGATCTTTTATGTAGCGGTCGAACACTTCGATGGAAAGCGCGTCGTCGAAATTGAACTTGCGGTAGTGCAGCTGTTCGAGTCGTTCCACTACCAGCTCGGATGTGACGGCCTGCTGACGGGTGGGTTTGAGGATGTCGGCCGTGACCGCTGCAAAACTGGCGTCCACCAGCAGGAAGGGGAGCACCAGGGCCAGGATCGGGCTTTTGAGGCCCAGCTGTTTCATCGTCGCAATCATGTTGATTCCAAATTTCGACCGCCTATGCGGTATCGACTGATGGACATCCGGTTAGTTCATAATCAGGAACCAAGCCGGAATCCACAAATTACCACCGGGCCACAGCGGGGGAAACAATGCCTTTGGGTGGCGTATCGCTACAAGTTTAATCCAATGACAGCGCTTTGCTGCCTGAAACCTGTGACCTGGTTTCAATTATCTGAAATATATCAATTTTCGAGGGTAGCCGCAGATGCTCACAAATATTTACTTGAGTTGGACTTGACAGTCACGCATCATATGGGACAGCGTTCAATATGTGTCTCATCGCGGCAATTTGACGCCACAAAACAACAATATCAAAACGACAACAAATCTTGGCGTGCGCCACGTACGCTACTTAGACGACAGGGGTTTTTCAATGGTGTGGAATGTCGCCCGGCCTGAATCATGGACTGGAAAGAGGGCGTTTAAGGTAGTTCTGGGTTTTGGATTGACCGTTTCCGTTACCGCACACGCCGCTCTGACGGACAACCTGACCATTGGCAATCCCATCGCCCTGTCAATGGGAAACGCCGTGACGGCAGATCCACCTGGAGTCGACTCCATTCATTACAATCCCGCCGGCCTGGCGCGCGTAAAGGGGCGAGAAGGCCTCTTCAAGCTGACCGCAGCCTACTTCAATTTCCGTGCTGAATTTGGTGATTATGTTCCCGAAGCCCAGGCAGAAGTCGACAAGTGGGGCCTGGGTGAAACTGATCCTGTGACAAACACTGTCAGCGAAACCGACGATGTGGTGCTCAAGGTTCCATTCGTGGAAGGTCGGCAGGAATGGCCGCTTCCCATGGTGATCGTGCCGACCGGCGGTGCCGCATTTAGTCCTTCAGGCAGGGACTACACACTGGGAACGGCAGCATTTGCGCCCCTTGCGGCTGGTTACGTGCGTGAACCCGACGATCCAGGCAGTTTCATGGGCAAAGAGATGGCGCTGACTCGCATCACGTATTTTTCGCCCACCATTGGATTCAAGCTCAACGAAGAATGGTCGTTTGGTGTGGGGGTTCATTTCTCCTATCAGGGTGTCTCTGCCTACACCGATCTGCGTGTGCAACACCTGATACTCGGGGTGGTTAATACCGCACTGGATGCACTTGATGATCAGACCGGCTGCCTGGGCGGTGCATTCAGCTTTTGCGGAGCGTCCATCAGCCCCTTCGAGCAATCGGTAACGCTGGAAGTGGACGTGGAAACACCCGTTTCGGTTACCGCGGTTTTTGGCGGACTTTGGGAGCCGACGCCCTGGTTGACCTGGGGGTTTGTGTATCACACCGAAACCACCAACCGGATGAAGGGCACTTACGAGATGACCTACTCGGAAGACTGGCAGAATCTTTTCGGCACCATCTACACCGAACTTGGTCCTGTTGCCCGGCTGATTGGCCTGCCGCAGGGGCTCGCTTCACAGACCGGGGAAGCCAGGATAGATCTCAAAACGCCGGCTCACTTTGCCACCGGGATCAGTGTCAGGGTGTTGCCAGACTGGAAGGTGAATGTCGACGCCAAATGGACGGATTGGGAAGTGTGGTCGGGTTTGGATATCGAGTTCGACCAACCGCAGGAGTTCGGAGCCGTCGCCTCGATTCTGGCGCCTCAATACGCCACGGTGGATACGCTGATTATTCCCCGGCATTACGAAAGTGTCTGGAATTTTGCGTTCGGAGTAGAGCACCAGTTCAACGACCGTCTGGCGTTGCGTTTCGGCTATGAACCGCGCAAATCTTCCATTCCGTCTCACAAGCAGGATGTGTTGTTGCCCATCGGTGACGCGCAGCTGTTCTCGTTTGGCGTGGGATTCGCTTGGGCGAAAGATGTCCAGGTTGATTTGGCGGTGGGTTATTACCAAGCCAAAGCCGATATTCCTGCTGGCAGCAGTACCAACGCCAACAGCATGGACTGGGTGAACAATATTCTTTACAACCCCTATTCCGGCATGGACATCGAGACCGAGGCCACGGCTTACCTGCTTGAATCCAGCTTCACCTGGCAGTTCTGAAGAGCCTGGCTGAAATACGCTAAGCTTGCGCCCCATGAATACGATACGTTTGATTCGACATGGGGAAGCAGCGGCTTCCTGGCAACAGAACCCTGACCCCGGCCTGAGCGAGCAGGGCAGGGTTCAGGCGCAGTCGCTGGCGGACAAACTGGCCGCGACCGCTCCTGCAATAATTCTCTCCAGCCCGCTACGGCGTGCGCAGGAAACAGCAGCCCCGCTGGCCCGCGCTTGCCATCTCTCGGTTACCATCGTCGATGCCTTTCGCGAAATTCCCACGCCGCCGCACATTGCCATCGGAAACCGGCTCAGCTGGCTACAAGCCTGCGCGCACAAGCCCTGGTGTGATGCTGATCCGGTGGTGCTGGCGTGGCGTGACAACCTGACGCAGGCGATTTTTGCGTTGCAAGGGGATGTGGTCATCTTCACTCATTTCATGGTGATGAATGCTGTACTTGGTCAGCTGCGAGGAGAGGACACCCTGGTCTGCTACCAACCGGACTACTGTTCGGTGCTGACGCTGGAGAGGTTGGATGGTGCCTGGAAAGTGCAGAGTGTCGGGCGTGAGGCGGTGCGTCCGGTGCTTTAGGGATAAGGTATACATCATTCGTTAAAGCGTTGACGACACTGAATTTTCTTACAGTCTTTTAGTATGTTTATTCTAAAAAATAGGAATATTCTTCGTATTAACTTGTAGTGGCAAATATCCAGTGCCAAGGCTTTTGAAACCACCTTTTTTGGTTTCGCCGAATCACAGCCAAATCACAGATAGTGCCGACCACCACAGTTTGTTTAGTAAGCGTACTTTCTCGCCCGAACCTCATCGGGCATTCCCTTAGCCCGCCTCCCAAGCGGGCATTTTTTTGTCTAAAACTTTTGAGCCTAGCAGCTTTTCCCGGTTGTGCCCCTTCCGTTGCCCGTTTTTTGAGTCGAAACGATCAAAAAATATCCTCAGTTGATCGTTTTTTAAAAAAATCAGACGCTTGGCGTCGGATATTCAACAAAATTTTTTGATGTTGAAATAATTTGACCTAGACTTTAGCCCATAGACAGCAGAGGTCTATCGGTGCCATTACCCGCTGCCTGGCTTTTCGGTAATGGTGGGGATTTCCATAGAAGAAAAAGGAAACATCAATGGTTAAGAAGAAACACGCCTTAGCCCTGTTCCCTTTAGCGCTCTGTTTTTCCAGCCCTGTTGTGTTGGCCGCCGCCACTACAACGGAGCTGGAGCAAAGGCTGCAGGAACAGGAAAAGAAGATCCTTCGTCTGGAAAATCAGTTAAAAGGTACTCGAGCCGCCGTTAAAGAAGACCGCACGCGCATCAACGAGATGCAGGAGCGGTTGCGAATCAACGGATTCCTGTCAGCGGGTGTAGCGCAGAACGACGGTGATCAGGTAGAAGATTCGTTTTACGGCGTTTCCGACAACTACAGCACTGCTGTGGTCAACAAGCTTGGCGTCCAGATGACGTTTCAGGTGTCCGAAGATTTCAGTGCCACCGCGCAGTTGGTGAGCAAGGGCACCAAGGACTATAACGTCGAAGCCGAGTGGGCCTATCTGACCTACCAGGCAACCAATAGTCTGCGCTTCAACATTGGTCGCCAGCGTCTGCCTTACTATCTGTTGTCTGAATATCTGGATGTAGGTTACGCGTTGCCCTGGGTGTTACCGCCGATCGAGCTGTACAACATTCCGTTGTCGGCAACCGACGGTATTTCGGCACTGTATGACTTCTCTGCCGGCCCCGTTAACTTTACCTGGCAGACCTATGCCGGGATGAACAGCGGCTTCAGCGAGCAGTTGGAGGCGGATTTCCGTTCCAACCAGTCCTGGGGTTCCAACATCGTGGCAGAGTGGGGCGCACTCACCATGCGGGTGGGCTACAGCGCTGCGCGTTTGACGGCGAGTCCTGTTGAGGGTGGTTCCGGAGATCAGTTGATCAGTGCGATTGAGACTGCGCAGACCGAGTTGGTACCTGCGCTGGCCAATTTGGGCATTCCAGTTGCGCCTGGGCAGGACTGGCTGGGCACCCTGGAAGATCTGTCCACCGATTACATAAGCGCCGGCTTCATGTATGACGACGGCAATCTGCTGGTGCTGGGTGAAATCGCGAACCTGAGCGTGGACGATACCGTGCAGCCGGTAGGTGACGCAGGCTACCTGACTGTCGGCTATCGCTTCGGCAAGTGGATGCCGCATATCACCTATGCGAAGTTCCAGACCGACGCGAAGAATGACAAGCAGGTGCGTCAGATGCAGGAGTACGCTGATTCAGTCGGACGTGCAGCCTATAGCGCGGCACTGGGGTTGAACTCTTCCTTGAACACAAGCAACCAGAACATATCCATTGGTGCGCCGCTTGGTTCCGGCGCAACTGTTGCTGGAGTTGGTGGCACAGCAGCCAATGTCGTGGCAACTACTACTTGCACAGCTGCGGCGGTCTTCTGTAGTGCTGATGCCCTGACCATAGCTGGTGTTCGTGATTCCATGTTGACGGCTGCGGCAGGATACTCTGAATCCCTGTACAACACACTGGAAGGTCAGATCCAGGAGCAGCAGTCCGTTACTCTGGGCTTGACCTACGATGTGAGCCCGCGTGTGAAGGCGAAGGCTCAGGTCACCCATTACGAGGGCTTCGGAGAGGGGAACTATCAGTCTCTCGGGTCTTCCAGTGCGCCTCTTCCTTTGGGTGGATCTAACTTCCTGCCCACCACGCAGTACAGCGGATTCTCCACCAGCAACATTGACGGCAACGGTCGCTTCATTGGTGAACCTGGCGCAACGGGTAACCATACCGCGATCTACTCCTTCTCTATTGACGCAGTGTTCTAAGGGAGGAGCCGACAATGACTATCACAAGAAATTTCGTACGCTTAATGGGTGCCGTCAGCTTCGCCCTTGCAACGTCGCTTGCATCGGCTGAAGTGGTGGTGATCGTCAACTCCGCTGCTCCTGTAAACAGTGCTTCTGCCGACGATGTCGCGCAGATTTTCCTGGGCAAACGCAGCAGTATCGGTGGTGCGGATCTGGTGGCGGTGGATCAGTCTGAAGGTTCGGCTTCGCGCAACATCTTCTATGACAAGGTGGTGCAGAAGAACGGGTCGCAGCTGAACGCCTACTGGTCGCGTCTGATCTTTACCGGCAAGGGGGCTCCCCCGAAACAGGTAGGCAGTGACGCCGAAGTGGCGGAAGCTGTCGCAGAAGATGAAGAAGCCATTGGTTATGTGGATTCATCCGCCATCATTGATGGCGTGAAGGTGATCTACACAATCAAGTAAGTGGCTGTCGCATGAAGAAGCCGCGCCCTGGCAACGGAGCGCGGCTTTTTTTATGGCTGAGTATTGGCGTGTGTTACCACTTGGCATAGTGATCTTCGCAGAATCCTGGAATATCGTTCAGTTGAATAGTCTGACCATCGTCGGTCTGAACGGTTCCATTGAATGTGCCGGCGAGCTGCGTGAAATTGGACGCCAGCAGCCAGATGTTGAGTTTTTCGCAGCGCTTGCCTTCAGGGGTAAAAATCAGATCCAGGCGACCGTTATGATCCTGGATTTTCCACGGTGATTCCCGCTTCTGCTTGTTGAAGTTGAAGGCGACTGGCCCCAGTGCTGTGAGCGCGCCGTCGAGCCAGAAGCCGTTCTCGGTGAAGCCGGTTTCATTCACGCCATTGGCCAGGTTGGCGCCGAAGCGGCGGCCATCCGACAACGTGCCCGACAGGCTGGCCCAGTTCCACGCCGTGTGGCGGCGCATGTAGCCGCAACTCCAGTCGTAGCTGCCGTAAAATGCCTGCTCGGTTACCGGTATCTGCAGGTTGTCCCACTGGATGTGGCCTCTGGCACGCAGCGCGTTGGCTTTCTGGGTGTAGGTCCAGCCGTTGAAGCCGGTGCGGGTGCACACGGCGATGGGTTGAAAGCCGGGCGGTTCCTCGACAGTGAAATCGATGCGGATGGTGTTGCCGGAAAAGATCTCGATGTGCTTTTTGCCGGGAAAGCTGTAGAAGTTGAATTCGGTGTCGCCTTTGCGGAAACGATGCAGGCCAGATTCCGGCTGGTTGCTCATCCGGCAGTGCAGGCTCAGGGGTTGCAGCAGGCTTTTTTCCAGAATGCGACCACTCTGGCGATCGAACAGGTAGACGAAGGCGTTGCTGATGTATTTGAGGCTGACGATGGCGCAGCCCAGGATGTAACGCTCGCTTACCAGGCCGACGAACTGGAATTGCTTGAGGTGGAAATGGCGGGCAAGGGCACCGGCCCGATTGTCCAGCGGATCGCTGTAAGCGAAATCGCGGTGATTGATGATCTGCACGGGCTGCGAGAATCGGCCAAACCTGGGTTGCCCATCGGTGCCAATCAACTTATCGTATGTTGCCATTTCGGTTGCCACAATAAAAAGTCAGGGGGTTGTTTATGTACATGGCATTGAAGCACTCGCACATGCTGTTCGCGGCCATCAGTGGTCTGTTTTTCCTGGTGCGCGGTGCCTGGATGTTAATGGAATCGGACATGTTGCAAAAGAAGTGGGTGAAGATCGTGCCCCATGTGGTGGACACGATTCTGCTGGCGTGTGCCATCGGCCTGTGCATCATCCTCGGTCAATATCCGTTTGTGGAAAGCTGGTTGACAGTGAAGGTGCTGCTGCTGGTGGCCTATATCGTGCTGGGCACGGTTGCGCTCAAGCGGGGCAAGACCAAGGCGATCCGCACGGCAGCCTTCTTTGCGGCGCTGGCCAGCTTTCTGTTCATGTTCTCGGTGGCGCGCGCTCATCATCCGCTGGGATTCCTGCAGGCGCTGCTGTAACGGGGTGTTAGGTGAGGGTGGCTTCGCAGGACGCCACCCTTATGGGAGCCTCAGCGATTGGCGAGGTTCTGCATGATGGCCATCATGGCTTCCTGACCGTTGCGGGGATGGTCGGTGCGGGTGAAGTCGGTGATGTTGTCCCACTGGGCAGCAACGTCTTCGGCACTGAAGCCTTCGCTCAACTTGAAGCCCACACCCTTGGTGCGTTCCCAGCGCAGCGCGCCGATCCAGCCGGCGCCGACCTCGTAGAGTCCACCGGTATCGTTACTTTTTTCATCGCACAGACGAATCACCAGCGGCGTCACGTATTCCGGCTTGAGCTGTTCGATCAGCGTCGGCGGCAGAATGGTTTCCGTGAGGCGGGAACCGGCAATCGGCGCGATGGTGTTGACCAGGATGTTGGATTTCTTGCCCTCCAGCGCCAGGGTCTGGCTGAGGCCGTGCAGGGCGAGCTTGGCCATGCTGTAGTTGGCCTGGCCGAAGTTGCCGTAAATGCCGGCGGCCGAGGCGGTGAAGATCAGGCGGCCGTAGCCCACTTCTTTCATGAAGGGCCAGGCTGCATGGGAGACCTTGAACGCACCTTTGACGTGCACCTGGTACACCAGATCCCAGTCGTCTTCCGTCATCTTGTGGAAGCTCTTGTCGCGCAGGATGCCGGCGTTGTTGACGACCACATCGATGCGACCGAAATTGTCCATGGCGGTCTGCACGATCTTGTCACCGTCGGTGACGGAATCATAGTTGGCAACGGCTTCACCGCCAGCGGCGACGATTTCATCCACTACTACGTCGGCGGCAGATTTGCTGGCACCTTCGCCGAATGCGCTGCCACCCAGATCGTTGACCACAACCTTGGCACCACGACGGGCGAATTCCAGTGCATGGCTTCTGCCCAGTCCATTGCCGGCGCCAGTTACGATGACGACGCGATCATCGAAGCGGATTTGTGTCATGTCGGTCTCCTGTTGTTATGCTTTTGTGCCGGAGTGGTGGCGTGTCTGAATGCGATACCCACCCGCGTGCAACTGACAAAGAAAAGGCGGTACAGTTACCGCCTATTTCCGTTTTCTGACTGTTTGCACAGTCCCCTCTATAGCCCCAGCCCGCGGCCAATGATTTCTTTCATGATTTCATTGGTTCCAGCGAAGATCCGGGTAATCCGCGCGTCGGTGTACGCTCGCGCGATTGGATATTCCATCATGTAACCGGCGCCGCCGTGGAACTGGACGCACTGATCCACCACGCGGTTGAGCAGATCGGTAGTCCACCACTTGGACATGGCGGCTTCGTCCGGTGTCAGCTTGCCGTCCAGCAGTTTCATCACCAGGTTGTCGACGAAGGTCTGGCCGATGGTGATTTCGGTTTTCATTTCCGCCATGCCGAAGCGGGTATTCTGGAATTTGCCGATCGGCTTGCCAAAGGCTTTGCGCTCTTTGACATATTTCAGGGTTTCTTCGAAGGCGAACCAGGAACCGGCAACGGCGCCGATGGCACATACCAGACGTTCCTGCGCCAGTTTCTGCATCAGGTAGATGAAGCCCATGCCGGGTTGGCCCAGTACGTTGGTTTTCGGCACGATGACGTTTTCGAAGAACAGTTCGGCGGTGTCCTGGGAAGGCATGCCCATTTTTTTCAGCTTGCGGCCGCGGTTGAAACCTTCCATGCCGCGCTCGACGACGACCAGGGTCACGCCTTGCTCGGCTTTGGCAGCCACGATCACCAGATCGGCCAGGATGCCGTTGGAGATGTAGGTTTTGGCACCGTTCAGGATGTAGTGATCGCCTTTGTCCTCGAGCTTGGATTTGATGGCCTGCAGGTCGGAGCCGGTGTCAGGCTCGGTCATGGCGATGGCCAGGATTTTTTCGCCGCTGCACACGCCAGGCAGCCAGCGACGCTTCTGTTCGTCGTTGGCGTAGGCATCAAGGTAGGGCGCGATAACGTCGTTATGCAGGCTGAGGGCGAAGCCGCTTTCGCCGATGCGGGACAGTTCTTCGATCATGATCTGGGCGTAGCGGAAATCCTTGAGGCCCAGGCCGCCAAATTCTTCATCGATTTGCGGTGCCAGGAAGCCGTTTTCGCCGGCCAGTGTCCAGATGTCGCGATCAACGATGCCTTGTTCGATCCACTTTTCGGTTTTGGGAGCAACTTCTTCGGCGCAGAAACGGCGGAAGTTGTCGCGGAATACCTTGTGCTCTTCTTCGAATATGGCGCGGTTGTCGAAACTCATTCTGTGGCTCCGTTCTGATGATGCCTGAGGGCTTGTGGCGGTTTGGTCGCGGGATGAGACGCTGCAACCAGTGACTGCGCAAAAGATGGCTGATTTGGTGTCAATTATTGGTGTCATACCAGGGGCCAACAATGACGTAATCTGCCATTTTTCCTGACTTAAAAGGTCAGCAACGCTGGAAGTTCCCGAGGGAAGTCAGTAGAGTTATAAAGCTCTGTTTTTGCAGCTTGTCAGTCACATTCCTGTGATCGTAGCGGAGCCGCAGGCATCTGTCGAGCTTGCTTAACCATCTGAATTTCATAATAAAAAGGCGCGGTGTGAGCGGAAACAACATTCCAATCAATCAGGTGTTGCTGTTGCTGGAAGCGGCCAAGCGCAGTGGGGTCAGCAGTGAGGAATTGCTGGGTGAATGTGGCATCGATGCGATGCTGCTGCGTTCGCCGGATGCCCGCGTTAGCAAGCGCCAGATGATTCAGCTGATGTTGGCGGTGATGCACCGCACTGAAGATGAATTCATGGGATTTGGCGAGGGCCGGGTGTCCAAGCCGGGCACTTTCAGCATGATGGCCCACGCCGTGATCAATTGCGCGACGCTGGAAAAAGCGATCCGCCGCGGCATCAAGTTTTACGAGTTGTTCGAACTGGCAATCGTGGGCCGGCTGATTCAGACCCAGGACGAAGCCTGCATCCGTTTCATTTCCCATCGCGAAGTGAGTTTTCGCCCGTATGTGCTCGAGGCGGTGGTGTTTCTGACGGTGCGGTTTCTGAGTTGGCTGATTGGCCAGCAGATCGTGCCCAAGCGTATCAATCTGGATTTTCCCACCCTGGATGACGGCGAGTATGCCAGCCAGTTTCCCTGTCAGGTGCATTACAAACAATTGCATTGCGAGATCGTGCTGGACAGTCGCTACATGCAGATGCCGCTGGTGCAGAACGCGCTGTCGCTGAGCAAATTCCTGCGGTCGTCGCTGGAGGAGTTAATGGATGGCGATATCCAGAACGCCAGCCTCAACGCCCAGATCCGCAGCATCATCAGCAAGGAGTTTGGCAATAATTTTCCGGATTTTTCCGTGGTGTGTGACAAGCTGGCGATGACGCCGCAAACCCTGCGCCGTCGGCTGAAGGATGAAAACACCAGCTATCAGGAAATCAAGGATTCCATCCGCAAGGATGCGTCGATCTATTATCTGTCGAAACCGGAGCTGACCATCGACGAGATCGCGTTGCTGATGGGTTTCTCCGAGGCCAGTTCCTTTCATCGCGCTTTCAAGAAGTGGACAGGCAAAACGCCGTCCGCCTATCGCCAGGAGTTGCTGGCGAGTCACAACTGATTCCGTTCAATCGAGCAGATATTCCACATTCACCCGTGTGCCGCCGTTGCTGTATTCGACGCGGGCGCAGAGGGTTTGCAGCAGCGAGATGCCGCGACCGAAGGCGTCGTCGTCGCCGGGTGGGCGATGCTGACTGAAATCGAAGCCCTGGCCGCTGTCGTCCACCCGCATCTTGATGCAGGTGCGGGTGTGGTCGCAGGAAAGTGCCAGTGCAATGTTGACGTAACCGTCGTCGAGACTGCGCAGGCGTTGTTCCCGCTGCTGGTAGTAATCCAGGTAACCTTCTTCGCTGCGTTTCAATTCCGAACTCAGTCCCAGTACGCCGTGTTCCAGGGCGTTGGCGAACAGTTCCGCCAGGATGGTGTGCAGGTAATCTTTGTGGCGCTCCACGTGGGGTGAGGTGCCCAGCATGTCGATCAGTTGCGGCACCGGCGATCCGCTGCGTAGCTGTTGCGGTGTCAGGCGCACATTCAGCTGCCAGGGCACCAGCGCGGGAGGCGTGCCAGGTTCGGCGTCGCCGGCGCTGACCTGAACCGGTTTGCAGGTGAGCTCCAGCAGGGTGATGTCGTCGATCTGGCCCTTGCCGCTGCTGAATGTCGTGACATCGTCGATCAGGGTGGTGAAGGGATCGGGTGTGGTGCCGGTGAAATGCCGGATCAGGCGGGTTTCGCCATAGAGTTCCCCGTTGCCGTCCTGGGCCTCGGGAATGCCGTCGGTGTACAGATAGACCCGATCGCCCTGATCCACTTCGACGATGTGTGGATTACGCTCGAATTCATCGTCCTGCAGGATGCCCAGCGGCATGTGGGTGGACTGGATGCGTTCTTTCAGGCGGCCCTGATTGTCGGTGAGGATGGCCTCGGGCATGCCGCCCATCCACAGTGACAGACGCTTACCGTCGGCGCTGAGTTCGGCGATGGCGGCGGCGGCAAACATGTAGTCGGGCAGGAATTTCGTCAGCACCTTGTTGAGGGCACGGGCGATGCTGCTGACCGAGGCGCCTTGCTGGGTGGCGTCGAAAAAGGTCTGCGACATGGGAATGGCGCCAATGGCAGCGGGCAGGCCGTGGCCGGTGAAGTCCGCCAGCAGCGCATAAAGCCCACCCGAGGGACTCACCGAGACCAGCAGCAGATCGCCGTTGAAGGTGGCCGCCGGCGAGATGTACTGGCGGATGTTGCCGCAGTCCAGCCTACTGGCGGCAAGGGCGTTGTCGAACACGGTTTTGGCAATTTCGTGCTCGCGCTGTGTCAGGTGATTGAGCCGGGTCAGTTGCCGGTTCTGCCGGTTCAGTTGCTCGTTCAGATCCTTGATGCGGCTGTGAGCCTTGATCTTGGCCTGCAGTACCTGTTCGTTGATGGGCTTGGAAAGGAAATCGTCGCCGCCGATGGATAGGCATTTGGCGAGGGAGGCGTCGTCGGACAGCGCGGTGAGAAAGATGATGGGAACGTGACGATCGCCCAGATATTCCTTGATGGCCTGGGTGGCTTCGAAGCCGTCCATCACCGGCATCATGACATCCATCAGCACCAGATCGATGTCGCTCTGCTTGAACAGCTCAACCGCCTGTCGCCCGTCCTTGGCTTCGACGACGCTGTGTCCATCGTCTTCCAGAATCCAGGTCAGCAGCTTGCGGTTCGCTTCGGTGTCATCCACCACCAGTATTTTCATTGCGACAATCCGTGCCGGTGATCATTCCAGACTGAATTTTTTGTCGAAGCGGGAGATGGTGAGAATTTTCTTGATCTGGGGGCGGCAGTTGATGATGGAGATTTTCGCGCTGTCGCCCAGGCTTTTGCGCATGTTCAGCAGCATGCCCAGCGCCGAGCTGTCCATGTGTTCGGTAGCGCGCATGTCGATGATGTAGTTGACGTTCTTGTGTTCGGCGTAGGCGTTGCGGAATTCCTGCACGATCTCGAAATCGAAGCGGCCGCTGATGCTGATGGTGAGGTTTTTTCCATCACTGGAAAGTGCGCTTTCTACGGGCATTGTGGATCTCCTTGCTGACAGGGCACTGTATTTTCTCATTGTAGTGCACGTCAGTCGCCGGTGACACCGGTTGCAGATGAATCCGTTCAGTGCGCAGGCTTGCGTGGTTTTGCCCTGCAGGCCTGCCGTTTTTCGTGCGGAAATGCCGGTCAGCGGGAATCCAGTTCCGACCAGCGTTCGAAGGCAGTTTCCAGGGCTTTTTCCGCTGCGGTGGCTTTGGTTTGCAGGGCTTGAACGGCGTTGGCGCCTTGTTGGTACAACGTGGGGTCGGCCAGTTGCTGGTGCAGTTGTGCCAGTTCCTGTTCCAGTTTTTCAATGGTCTGGGGCAGGGTTTCCAGTTCCTTCTGTTCCTTGTAGCTGAGCTTTTTCTTGGCGGCTGGTGCCGGTTTACTGTCGGTTTTGGGTTCGGCTTTTGGCGTGGAAGTTTCCTTCGCCGGAGTTGTGGCTGCTGTTGTTTTGCGCTGGCGCAACCAGTCGTCGTAACCGCCCACGTATTCGTTGATCACGCCGTCGCCCTCGAACACGAAGGTGCTGGTGACGATGTTGTTGAGGAACTGGCGATCGTGGCTGACCAGCAGGATGGTGCCCTGGTATTGGGTGACGATTTCTTCCAGCAGCTCCAGGGTTTCGATGTCGAGGTCGTTGGTGGGTTCGTCCATCACCAGCAGGTTCGAGGGCTTGGTGAACAGCTTGGCCAGCAGCAGACGGTTGCGTTCGCCACCGGACAGGGAGCGGATGGGCGTATGGGCGCGCTCGGGGCTGAACAGGAAATCCTGCAGATAGCCCATGATGTGCTTCTGCTGGCCGTTGACGGTGACGGTGTCGCGGCCGCCGCCGACGTTTTCCCGCACGTTCATGTTTTCGTCCAGTTGCGCGCGCAGCTGGTCGAAATAGGCGACCTCGACGTTGGTGCCGATGGTGACCTTGCCGCTGTCGGGTTTGCGCTGGCCGAGCAAGGTCTGAATCAGGGTGGATTTGCCGACGCCGTTGGGGCCGACGATGCCGATGCGGTCGCCGCGCAGGATGACGGTGGAAAAATCCTTCACGATGGGGCGGCCGTTGAAGCTCACGTTGATGTGTTCGGCCTCGATGACTTTCTGCCCGCTGGATTCCGCCTGCTGGATGGTGGCTTTCATGTTGCCCTGGCGTTCACGGCGTTTGGAGCGTTCCAGACGCATGGCTTCCAGTGCGCGCACGCGGCCTTCATTGCGGGTGCGGCGGGCCTTGATACCCTGACGAATCCAGACTTCTTCCTGCGACAGTTTTTTATCGAAGCGTTCCCATTCCAGTGCTTCGGCGTGCAGCACTTCTTCCTTGCGGCGCAGGTAATTGTCGTAATCGCCGGGCCAGTCGGTGAGCTTGCCGCGATCCAGATCGACGATGCGGGTGGCGAGCTTTTTCAGGAAGGCGCGGTCGTGGGTGATGAACAGCACGGCGTTGCGATACTGCAGCAGGAATTCTTCCAGCCAGTTGATGGATTCGATGTCGAGATGGTTAGTGGGTTCGTCCAGCAGCAGGATGTCGGGTTCCTGCACCAGTGCACGGGCCAGCAGCACGCGGCGTTTCACTCCGCCAGACTGGGCGAGAAATTCCACGTCGCCGTCCAGATCCAGCTTGGACAGGGCGGTGTCCACCCGCTGTTGGAGTTGCCAGCCGTCCTTGTCTTCCAGTTGTTTCTGCACCTGCTCCATTTCGGCGAAGGCTTTGTCGTCGCCGTGGGACACCGCTTCCAGCAGGTGATGGTATTGCTTGATCAGGTCGCCCACCTGGCCGAGGCCCGAGGCCACCACGTCGAAAACGGTGCCGCGGGCGTCCTGGGGCACTTCCTGCTCCAGCCAGGCGATCTTGATGCCGGGGATGGCTTCCACCACGCCGCTGTCGGGCTTGATCTGGCCGCTGATGATCTTGAGCAGGGTGGACTTGCCGGTGCCGTTGCGCCCCACCAGACATACCCGCTCGCCCTTGTCGAGGGTGAGGGAGGCGCCGGACAGCAATTCCGGCCCACCAAAGGCCAGGTGGAGGTCGCGCAGGCGGATCAGTGGCATGGTCAGGTGTCCCGTAACACAATGAGGGGGCTTTGGCCCAGGATTTTGCGGCTGCTCCAGTGGCCTGCAATACCGATCAGCAGGCCCATCAGAGGCGGCACTATTATCCAGATCCAGAGTGCGGGCGTATAGCTGAGATCAAAAATCTTCCAGTAAAGGGCGATGCGGGCCAGTTCGGCGCCGGCGCTGGCCACCAGTCCTGCCAGCAGGCCGATGGCGAAGAACTCGCTCCACTGCTGCAGCCGTAACTGGCGCGAGGTGGCGCCCAGGGTACGCATGAGCGCGCCTTCGCGGAAGCGTTCCGGCATGGTGGTGATCAGGGTGGCGATGGTGATAGTGAGGCCCGCCGCCAGCACGAACAGCAGGATGAATTCCACCGCCGCGCTCACCTGGGCCAGGATGCCTTTCACCCGTGCCAGTATCGCATCCACTTCCAGCACGCTGACGGCGGGGAATTGCTGCGCCAGCGCTTTCAGCAGACCTTTCTGGCTCGCATCCATATGAAAGCTGGTGAGGTAGGTGGTGGGCAGATCATCCAGATCACCGGGGCGGAACAGCATGTAGAAATTGGGCTGAAAACTTTCCCACTTCACGCTGCGAATGCTGACGACGCGGGCGCTGAAGGTCTGGTTGGCAACGAAGAAACTCAGTTCGTCACCGAGCTTTACCTGCAAGCGTTCTGCCAGGCGTTCTTCGATGGATAGCAGACGTTCGTCGGACGCCGGCATTTCGTTCCACCATTGTCCTGCCAGCAGACGATTGTCGCTGGGCAGATCCGGCGCGAACGACAGGTTCAGTTCACGGTTGAGGGCTTCTGGTGCATCGCGTTCGCCGGGGTCGTTGTCTTCCTTGCTCGCCGCCTGTTGCACGGCCTGCTGGTTGATGTGAGTGAGGCGGCCACGAATCACCGGATACAGCGGTTGGCTCACGACCTGATTCTGCTGCAGAAAGGATTCAAAACGCGGGGCATCATCCGGCAGAACATTCAGCGCGAAGTGGTTGGGCGCCTGTTCCGGCAGCTGGTTCTGCCAGGTGGAAATCAGTTCGGTGCGCACCAGAATCACCATCAGCATGGCCATGCCAGTGAGGCCGAATCCCAGCAGCTGGATGCGGGTGCTCACACCGCGCCGGCTCACGTTGCGCAGGCCGGCTTGCACGGAAACCGGACTGGTTTTGCCGAGCACATTCAGCAGCCGCATGAAGATGGCACTCAGCGCAAACGTCAGCAGCGCTGCACCGAGAACACCACCGACGATGGCGACGATCAGCACGATATCCTTCACATACCAGGCCATCAGCAGTGTCACCAGTCCCAGGGTGAAGGCGTAGCTGATCTGGCGCGACAGAGGCGCCGGTGTCAGATCACGACGCAGCACGCGCAGGGGAGGCGTGCGTTGCAGTTGCGTCAGCGCCGGCAAGGCAAAACCGAGCAGCAGCACCAGTGCCAGCAGACAGCCGGTGGCAATCGGCAACAGCGACGGCAGCGGAATGTTCGCCGGCAGCAGACTGGCCAGCATGGCAATGGCCACGAAATGGAAAATCCACCCGAGTGCGCCACCCAGCAGCCCACCCAGCAGCGCCAGCGACACCAGCTGCCAGATAAACAACTGCAGAATCTGGCGCGAAGAAAGGCCAAAGCAGCGCAGCAGTGCAGCGGTGTCGAATTGCTGTCGACTGAAATAATGTGCGCCCATGGCGATGGCGACCGCTGCCAGCAGGATCGCCATCAGGCTGGCCAGGCGCAGATAACCTTCGGCACGTCGCAGCGCGCCGCTCACGGTGCGTTGCTGGGAGTGCACAGTCAGAATCCGGTGGCCCGGCTCGAGTTGGGCGCTGATGGCTTCACGCAATTTGAGAATGGATTCCGCCGTTCCGGCGAACTGCGCGTAATAATCCAGCCGGCTGCCGGGCTGGATCACCTGGGTGGCGGGCACATCATCCCAGTGCATCATCACGCGCGGCACAAAACTGTAGAAGTTGCCGCTGCGATCCGGTTCGAATGTCAGCACTTTTTCCACGCGGAAGGTGGCGTCGCCGATATCCACGCTGTCGCCCACGGCGACATTCAATTCCGCCATTAAACGTTTTTCCACCCACACCGTTCCCGCTGCCGGGCCGCGATCGCTGCTGTATTCCGGCTCGAAGGCGCCATCACTGATTTTCAGTGGCGTGTGCAGGGGATAGTGATCGGACACGGCCTTGATGGCAGACAGCAGCATGTTGTCGCCGGCAAAAACCACGCTGGAAAATTCCAGCGTCTGCGCGTGGCGAATCGCAAGTTTGTCGGCCTGCTCGCGCCATGCATCGGGCGTTGGGCGCGGAGAGGACACCACCAGATCTCCACCCATCAATGACGCCGCCTGCGCTTCCATGCCGTTGTGAATGCGGGTGGTCAGAAAGCTGATCGTGGTGTGCGTGGTGACTGCCACCAGCAGCGCGATCAGCAGCACGGTCATGTGGCCGGACGTCCAGTCCCGCTTCAACATGCGCAATGCCAGCGCCAGCATGGACGTATTCGCGGTTGTGTTCATGATGCGGCCGCCAGTTCGCCGGCCGACATGAGCAGGGTGCGGTCGCAGCGTGCCGCCAGCGTGCGATCGTGGGTGACCAGAATCAGCGTCGTCTTGCGATTGTGATTGAGCTGGAATAGCAGCTCAATGATGCGTTCGCCGGTGTCAGTGTCGAGATTGCCGGTGGGCTCGTCGGCAAACAGCACATCCGGTTCGCACACGAACGCCCGCGCCAGTGCCACCCGCTGTTGTTCGCCGCCGGACAGCTGGCGCGGGTAGTGCTGCATGCGCTCACCCAGCCCCACCGACTTCAGCATGGCAACGGCCCGCTCCTTCACGTCGTGACTGCTGACGATTTCCAGCGGCAGCATCACGTTTTCCAGCGCGGTCAGATTCGGCAGCAGCTGGAACGACTGAAATACGAATCCCACATGCTGCGCACGCACTTGGGCCCGTTGATCTTCGGTGAGTTTTTCCAGCTTGTGCTGCAGCAGCTGGATGGAACCGCTGGTGGGCACGTCCAGCCCCGCCAGCAACCCCAGCAATGTGGACTTGCCGGAACCGGAAGCCCCCACGATCGCCAGGGACTCCGCCTGTTGTACCTGCAGGCTTGCGGATTTCAGAATGTGCAGCGGTTGTGCCGACATCATGACGGTTTTGCATACCTCGTGGGCCTGCAAAACCACAGGGTTTGAACTTTGCGCGGTGGGGGAATGTCCCATAAACTAGCCAACTCCTATTGCCGGAAACTGCATCCTAACCAATGCTGAAACGATTGTGCACCCTCGTGCTTGTGATTTTGCTTCTGCCGCTGAGTTCATCGCTCTTGGCGGCTGTCGAGAAAAAAATCCTGTTACTGGGCGACAGCCTGGGTGCCAGTTACGGCGTGCCGGCGGAACAGGGCTGGGCCAAGCAGCTGAACGAGCGCTTGCAGAAATCCCCCGGTTCACCCCGCATCATCAACGCCAGCATCAGCGGCGACACCACTGCCGGCGGCCTGGCTCGCCTGGAATCCTTGCTGCAGACAGAAAAGCCCGCCTGGGTGCTGATCGAACTGGGTGGCAACGACGGCCTGCGCGGCCTCAACATCAACGCGATGAAAAGCAATCTGGTGGGAATGGTGGAGCTGGCGCGAAAATACAACGCCCAGCCGGCGCTGATCGGCATCAAGATTCCGCCTAACTACGGCAGCAAATATCGCGCGCGTTTCGAGCAGACATTTGTGGAAGTGAGTCAGCAGCACAAGGTACCGCTGCTGCCGTTTCTACTGGATGGTATCGGTGGTATCGAACGCTACATGCAGGATGATCGCATTCACCCCAACGCCGAGGCGCAGCCACTCATCAGTGAAAATGTGTGGCGGTTTTTGCAGCCCTTACTGAGCGTGGAACAGCTTCCGCCCAGTAACCTTTTCAGCAGGCATTAGTCCCGCGACAGCAGATCCCGCGCAATGTGAGTGATCTGGATTTCGTCGGTGCCGCCGTAGATCTGCAGGATTTTCGCATCCCGCGCCAGCTGCTCCACCTGATACTCCGCCATATAGCCATTGCCGCCGTGAATCTGCACGGCTTCCATCGCCACGTCCACCGCCACCTGGGCCGAGTAGAGTTTCATGGCCGACGCTTCCGCCAGACTCAGCGACTTGCCCTTCGCTGACATCTCGATATAGCGGAACACCAGATTCTGCAGATTCACCCGCGCCACTTCCATCTTCGCCAGCTTCAGCTGGATCAGCTGGAAATCGCCGATGGGATGGCCGAACTGCACCCGTTCCTTCGCATATTTCAGTGACAGCTGCAGACAGCGCTCCACGATGCCCAGTGCCATCGCCGCCACGCCTGTGCGCTCGCGGGTAAACGTATCCTTCACGCCGCTGCGATAGGAAATTTCTTCCGTTTCACCCAGCAGACGCTCCGGCCCTACCTGCACATCCTGCAGGAACAGTTCGCCGGTGGGGGAGGAGTGAATGCCCATCTTGCGGAACGGCTTGCTCTGGGTCAGGCCCGGCATGCCCCTGTCGAGAATGAAGCTCAGCACCTTGCGGTTTTTCGGCTCCACGCCCGGCTCATCCAGCTTGCAGATGAACACGATGGTGTCCGCGTAGGGGCCGTTGGTGATGAAGGTTTTGTTGCCGTTGAGAATGTAGCCGCCCTTGCCGTCGCGGCGGCAGCTGGCTTTCATGGAACCGAACGCGTCGGAGCCGGAGTTGGGCTCGGTGATGGCCCAGGCGCCGATTTTTTCCATGGTCAGCAATTCCGGTACCCAGCGCTCTTTCTGCGCGATGGTGCCTTTCGACATGATGGTGCCGGCAGTCAGGCCCATGCTCACACCCATCGCGGTCACCATGCCGGGGCAGAAGCGGCACAGCTCGATGGTCGGCAGCAGCGTCATGGCGGTTTCCTCGGCGCGCATCATTTCCGCCAGCGCCTCGTCTTCCACCTTTTTCTCGGGAATGGTTTCGCCGGCAGCGATGCGTTTTTCACGGGCGATCTGCTTTTCAAAACGCTGGCGGGCCATCTGGTCGATGCCGAATGTCTTCAGCATCTTGCGCAGCACATCGTAGGGCGGGGTATCGCCGTGCTCCAGCTTGTCCAGATTGGGGGCGATTTCCTTTTCGATGAAATTGCGCAGGGCAGTACGCAGCATCTGCTGCGGTTCACTCCATTCGATCATCGGGTGGCTCCTTTGGTTTTGTTATGAATGACCTGGTGGTCAGACTAACCAAAGAAGCCCCGCAACGATATGACCAAATATCTGCGGCAAGGGATCGTTTCGGTCACCCGCATGTTCGCGAGACTCAGGGGGAAAGCGGGGCGCCTTTCAATTCCGTCTCCATACTGGAGGCCATGGATTGATAGCGCTCGCTGATATCCCGCTCGCCCAGGCCCTGCAGACCCTTCGCCAGCACGCGCAGAATCTTCACCAGCATCGGATGCTGGATGCGGCGGGCAGACACCTCCTTCATCATCTCTCGCAGCGTGTCCCAGGCCTCGATCTGGGTGAAACTCAGCATCAGTTTCAGCAACAACTCGTTGCTGATGTTCGGCAGGCCCTGCAGAGTGCTGTAATCCTTGTAGACATCGTGCAGCATGTGGATCAGCGCCGGATCATTGCCAGGTTTGCCCAGCAGCGACAGCGCAGTGGCGTGGAACTGTTCCGACTTCGAGCGCAACTTTTCCAGATAATAGCGATGCTCCATCAGCGCCGGTTTATCCGGATACTGGGCTTCCAGCTCCGCCAGCTTGCGGCGCGCGGCGTCGAAATTGAAGGCGGCCAGCTGCTTCAGAAAATCATCCAGTGTCTTGCGGTACTGCTCGTCGTCGTCGGGCAGCGTATCCAGATAGGTTTCTTCCACCTGCAGCAAGCGGTTGCGCAGTGCCAGCATGCCCACGCCCCCGGTAATCAGTCCGCCGGCATGAGCCCAGTAGGCGATACCCGACGTGTCGCCCCAGATCGCATTCGCCACCTCCCACACAATCCACACCGGCAGAATCACCAGCGCCGGCGCAGTGAAGTAGCCGAAATAAAAAATCGCACTGTAAAAGAAACGGATCTTGCGCATGCCGTAAATAGCGGCGTACATCCCCAGCACGCCGGAAATCGAACCGGACGCGCCCACCAAAGGCACATAACTGCCCAGATTGATCAGCGTGTACAGCAGCCCCGCCATCAGCCCGCAAAACAGATAACACAGCAAAAAGTTGAAGGAACCGATGGCAGCCTCCACACCCACTGCCACCACCGCCAGCACAATCATGTTACCGATCAGGTGAAACGCATCGCCATGCATGAACTGGTACGTGATGAACGTAATGGGACGATGCTCGCCGGCGATCAGGCCGAGGTGGAAGATGCTGATATCCCCCAGCATCTCGTTGAGCTGTTGGCGCGAATCCTGCCAGTGGTAGTACACATCGTCGCCCCAGAAATCCGCGTCCGTTTTCTCCAGATCACGGGTAAAGCCATGATCCGACAGCAGATGCAGCATCACCATGTCGTGCTGATCCTGCTCCCACAGGGCTTCGATTTCCGCCCCGCGTTTTTTCTGTCCTGACTGGCTCAGATAGCTGATGAAAATGGGGTACTCCAGCGGCAACAGCTTCTGCTGGGCATAGTAGGTGGCAGCCGCCTTGAGCCGGCGCTCGTCACCCCACTGCCAGCCGAAGAAGATCAGAGTGCACAGCACCACGATGGTTAGGGTCGCCACCGGCGCCCGACGCCAGTCGATACCCCGGTCGGCAGGAATGATCAGCATGAAAGGCCCCTTGCGATGATGTTCTGTTAATTAAAGCAAAATTTAAAAATTTCAGGAAAAACAGATTTTTATACTCATTTGTTCTAAAAATCCGCAATTTGACACTCCAGATAGCGTGACCTGGTGGTCATATTTCCAATTTGTCTAAAACATGACCTTGGAAAGCACCAGAGTTTGCTATATTTGAATCTTGGGTTATCTTAATAAATACAGCTTTCTCAACAAGTTAAGCCCGATTGCCAAAGCCCTGCGGCGAATGGCAGCTGTTCACATCAGTTCACATTAGCGCGGTTTCAGGGACACGTAGTGCGGAGGTACTACTTATATGGAAGAGCATGACGACCAGAACAAGTCGAGGAGTTCGGTTTTGACGAAGTCAGAATTGATCGAGCGCGTTGCTCAACGGCAATCGCAACTCTCCCAAAAAGATGTCGAGCTGGCGGTGAAAACCATGCTCGAAGAAATGTCCCAGGCGTTGGCTACCGGCGGACGCATCGAGATTCGTGGTTTCGGCAGTTTCTCGCTGCACTACCGCGCTCCGCGTCTGGGTCGCAATCCCAAAACCGGTGAAGCAGTGGATCTGACCGGCAAATACGTACCTCACTTCAAGCCGGGCAAGGAACTGCGGGATCGGGTCAACGGCGAAGACGACGAAGGCGCTTCTCCCTCCAATTAAGCTTTTTCCTTGAATTCCCTGACAAAAACGGCATGATTAGCGTCATGCCGTCGTCGGCGTTTTTTTCCATACATCGGATCGGGCACTTCCAATGGGAAGAATCAAGGTCATTTTCATCGTCACGTTTATTCTCGCCGTCGGATTGGTGTTTGCGTTTTTTCTGATTAACAACCCGCAGGACATCATGGTGGATCTGCTCTTCCGCGCCGACAAGGTGGAAGTCAGCGTTGGCCGGTTCTCGCTGTCCTTTTTCGTGGCGGGCCTGGTGGTAGCCTTTCTGCTGTGTGCGGGGCTCATGTTCCTGCAGAATCTTGAGCTGCGGGCTGCCCGTCGTGAAATTCGTGGACTCCATGCCCAGCTGGACAAACTGAGGGAGCTGTCACTCAAAGATGCCGCTTGAAATGGCGGATCTGATCGTCGGGACACTCCTCTTTGCCGCCCTCGTCATCGGGTGGCTGCTGGGAAAGGCAGAGCGCAAAAAACCCGTCGTCGCAGAATCCGGAACCCCTCTGGGCAAAGAATACTTTCAGGGCCTCAATCTGCTGCTCAACGAGAAGCAGGACGAAGCCATGGAACTGCTGCTCAAAACCCTCGACGTCAATCGCGATACCTTCGACACCTATCTGGTCATGGGCACTCTCTATCGCCGTCGCGGTGAGGTGGATCGCTCCATCCGCATTCACCAGGATCTTCTGTCCCGCCCCAATCTCAGCAAAATCCAGCAGGCCACCGTGCGCCTGGAACTGGCGCGGGACTACCTCAAGGCCGGTCTGCTCGATCGTTCCGAGCGTCTGCTCAAGGAACTGGCCGACGAACAGGGCGCGAATCAGGTAGCGGCGCTGGAATTCCTGCTGTCCATCAACGAAATGGAACACGACTGGAAAGCGGCGGTGGAAACTTCCGGCAAGCTGGCCGCCAAAGGCCGGCAGATAGCGGTGAATCTGGCGCATTATCATTGCGAACAGGCGGTTGCCTGCCTGCAGGTGGGTGATCTGGTGGAAGCGCGGCGCGAACTGAAGGACGCGCTGGTAGCCGATCGCAACTGCGTGCGCGCCAGTCTGCTGCAGGCCGAGCTCGAAACCCAGGCCGGCAACGACAAGGAGGCCATCAAATCCCTGCGTCGGGTGCTGGAACAGGATGCGGACTACATTCCCGAAACCCTCACCCTGCTGCGGCAAAATCACGAAAAAAGCGGCCAGCTTGGCGATCTGGTGAAATTTCTTTTCACCTGCCTGGAACAGCATCCCGCGATCTCCATTGTCATCGTCCTGTCGGATCTGGTGCGTCAGCTGCAGGGCGACAAGGAAGGCGCTTACGTGCTCTCGGAATATCTCAAAAAGCGTCCGACCGTACGCGGGCTCGATCGTCTGATCCAGTATCACATGGACAATACCGAAGGCCCCGCGCGGGAAAACCTGGGTCTGCTGCAAGCCTTCACCCAACGCCTGATCCAGGACAAGCCGGTCTACCGCTGCGGCAAATGCGGCTTCAACGGCAAAACCCTGCATTGGCAATGTCCCACCTGCAAAACCTGGGGCAGCATCAAACCCATCCATGGCATCGAAGGCGAATAAAGCCCCACAGGAGTCAGCATGAGCACCACCTCTCCGATCATCGTGGCCCTGGACTTTCCCTATCGCGAACAGGCGCTGGAAATGGCCGACCGGCTCAATCCGGCCCAGTGCCGCGTCAAGGTGGGCAAGGAACTGTTCACCCGTGAAGGGCCAGCCATCCTGCATGATCTGCATGGCCGTGGCTTCGAGGTATTTCTCGACCTGAAATTCCACGACATCCCCAACACCGTGGCCAAGGCCTGCGGTGTGGCAGCGGATCTGGGCGTGTGGATGGTGAACGTGCATGCCGGTGGCGGCTCCCGCATGATGGAAGCGGCGCGCCAGGCGGTGGAACAGGCGGGCAGCGGCACCTTGCTGATTGCCGTCACCGTGCTGACCAGCATGGAGCGCAGCGACCTGGTGGAAATCGGCCTGGATGTCGAGCCGCTGGAACAGGTGAAACGGCTGGCCCGGCTGGCGGAGCAGAGCGGGCTGCATGGCGTAGTCTGTTCCGCCCAGGAAGCAGTGGCGTTGCGGCAGCAGGCAGCACCATCGTTCAAGCTGGTGACGCCTGGCATCCGGCCCGCCGACAGCAGCGCCGACGACCAACGTCGCACCATGACGCCGGCCCAGGCGCTGACGGCGGGTGTGGACTATCTGGTGATCGGTCGTCCCATCACCCAGGCGCCCCAACCGGACGACGCCCTGGCAGCAATTCTGGCCAGCCTCGCCACCTGACAGCCCGGATTTTTGCGTGCAAACGGTCTTTCTGATTGATGGCTACTTTTTTCAATCAGTGGAAAGACCTTATGCGCAACCTGACATTGCCCCTGTTATTTCTGATCCTGCTGCTGTCCAGCCCGGCTGTTCTGGCGGAAAAATCCCGTACAAACAAGAATTTCGTCATCCCTTTGCCGATCAATATCAATCAGGCCAGTGCGGACACGCTGGATCTGGCGCTGGACGGCATCGGCGCGAAAAAGGCCCAGGCCATCGTGGATTACCGTGAATTGCACGGGCCGTTTGCGTCGGTGGAAGACCTGGCCAACGTGAAGGGTATCGGTGCGGGAACACTGGAGCGCAACCTGGGTCGAATAACCGTGGATTGAGTAATTTTTTTACAAAATCTGCAGTTAGAGGAATCCGGTTTTTTACATATACTTTCATTCTTTGAACTGCATCGATGGAGCCACCAGTGAACACTTTGTTTCCTGCTTTCTCACGGTTGCTGTGCGGGCTGATGGCCGGCCTGACCTTGCTGATGTCCAGCGTTGCCTGGTCTGCCAACGTCATTCCGCCGGATCAGCTCATCACCAACCTCTTCAACGAGGTCAATGAACGCATCCAGAAAGATCAGGACAGGATTGCCGCCGACAAGAAGCACTTGGTCGTGATTGGTGAAGAAGTGCTCGTGCCCTACGTGAGCTTCGAAACCATGGCCAAGCAGATCCTGGGCAAGAACTGGCGCAAAATCACCGCCGATCAAAAGAAGCGTTACACCACCGCCTTCAAGGAGCGCGTGAGTTCGTCCATCGTGGCCCAGTATGATCCCTCCAAGCAGTATCAGCTGGTGATCACCGGGCAGCGCAAGAACGAGCAGGGCGATCGCGCCATGGTCAACAGCGACGTCACCGAAAAGCAGTCCGGTAAAAAGTACCAGATCAGCTACAAACTCTATGTCGACAACAAGACCAAGCAGTGGCAGGTCTATGACGTGGCGGTCGATGGCATCAGCGTATTGCAGAGCTTCAAAACTGCCAGCGCCGAGGATTTTCGCCGCAACGGCATCGAGTACATGATTGCCCAGCTGGGTCAGCCCGAGGATGCCGCTCAGGCCTCGGCTGGCAAAAACACGCCCTGAGTGATCGGGCTGCACAGAACAGACGGGCGACCAGAGTCGCCCGTTTGCGTTTATGGGGTCGGGGCAGCCAAAAAACTGCTTGTGAATACGGCAGGTTCGGACAATACTTCCAGAGGCTGTCTGGACGAAGAAATTCGTTGGAAATTCAAAGAATAAAAGACAGCGTCAGGCGACGGACCGGCAGCGGGCAAGATGGGGTGCAGTACACATGACATGGTATGTTCTGAGGACGAAAGCCAGACAGGAAGATCGTGCGATCGCCCATCTCGAAAATCAGTCGTTCACCGTTTATTGCCCGTGGCTCATCCGCAAGGATGGCAGTCGGGAACCTCTGTTTACCAACTACCTGTTTATCCAGTTCGAGTCCTTTGAGCGGTTTGCGGATTCCTTCACCCGCATCCGCAGTACGCGCGGCGTGCAGACCTTTGTCAAATACGGCGAGAACTGGGCGAGCGCCGGTCAGGAACTCATCGATCTACTGAAATACCGCGAAAACGGTTTCCGCCATGTGCCGCTGTTCCAGCGCGATCAGGAAGTCGTCATCAATGATGGGCCGTTCAAGGGTATCGAGGCCGTTTACCTCTGTCCGGATGGCGAACAGCGGGCGCTGGTGCTGCTCACCATTCTCAATCGACCCACCACGCTCAAGGTGGAAGAAAAACTCTTGCGAGCAGTGTGACGCATCAGCATGGATCGACGCACACGACATTGGATGCGGATTCTTTTTGCCGCTGCTGCACTGGTTCTGGGCGAAGCGCGCGCGGCGCCCTGGATCGATCCGGGCGACGAACAGCTGCGGCACCATATTCAGGTGCTGGCAGATGCCGGCGTGATTTCTGCGCCCATCACCACCTGGCCCTTGCCCTGGGCTGCCATTGCCACCGATCTGGATACTGCCGTGGAATCCCGGCTGCCCGACGCCGCCCGCTGGTCACTCGCGTATACCCGTTTTTCACTCAAGCAGGCGGAATCTGCGCTCAATCTTCGCGCCCGTGCGGGTACGCGCCCTGACCCAGTCGTGTTCCGGGACTTTGGCTCGGAACAGCGGGAAGAAAATGAACTGCATGGCGAACTCGACTGGGTGGGTGAGAGTCTGGCTGCGCGTCTGAGCATGACCTGGGCGCCGGATGCAACCGATGGCAAGGACTACCGCCTGGATGGCAGCTATGTGGCGGGTGTTTTGGGCAACTGGGGCGTCAACGTTGGCGCACTGGAGCGGTGGTGGGGGCCGGCGTGGCAAAGCAGTCTTATTCTGTCGAACAGCGCGCGCCCGGTGACAGCCGTCAGTTTGCAGCGTCAGGCAGCGACAGCGTTTGAAACGCCCTGGCTCAGCTGGATAGGCCCCTGGTCGTTCACGGCCTTTGCGGGGCAACTGGAATCCGATCGCGCAATTCCCAATGCCAAATTGCTGGGGGCTCGCCTGGCACTCAAACCTTTCAGCAGTTTCGAAATCGGATTCAGCCGGGTTGCCCAGTGGGGTGGTGATGGCAGACCGCAGGATCTAGGCAGTCTGTGGGATCTGGTGCAGGGCAACGACAACCTGGGTGACGACGGAATCGACGAAACCAACGAGCCTGGCAACCAGATCGGCGCGGTGGATCTGCGCATTGGTTTTCCGCTGGCGGGCTCCTACTCCGCGCTCTATGTGCAATACGCGGGCGAGGACGAAAGCAACGGTTTTCCATCCAGGGGATTTCTTCTGGGCGGCGTTGAATCGGCATTTTCGTACGCCGACATTTTTCACCGGGTTGCGCTGGAGTATGCCGACACCATGGTGGGCACCCTTGATGACAGCCGCCCGAACACTGCCTACGAACACAGCACTTACCAATCCGGATACCGTTATTTCGGGCGTCCGCTGGGATCGACGTTTGATAACGACACCCGCGCCGTTTCGCTGCTGCTTGATCATTATTTCGCCGATAGTTTCCAGCTTTCTTGGCGCATAGGCCAACTGGCCCTGAATCGTGATGGTGGAAATCGCGGGGGAGAGTGGGGTGGAAGTCCATTCCTGGCGGAAGACAGTTTTCTGTGGGCAGAAATTTGTTATTCCTTCATCATAAAAAACGTCAAAGTTTCCACGTCTGTCTATAATGTTGGCGAGGAATTTTACTGGAACAATCAAAAGATTGACGGAACAGGCATTGGGTTGGCGATAGATTACAGACCCGAGTGACCATCACTGCAGCGACGATCTCTGGAAAGCGCAGGAAAGGGGCCGCGAACAGAATGAAAATAATGGTAACAGGTGGCGCCGGTTTCATCGGCTCTGCTGTGGTGCGGCGCATTATCGAGCATACGGAACACACCGTTATTAACCTGGATAAGCTGACCTATGCCGGCAATCTCGAATCCGTTGCCGAGGTCAGTCATTCGCCGCGTTACTCCTTCATCAAGGCCGACATCGCGGACAGGGATACCGTTCAAGCCGCCTTTGAACAGCATCGCCCGGACTGCATCATGCACCTGGCGGCGGAATCCCATGTGGATCGTTCCATCGCGGGTTCTGCCGAATTCATCCAGACCAATATCGTGGGCACCTTTCAACTGCTGGAGGTGGCGCGGGAATACTGGCGTGGACTTGATTCCCAGGCAAAAGCGGCGTTTAAATTTCACCACATATCCACAGATGAAGTGTTTGGTGATCTGACGGAAGAAGGCGATCTGTTTACTGAAGCAACCCGTTATGATCCGCACTCCCCCTATTCTGCGAGCAAGGCAAGTGCCGATCATCTGGTGCGGGCTTGGCACCATACCTATGGCCTGCCGGTGCTCGTCACGCACTGCTCGAACAATTACGGGCCGTATCAGTTTCCTGAAAAACTCATTCCGCTGACGATCACCCAGGCGCTGGCGGACAAGCCGCTGCCGGTATATGGTCAGGGGCAGAATATTCGGGACTGGCTTTATGTCGATGATCACGCCCGCGCATTGCTGACGGTGCTACAGCAGGGCAAGAGTGGAGACACCTTCAACATCGGCGGCCACAACGAAGTCCGCAACATCGACGTAGTGACAACGATTTGCGATCTGTTGCAGGAAATGCGGCCGCTGTCGGGTGGGCGCCATTACCGGCAACTGATCACCTACGTGCAAGACCGGCCGGGCCACGATTACCGCTACGCCATTGATGCCGAAAAAATCCACCGTGAACTGGGGTGGATGCCGCAGGAAACATTCGAGACCGGGCTGCGGAAAACAGTGCAGTGGTATCTGGATCATCCGCACTGGGTCGATCATGTGCGCGATGGCAGCTACCGGAACATCCAATAGGAATTTGAATAACAACAGTCAAGGTTGGTAATGACAGCGAGCGATACAGGAATAATGCGGAATCTTCGCGCCGGGTTGGCCTGGATGGTTGCCCTGCTGATGCTGGTGTGTACAGCAGGCACTGCGAACGCATATACCCCCACAGCAGCACAGATTGAACAATTCAAATCGCTGCCCAGGGCAGAACAGGAACGCCTGGCGCGGCAGTTTGGATTCGATCTGAACCAGCTGCAAGGTGGTGCCACAACAACACCACAGCTGTCGGAGCCGCTATCCGGACAGAATCAACCCCGTCGCGCGGTTGAAGCCTACGAACCGACCGGTGCGACAACCATCCCGTTACAGGATGCACCGACCGGCGCAGACGACAACACCGCTGCCAAAGCACCCAAGGAACTGAAAGCCTTTGGCTACGAGCTGTTCCAGAACAACGCAACAGCCTTTCAACCCAATATCGATATACCAGTGCCGGCGGACTATGTCGTCGGGCCTGGTGATACCTTCGTGGTGCAACTCTACGGCAAACAGAACGCGCAATACTCGCTGGAAGTCAGCCGCGAAGGCGTTATCCAGTTTCCCGAGATCGGCCCGATTTCCCTTGCCGGTCTGAAGTTCAGCCAGGCGCAGGGCGTTATCGAGCGCACTATCTCTGAGCAGATGATCGGCGTGAAGAGCGCAGTCACCATGGGCACCTTGCGCACCATTCGCGTGTTCGTGCTGGGTGATGCCGTGCAGCCGGGCTCCTATGTGGTGGGGTCGCTTTCCACCATGACCAACGCACTGTTTGCCAGTGGCGGCGTGAATGAAATCGGATCGCTGCGCAATATTCAGCTGAAGCGGCAAGGGCAGGTTGTCACCACACTGGATCTGTACGACCTGCTGCTGAACGGCGACACCCGCAACGACGCACGCCTGCAGCCGGGTGACGTCATTTTTATTCCGCCCGTGGGCGCAACGGTGGGCGTGGATGGCGAAGTGCGCCGCCCGGCGATTTATGAAATCAAACAGGAAAAATCCATCGGCGACGTTCTGCGTCTGGCCGGTGGCATGATGCCCACGGCCTATCCCCAGGCGTCGCGGGTGGAGCGCATCAACGAACAGGGCGACCGCACCGTGCTGGATGTGGATCTGTCTGGCAGCCAGGGCAAAGCCCAGGCCATCAAGGCGGCGGACATTGTGCGCATCTATTCCGTGCTGGATACGCAGGAAAACATCATCACCATCGAAGGACACGTCAAACGGCCTGGCATTACCGCCTGGCGTTCCGGCATCCGTGTAAGTCAGGTGTTGGGCAGCATTCGCGAACTGCTGCCCAACCCCGATCTGAATGCAGCGCTGGTGCTGCGCGAGTTGCCGCCCGCCCGCAAGTTGTCGGTTCTGTTGTTCAGCCCCAGTGAAGCTTTCACCAAACCCGGCAGTGCAAACGACATCCCGCTGCAACCGCGCGACACAGTGATGATTTTCGATCTGGAAACCGATCGTAATAAACAAATGGAGGCCGTGATCCAGCGTCTGCGTACCCAGGCAGATCGGATCAACCGGCAAAAGGTTGTCAGCATTGCCGGCAATGTGCGATTCCCTGGCAGCTATCCGCTGACAGATGGCATGTCAGCGCAGCATCTGATCCAACTGGCGGGTGGCCTCAAGCAGAACGCCTATGATCTGGAAGCCGAAATCACCCGCTACTCTTTGGACGAACAACAACGCCAGCAAATCAACTACATAGGTTTACCGCTTGCGTCGTCGTCGCAACAAAAGCTGCAGCCGGAAGATCGGATCAACATCCGCCAGCTGCCGGATTGGGCACCGGAGGAAACCATCGAACTGACCGGCGAAGTCATGTTCCCCGGCAAATACACCATTCGCCGTGGCGAAACCCTTGCACAAGTGTTGCAGCGCGCCGGCGGCATTACCGATCAGGCCTATCCCCAGGGTGCCATTTTCACCCGCAAGGAGCTACAGGCATTGGAGCAGCAACGGTTGCTTGAACTGAAGAACCGTCTGGAAAGCGACATCGCTGCTTCCAATATTGAGCAACAGGACGACGTGGAAAAAGTGGATGTGCAGGACGCGCAGCAGCTGCTGAAAAACATCGAAAATGTGAAGCCGCTGGGGCGCATGGTCATCGATCTGCCGGCCATCATTGCTGACGCCCAGCAGCAGGATGTGCGCATTGTGGATGGCGACAGCCTGCATGTTCCCCGTTACAAGCAATCTGTCACCGTGGTAGGTGAAGTGCAGTATCCGACGTCACATCTGTTTCAATCCAAGCTGACCGTGCAGGACTACATCGATCGTTCCGGCGGCACCAATCTCAAGGCCGACAAAGGCCGAGTCTATGTGGTTAAAGCCAACGGCCGCGTGTTCCTGCCACAAAAATCCAGCTGGTTTTCCCGCGACATGGTGGAAGTGGAGCCCGGCGACACCGTGGTGGTGCCGCTGGATGCCGATCGCATCAAATCGCTGACCTTGTGGACCAGCGTATCGCAAGTGTTCTACCAGATTGCATTGGGTGCGGCGGCAGTGGCGAGTTTTTAATACCCGTCTGTATTTGCAAAAGACCTATAACGAGAGCAGAAGGATAGCGTACATATGAGCGACAACACTGGCAGCCCAAAACCGGATTTCGTGCAGGCAATCGGCGTTATCGGCCTGGGATACGTCGGGTTGCCTCTGGCCGTGGAATTTGGCAAACACTACCCTGTTGTCGGATTTGATATCTCGCAGAAACGGATTTCCGAACTCAAAAACGGAGTTGATTCAACGCTGGAAGTGAACAAAGAGGAGCTTGAGTCAGCAAACAGATTGAATTTCAGCGCCACGCCGTCTGACCTGCAAAAATGCAATGTGTTCATCGTTACCGTGCCAACACCCATTGATATTCATAAGCGTCCGGATCTGACACCCCTGATCAAGGCATCTGAAACGATTGGCAAGGTGCTCAAAAAAGGCGACATCGTCATATACGAGTCCACGGTGTATCCCGGTGCCACGGAAGAAGACTGCGTGCCTGTGTTGGAACGGGTGAGCGGGCTAACATTCAATCGCGATTTTTTTGCAGGGTATAGCCCGGAGCGGATCAATCCCGGTGACAAAGAACACCGACTCACCAACATCAAAAAGGTTACATCGGGTTCAACCCCAGAAGTTGCCGATAAGGTCGACGCGTTGTACCTATCCATTGTTACGGCGGGAACGCATAAGGCCAGCAGTATCAAAGTGGCTGAAGCTGCAAAGGTTATCGAGAATACGCAGCGTGATTTGAATATTGCGCTGATCAACGAACTGGCAAAACTTTTTTCACGTCTTGAAATTGACACGTTGGAAGTGCTGGAAGCGGCTGGAACCAAGTGGAATTTTCTGCCGTTTCGTCCGGGTCTGGTGGGTGGGCACTGCATAGGTGTCGATCCATATTATCTGACACACAAAGCGCAGGCTGTTGGTTACCATCCGGAAGTTATTCTGGCCGGGCGGCGTATCAACGACAGCATGGGGCGTTTTGTTGCTAGCAGGATGATCAAAGCGATGCTAAGAAAAGAGATTCAAATTAAAGGGGCACGTATTTTGGTCATGGGGCTTACATTCAAGGAAAACTGTCCGGATATTCGCAATACTAAGGTGATCGATGTAATCAGAGAGTTGGCGGAGTATCAGGTCGCAGTTGACGTGTTTGATCCTTGGGTAAGTAGCGATGAGTCCTGCAGTGCATACGGATTGGTTCCAGTGGCTACTCCAGAGAAAAAAACATATTCGGGAGTTCTCGTTGCTGTAGCGCATAGGGTGTTCAAAGATATGGGAATCCAAAATATCTCCTCGTTTTGTACGGAAAATCATGTAATTTTCGATTTGAAGAATGTTTTCCGTCGTGCGGAATCTAACCTCAGACTGTAGATTTTTTGGGTTGTAAAGCCTGGTAATATGCCTGGTTGGGGGGAATCGGTGTTAGAACACGAAAAATCAGCTGAAAGCAGAGGCATTCCTTCTGGTATGAGGAGCGAGGAATCCGTTGACATGGTTGCCACACTTAAGGTTCTCTGGCGGGCAAAGTGGTGGATTTTTGGGGCACCTTTATTGGTCGCAGCACTTACAGCGTTGATCGTCATGCGGATGCCGAATGTTTATAGCGCGGATGCATTATTGGCGCCAGCCGAAGATGTGAATTCAGGAATGCTTTCATCGCTGGTTAGTCAATTTGGAGGGCTTGCCTCTGTTGTGGGTGTTGGTATGGGGAAAGGAAAAGCGGACAAAGTAACTATCGGAGTGGAGGTTTTGAAGTCAAGGGCGTTCATAGGCGATTTTATTCAGCGCAGGAATATCCTCGTTGAGTTGATGGCGGCAAAGTCTTGGAATGCAAGGACTGGCGAACTGAAGATTGACGCAGATAAATATGACGAGAATGCCCGTGAGTGGCTGGCTGATGAGGATAATTTGAAGAAGATTCCTAGTGAGTGGAAGGCGTACAAAACTTTCAGTGGGATTATGCAGGTCAGCCAGGCAAAGAGCACTGGTTTGGTAACGCTGAGCATTAAACATGTTTCGCCACAGATTGCAAAGCAGTGGATTGAGTGGTTGGTCGAGGATGTTAATCAGCAAATGCGGTTGCGTGACATACAGGATGCTCAGAAAAGTATTGATTACTTGAGTGAGCAGCTAAAGCAAACCGCAGTGTCTGGAATGCAGCAAGTGTTGTATGAGCTAATTGAAAAGCAATTGCAGATCATGATGCTGGCTAATGTGCGGGATCAGTATGTGTTTAGAGTGATAGATCCACCTGTTGTGGCGGAGGAAAAGGTTTCACCGAAGCGAGCCCTAATTGTTGTTTTCGTCTTCATGGGTGCCCTGTTTGTCTCAGTGTTTGTTGTGCTTGTAGTTGATGCCTTTAATGTCGCTCGACAAAAGAATTTGTAGTGATTCGGTGAGTTTTGGCCTTTTTCCATACGTTATTTCCCAGGGGATGCGTTTTGTTCCAACGGTTGTATGTTATGAATGCTGGTTACGCGAAACGATTGATGGCCTTGCTGGCTGGGGTTGTCGGTCATATACCCAATGTAATCAGTTTTGCTATAGCAAAACTGTACGTGCACCGATTCCGGAGTGTGGGCGATAATTTTTCATTTGATCCGTTTGGTGTGTATAGCTACGAAAGCATATCAGTTGGCGATAATGTAAATCTTGGTTATCGTCCTGTGCTTGTTGCAAGTCGCTCCTCGATCATCATCGGTAGTAATGTGATGTTTGGTCCTCAGGTGACTGTTCGCGGAGGAAATCACAGAATTGATGTGATAGGTCGTTACATGTTCAGCATAAATGACAGCGAAAAAAGGCCACAGGATGACCCTGGCGTGGTTATAGAAGATGATGTCTGGATTGGGACGAGGGCAATCATTCTGGCGGGCGTGAGAATAGGGAGGGGAGCTGTCGTGGCAGCGGGCGCTGTGGTAACCAAACCGGTTCAGCCATATGCGATCGTTGCTGGGAACCCGGCTAAACTCGTTCGCATGCGATGGAATGAGGGTGAAATTGAAGAGCATGAAAGACTGATATCAATGCGTGAGGAGTCAAAAAATTTTAACTGATAAATCAAACGATCGTGGGAAAAAAATTCTAGAAGGTATATTTGGTGGTCTAATGGGGAGGCTCGTGGCTCTCGCTGCGCCCTTCGCGGTGATGCCGGAGCTGCTGCGTTACTTGGGAGCGGAAAGTTTTGGTGTTTGGATGACGGCTGTCTCAATCACGAGTGCAGCGCTCTTTCTTGATCTGGGAGTTGGAAATAGCCTCTTAACAAAATTGGGTGTTTCTTTTGGTCGAGAGGATTATATCAGTGCAAGAGGCTATATTTTAGGCGCGTACAACATACTGATCAAAATTACGGTTGCTTTGCTGTTGTTGGTCCTTTTGGTTGTTGTTTTGTGTGTTAATGATGTTTTAAATTTTGGTGTAACGCCTCTCGGCAATCACGACCTTTATATAATCGCAATTTGTATGGCTGCGTTTCTTGTTGGTGTTCCTGCGTCGCTAATCCAAAAGATACTGTATGCGAGACAAATGGTGTTGCAGTGTAATCTCTGGCAGATTCTTGGCGCAATTTGTTCCGTGATTTCTTGCTATGTGGCAATTTGGATGTCCTTCTCTTCTTGGGCTGTTGTTCTTGCTTATTCCCTTCCACCAGTACTCGTAATGATTGTCGCAACCTTCGTATTTTTTAGTTCGAATCCCGCGCTTTTTCCAGACAGGCATGACGCTAGCCCGATATTGTTTGGCGAGCTGTTCGGTTTGGGAAAACGCTTTCTTTGTCTTGCCGTTATAACATCGGTTGGATTAAATATTGATAACACAATAATCGCGGCGACGCTTGGTTCGGAGTCGGTCACGGAATTTTCTGTGCCGATCAAGTTGGCATCCCTGCTCGGGCTCCTGGTTACAACGATGTTTTTGCCGCTATGGCCTGCAAATGCTGATGCCCTGGTTAGGAATGACTATGACTGGGTTCGACGCTCAACCATAAAAATGAGTACATTGGGGTTTGGGCTTGTTGCAGCGGTTGGGATTGTATTGGTAGTTGTAAGTAACTCTCTTGTTGAAATGTGGATGGGGCGATCGTTTGAAAACCAAGGTGTCGTGCTTGCAGGACAGTGTTGCTTGTTTGTTTTGATGGCTTTTACATCTCCTTTCAATATGCTCCTAAACAGTCTTTCGCGTGTTCGGATACAGATTGTCGCTTGGTTCCTGTTCTTGATATCAACTATTTCGGTAAAACTTTGGTTGGTTCCAGTGGTTGGATTTTGGATAATTCCTATTGTGACATCAGCGGGGTATATGGTTTTTATAATGCCACTAGTAGTGTACGGCACGCGTGATGTTCTACATATTAAGTCCTCAAATTCAAAACCCTAAATGGCTGATCGGTATGAAGCGTCAAGAAATTCAGGGCGTAATATGAACAAGAAGTTAGGTATTGTCCTTGATTATAGGGCAGCATTCTTTTCCAGGACTAGTAATGCTAAGACGCTTTGCTCATTGCATGTGGATCGTTTGTGTTCCGCGTTTAGAGTTTTGGAGTGGGATGTCGAGCTCATTCATATGGTTGACCTATGTAATGGCGAACTGATAGACATGCCACTGATTATTACTTCGTCTGAAGATCAGTTCGGCCTGTACAAGAGATATATTGAATCGGTATCGCTGTCGCAAAAATTGGCAAATATAGTCATGGTGCCAAAATATGAGTTGGTAGTGGCTCATCACAACAAAATTTTGATGGAGCTAATCAGAAAAAGCATTTTCCCGGAACAGGCTAAGCAAATGGGTACCGTCTGTTTTGGGTGTTTGGAGGAGTTAACATATTCAAGGGTATCGCATGGAGTGTGGCCAAAAGTTTTCAAAAATTCTAGCGGAGCAGGGGCTCAGGGAGTGTTCCTTGCAACTGATTTTAATAGCTTAAAAAGTATTGCTATGCGGAGATCCTTGACTTTTTTGTGGCCCGAATGGGTGTATGAGGTTCTGGCTAGAATTCGGAGGAAAGGCTATGTGCCAAGGTCGCTGTTCAGGAACGGCTTTATAGTTCAGGAGTTTTTTCCTGGCTTGACTTCAGACTACAAAGTGCTTGTTTATGGATCCAGGTTTTACATTGTAAAGCGATTGAATCGTAAAGGAGACTTTCGTGCCAGTGGCAGTGGTAAGCTTGTGTTCGATGGGTTGCCAGAGTCTGACGTCGAAAAAGTGTTGGATTTTTCGAAAAACTGCTTCGAAAGAATTCAATCACCAATTCTATCATTGGATGTTGCGTTGACTTTGGATGGCCCTGTTTTGATTGAATTCCAGGCGGTGAGCTTCGGGCCAAAGACGGCGGAGGCGTCTTCGGCATATTATGAATATGAAGATGGAGTATGGAGAAAAATAGAAGAAGCTTGTGATCTTGAGTTTGTTTTTGCGAAGGCTATAGTTGATTTTTTTGAAGGGCGATTGCCATTCGATAAAAACTCTAACTGGAGTATGAGCTGATTGTGAATCTTATATTTGTTTCCTCACTATGTTATCGAATGGCTGGAGCCGCGCAGGTAAGACACGTTTCGATTGTAGAATGTTTGGCCAGTGATCTGAACAATTATGTTCAGTTTGTAAATCTACGGGCAAAAAATGAAATTGAGTTCCGTGGGAATGTTCAAAAAATTTGCTTTCCATTGGGCCTGCAATCGCTTCCATGGAGGCTTGTGGCGCTCACATTCTTGATGCCCATGTTGTTGTTGGCTTGTTGGCGGGCGGGTCGCCAGAATTCGATAATAGTTTGTTATGACCGTGATCTCATGGTTCTAACCTTAGTTATGTGCTTGGCAAAGGTATTTGGTGTTCCTGTTGTTCATGAGTTAACTGAGTATCCATCAGAAGTCTTTCCTAAAAATTGGTATGGAAAAGTTTCACTATTTATATTCGAGCGAATTTTATTAAACAAGTTAAGTGGTGTATCTGTTATTTCTAGGTCTTTGTATCAGTACGTTGCGGTAAGGGTAAAAAGGATAGAGATTTTTATAATGCCTGCTATTGTTGACTCGCGGCGGTTTGAATTAATGGATAGCGCGAGTCGACAATCTGAAGGTAATTCGTTCAGGTTTACATATTGCGGATCTCTCAGCGAGGAGAAGGATGGAGTTTTGTCCATGATCAGAGCGTTCTCGGCTGTAAGCGTTCCCGCGGGTCTCGCTCTCGAATTACATTTATACGGCTACGGTAGTGATTTACAGGGTGCGCAGGTTCAGCATGAAATCGATGCACATTCATTGAACTCGAGAGTGTTCGTTCATGGTGTCGTCGATCATTCCAAGATACCGGATTTGATGCAGTCAAGTGGAGCGCTATTGTTATGTCGGCCGGTATCCAAGCAGGCCAGCGGAGGATTTCCTACCAAGCTGGTTGAATACTTGGCGTCGGGTGTACCTGTTATCACAACCATTACGAGCGATATTGCCCGTTACTTGGTTGATGGAGTTGATGCATTTCTTTGTCCGCCAAATGATCCTGACCAAATTTCTAGAAGGATGTCTGCTGTGATCAGTGATCTTGATGAGGCAATGTTGATTGGTATTCGTGGGCAAGATGTCTGTAGAAAATATTTTGATGTTGGAAGTAATACGGAAGAATTGTTCCTTTGGTTACAGAATATAAGTAGAGCTAATGTCCAATGAGAATCGCTATCGCTGGAGACTATTTTGTTGAAAGATCACAATGTGTTCCGGTTATTTCAGAAAGCTTGATAGATTTATTCAAAGATTGCAAGGCGGTGTTACTGAATTTTGAGGGGCCGATCGCCGAGAAACCCTTTTTTAGAAGAGCATTCAAGACTGGCCCTAATATTCGCCAAAACCCTAATTCCTTGTCGTACCTGAAGAATTGTGGTGTAACAGCAATCGGGCTAGCAAATAATCATTGCTTCGATTTTGGAGAGTCAGGAGTAAGCGAAACGTTGTCATTGGCGACGGATGCCGCGCTTGGCATTTATGGGCTTGTGAGAGATGGTGAGAACCATCCTTACGTTGTTAGTGAAGATAGCATAAATGTTTCAGTTCTCGGATATGCTGAAGAAGAGTGGTGTGGTAGCGGCAATTTAGAACCCAAGATAGCGTTGGATGATTTGGTGGATATCTGTAGAGATATTAAGCGATGCGCCTTGGTCTCTGATGCAGTTGTTGTTGTGCTTCATGGGAATGCTGAGTATTGCAAGGTGCCTTCACCAATGCTGCAGAAACGCGCGAGGTTTATTATCGAAAGCGGGGCATCAGCGGTTGTTATTCATCATTCACATGTAATCGCAGGAATCGAAACTTGGTGTTCGCGCCCCATTTTTTATGGTCTTGGTAACTTTCAATTTACCATGAAGTCTCCATCGCTTGATTGGTATGAGGGGCTTGTTGCTCTGTTGGATTTTTCAAGAGATGAGTTTGGAAATGTAAAAGTAAAGGCTGATTATGTTCCTGTTGTGCGAGATGCAGATACGCATGCCGTGGATATGGCTTCAGGTTGCCTTCGAAATCACATTGTAAATGAAGTTTGTGGTTTGTCTTTGTGCTTGTCATCATCATCTAGTATCGATGCGCAGTTTAAAGAATATTGTAAATCTGTGGAGAATAGCTATTTTCAAATGCTTAACCCCTTCTATGGTCAATCGAGGCTTTTTCGTGTCGTTGGTTATCTATTTGTATCTTTTTATTTTATGCGCCGTAACCGTCAAGCGATGCTTTTGAATACGCTACGCTGTTCTTCGCATAGAGAAACTTTGCGTTGCTTGCTGACAGAGAGTATAGATTACGAGATCAAGTCCTGAGGAGAACTGGCCGTTTAATATGCCGACATCAACTAAATTGAGCGTTGAGGAGACGGAAATTTCCATAGGAGCGAAACTATTTCCTATTAAGTACTCGATGATTTACCTATCGTGCAGCTTCCTGCTTTTTGTTTTTAGCCCTCTTTCGTCAAGTGTAGATAATATTGTTGAGTTGTCGGCATTTGTATCGTTGTCATATTTCCTGTTTTTTTTGGGCTTTTTTGTTTGTGTTGTGCCAAAAAGAAATGTGGTTTCGAACAGTCAGTTTGCTTTGCGCAACGGTGGATGGTTTGTCCGGGTGCTGATTGCTGTTGGTGGGTTGTATCATTTTGTGTGGGGCGTGAATCAGATATTTGATTTTGGTGGAGGAGGGGTTGCTGATGTGGTTGAGAGAATCTTCAATCCAGGGGAATCATATAAAGACAAATTTGCAATTTTTGAAGATCGCGTTAATGAGGGCAGGGTTAACATAATAACCCAAGTATTGGTTGTTCTTAGTATTCTCTATGGCAGCTTTGTTCCTCTACTCGTTCTTTATTGGAGGGATCTTCGTTTCGGTCTTAAGCTTTTTTCTGTGTCGGCATTGTTTGTATATATAGCTTCTTTTCTTTATATCGGCACCCAAAAAGGTATAGGTGATGTGCTGCTCTATATGCTGGCAGGATGGTCGATTCTTCTATGTTCGGGAAAGCTTATGTTATCAAAAGCAGATAAGACTAAGATTTTGACATTGGGTTTGCTTGTCTTTCTTGTTTCTTTTTACTATATGGCAGTTAATCAGGCATCTCGTGCAGTAGAGTTTGGCATTTCTCAGTCCCTCATGTTTGGTGATACTTCAGGATCTTGGTTGGCGCACTGGTTTGGCGAGTATCTGGCGTATGGAATCTATACGGTACTCTCCTACCCTAGCCACGGCTATCTGGGGTTGTCGCATAATCTTGGACAGGAGTTTTATTTCTCCTACGGAGCTGGTTTTTCACAGGCTTACGAGTCCTATCGCTACCAGTATTTTGGAGGCCAAAGTTTTTTCGATCTGACATATCCCGCTAGGACTGAGGTTGCAACCGGTTGGCCTGCTGGCATGTATTGGGCAACAGTGTTTCCTTGGCTTGCGTCGGATTTGTCGTTTCCCGGTGTGTTTTTTTTCATTTTTTTAATCGGGTTTATATTTGGAGAAATTTGGCTTTCTTGTATAACGAGGCTGAGATTTCTCTCCGTTGTAGCGTTAGGCCAATTGTATATTTTTGTTGCCTTCATTCCAGCCAATAATCAGGTGCTTATGCAGAGGCAGGGGTTATGGGTAATCTCTACTCTTGTAGTGTTTTGGCTAATTGGCCTGTTCGCGAGGAAGAAGCTATGAGCGAACGGATAACACAGCACTGTCTTGGGCTACCAGGTAGCGGTGGGCCGGCTGTCGCTTTGGACAGGCTTGTGAAGAACTCGTCCTACACTTACGGACAAATCAGACAACTCGCTCCGGCAGGAGGCATTAGCTTTCGATTGATCTGGTCCTTTATTAAGCAAATCAGACAGAATAAGCCGGATCTCATCCATATTCGCGGCCTCGGAGCCGAAGGTTTTCACGCTGTTTTGGCGGCGAGAATTGCAGGGGTGCGCATAATCCTTGTGTCGATACATGGAACGCAGCGGGACTTGTTACGCTCGAAGGGAAGGTTGCGGGCGGTGGTAGTGTCCTCATTGCTAGAGCCATTAACGTTGATGATGGCAACTCATATTGCGACGGTTTGTGAATACGCAGAGGGTCGTGAGTTTCTGAATGCGTATCGTCACAAATTGGTTGGGGTTGTTCCAAATGGGGTTGAGGTACCAGAGGATGACCGCGCTGACAGGGCCGGCATTCGTAAAGAGCTTGGCATCCCGGAAGACTGGTCTGTAGGAATATGCGTTTCCCGGCTAACTGTCGAGAAAGGCTTTCTAGTGTTGGCTGATGCACTCTTGGCTCTTGATGAGCGGGTGTGTAAGTTCGCGCTTATAGTAGTTGGTGGTGGGGATGAGGACGGAACTATAAAAAATTGCTTCGATCGGCTGGTAAATATCCGGGTTTGTTTTGTTGGTCACCAGCTTGATACCGCACGTTATCTGTCAGCTGCGAATTTCTTTATATTTCCCACTTTGCATGAAAATCTGTCTAATGCTCTACTGGAGGCAATGATGCACCGACTTCCGGTAATTGCTACTGCTGTGGGCGGCAATGTCGAGGTTTTGAAGAAAGGGGGAGGTATGTTGGTTCCTTCAAATGATAGTGAAGCACTGGTTTCTGCAATATACAGCATGCTATCGAGTGCAGAGATTCGCTCGTCTCTTGGACGCGCCGCGAGAGAAAATGTCGAAAATCATTACACGATCAGTCAAATGGTTTCTGGCTGGGAGTCGTTGTATTCCAAGCTGTTGGGGATAGGTTTTGACAGCTAACGCCGCCTGCTTTTTGGGATTTGCTGTCCCCAAGGAGGTTGCCGAAGACCTGTTTTCCCGGGACTTGTCACCAGCAGTTCAAACGCACAAATTTGGATGGAGTTTCGTGAGGGCTATCAACAGCAATTTCGATAAGCTCTTTTTGGTGTCTGCATGTCCCATTCAGAACTATCCTTTGGGGGACAAAATATTGTTCCGTGGAAAGCCGTTCTCTGAAAGTGGCATAGAGGGAACAATGATTGGCTTTGTTAATGTTTTGATCTTGAAACATTTGACGCGCCTTCTCTCCTGCTTGTTGCTGTTTCCGCGCCTTGTTTTCCGGGAAAGAATTGGGTTCCTATTCATTCACGGCATCCATAGTCCATTTTTGCTATTTGGAATACTGGTTCGGCTGTTTCGGGTCAAGGTTGTGGTCATAATTACCGATCCCCCAGGAGTGGTTTTACCAACAGATGGTTTTTGGACCAAGGCGTTTAAGAAAATTGATGCGGGAATTATTCGGTTGCTGCTCAAGCATGTCAGTGGAGCTGTGTTATTGGCGCCTGGTCTGGTTGATTTGGTGGGGGAGCGGACGCCAACGTTGGTGTTCCCTGGCATTGCGAGTGCAGATTTTATTGAGGATGAAGCGTTCAGAATGGCTACATTTCGCAGGGATGTCCGAGATGGAGCCACGCTTAAGATTGTTTATGCGGGCGGATTGTTCCGAGCTTATGGCGTCGATCTGCTACTGGATGCGATGAGAATACTGGTAGATGCACCTGTCAGGCTCGAATTGTATGGATGGGGCGAGTTGGAAGATGAAATTAATGCACTGTCAAGAATGGATTCAAGAATTGTTTACGGCGGGTATCTAAGTAGTGATCAATTGAAGGAAAAGCTGCTGCGTGCAGACCTTCTGATAAATCCCAGGCCTCCAGACAGGGGAGCTGCCGCAATGTCCTTTCCATCAAAACTGATTGAATATCTTGCGGTAGGCCGACCGGTTCTTACTACTCGGATTAGCAGCATCCCGGAAAGCTGGAATCCATATTTTTTGTATATAGAATCCCCGACTGCAGCAGGTGTCTCTGCTGCGATTTCGCATGTGTTGAGTCTGGATTCAGTGTGGCTGGATAATTTTTCTCGCGCCGCTCAGGAGTTTGTATTGGTGGAGGCATCAGAGTTAAGCGTTGGCAAGAAAATAAATCAATTTGTTGAAAATATTGCTTAAAAACTTTGATCCTAAAAACATGGAGACAGTGCAATGTTTGATGGAAAAATTTTGTTGATTAGCGGCGGAACAGGTTCTTTTGGTAATGCAGTTCTCAAACGATTCTTGTCTTCTCCTATATCTGAAATAAGGGTTTTTAGTCGAGATGAAAAGAAACAAGACGATATGCGGAAACAATACGCGAGCAGCAAGTTGAAATTTTATATTGGCGATGTTCGCGATTTCAGTAGCGTGCTTGGAGCAACCCGTGGTGTTGACTATATTTTTCATGCCGCGGCTTTAAAGCAAGTTCCGTCATGTGAGTTTCATCCTATGCAGGCAGTGCAGACCAATATTATTGGCACTGAAAATGTTCTGGAAGCAGCTATTCAAAACGATGTGTCTAAAGTTGTTTGTCTGAGCACCGACAAAGCCGTTTATCCCATCAATGCAATGGGCATATCAAAAGCCATGATGGAGAAAGTTATGGTGGCAAAAGCGAGAAACGTCGTTGGCGGCAGGACAACAATATGTGGAACCCGCTATGGAAACGTAATGGCTTCTCGTGGTTCAGTTATCCCATTGTTTGTGAATCAGATTCTCGCTGGCAAGGAAATTACAGTTACCGACCCTGGCATGACGCGGTTTATGATGACGCTTGATGAGGCCGTTAGTCTTGTAATGTACGCGTTTGAGAATGGGCGGAATGGTGATCTTTTCGTGCAAAAGGCACCAGCTGCAACAATTGAAACATTAGCCAAAGCGTTGTTGGAGTTGTTTGATAGACCCCAGCATCCCATTCGCGTTATTGGAACCAGGCATGGCGAGAAGCGCTATGAGGCACTGTTGAGTCGCGAGGAAATGGCGATGGCCGACGATTTAGGGGAATATTACAGGGTGCCTCCCGATCTCCGGGATTTGAATTACACTAAGTACTTTGAGCAAGGCGAAGAGAAGATCACTGCTATGGAAGATTACAATTCTCATAATACAACGCGGCTGGATGTAAACGGTATGTGTCGATTGCTGAAGAAATTGGATTTCGTTCAGGCAATGTTGCGAGGTGAGAGAGCGAATCCGGAGGGGTGAAACGATGAAATTACTTGTAACCGGTAGCGACGGATTTTTGGGCAAGAATGTTTGTGTTCGATTGTCGGAAATTGTAGGAATTGAGGTTCTATGTTTTTCTCGCAAGAATAGAGAAGATGAATTGCACGGCTTGATTTCCCAGTCAGATTTTGTAGTTCATCTCGCGGGTGTCAATCGGCCTGATGACCCATCTGATTTTTTTAAAGGAAATGCTGGCTTGACTGAGTTACTTTGTCAGGCTGTCAGTGATACTGGTAGGAAAATTCCGATTATTTATGCATCATCCATTCAGGCTGAGTCCGAAAGTCAGTATGGAAAAAGCAAGAAAGCTGCCGAGGACGCTCTTTTAAGTTTGGCCGAGAGCAATGGCTCCCCTGTTCATATTTTTAGGCTGCCTAACGTTTTTGGAAAATGGTCGAGGCCGAACTATAACTCTGTTGTTGCGACATTTTGTCATAATATTTCGCGCGACCTGAATATATGGGTAAGTGATGAAAGCGATGTTGTTACCTTGGCGTATGTGGATGATGTCGTTGCTCAGTTTGTTAGTGTCATTAACCGCGATAGTGTGGGGGCGGCGTTTGTAGATGTTGATACCACATATCGAATAACGCTCGGAGAATTGGTAAGTACATTGAAATCTTTCAGAGATTCCCGAGACAATTTGACTATTGACAGTGTAGGTGTAGGGCTCGCCCGGAAGTTGTATTCTACCTATATCAGTTATCTTGGTCCGTCCAACTTCTCTTACGCAGTTCCTCAGTATGGTGATAGTCGCGGGATCTTCGTGGAAATGTTAAAGACCAAAGATTCTGGGCAGTTTTCATTTTTTACTGCACACCCAGGCGTGACCCGTGGTGGACATTATCATCATACCAAAACTGAGAAGTTTCTCGTAATTAAGGGAGAAGCGCGTTTTTGCTTTCGTAATCTCGCTACTGATGAGTTTTATGAGTTATTCGCATCAGGAAAGGATTCAATAATCGTAGAGACAATCCCTGGCTGGGCTCATGACATTACCAATGTAGGTGTCGAAGAGCTTGTTGTGATGTTGTGGGCGAATGAAATTTTCGACCGAGACAACCCTGATACGTACTCTTTCCCTTTAAGCTGTGCAGCACTGGACTGAATTTATGAATAAGTTGAAAGTTCTGACGGTTCTGGGGACGCGGCCTGAGATAATAAGACTATCGCGAGTTATTGCGGTACTGGACAGGGTCGTTGATCACGTGATTGTACACACTGGTCAAAACTATGATCATGAATTGAATCAGGTTTTCTTCGATGAACTGTCGGTTCGAAAACCCGATTATTTTCTGAATGTTGATACATCTTCCTTGGGTCGTTTTCTTGGGGGAGTATTGGAAAATATCGAAGAGGTTATATTGAAGGAAAAGCCAGATGCAATGCTCGTTTTGGGGGATACAAATAGTGCTATCGCCGTATTGATGGCGAAGAGGATGAAAGTCCCTACTTATCACATGGAGGCTGGAAATAGGAGCTATGACGCGAACGTTCCGGAGGAGATAAACCGGAAAATGGTGGATCATCTGGCTGATTTCAATTTGGTTTACACAGAAAATGCACGGAGGCATTTAATTGCAGAGGGGCTTAACCAGCGTTTCATTTATATGACTGGCTCGCCCATGAGGGAGGTTCTTGAGTTTAATTTGGCCAAGATAAACTCGTCTAATATTTTGCAGACACTTAATCTTCAGAAAGGAAGTTATTTTGTAGCAAGCATCCACAGGGAAGAAAATGTGGACAACCGGCAGAACCTGGAAATGGTTTTGGATTGTCTGCGAATGGTACATGACACGTATGGATTTCCTGTTGTGGTGTCGACTCACCCGCGAACGCAGAACCGTCTTAAGTCGTTCAAACTGGATGACTCCCGTGACATCAGATTTTTGAAACCATTTGGTTTTTTTGACTATAACTTCCTGCAGATGTCTGCGTTCTGTACGATTTCGGACAGTGGAACCATTAGTGAGGAGTCTTCTATCCTTGGTTTCCCCGCGGTTAGTTTGCGGCGTTCTATAGAAAGGCCAGAAGCGCTAGATGTTGGTGCGATTTCGCTAACCGGGCTCGAACCTTCAGTGGTTTTGCAATGTGTCGAATTGGCAGTAGCGCCCAGGGATCTTTTTTCAGGTGCTGAAACAGAGTGTCCTGATGGCTACAAGGTCAGGAATACATCGGAACGAGTGGTTAAGCTGATTGTGGGAACCGCGAAGCTCGCCAATAGCTGGCGCAATATGGATAAATTCAGCCGATATGAGTGGTAAAAGCTGTCCAGAAAGGCCGATTGCTATTGTCAATAGAACTTGTTGGCCGCATGGCCAGTTAATTGGAGAGGCGTTATTGTGTTTGGGTGAGCGCCTTGCCGGGCAATTACCTTTAGTTTTTGTAGGACAGAGCAACGAGGACGTTTCAGCATTTGCTAGGAATGTTGGCAGGGCGCAGGGGATCGTTTTTGCCGTTTGCCGTTTGCGTGCGGATTCGGCAGCCAGTATAGGACGCAGGATTGTTGATTCCATAGTCTTTGCACTTTGGGTTTGTGTTTCTCTGGTGAAATGGCGACCCCAGCTGGTTTATGTGGCGACCGATCCACCAGTTATTGTACCGCTGGTTGTGTCGATTTACTGCCGACTTTTCGCAGCTCGATATTTGTATCACTTACAGGATATTCATCCTGAGACGTCACGTGTTACTACAAAAATAAATCGGTATGTTTTCAGTTTGCTCAGAAGCATTGATGTCTATACGTTGCGTCATGCGGGAAAGGTCGTGACGATATCCAGCCAGATGGCTAGGGAGCTTGAAGCACGGGTAGGTCATGAGCTTGCGATTTCCTTGGTGAATAATCCTGCGCTGAGTGATGATAAGGCTATGGTGGATTCGGCTAAATCTGGCGACATTATTTTTTGTGGAAATGCAGGCAGACTGCAGCGTATCCCGCTGATTGTTCAGGCTCTTGATGCGTATATCGGCGCAGGAGGGAGACTGAAGTTCACGTTTGTTGGCGGCGGTCTTTTCGCGTCGATGCTACGTGACCTATCCGTTCGGTATGACAGCGTTCGTTATTTGGGAGTGGTTTCCGCAGAGGATGCGGCAAGGTTGATGAGCTGCCACAAGTGGGGGCTTATGCCCATTGATGACGAAGTTACACGCTACGCGTTTCCGAGCAAGTCGTCCTCCTATGTAATGTCTGGCTCTGCCATCATTGCTGTTTGTTCTGCTTCCAATGCCGTTGCCAAGTGGGTTGAGGAAAATGGTATCGGTCTTGTTTCTACGCCCGAGGTTTCTTCTATTGTTGAGTTACTGAAGAATATTGAAGACGGCTATTTTGTTGCGGAAGATTATCGTGAAGCACTGAGGGAAATGCGTAACGAGTTCAGTATCGATTCATTTCTTGATAGGTTGTCTTATGAAATTCTGTCATTGCGTAATGTCGCCTGACCGTGCTGCGCTTGGCAAACTTGGTCGGCGTTCCATGTATCCTTTTTTCAAAAGATTGTGCGATATTGTTTTTTCATCATTTCTGTTGGTTTTCTCCTCACCTGTGCTTGTGCTCGTGTCGCTGGCGATCTTCTTAGAGGATCGCAAGGGAGTTCTTTTTGTACAACAGAGAATAGGAAGAAATGAGCGCCCGTTTCAGTTGATCAAGCTCAGGTCTATGGCACTGACTCATAGGTTTTTATCAGCCCAGGTTTATGATGATTCACCGGGGGTTACCGTCGTCGGTCGATTTATTAGACGCTATAAAATTGATGAATTGCCTCAGCTCATTAATGTGTTGCGAGGCGATCTGAGCATTGTGGGGCCAAGACCTTGCTTGCCAGAAACATTGTTACTGTTTGGCAAAGAAAGATCCGCTCTCAGGCATTCTGTGCGTCCAGGTATGACTGGTCTTGCGCAGGTGAATGGCAATATTCATCTGGACTGGCATGAAAGGCTTGAATTTGATTTGGCTTATGTAAGCTCGGTGTCTGCCGGGTTGGATTTTTGTATTCTGTTGAGGACGGTGCTGGTAGTTGTATTTGGTGAAAAATGGGGATGGAAAAATTGATATGATCAGGATAGCGTTAATCGGCGGCGTTACGAGCACACTCGCCACGCTACGCTCTTTGATCAGGCATAACATTACGAATGTGGACATTTACGGCTACGCACCTAACAATTCTGAGCTCGTAAGTGGCTTTGTGAATCTGGAAGGAGTTGCGCGGGAATGTGGCTGTTCTTACACAGGCTTTTTGCGAGTAAATGATCTGAAAGAGACGTTTATTGAAAAAGCGTATGACTACATTTTTGTCGTAGGCCTGTCCCAGTTGATATGTGATGATATTATCAGGTCAGCCAGATCTTCTTGTGTAGGTTTTCATCCTACCAAGCTGCCTTGGGGGAGAGGTAGGGCGCCTATCGCTTGGTTGATTCTGAAAGACGGTAAGGGTGCAGCAACATTTTTCCGTATTAAACCTGGCGCGGGGGTAGACGCCGGGGCTATCTTGGCTCAGTCGGACTTTTGTGTGGATAGTGACAAGGATACTGCTGCGAACATAGAGGAGAAGATTGTTCATCATATTGGATTGGCATTAGATCAGTTATTGCCGTCCATTCTTGCTGGGCAGGTTCGGGAGATTCCTCAGGCTGGTTTCGATTCAAGCGAGTTTGGTATCCGTAAGTCCCAGGATGGGTTTGTGGACTGGGCCTGTGACGCGGCGACGGTTCTGCGTCATATTAGGGCTTCGATGCCGCCACATCCCGGTGCTTTTGCATTTGTCGGTGCCAATAAATTTCAGATACATTGGGTTTCATCTGAAGTCGTTAGAAACATCGAAGGAGTGATAGGGCGGATTTTGTTTAAGAAGGATGATCACTATCTCATTCAAACAGGATCTGGTTCTATTTGGGTTGGTTCCGATTGTGAGCTGCGAGTTGGTGATCAGCTTGGCGTTTCCAGTCCGTATCAGTTGTTTTCCATCGAAAAAAGATTGTCGGATTTGGAGAATATTTTGCGGCAATATCAAAAGCGGAGTGAGAGCGAATGAAAAACGTGATACTGATTATTGCTCCGCATGCCGATGATGAGGTGCTTGGGTGCGGCGGCAGTATTGTTAGATTCTCTGAAGAGGGGCATGACGTTATTGTGGTTGTCATGACGAATGCATCAGTTGGAGCGCCGGAGATATTCTCTGCTGATTCTATCAGCCGGGTAAGGGCTGAGGCATTGGATTCCCACAAGTTGTTAGGCGTTAAAGAAACGCTTTTTCTGGACTTGCCGGGACCCCAGTTGGATCAGTATCCATCCTATAGAATTTCCGATGCGATAGCAGCCTTGATCAAAACGCATCGTCCTGACACCTTGCTTGTGCCCCATCATGGCGATTTGCATGTTGATCATCGGGTAGTTTTTGATGCCGCTTTGGTAGCTGCTCGTCCGCAGAACGGAATGTCGGTTCGCAAGATACTGGCTTATGAGACTCTTTCTGAAACGGATTGGGTAAATCCGACGGGAGGTGCTGTTTTTGCGCCCAACTATTATGTTGGTCTTACAGAGCAGCAGCTGGAAACGAAATTGAATGCCATGAACGTATTCAAGTCGCAACTGCGAGAGTTTCCGCATCCCCGCTCCCTGGTTTCCCTGGAGGCGCTGGCTAGATTGCGCGGAGGTTGTGTTGGTCGCGTCGCAGCAGAGGCATATGTTCTTGTCCGATCGATTCAATGAAGAAGTTTGCATGTACCTTGTGGGTGCAGGAACAAATATGAGGCGACTTGAGTGAACCAGTCGATATATGCAGTCTATGGTGCAGGTGGGTGTGGCAGGGGCGTCATGCCAGTTGCGAGAGACACACTTCAATCACAAGGCGTCGATGCCAGCCGGTTATATTTCATTGATGATGCGAAAGCAGGTTCTTGCGTCAACGGGCATCAGGTTGTCAGTTTTGAACAGTTTGTTGGCTTCTCTGCTTTGGAGCGCCATGCGGTCATTGCGATTGCCGACGGCAAAATCCGTGCGCATCTGGCTGCCCGTTTTCAAGACCATTCAGTATTTAACTGGAGCATTCGGGCGTCCAATGTCGTCATCATGGATGATGTTCTAGTTAGTGAGGGAGCAGCGATTTCGCCCTTCGTGACCATTGCTTCGAATGTGAGAATCGGCCGCTGTTTCCACGCCAATATTTATAGCTATGTTGAACATGATTGTGTCATTGGGGATTTCGTGACATTCGCACCGAGCGTTATGTGCAATGGCAATGTAGTAATTGAGGATTATGCATATATTGGTGCTGGTGCCGCTATTAGACAAGGTGTGTCGGGAGATCCTGTTGTCATTGGGAAAGGGGCTGTTGTTGGTATGGGCGCTGTTGTTACGAAGAGTGTTCCCGCTGGAGTCACTGTAGTGGGAAATCCTGCACGCGCATTGGGTCGCAGCTTGTGATTGGTTTGATGTAAGTGGTGGAGGTTACGTGCTGAATACATCATTCTCTCCTTGGCCTTCCTTTTCTCAGGAAGAAGCTGATGAGGTATCCCGTGTTCTACTTTCCAACAAGGTGAATTACTGGACTGGCCAAGAGTGCAGAGAATTCGAGCGCGAATTTGGCGCTTTTGTTGGCGTTAAGTATGCCGTTGCGCTTGCCAACGGTACGTTGGCTCTGGATGTTGCCCTTAAGGTTTTGGGTGTCGGACATGGGGATGAGGTCGTGGTTACTCCCCGTACCTTCATGGCATCTGCCTCATGTATCGTAACTGCGGGAGCGACTCCCGTTTTTGCAGATGTAGACGCTGATACGCAAAACATTACAGCCGAAACTATCAAGTTGGTTCTTACACCTCGCACCAAGGCAATAATTTGTGTTCACTTGGCTGGAATGCCATGCGACATGGATTCGATCATGGCTCTAGCAGAAGAGCATGGACTTTTTGTTATCGAGGATTGTGCTCAAGCCCATGGTGCGACTTACAAAGGTCGTTCTGTTGGAAGCATCGGTCATTTGGGTGCATGGTCGTTCTGTCAGGACAAGATCATGACCACGGGTGGTGAAGGCGGCATGGTCACCACCAACGATCAAGCGCTTTGGTCGCGCATGTGGAGTTACAAGGATCACGGCAAGAGCTGGGAGGCAGTTTATGAGCGGCAACATCCGCCCGGATTTCGATGGTTGCACGAGTCCTTTGGCACCAACTGGCGTATGACCGAGATGCAGGCAGTGATCGGTCGAATCCAATTGCGAAGGATGCCGGAGTGGCACGCAGAGCGATTGAACAATGCGCGACAGATTTGGCAATGCGCGCGGGATTTGCCTGGGCTCAGGGTTCCTGCGGCACCGGAGTGGGCCGGGCATGCGGCGTACAAGTGCTATGTGTTCGTTGATCCAAAGGTGCTGAAACCAGATTGGGATCGTGATCGGATCATGCATGAGATTAATCAACTGGGAGTGCCCTGCTTTGTTGGCTCTTGCTCCGAGGTCTATCTGGAAAAAGCCTTTGAGGGTACGGGGTGGTGCCCGGCGGAGCGCCTGCCCGTAGCGCGTGAATTGGGTGAAACCAGCTTGATGTTCATGGTGCATCCGGGGCTCACCAGCGAGCAAATCGATACAACCTGCTCAGCGCTAGAGAAAACCATGCGCTTGGCGGTGTCCTGAGTCAACACTACCTCGCTTTGCTGTTCAGTTCTGCAAGCAGAGCGGCAAACGGTTTTATGTCTCCTTCAGCGCTGGCGCTTTCCAGCGCGGCCATGTAATCGTTGCGTCGTTCTAGTGGGACGACGATCCACGGATAGCCTCCGGAAGCCAGCATCAGGTTCATTAAAAACCGTCCCATGCGCCCGTTTCCGTCGATATACGGGTGAATGTAAACGAACATGAAATGCCCCAGCACTACGCGAACCGCAGCCTCGGTTTCCTGCTGCAATAACTCAAAAAAAGCAGGCATGAGTTCGCGCACAGCCTCTTTGTTGGGCGGGGTGTGTATTGAGTGGCGAATGTAAACCGGGCTGTTGCGATAACCGGCAAGATCGGCGGCTTTCAATATGCCTGCAGTAACACCGGGGCCGAACAGCTCGCGGTACCACACTCCGTGATCGTTATCGGCGACGGTTCCTGCGTTCTCACCGCCCAGCACCTTTTCGATGCTTTGCGTAACACGCTGGAATGCTTGCCAATATCCGCGTGCAGCCAAGGCGTTGCGATGATTCTGATCGTCTTTGTTGCTTTCCGGGTTCCAGTTCCCCGAGCGCACCTTTTCAATCAAGGCGGCGCTTACCTTATATCCTTCGATGGACAGCGAGTTGTAAGCATCATTCGCGTAAATTTCCTCGACCTGTTTCAGGTACGAGGCCGGGTCTGGCGGCAGGCCCGGTGCAGCCGGAAAGATGGCCAACACGTCTTCACGCATTATTGCCCAGCTCATCCGCATCCGGTTCACGTAGGGCGAGGTTTCGCGTGGGCTGAATACGAAGCGCGATTGATCCTCGAATGGGTCGCTCTCGGTTACTGTGTATCCGGCGGCTTGCATCGCGCCGATGATGTCTCCCGCTGTACGTTCTCGACCAATGTTGCGAAAGGCACCGGCCAGGCGCCCGGCAATCGTGCTATGCCCTCCTGCCAGCAAGCGGCCGAGTACATCCGATGCGTCTGTCACCATCGCGAGCGCGCTGCGCATTTCTGTTGGATTGGCGGCAAACTGCGCCTGTGAGCAGCCAAGCAGCGCTGCAGGAAGGCTGTAAACACGAAGGCCGTTTACAAAAGTAGTATCGGCGGCAGGCGGAACTGCCAACCGCATATCGAATATAGAGGTGCCATGCAAAAGGCCGGTCGGTTTGTTTCCCCCTTTGGGGGAGCGGACCAACAGTTGCGGCGGGATGTTCCAGTTCCCGGTATGCAGGTTAATGGACTGTTCTGGGCTGAGGCACCATTCTTCGCCAAACCGGGCTTTTAGATATGAGGCGCAGAAGGCCCAGAATGAGGCATACCACGAGGTGCTTTCGCCCGCTGGTTCATCAGGACGGGACGGGATGTACCAGCCCTTCATGACTTCTCTGACAAAGCCATTTTTCAGCAGGCGCTCGCGGTGAGTGCGGCTTAGGTCGCTGGCGCGCAATGCCACACGCCCCTGATCCTGTAGTGTTTTCAGGATCAGAAGGGATTGCGCCAATTTGTCTGAAGGGGAAGCCATCTGTCCTGCCGTTGATATTTAGGTTTTCGTGCTTTGTTATATTTAGGTTATTGAGTTTTATTATTTTTAGGTTTTTGTGTCAAGTTGATTTTAGGTTATCAGGTGCCGGGGGCTGAGCCAACACTCAAGTGCTAGGAGTTCAGGCCTTCTTCTCCAACCATTTGTTGAGCTGCACTTCCGTAATCCCCAAGCCAACAATTGCACCTGCGTGCAGCGTGCTTAAATCGGCCAGCGTCATGGCTGTGAATTTTGCAGTCTCGTTTATGCCATTCTTCTTGCAGAAATCTTCGATCAGGTCTTCCGCTGGCTTGCCATGGAGGCCTTTCTTGACAACCAACCCCATGACTTCTTTTCGTTGTTGTCTGTATTGAATCCGAAAGGCATCAATTTCGCCGAGGGATTTTTTAACTACTCCATATTGTTTGCATGAGCGCAGATATGCCCATGCATAGAGTTCCAACATGGGTTCAACATTGTTTTTTTCATACACGGCAAGCAAAGCTGTTGTGTAATCATCCCGCGAAACATCGGTAAAACTTAGCGGGCATAAGTTTTCCTTGATGAAGGGGATATTGCAGCTCAGGCGTGAGGTGCGCTTGTTTACGTCTTCAAAGGCCTGCAAATAGGAAAGATGCACCAGCAAAAAGAAGCTTTGTTCAAACGGGTCTTCGATCTTACGTGCTTTTAATAAAATCAGCTCGAATAGCTCTTTGAGTTGATGGGGATTGTTCAGTGGCTTGTAGGTCGATTGTCCAATATCCACTTCAATGGATCGGATATTGCCGCAGGCCTCGGGGTTTGCCAGCAAATCCTGCGACAGCAAATGGTGCAGATTACGGATCGTCAGGCTGGTCAGTTCAATTTCTTGCGCGTTTTCCACCAGGAACAGAATGGCTTCCTTGTGGTTCATAATCATGACGGTTTCTTCATTAACCTTGCCTTCTGCTGAAATGCCTTCCTCGACCAGCTTTTGAGTGTCCAGTAGTGAATAGGTGTTGCCTTCCAGACGGCTGGAGTTATAGGACAGGTCTATGAGCAGCCGCTGGCAAATTTCCCGAGCGTAGGTGCCTGCCGCCAATGTCTTGTCGAAACGTTTACCTTCTTTGTATAGCTGCTTTCGCACTTTTTCAGGGACATACGCTGTTTTATTTGGGACATAGCTGTCCAAAAAATCGCGGTTATAGGACATTTTTATGGGACATTTTTGGAATTGAGGGGGCGCTTACCGTAACTTGCGCTTGACGGATTTAAGATTTAATTTTAAATATATTAAACCATTAAATAAAGCCATCCAGGGCATGCTTTGAATCTCATCCCCCGCCTGCTAGGCCCACAACTACTTGAAGCAGCTAGGCATTTTCCCGCTTTGGTGTTGGCTGGCCCGCGTCAGACGGGTAAAACCACGCTCTTGCGCCACCTGTTTCCCGAGCATCGATACGTCACGCTCGATCGCCCCCTGTTGGCCGAGCAGGCGGAAGAAGATCCAGAGGCCTTCCTGGCCCAGAATCCTCCCCCGGTGTTGATTGATGAGGTGCAATATGCGCCTGGTCTGTTCCGCCACCTGAAGCTCAGGATCGACGACAATCGCCAGGCAAAAGGACAGTTCATTCTGACCGGCTCCCAGAAATTTACGCTGATGCAAGGGGTGGTCGAATCGCTCGCGGGAAGGGTGGCCGTGTTCGATTTCGAGGGCTTGTCAGCCCTGGAGATTGGCGAGCGCAATATGCCCGATCTGTCGCCGGAAAGCTGGTTGCCCTATTTTACGCGGGGCGGCTTTCCTGAACTTTGGCAGCATCCCGAGATGCCGTCCGAGCTTTATCTGGATTCCTATATTGCTACCTATCTTGAGCGGGATGTGCGTCAGGTGTTGGCGGTTGGCAGCTTGCGGGATTTCGAGCGCTTTCTGCGCGCATGCGCGCTGCGTTCGGGTCAGCAGCTCAATAAATCGGATCTGGCGCGGGATGTGGGGATCAGCGTGCCGACGGCGGGTGAGTGGCTGAGCGTGCTGACGGCGCTGGGTCAGGTGCATTTGCTGGAACCCTGGTTTGGCAATCTCAACAAACGGTTGGTCAAGGCACCCAAGTTGTATCTGGCTGAACCGGCGTTGATGGCGCATTTGTGTGGGCTGCGCTCCGATACCTTGTTGCAGTCTCCGCTACTCGGCGCGCTGTGGGAGACCTTCGTATTCGCCGAATTGCGCAAGCAATTGTCTTTTCGCGGCAGCAAAAACAAGCTCTGGTATTACCGCGATCAATCCCAGCTGGAGGTTGACTTCATCCTGGAGAACGGCGATCAGCTGGAACTTTTTGAATGCAAATGGACTGCATCGCCTACAGCAGACTTGGCGGGGAACATGAACAAGCTGGAGCGTCATTTCCTGGAGCGTTCTACGATACATCGTGTCGTCGCGAAGAAACTGGTGTCGCGGGCGGATACAACCTTCGTCAGTCAGGGGTTGGCTTATGTATCCCCTTTGCGGAAGCTGCTGGGCTAAATTTCTTGATTTTGTATAGTTAATCGGATATTTTCCGTTTATCTATACAAAAAATGGCTGAGAATGACGATCGAATCCCGTCTAGCCGGTTTTGGTGCTGTTCCCTTTAGCCTTGGCGCTGTGTTGCCGCTGCTGGCGGATTACCGGCGTCCTAATGACAAGATTGCAGAGTGGTTGCGGCAGGGCGTCCTGATTCCCATCAAGCGTGGGCTCTACATAACCGGTGCCAATTGGCGAAACGAGCCCCTTTCCCTGCCGCTGGTTGCCAATCGTTTGTATGGGCCATCCTGTGTTTCCCTGGAGTATGCCTTGTCATGGCATGGTTTGATTCCGGAGCAGGTTCACGAGGTGACATCGGTGTGCGTGCGTCGTGGCCGGGTGATGGAGAATGCGTTGGGCCGATTTTCATATTACTCGATTCCCTCGGAGTTGTTTCCCATCGGCATACAGTTGGAACAGCACGGTAATTCGATAGCCTTTTTAATGGCGGGGCCCGAGAAAGCCCTTTGCGATAAGGTTATGTTGACACGCCATCTTCAGGCGGTCAGCCGGTCTTCCATGCGCGAGTTCCTCTTTGAGGATATGCGGATGGATCCCGATGCGTTGGCTAATTTTGATCTCGACATTGTGGATCAGTATGTTGCGTCGGGCCATAAGCCTCGGCAAATGCGGGCGCTCCGGCGAGTACTGGAAGAGCTGTGATGAAAGTGATTGAACAGATGCTGGCGAAATACGGGCGGATAGAGGATGCCCAGAACTCGCTTGCCTTGCGAGAGGTTATGCAGGAGCTGGCGCTGGCCGGTTTGCAGCGCGCGGGCTTTTTTGATAAGGCGGCTTTTTATGGCGGAACCTGCCTGCGTATTTTCTACGGCCTGCCTCGATTTTCAGAAGACTTGGATTTCTCGCTTTTGCAGCCGGAAAGTGATTTTTTGCTGGCGCCGTATTTTGCAGCAATGCATGCGGAATTTTCTGCTTTTGGATTTGATGTCGAGATCTCCGAGCGCAAGAAGGTTGTGGATTCGCCAGTGGTGTCCGCATTCCTGAAGAAGCATTCCAGTATCTACGATGTTCATGTGCGCGGTCAGCGAGCACTGAAGATCAAGTTTGAGGTGGATACCGATCCTCCAGGTGGCTTTGCAACGGAAGAAAAATTGCTGCTGCAGCCCTATTCGTTCTATGTGAAATGCTTTTCACTGCCGGATTTGTATGCCGGGAAAATGCACGCTTTGTTGTTTCGTCAATGGAAAAACCGGGTGAAAGGCCGGGATTGGTTTGACTTTGAGTGGTATGTGCGCAGCCGAACACCTATGCATCTTGCTCATTTCGAGGCGCGAGCACGGCAGAGCGGTGACTGGCAGGGGGAGGCGCTTTCCCGGCAGGCATTTCGGACGCTGTTGCGGGGGAAGATTTTGGGGTTAGATATCGAGTCAGCCAAGCGCGATGTGCAGCCGTTTGTGCAATCGGCCTCAGATCTTGATATTTGGTCGCGCGAGTATTTTCTGGCGCTGGCTGACAAGCTGGAATTTCTTTGAGTTTGCCTGAAGTGCGGCGAGGCGCTGCGTACAAATTTCATCCAAAGCCTGGCCGGTTCCCGTTACACTCCTTCAAGCATCCCGCGACAAGCGGTCAGTAAGCCTTAAAAATGTGACGTAGTTAGAGCAGCTTTCCTCCCGACTGCTATTCTTCTAACCTGCTGGTTCTGTTTTTCCTTTGAATAGTTATTCCGCCACCCAACCTGGCGAGAAGTACAAGGATTGCTATGTTGCAAAAACTGGTTGAATTGCCGCGTAACTATAAACGCGCGCTGATGTTGTCATTGGACGCGCTTTCTCTTCCCCTCGCTTACTGGTTGTCCATCAATCTCCGCCTGGATTTTCAAAACCCGGCGCTCAGTTCCCAGGAGGCGGCGGTTGCGGGTGTCGTCACGCTGTTTACCATGCTTGTGTTTGCGCGCACCGGGCTTTATCGGGCGGTGGTGCGGTTCATGGGCATCGAGGCTGCCTGGGCGGTGGTGAAGGGGGCGGTGGCCTCCACATTGATTCTGATGGTGGCGAGTTTTCTGCTGCAGGCGCCGTTGCCGCGCTCGGTTCCTTTCATTTATTTCATGCTGGTGCTCGTATTGGTGGGCGGTGGCCGTTTCATGGTGCGGCATCTGCTGCAGGAGTACCGCAAAAGCGTTCGCAAGCGGGTGGCTATCTACGGCGCGGGTCATGCAGGCACCCAGGCATTGATGTCGCTGCTGAATTCGCCCGAGTACAAGCCGGTTCTGTTTGTCGATGATGATTCTGCTGTGCAGGGGCGGGTGTTTCACGGTGTTCCGGTGGTGAGCCGCGATATGTTCGCCCATGACATCGAGCGTCTGAATATCAGTGACCTTTTGCTGGCCATTCCCAGTGCGTCCCGCCTCAAGCGCAAAGAAATCATCGAATCCATTTCCCATTTGCCGGTGCGCATCCACACCATTCCCGGCATGGCGGATCTGGTGTCGGGCAAGGCCCGCATCGAGGAGTTTCGCAATATCGAGATCGAGGATCTGCTGGGACGCGACTCAGTGGCGCCGGATGACAATCTGCTGCACGCCAATATTCGCGGCAAGGTGGTGCTGGTGACGGGAGCGGGCGGCTCCATTGGTTCCGAGCTGTGCCGCCAGATCGTGCGGCTGGAGCCCAGTGTGCTTCTGCTGCTGGAGCAGTCCGAGTTTGCGCTCTACCAGATCGAGCGCGAGCTGGAGCAGTTGCAGACTTCGAATGCCGAGCGGGTGCAGGTGCATCCCGTGTTGGGCTCGGCGTTGGACGAAAAGCTCATTGATACGGTGCTGAATACCTTCCGGGTGCAGACGATCTATCACGCGGCCGCCTACAAGCATGTGCCGCTGGTGGAATACAACGTGGTGGCGGGCATCCGTAATAATCTTTATGGATCGCTGGTGGTGGCCAAGGCTGCCGCGTTCCATGATGTTGAGACTTGTGTGCTGGTGTCCACCGACAAGGCTGTGCGCCCCACCAATATCATGGGTGCCAGCAAGCGTCTGTCCGAGCTGGTGTTCCAGGCGCTGCAGAAAAATCATAAACACACCTGCTTCAGCATGGTGCGCTTTGGCAATGTGTTGGGTTCATCCGGCTCGGTGATTCCGCTGTTCCGCGAGCAGATTGCAGCGGGCGGCCCCATCACGGTGACACACCCCGAGATCATCCGTTATTTCATGACAATCCCCGAGGCGGCCCAGCTGGTGATTCAGGCCGGCGCGATGGCCAAGGGCGGCGAGGTGTTTGTGCTGGATATGGGCGAGCCGGTGAAAATCGCCGATCTGGCCCGTCGCATGATTTCACTCATGGGTTGCACGGTGAAGGACGAAGAGCAGGATGGCGATATCGAGATTGTCTATTCCGGCCTGCGCCCCGGCGAAAAGCTTTTCGAGGAGTTGCTGATCGGCGAAAACGTGACACCGACCCAGCATCCCCGTGTGTTGCGTGCGTCGGAGTTTTCCCTCGAGTGGAGTCAGTTGAACGCCTATCTGCGGGATCTGGAGCGCCTGTGCGAGCAGGGTGACTGCGGTGCCATTCGCGACATGTTGATGCGCTGCCCGATCGGCTTCAGCCCCCAAAGCGAGGTGGAGGATATTCTGTGGAAGCAGGCCCAGGCGATCGACGCCGAGCTGCAACCACTGGAACTGCCCAAGGCCGAAGTGGTGCAGTTGAAGGATCGCAAGGAAGTCGTGAACTGACCCTTCATTGTTGACGCGATGTCACTGAAACGATGCTGGCCTCTGACCGAGGAAAGGGATGATATTTTCGGTGCGCGGGGAGATTGGAGGGGAATCCGGCATGGGGATTCCAGAATGAAAAAAGCCAATAAGAAGATCTTATTGGCTTTTTTGAATTTGGCTCCACAGGTAGGGCTCGAACCTACGACCTAGCGGTTAACAGCCGCTTGCTCTACCGACTGAGCTACTGTGGATCGGTGTGAGGCCGCAAATACTAATGGCCTCGCCGTTCTTGGTCAACATTTTTTTTCGATATTCATTCAATGAGTTACCGAGGGCAGGGGAGTCCTTCCCCGGCAATTTATAGCCCTTGATGCCATTGACAAATATCGCTTTCAGCCATTTTCCCCCGCTTGCATTCGGCTTTGAACGCTCTATAGTGTCGCCTGTTTTACCGGCCGTTAATGTCTTCAAAAGAGGGGATGTGCCTTGTACGTTGATCAAGCGTCGAAAGAACAATTGCAAGCCCTGCTTGCCGATCTGGAAAGCCAATACGCCCAGTTGAAAGCTGCCAAATTGGGCCTGGATCTCACCCGTGGCAAACCCAGCAGCGCCCAGCTGGATCTGTCCAACAGCATGGACACGGTGTTGCAGGGGAATTTCAAGGGTTCCGATGGCACCGATACCCGCAATTACGGCGGCCTCGACGGTCTGCCCGAAGCTAAGGCCCTGTTCAGCCAGATGCTGGGCGTGAAGCCGGAAGAAACGCTGATCGGCGGCAACGCCAGCCTCACCCTCATGTTCCAAATCCTCAATTTTGCGCACAATTTTGGCGTGCGCGGCGCAGCGTCCGCCTGGAATAAGGAAGGCAGGATCAAGTTCCTGTGCCCGGTGCCGGGATATGATCGCCACTTCGCCATTTGCGAGGAACTGGGTATCGAGATGATCCCGGTGAAGATGGATGAGAATGGCCCGGACATGGATCAGGTCGAGTCCCTGGTAAAGGCAGACAAGCTGATCAAGGGTATCTGGTGTGTGCCGCGCTTTTCCAACCCGTCTGGCATTGTCTACAGCGATGCGGTAGTGGAGCGGATTGCCGGGCTGGGCAAGATCGCCGGCCCCAACTTCCGCGTGATGTGGGATAACGCCTATTGCATCCATGCCCTGCAGCGCGGAGCGCCTGCTCTGGCTAACGTGATGGATCTGGCACGCAAGCATGGTACCGAGGATTCCCTGTTCATCTTCGGTTCCACATCCAAGATCACCTTCGCCGGCGCTGGTTTGGCCTTTATGGGCGCGTCGGTGGAAAACCTCAAGCATTTCAAGAAGCATCTGGGCATTGTGACCATCGGCCCGGACAAGGTGAACCAGCTGCGCCACGTGAAGTTCTTTGGCGATTTCAACGGTCTGCTGGCGCACATGGACAAGCACGCCGAGCTGCTCAAGCCCCGTTTCGACGCCGTGATTTCCCATCTGGACAGCGGCATCAAGAATACCGACATGGGCAGCTGGACCGTTCCCCAGGGCGGTTATTTCGTGTCGTTCGATGCGCGGCCCGGTCTGGCGAAGGAAATCGTCAAGCTGGCCGATGAGGTGGGTGTGAAGCTGACGCCCGCTGGCGCGACTTTCCCATACGGCAAGGATCCGGAGGATCGCAATATCCGTCTGGCGCCCAGCTTCCCTTCGCTGGCCGACATCAACAAGGCCATGGAAGTGTTTGTGCTGTGCGTGAAACTGGCTTCTGTCCGCCAGAAGCTGGCAGCCTGATTCCAGACCAGAGTCTGCATCGCAAGAAGGCGCCCTCGCGGCGCCTTTTTTGTGCCCGCCGCTCAGTCAGGGTTGCAGGGCCAAGCGGAAGTTTGGGATCATACCGGGTTCGATTTCGCTGCCCTGGTGGTTGTCCATGAGTTCGCCGTTCCGCTTCAAGGTTCACTCCAAGTTTGCCCCGGCGGGGGATCAGCCCACGGCGATCGCGTCCCTGGTGGAAGGCTTGAACGACGGCCTGTCGCACCAGACGCTGCTGGGGGTTACCGGTTCTGGCAAAACCTTCACCATCGCCAAGGTGGTGGAAGCGGTGCAGCGGCCCACGCTGGTGATGGCCCACAACAAAACCCTGGCCGCGCAGTTGTATGGTGAGTTCAAGGAGTTCTTTCCTGACAACGCCGTCGAGTACTTCGTTTCCTATTACGACTATTACCAGCCGGAAGCCTATGTGCCGGCGTCGGACACTTTCATCGAAAAAGATTCCTCGGTGAACGAGCACATCGAGCAGATGCGCCTGTCCGCCACCAAGGCGCTGCTGGAGCGGCCCGACACCATCATCGTGGCCACCGTGTCAGCGATTTACGGTCTGGGTGATCCGGGCAGTTATCTGCAAATGGTGCTGCACCTGGATCGCGGCGAGAAGATCGATCAGCGCAAGATTCTGCGGCGGCTGGCTGAACTGCAGTACACCCGCAACGATCTGGAATTCCACCGCGCCACTTATCGTGCCCGTGGTGATGTGATCGACGTGTTTCCGGCAGAATCCGAGCGCGAGGCGGTGCGTATCGAGCTATTCGACGACGAGATCGAAAACCTGTCCCTGTTCGACCCGCTCACCGGCGAAGTGCTGCAGAAGATTCCCCGCTACACCATCTATCCCAAGTCCCATTACGTCACGCCGCGGGAAACCATCCTGTCCGCCATCGACAATATCAAGGCCGATCTGCGGGAGCGGCTGCAGTTCTTCCTGGATGAACAAAAGTTGCTGGAACACCAGCGCCTGAGCGAGCGCACCCGTTTCGATCTGGAGATGATGCAGGAGCTGGGTTACTGCACCGGTATCGAAAACTATTCCCGCTATCTGTCTGGCCGGGGGCCCGGCGAGCCGCCGCCGACCCTGTTCGAATACCTGCCGAAAAACGCACTGGTGGTGATCGATGAATCCCACGTCACCGTTCCCCAGATCGGTGCCATGTACAAGGGCGACCGCTCCCGCAAGGAGACGTTGGTGCAGTACGGTTTCCGCCTGCCGTCGGCGCTGGATAACCGCCCGCTGCGTTTTGATGAGTGGGAGAAACTCTGTCCGCAGACGATTTTTGTGTCCGCCACGCCGGCCCAATACGAAGCCGACCACACCCAGCAGGTGGTGGAGCAGATCGTGCGCCCCACCGGGCTGGTCGATCCGGAGCTGGAAGTGCGGCCTGCCTCCACCCAGGTGGAAGATCTGCTGTCGCAGATCCACGACAGAACCGCAAAAGAGGAACGTGTGCTGGTAACCACCCTCACCAAGCGCATGGCGGAAGACCTCACCGACTACCTGCTGGAGCAGGGCGTGAAAGTGCGTTATCTGCACTCGGATATCGATACGGTGGAGCGGGTGGAAATCATCCGCGACCTGCGTCTGGGTGAATTCGACGTGCTGGTAGGCATCAACCTGCTGCGGGAAGGTCTCGACATGCCGGAGGTGTCGCTGGTGGCGATTCTGGATGCCGACAAGGAAGGCTTCCTGCGCTCCGAGCGCTCCCTGATCCAGACCATCGGCCGCGCCGCCCGTAACCTCAACGGCAAGGCCATTCTTTACGCCGACCGCATCACCGATTCCATGCGTCGGGCCATCGACGAAACCGAGCGTCGCCGCGCCAGGCAGGTCGAATTCAACAAGGCCCACGGCATCACGCCCAAAGGCATCCGCAAATCGGTGGAAGACATTCTGGAAGGCGCCCGCGCACCGGGCGGCAAGAAAGGTCAGCTGCGCAAGGTGGCCGAACCCCTGCCCAGGTACGCCACGGCCCCGGAGCAGATGGAACCCAAGCAGGCGGCAGCCTTGCTCAAGGAGCTGGAGCAGAAGATGTTCCAGCACGCCAAGAATCTGGAATTCGAACAGGCCGCCCGCCTGCGGGACGAGATCCAGCGCCTGAAAAACGAAGTCTTTATCCACTGAAGCGACAATGCTGAAACGAATCACGCACAGGCCTGTGCTAATCTGCCAGAATTGCTTTGGTGGCGAATCCAACAGTCAGTCAATAAGGATGCTTGCATGAAAATTCTGGTAACCGGTGCAGCCGGTTTCATTGGCGCGACCCTCTGCGAGCGGCTGCTGGCCCGGGGTGACGAGGTCATCGGGCTTGATAGCATCAATGACTACTATGATGTGCGCCTGAAGGAAGCCCGTCTGGCGCGTCTGCAGGGGCAGCAGGGTTTTACCTTTCTGAAATTGGCACTCGAAGACCGCGTCGGCCTCGAACAACTCTTTCACGAACACAAACCCCAGCGGGTGGTGAACCTGGCGGCGCAGGCGGGCGTGCGCTATTCCATCGAAAACCCCATGGCCTACATCGATGCCAATATCGTGGGTTTCACCAATATCCTGGAAGGCTGCCGTCATCACGGCGTGGAGCATCTGGTCTATGCCTCCAGCAGTTCCGTGTACGGCGCCAACACCCGGATGCCGTTCTCGGTGCACCACAACGTGGATCACCCGGTATCCCTCTACGCCGCCAGCAAGAAAGCCAATGAATTGATGGCGCACACCTACAGCCACCTGTTCAAAATCCCCACCACTGGGTTGCGCTTCTTCACGGTGTATGGCCCCTGGGGCCGCCCCGATATGGCATTGTTCATGTTCACCAAAGCGATTTTGGCCGGCAAGCCTATCGACGTCTTCAACTACGGCAACCACCGCCGTGACTTCACGTATATAGATGACATTGTCGAAGGCGTGATTCGCACCCTGGATCATGTCGCCCAGCCCAACCCTGCCTGGAATGGCGACCAGCCCGATCCAGGCACCAGCAAGGCGCCCTACCGCCTCTACAACATCGGCAGCAATCGCCCGATCGAACTGCTGCGCTACATCGAGGTGCTCGAGGAGTGCCTGGGCAAGAAAGCAGAGAAAAACCTGCTCCCCCTGCAACCCGGCGACGTGCCCGACACCTATGCCGATGTGGACGCCCTGGTGGAAGACGTGGGCTACCGCCCCTCGACCCCTATCGAAGTGGGCGTAAGAAACTTCGTGGACTGGTATCGCGGGTTCTATAAAGTCTGAAAACTGAAATCCGGGCTTGCACTTAGCCAGGGCCGGTGGTATTTTTGCGCGCCTGTGTTTCAGGCACTTTAGGCACGTAGCTCAGTTGGTTAGAGCACCACCTTGACATGGTGGGGGTCGATGGTTCGAGTCCATTCGTGCCTACCAGAATACGCAAAAGGGCATCGACGGATGCCCTTTTTGCAATCCCCCGATGATTTGGCGGCTTGAGAATTTTTCCCAGCCGTATAGAATTTGGGGGCTTCAAAGACAGAATTTCGGAAACCAAGCACTTCAAGGCCTTGAAGCGCTTGTTTTTTTATTAACGGGCTTGGAGGAATAACCATTAAGCAGCGCAGCAAACGCCCCTTACCATCGTCTCGTAAGAATCGCATCAATGATGAGATCACGAGCCGCGAAGTCCGCCTGATTGGCCCAGATGGGGCCCAGATGGGTGTAGTGTCCATCACGGATGCCATCGAAATTGCCGAAAAGGCCGAGATGGATCTGGTTGAGATCGCCGCCGACGCCGAACCACCGGTATGTCGGGTGATGGACTACGGCAAGCATGTGTTTGAAGAGAAAAAGCGCCAGGCTGAAGCCCGTAAGAAGCAAAAACAGATCCAGGTGAAGGAAATCAAAATCCGCCCTGGGACTGAGGAAGGGGACTACCAGGTCAAACTTCGCAACCTGAAACGGTTCCTTGAAGAAGGTGACAAAACCAAAATTACTCTGCGTTTCCGCGGCCGCGAAATGGCTCACCAGGAACTCGGGCTCGAAATGATGCGTCGCATCGAGGCCGATCTGGATGAGTTTGGTGCTGTGGAACAGGCGGCCAAAATCGAAGGCCGTCAGATGACAATGGTATTGGCACCGAAAAAACGTAAGTGAGCAAACTGCTTACTTCTTTATCCAAAACATTGTGAAAACAATGCGGAGCTGAAAATGCCTAAGATGAAAACCAACCGTGGGGCGGCCAAGCGTTTCAAGAAAACCGCCAACGGCTTCAAGCGTAAACATGCCTTCAAGCGTCACATCCTGACCAAGAAGAGCGCCAAGCGTATCCGTCAACTGCGCCCCATGGGTATGGTGCATGCATCTGACGTCGCACTGGTTGCTCGTATGATGCCTTACGTATAACGGTCGGATTGAACTGGAGGAATAAACCATGGCACGTGTTAAGCGCGGCGTTATCGCAAGAAAACGCCACAAGAAAATCCTGAAGGCCGCCAAAGGTTACTACGGTGCACGCAGTCGCGTGTTGCGCGTAGCCAAACAGGCGGTTACCCGCGCCGGTCAGTATGCGTATCGCGACCGTCGTCAACGCAAGCGTCAGTTCCGTCAACTGTGGATCGTCCGTATCAACGCCGCCGCGCGTATCAACGGTCTGTCCTACAGCCGTTTCATCAATGGCCTGAAGAAGGCCTGCGTTGAAATCGATCGTAAAGTGCTGGCGGATATCGCCGTGCACGATATGGCCACTTTTGCAGCGTTAGCAGAAAAGGCAAAAGCCGGCCTCTCTAACTAAGCGTGGCGGATTTGTCGTCATACTGACGTGACAAATCATGCATAGAATGGGGAAGGGCTCGGGCTCTTCCCCTTTTTCATTTTTGGTGACTGAAAAAACCGGATCACTCATGAATAACCTGCAGACACTCATGGAACAAGCGCTGGCCGCCGTTGCGCAGGCCGACAATGCCCAGGCACTGGATCAGGTGCGGGTGCATTTCCTGGGCAAGAAAGGTGAGATCACCGAGCAGCTGAAAACGCTGGGCACCTTGCCGCCGGAGCAGCGTCGGGAGGCGGGCGCCGAGATCAATCGCGTGAAGGATGTGGTGCAGGATGCACTGAAGGTACGTCAGGCTGTGTTGGAGCAGGCGGAACTGAATGCGAAGCTGGCCCGTGAATCCGTGGATGTCACGCTGCCTGGGCGTCGCAACAGTGTCGGTGGCCTGCATCCGGTGACCCGCACGCTGCAGCGTATTGAATCCTTCTTTGCAAACATGGGATTCCAGGTCGTCGAAGGCCCCGAGATCGAAGATGACTATCACAACTTCGAAGCGCTGAATATTCCGTCCCATCACCCGGCGCGGGCGATGCACGACACATTTTATTTCGATGCCTCCACGCTGCTGCGCACGCACACGTCGCCGGTGCAGGTGCGTGTGATGGAGCAGGGCGGTGCGCCTTATCGCATCATCTGTCCGGGCCGCGTGTATCGCTGCGATTCGGATCTCACCCACACGCCCATGTTCCACCAGGTGGAAGGGCTGCTGGTGGATGAGCACATCAGCTTTGCCGATCTGAAAGGCATGCTGGCGATATTTCTGCGGGATTTCTTCGAGAAGGAGCTGGATGTGCGCTTCCGTCCTTCCTATTTCCCATTCACCGAGCCGTCCGCTGAAGTGGATATCCAGTGCGTGATCTGCGGCGGCAAAGGCTGCCGTGTCTGCAAACAAACCGGCTGGCTGGAAGTGCTGGGCTGCGGCATGGTGCATCCGAAAGTATTTGAACACGTCAATGTGGATACCGAGAAATTCACAGGCTTCGCCTTCGGTATGGGGGTGGAGCGTCTCACCATGCTGCGTTACGGCGTCAACGATCTGCGTCTGTTTTTCGAGAACGATCTCAAGTTCTTGCGGCAGTTTCGGTAATGGCCATCGCGCCCATCCAGTGACAACAGAATTTCAGGGGAACAGACATGCGCTTCAGTGAAAAATGGCTTCGTGAGTGGGTGAATCCGGCAATTTCCACCGACGAACTGGTGGCACAGCTCACCATGGCAGGGCTGGAAGTGGACAGTGCCGCGCCGGTGGCGGGTGAATTTACCGGTGTAGTGGTGGCGGAAATCACCGAAGCACAGCAGCATCCCGATGCGGACAAGCTGCGGGTGTGCAAGGTGAATGCAGGCGAAGGTGAACCGCTGTCGATCGTGTGTGGCGCTGCCAATGCGCGGGTGGGCATCAAGGTTCCCTGCGCGAAAATCGGCGCCGTGCTGCCGGGCAATTTTGCCATCAAGCGCGCGAAACTACGTGGTGTGGAATCGTTTGGCATGCTGTGTTCCGCAGCGGAGCTGGGTTTGGCGGAATCCGCTGAAGGCTTGCTGGAGCTCGCGGCTGATGCGCCGGTCGGTGTGGATATTCGCGAATATCTGCAACTGGACGACCGCGCCATCGAAGTGGATCTGACGCCGAATCGTGGCGATTGTTTGGGCATCGCCGGCATGGCGCGGGAAGTGGGCGTGCTGAATCGCCTCACCGTAACACCTGTGCACATCGTCGATGTAAAGCAGACCATCAACGATGTGTTCCCGGTGGAAGTGATCGCCAAGGCCCATTGTCCCCGCTATGTGGGCCGTGTGGTGCGCGGTGTGGATCTGTCACGCCCGACACCTCTGTGGATGGTGGAGCGCCTGCGTCGCAGCGACATCCGCTCGATCGACGCCGTGGTGGATGTCACCAACTATGTATTGCTGGAGCTAGGTCAGCCCATGCACGCCTTTGATCTGAATGAATTGAAAGGCGGCATTCGCGTACGTCTTGCTGCAGCGGGTGAAAAACTGCGCCTGCTCGACGGACAGGAGCTGGAGCTGTCGGCAGATTCACTGGTAATTGCCGATCACCAGCGTCCCCTCGCGCTGGCAGGTGTCATGGGTGGTGAAGCCTCTGGCGTGAGCGCGAAAACCGTCGACCTGTTTCTCGAGAGCGCATTCTTCGAGCCCATTGCCATCGCTGGAAAAGCGCGCGGTTACGGCCTGCACACCGATTCTTCCCACCGTTTCGAGCGTGGCGTGGATTTCGAATTGCAGCGCAAGGCGATAGAGCGTGCGACAGCGCTGTTGCTGGAGATTGTCGGTGGCAAAGCCGGCCCGGTGATCGAAGTGACAAGCATTGAAGACCTGCCCCATCTGCCGTCGATTCAGCTGCGTCGCGAACGCATTAGTCGCGTGCTGGGCTTCAGTTTGCCCGATAGCGACGTGGCAGAAATTCTCGAGCGCCTCGGCATGGATGTGGTGAGCACGGCTGACGGCTGGCATGTGGTGCCGCCGAGTTACCGCTTCGACATTCGCATCGAGGTGGATCTGATCGAGGAACTGGGTCGCGTCTGGGGCTACAACAATCTGCCCACGCACTTGCCGCAACTGGAAGCTGCAGCAGCGCCACGCAGTGAAAAATCACTGCAGGTGTCTGCGTTGAAGCAGGCATTGATCGACCGCGACTACCAGGAAGTGGTGACCTACAGCTTCGTCGACAAGAAATTCATCGAGCTGCTGACGCCGGGGCAGGCGTCTGTGTCGCTGGCCAATCCGATTTCTGCCGACATGTCGGAGATGCGCACCACCCTGTGGGCTGGCCTGCTGAAAACTGCCATTCACAACCTGAATCGCCAGCAGGATCGCATCCGCATTTTCGAAACCGGCCTGACATTCACCACCGACAATGGGCTGCAGCAGCAACCACGTATTGCCGGCCTGATTTGCGGTTCCACCGCACCGGAAAGCTGGACCGGCAAGGTTCACGCAGTCGACTTCTTCGACATGAAAGGCGATGTGGAGGCGTTGTTGGCATTGTCCGGAGGGGCAGGAGTCTATGAATTTGCGCCGGCTTCCCATCCTGCCTTGCATCCCGGGCAAACGGCTCAAGTCCTCAAAGATGGAAAAGCCCTTGGTTTCGTAGGTGCTCTGCACCCGGAACTGCAAAAAAGCCTGGATATTGCGTCAAAGATATACCTATTTGAGTTAGGTTTGGCCGAAATCAGCGTGCGGAGCTTGCCCCAGTTCAAAGAATTGTCGAAATATCCGGAAGTTAGACGCGATTTAGCGGTAATTGTTGATGAAAAGATTTCAGCACAGGCTATACTGAAAAATGTGCGTGATTCGGCTGGTGCATTATTGACCGATCTCGTGCTGTTCGACGTGTACCAGGGCGCCAATCTCGAAGCTGGCAAAAAGAGCGTTGCTTTCGGCATGACGTTGCAGGACGCGACTCGAACACTTCAGGATGAAGATATCAATCCGCTCGTCGAGCGGGTGGTAACTTCGCTGCGAGAACAGTTCAAAGTCACATTGAGGGAATAGGCATGAGTGCGTTGACCAAGGCTGATCTAGCTGAAAAGCTATTTGAGGAACTTGGATTAAACAAGCGAGAGGCCAAGGAAATGGTCGAGCTCTTCTTTGAAGAGATTCGTGCATCGCTTGAAGCGAATGAACATGTGAAATTATCCGGTTTTGGTAACTTCGACCTACGCAACAAGCGACAGCGCCCGGGTCGGAACCCCAAAACCGGCGAAGAGATTCCCATTTCCGCCCGTCGTGTGGTGACCTTCCGCCCAGGCCAGAAGTTGAAGCAACGAGTGGAAGCTTATGCTGGAACCAAGCAACAATAACGAACTACCGACGATCCCGGGCAAACGCTATTTTACGATTGGGGAAGTGAGTGAACTCTGTGACGTGAAACCACACGTTTTGCGTTATTGGGAGCAGGAATTTACCCAGCTCAAGCCCGTCAAGCGCCGGGGTAACCGGCGCTACTATCAGCGTCAGGACGTCATCATGATCCGGCAGATCCGCAGTCTGCTGTACGATCAGGGCTACACCATCGGTGGCGCCCGCCAGAAACTGACTGGCGATGATGCTCGTGATGATGTCACCAAGTCCTCGCAGTTGATCCGGCAGATGATCAGTGAGTTGGAGGATGTGTTGTTCGTGCTGAAGGACCACTGAAATTCCCTCTGTCAGCGGCTAAAAAATCGTTTGCTAAATTAGGGTTATGCTGTATTATTTGGCACCTCTTCGACTGGTTAGATGTTATTTAACTCGTTGAAAAGCAAACAATTCGGGGCGTAGCGCAGCTTGGTAGCGCACTTGCATGGGGTGCAAGGGGTCGAAGGTTCAAATCCTTCCGTCCCGACCAAAAACCCCTAAAAAATCCAGTTACTTAGCGGTTTCTGGATTTTTTTATGGGCGGGTGTTTTTCTTTGACGCCATTTTTGCCCCACTTTTTGCCCCACCGATTTCTGAGCTGTGATTTTGCCCCACCATACGGCTTGGCTGTTTGACAGTGTGTGAACTATAGTTAACACTGGCTGCCATGATTGAAATCATTAAAACCGACACATTTGATCGATGGCTGCATGATCTGCGAGACATTCGCGCAAAGGCGCGGGTGGAAACGCGCATCCGGCGTCTGAGCCTTGGTAATCCAGGGGACGTGAAGCCAGTGGGTGAAGGTGTTTCAGAATTGCGTATCGACTACGGCCCCGGCTACCGTGTTTATTTCATGCAGCGCGGCCCCGTCCTGGTGGTGTTGCTGTGTGGGGGCGATAAAGGTAGCCAGGATCGCGATATAGCGTTGGCAAAAACCATTGCACGGCAATGGACGGAGTGAACCATGACAGACGTTAAATTCAGTCGTTACGACACTGCGGAATATCTGAAAACCGAGGAAGATATTGCCGCGTACCTTGAGGCGGCAGCGGAAGACGGTGATCCGGCATTGATTGCCGCGGCTCTTGGTGATGTGGCCCGCGCCCGCAACATGAGCCAATTGGCCCGGGATACCGGCATGACCCGAGAAGGCCTGTATAAGGCCCTGTCTGGCGAAGGTAACCCCAGCTTGGACACCATCATGAAGGTGGCTAAAGCTCTTGGCCTGCAAATGACTTTCAAGCCAGCGGAAAACGGATTCCACGCTGCCAGCTGAAGCTGCGCCCACAAAAAAGCCCGCACTAGGCGGGCTCTGGTGGTGGGGGTGGGATCAGGCTTTGATTTCTGCCAGCTCGCTGACTACTCCTGCTTTCTCGGCCCGCTCGCTAATCGCGTCCAGCTCA
>JAGUVW010000044.1 GCA_020062665.1 Pseudomonadales bacterium
CGCAGCGTCATCCTGCGCCAGGGCCGCCAGTCGCTGCCCGATGGCGCGAGCCACCTGCTGGGCCTGCTGCCACTGCAGGGCCGGCAGCTGCCACGGCACCAGCGTCAACGGGCAATGCTGCAGACGGCCATCCCCATCCTTCAAACCCAATTGCAGTTCCAGCGCCAGGGCGGTGGCCTGCTCAGCCATAGCCGAGCCGCGTTCGAGCAGTGATGACATAACCACACCTATTTCGACAATTGTGGAAATACCTTTACTCTAGCGCCGCCCTGGACTTCCGTCAACCATATTTCTAAAATGATCGAAATAGATACCCGAAGGGGTCAAGTTTCAGCATGGAACAGTCAGTGGAAATCGTGGCGAAACGTCTGGCGGAGCTGGGTCACCCCACCCGGCTGGGGATTTTCCGGTTGCTGGTACAGGCTGGCAGTGCGGGCCTGCCGGTGGGTGAAATCCAGCAGCGGCTGGGGATTCCGGCGTCCACTTTGTCGCACCATCTGGCGCGGCTGGTGCAGGCGGACCTGATCGTGCAGCAGCGGGACAAGAACACCCTGTTCTGTCAGCCGTGCTTTGATGTGCTGCAGGGCACCCTGGCGTTTCTGCTGGAGCAGTGCTGCCAGGGTACGGGTAACGGCGAGGGGATCTGAACGGCGAGAGGATTCAGTTGCGTGCGCAGCAGCGTGCGTAGCAGCGTCAGCAACGACAGTGCAACAGCGCGCCGGGATACCTCCCCGGCGCCACATCAACGCCAACCATTCAGTTACCGGCGAACAACGCCTGCGCTTCCGGACTGCTGTAAAAATCCGCCAGCGTGGCCTTGATGCGCTCCTCCGCCAGCGTTTTCACCGCGTCACGCTCCAAGAGATCCGGCAGCATTTTCTGCAGCTCCGGTACCACGAAAGCCTGATCGTAGCCCAGGCTGTTGAGCAGGTTCGCCGGCGTGCGTTCACCAAACTGTTCGAACACGTAATCCACGATCTGGTGAATCATGTTGTGCAGGTATTCGGTTTCGCGGATTTCCTGCCAGAAATCTTCCACCAGTTGCGCGGATTCGTTGATCTTGTCTTCCTCGACATATTTTTTCGCGCGGGCAAACTCCTTCTCGCTGAGCGTGCCCCAGAAGTGATCGGCGATAGTGCGGATATTGTTTTCCGACAGCGCGTTGTTGAGGATGCGCTCGCTCAGATCCACCGAACTGCGCAGGTTCGCGTTGATGAATTTCTTGATGGTGGTTTCGGCGGTTTCTTCCAGCTTGGGCATCGCTTTGTTCAGGCCCTTGGCGCCGAGTTTCATCAGGCTGGATACACCGGGCACGTTCTTCACCAGCGGGTTTTCCGTCACGATGTAATCCTTGATGCCGTGATAGAGCACGTCGCTGATCAGGGTGCTGTAAATCGGACTTTCCAGAATCAGGCGCACGATGTCCACGCGCACTTTTTCGAACTTGGCGTAGTGGGAAATGGCCTTGTCGTATTCCTTTTTCGGCACAATGGTCTGCAGATTGGCAGCGTCGTTGAGATCGGATTCCACGGCGGTGATGATCGCGTTGACGATGATGGTGCGCAGTTCGCCGGACATGGGAATGGTTTTCACCAGACGGCTGATGTGGCCCTTGAGTTTTTCCGCATCGATGACGTTGTTCAGCGTGATGGTGTCGCCCCAGGCGTAAAATGCGGCGGCTTCGCGGGCGATGGTGTCGCGCAGGCCGTCGCCCTGGATGCGGTTCAGCAGGAATTGCAGTTGCAGTTGTTGCAGGGCTTCAGCGGTGAGCTGGCTCATGGTGTTTCCCTCATCTGAAAAATGAAAAGTCAGTTTTTCTGTTTGTGCTGGCGGCGAAAGGCTGCCGGTGTCATGTCCATCCAGCGCTTGAAGGCGCGGTTGAAATTCGAGGTGTCACTGTACCCGAGACTGGCGGCGATGGCGTCCAGGGATTTGCCGGTTTCGCTCAGCAGCAGGCGGGCCTGTTCCAGCCGCACGCTGTCGACGATGGTCTGGAAGGTGGTGCCCTGGGCCTGCAGTTTGCGTTTCAGGGTGCGGCCGGACAGGTGCAGATGACGGGCCACCTGTTCCAGCCCTGGCCAGGCGCCGTCGAAATCCTTCAGCGCGCGGGTGACACGATACACCAGGTCGTCCTGCAGGCGGATTGTCTGCAGTTCCCGCTCGCACTGCGCTTCAGCCAACTGGCGGGCCGCCGGATCGGACAGGCTCAGGCGCCGCTGCAGCAGGGCTTCGGGAATCAGGATCTGGTCGACACCCTGGTTGAAGTGCACCGGGCGCGCGCTGAACATTTTCACCGCTTCGTCGAAATGGGGCGGTTTGGCGCCGCTGCGCCGCACTTCGATGTTGGTGGGAATTTCCCCCAGCAGGTTGTAGCACATCACCGCAAAGCTGGTCATGAAGGTTTCCACCATGAACAGGTAGGCTTCGCCGAGGGGCACCACTTCAGTCATTTCCACCACGCCGAAACCCTTCTGCCGGTAATAGACCAGGCCGACGAAATCGAAGCGGGTGCGAAAATAGCGGGAGGCCAGCTCCAGCGCTTCCCCCAGGGTGGAAGCGCTCATGGCGGCAAAGCCAAGGAAGCCGTGGGTGGACAGTTTCAGCTGCAGGCCAAAACGGAATGCCAGCGCGGGATCGCCACTGAGCTGGCGCGCATTGCGAACAAGGGCGATGAACTGGCGGGCGCTGAGGCGGCCATCGAGTGCCCGCAGCTCACTGGACTCGATGCCGGTATCTGCCAGCAGATCCGTCTGGGTAATACCCTGCTCCGCCAGCAGGTCGGCCAGCATGGCGGCATAGATGACATGGGCACTGCATTGATCGAGCGCGCTCGGTGGGGGCTGTTTCATCACCGGTCCGGAGGCAGCGGGGCCTGGCCCCAAAGGACTTGACAATACGCCGGCGGCCCTGGCTTCGCAACGACAGATTCCAGTCGCTGCGTCGCGCCCAACCACCCGGTATCAGAAGAATTCGTCGTCCGGTTTGGGCCGGCGCGGCTGCGGTGCACCGAACGGATCGGTGGCCATGTCCCCCGGACGGGCGGGCGGCGGTGTGTCCAACCGGGTGGGCGCATCTTGCGGGCCGGGCTGCTGATCCTGCCCGGTTTCCGGCGGTTGCGGCGGTTCCAGTACGCTGATGGTGCTGTCGCCGGTCTGGTTGTTCACGTCCGCCGGGGTGATGATGTCGAACCCTTCGAGCCCACCCAGGCCGGCCTTTTCCAGCAGATCCGGGGTGAATTCCGGATCGTCCGGCAACTTTTTCTCGCCGGACAGGTACTTCTGATCCTCGCCGCCCTGCTCGATCACGATTTCCACCCGCCGGTTGCGGGCACGGTTGTCCTCAGTGGTGTTGGGCGCCATGGGCCGGATTTCGCCGAACCCCTTCACCACGAATTTGGCGGGATCGATCTGATTGCCCTGCATCAATTCATGGGCCACCGACACCGCGCGCGCCGACGACAGTTCCCAGTTGGAGCGGAAGCGCGCGGTGGAAATCGGCACATCGTCGGTGTGGCCCTCCACCGAGTATTCGCCGTCGATCTCCTGAATGACTTCGCGCATCTTGTCCATGATGGGAATGAACGACGGACGCAGGGTGGCGGAACCGCTGGGAAACGAACCCTGTTCCTTCACCCGGATCACGATGCGACGATTTTTGGTTTCCACTTCCACCGCGCCCTGGGCGATTTCCTCTTTCAGCTCTGCCGCCACTTCCACCGCATCGGCCTGGGTCATGGCAATCAGGCGTTCCATGATCTGCTCGGCGGCGGCACTGCCACTGTGGGTGGTCTGCTGGTCTTCGCGGGACTCGGATTCACCCGCCTCGCATAGCACATCCAGGGTGGATTGCAGGGTGTCGGTGGTAGTCTGGCGTACTTCGTTGAGCGGGGTGGGATCAGGCCGGCCCGGCGAGAACTCCTGGGCGATGACCGAGGTGCCTTTGGGAATGTCCTTCACTTCCACTTCCTGCTGCACGCCGAACGCATCGCGCATGGAGCCGGCCACCTGCTTGTACTTCTGCACGTCCATTTCGGAAAACGCCAGCAGCAGCACGAAGAAGCACATCAGCAACGACATCAGATCCGCGAAGGTGGCCAGGTACGCTGGCAACCCTCGCGGCGGTGGTGGGCATTCGCAATCGTCACTCACGGCGGTATTGCAACCTCACTCTTCGCCTTCGCCCTTGCGTCTGGCTGCCGGCAGATAGGTTTTCAGCAGGCCCTGGATGACGCGGGGATTCTGGCCAGCCTGAATCGACAGCAGTGCGTCGATGATCATGGACTGGATGCGCGCTTCCTCGTCGGAACGCAGCGCCAGCTTGTCGGCTACCGGCAGTGCGAACATGTTGGCGAGCATGGCGCCGTACATGGTGGTCAGCAGCGCCACCGCCATCGCCGGGCCGATCGCCTTGGGATCGTCCATGGCCGACAGCATCTGCACCAGGCCGATCAGGGTACCGATCATGCCCATGGCCGGGCCGGCGTCACCGATGTGCGCCCAGATCTTGGCGCCCAGGGTATGGCGACTCTGGGTCTCCTTCACATCCTTGGTCAGCATGGCCTTCACCACTTCCGGATCGTGGCCATCCACCAGCAGCTGGATGCCTTTCTGCAGAAACTCGTTGCTGACTTCCTTGCCTTCCAGGGACAGCAAGCCGCCCTTGCGCGCCAGATCCGCCAGTTCCACCACTTCAACGATCAGTTCCTCCGGCGACACCACCTTGGTCTTGAAGGCCTTGCCCGCGATTTTCACGGCACCCAGGAACTGACTCAGGTTGTACTTCATCATGACGGCAAACAAGGTTCCGCCGAACACGATCACGATGGAGGGAATGTCCACGAAGATGGTGATGTCGCCGCCCAGAAACATGGCGATGATCATCACCACGAGGGCGCCTATGGCTCCTACAAGGGTTGCTAAATCCACACCCAGACTCCAGCAAGATCAAAAATTAACCGGGAAATTAGTCAGTAGCATTGTCCTCTTTGAGTCTAGACAGGATTCCGGGAAAATCAGGCAGGCAATTGACCCGCTTGCTGCAATCATCGACACTTGCGGCCTTTCGCATCAGCAACAATCCGCCCAGGAACCTCGCCCCGGAACCGCCATGGCCAAAAAGAAATCCGCCCCCGACTTTGAACAGTCCCTGCAGACCCTCGAAGCGCTGGTGGAGCGCATGGAAAGTGGCGAGTTGAGCCTGGAAAAATCCCTGGAAGCCTTCGAACAGGGCATTCGCCTCACCAAGGAGTGCCAGCAGGCGCTGCGGGAAGCCGAACAGAAAGTGCAGATCCTGATGTCCCAGAACGGCAGCGACCAGTTGCAACCCTTCCACGACGACACCGACGATTCCGAATAACCCCATGGCGCCGACTGATTCCTTCGACCTGGATGCCTACCAGCGCAGCTGCCAGACCCGCGTCAACGAACGCATGGATGTATGGCTGAGCCAGCAGAACGGCCTGGCTCCCCGTCTGGTGGATGCCATGCGCTATGCCACCTTCAACGGCGGCAAACGGGTACGGCCGGTGCTGGCCTATGCCGCCGCGCAAGCCCTGGGTGGTGATGCGGAACGGGTGGACGACATCGCCGCCGCGCTGGAAATGGTGCACTCCTATTCCCTGGTGCACGACGACCTGCCCGCCATGGACGACGACAAGCTGCGCCGGGGCAAGCCCACCTGCCATATCGCCTTCGACGAAGCCACGGCAATTCTGGCGGGGGATTCCCTGCAGTGTCTGGCATTCGAGGTGCTGGCAACCTCGCCCGCACCACTGAACACCGCGGTGCGGCTGGAACTGATCCGCGTGCTGGCCAACGCCAGTGGCACCCAGGGCATGGCGGGCGGTCAGGCCCTGGATCTGGCAGCAGAAGGTCAGACCCTGACCCTGGAACAGCTGGAAACCATTCACATCCACAAGACCGGCTGCCTGATCCGCGCAGCCGTGCGCATGGGCGCCCTGACGGTGGACGCGGTGACCCCCGCCGAACTGGAGGCGCTGGATCGCTACGCCCACGCCATCGGCCTGGCCTTTCAGGTGCAGGACGATATTCTGGACGTGGTCGGCGACACCGCCACCCTGGGCAAAACCCAGGGGTCTGACCAGGCCCTGGCCAAAGCCACCTACCCGGCGATTCTGGGGCTTGAAGCAGCCCAGTCCCTCGCCCACTCGCTGTGCGACCAGGCCCTGGCCGCCCTGCAGTTGCTGGACGGACGCGCCGAGCCTTTGCGCGCCCTGGCCCGCTACATCGTGTCACGCCGCCACTGAGGCCCGCGCAGGGGAACTTTATTTGGCGCCCTTTACCAGCAAAAGGTGTGATACCGGCTCACTCCACTTATAATGACCGGCTTGTTGCCGATTTGGATTCCCCGGCCCGCCGCCGTATTCACAAGGTCACCGAATGTTTACCGAGATCCCACTCACCCGCCCCTTCACGCCGCTGCTCGACCTGATCGACAGCCCGGACCAGCTGCGGGCCCTGGATCAGGAGCGGCTGCCACAACTGGCGGAAGAACTGCGTGCCTTCATGATGTACGCGGTGGGCAAAACCGGTGGCCATTTCGGCGCGGGACTGGGCGTGGTGGAACTCACCATCGCCCTGCACTACGTCTTCAACACACCGGCTGATCGTCTGGTGTGGGACGTGGGCCACCAGACCTATCCCCACAAGATTCTCACCGGCCGCCGCGATCAGATGCTGAGCCTGCGCCAGAAGGATGGCATCGCCGGTTTCCCCAAACGTTGCGAAAGCGAGTACGACACCTTCGGCGTGGGTCATTCCAGCACGTCCATCAGCGCGGCGCTGGGCATGGCGCTGGCGTTCCGCATGCAGGGTTTGGCGAACAAATCCGTGGCCATCATCGGCGATGGCGCCATGACCGCCGGCATGGCCTTCGAAGCCATGAACCACGCCAGCCACTGCAAGGCCGACATGATCATCGTGCTCAACGACAACGAGATGTCGATTTCCGAGAACGTGGGCGGCCTGTCGAATTATCTGTCCCGCGTGTGGGCCAGCCGCACCTACAACGCCCTGCGCGAAGGCGGCAAGAAGGTGCTGGAGAATATGCCCACCGCGATGGAATTCGTGCGTCGCACCGAAGAGCATATGAAGGGCATGGTGTCGCCGGGCACGCTGTTTGAAGAACTCGGCCTGAACTACATCGGCCCCATCGACGGCCACAACCTGGACAAGCTGGTGACCTACCTGGGCAAGCTGCGGGACATTCCCGGCCCGCACCTGCTGCATGTGATCACCCAGAAAGGCCGCGGCTATCGCCCGGCCGAGAAAGATCCCATCGGCTATCACGCCCTGTCGAAGATCGAGCCCAAGCCGCCGGTGGCGGTGGCCAAGAGCAAGCCTTCTCAAGCACCCAAGTACAGCGACATCTTCGGCCAGTGGCTGTGTGATATGGCGGAAGCGGATCATCGGTTGGTGGGCATTACCCCGGCCATGCGCGAAGGTTCCGGCATGGTGGAATTTTCCCGTCGCTTTCCCGAGCAGTATCACGATGTGGCCATCGCCGAACAGCATGCGGTGACGCTGGCAGCGGGCCTTGCCTGCGAGGGCCAGAAACCGGTGGTGGCGATCTACTCCACCTTTCTGCAGCGGGCGTACGACCAGCTGATTCACGATGTGGCGCTGCAGAATCTGGATGTCACCTTCGGCATCGACCGCGCCGGCCTCGTCGGCGAAGACGGCCCCACTCACGCCGGGGCTTACGATATTTCCTATCTGCGCTGCATTCCCAACCTGGTGGTGATGACGCCGTCGGACGAAAACGAATGCCGGCAGATGCTCTACACCGGTTATCAGTATCGCGGCCCGGCGGCGATCCGCTATCCACGGGGAACTGGCCCCGGCACGCCGATCGAACAGGCGATGACCGCCCTGCCCCTGGGCAAAGGCCGCATCGTGCACGCCGGCAAGAGTGTGGCGATTCTGGCGTTCGGCACCGTGCTGGCAGCCTGTCGCGACGCGGGCAAACAACTGGGCGCCACGGTCGCCGACATGCGTTTTGTGAAACCGATCGACGCAGCGCTGATTCTGGAACTGGCGGCCAATCACGAGCTGCTGGTGACGGTGGAAGAAAACGCCATCATGGGCGGCGCCGGTTCAGCGGTGAATGAACTGCTGGCGCAACGCAATGTGGTGCAGCCGATCCTCAACCTGGGCATTCCCGATGCCTACATCGACCACGCCAAACCCAACGAGATGCAGCAAGCCTGTGGCCTCGATGCTGATGGTATTTTGAATGCCATTCGCGCGCGGCTGAAGGAGCGACCCGATACCGCCAGGCCCTGACCTGGCGCAATCCCCTTCTCACCTACGGTTGGAAATCCCCCGGATTCATGTTATTCAGATCGCCGACCCAAACGATCGACACGATCGTGCGACTCTGTTTACCACAATAATAAAAAGAGCCATGGCCCATGCGCCGAATCCGCACCCTGTGCTGGACGCTGTCCTGCCTTTCCTGCCTGCTGGCCTGCGCCGGCCCCGCCTTCGCCGCGGGCGGCATCAACACCGCCATTCCCCAGATCCATGCCACCCGCAACGTCAGCCTGTGCAACGTCACCTCGCCGGGGAAAGATGACACCCTGCAGCAGGCGCTGACCGATTTCCGCCAGGCCGCGCTGGCGTGGCATGTGGACATTCAGCCGCTGCACTACCAGGACAGCGCCCAGGCGGCGGACGACTTCCGCCAGGGTGTGTGTGATCTGGTGAATCTGCCGGGCGCGCAGGCAGGCGAGTTCAACCGTTTCAGTGCCACGCTGGAAGCGGTGGGTGCGGCGCCGGACTACGAGCATCTGCAAACCGCCCTGCGGGCGCTGGCGCTGGAAAAAGCTGCACCCCTGCTGCGCAGCGGCGAGTTCGAGGTGGTGTCGATCTGGCCTGCCGGCGCCGAGTATCTGCAGGTAAGCGAGCCCACCCTGGCAGACCCGGCCCTGCTGGCAAACCGCACGCTGGCGGTGGCCACATCGCCCGAGGCACTCACAGCCCTGGCAGCACTCACCGGCATGGTGGCAATCAATGGCGCCACGCCGCCCACCGCACTGCAGCACGGGGTGGATGTCAGCGCTGTGACAGCCACCAGCGATCCGGCCCGCAGCGGCCAGCTACTGACACTGCCGCTGCGCCAGCGCACCTGGCAGCTCATCGCCCGCCACAGCGCGCTGCCCGCAGACTTCGGCCAGCAGGCGCGCCGGCACGCCGAACAAACCTTTGAGCACAGGCTGCAGTCTTTGCAACAACAGGAACTGCAATGGCCGGCAACGACCTGGATTGCGCTGGACGATCCGCAGCGCTCGGCCTGGAATGGCCTGTACCAGCAGATCCGCGTGCAGCTGCGCAACGACGCGGTGTACGACGCCAGCGCCCTGACCCTGCTGCGCAAGGTGCGTTGCGCGCTGGATTCGTCGGCACTGGAATGTGGCGGCGGCAGCCTGCAGGTGGAATGACGCGGCGATTACCGCGCCAGGAAGCGGGAAAGATTTTTCAGGGTTTCGAACGGCGTATCCACCACCATCATATTGGTGATGCTGGCCGGCAAGCCGCCACCGGGATCGATCACGCCGGAATACACTGCGCGCACGCCGTCCACCGTCTGTTCAAATTCCCATTTGCCGTCGAAGAACGGAATCCGCACAAAACTCTTCTGCGGCGGCAGATAGTCCGGCAGGCCCGTGAGCGTCAGCCGGGCGGTGGTGGGCGACGTGCGCTCCAGCTGCTGCCGTAACACCAGATCCCGCTCCGCCACAAAGACCGTGGGCGTATGGTTTTTCATGTGCACGATGCGGGACATGTCTTCTTCTTCCTGCAGGATCACCGGGTCGTAACAGGTGTGCAGCCACTGCGCCATGCCCGACACGTCGCGCATAACGGTGATCACCTGATCCAGCGTCTTGCCGCGCAGCAGGGTTTCGCCCCTGAATGCCAGATGGTCGTTGTTGTCCAGCCTGGCGGTCCAGGCGCTGATGCCATCGCGGGATTTTTTCAGTTTCCAGTCCAGCTCCGCCGCCAACCCCGTTTGTCCCAACAGTGTCCCCATCAGCGTTACTCCCCATAAAACCGTGCGCAACATCGCCGTTGTCATGATCGACTTCCTCCAGCCTTTCCTTGATGCAGCCAGGGAGCCTACCACAGCCTGCACGGCAATTTGGAGCAGGGCACCGCGATTTGTGCGCCAGGTTTGCCCTCGGCGACAGCGATTCGTTATCATGAAATTCCCCTCCGCTGTCCCACGGGAAACCACGATGCCCAAGCCCCTCGCCCTTCTTGTGCTGATCGTGCTGGTGGGCGCTGCCGCCGTCTGGCTGTTCCTGCCCCACGATGCACAGGACACTGCAACTGAACTGTCTGCACCCGCGCCCGCCGCGCCGGCAACGGCAGATTCCGCCAGCACACCACCCACGTTGGCAGAGTCCGGCGCCGAACCATCACCTGCTTTCACCGCCACCCCGGACAGCACAGCCGATCAGCCCGTGCGCGACGATGTGGTGCCGCCGCCCCTCCACCTCACCGCCAGCGACGCCACGGTGCTCGCCGCCGTCACCCAGCTCAGCCCCGATATAGTGCAATGGCTGCTGCCCGATGATCAGATCCGCAAATGGGTGGCCACCATCAATCTGCTGGCCGAAGGCAAATTTCCGGTGAAGGATCGTCCGCTGGAAGTGGCGCTGTCGCCGTTTCAGGTGCGCACCCAAGGCGAAATCCTGCTGCTGGAACGCAACAACTACCGCCGCGCCAGCGCGCTGGTGAAGGCGCTCACCGAGATGCCGCCGTCACGGGTGGCCCGCCATTACGAAGCCTGGCGCCCGCTGCTGGAACAGGCGCAGGAGGAACTGGGCAACGGCAAGCAGTTCGACGAACGCTTGCACACCGCCATCGCGCGGGTGCTGGCGGTGCAGCCGCTGACCGGCGAGATCGAGCTCAAGGCCGGCGTGCTGAAATACACCTACGCCGATGACCAGCTGGAAAAGGCCAGCGCGCTGGAAAAAGCCCTGTGGCGTCTGGGCCCGTCCAACACGCTGCGCATCCAGAATTTCCTGCGCCACCTGCAGCCGTTGCTGTAAAACGCTTCACCAGGTATCGATGCAGGGGCGCTTCTTGCCGCTGCGGGGTTGCGGCGCCGGCGCGGTGCGCAGCGCGGTCATGATCCACTGCCGCGAGTGCGCCGGATCGATCACGTCGTCGAACTCGAAGAATGTCGCCGTATTCACCGCCTTGCCGCGCTCGTACATGTCGCCCACCATTTTCTGGAACACGGCTTCTTTCTGCTGCGGATCGCTGATGGCATCCAACTCTTTTCTGAAACCCAGTTTCACCGCACCTTCGAGCCCCATCGCACCGAACTCGCCGGTGGGCCAGGACACAGTGAACAGCGGGGCTTTCAGCGTGCCGCCCGCCATGGTCATGGCACCGAGGCCGTACGCCTTGCGCAATACAATGGTGAAGAACGGCACCGTCAGACTGGCGGCGGTGACAAACATGCGCGCGGCGTGACGCACCAGCGCGGTTTTTTCCACCTCCGGCCCCACCATGATGCCCGGCGTATCGCACAGAAACAGCAGCGGAATATCAAACGCATCGCACAGCTGCATGAAGCGGGCAGCCTTGTCGGCACCCGGCGCATCCACCGCCCCGGCCAGATGCTGCGGATTATTGGCGATGATGCCCACCGGGCGGCCCTCGAAACGCGCCAGCGCGGTGATCATGCCCGGTGCAAAGCCGGCACGCAGTTCCAGCACGGAAGCGCAATCCGCCAACCCCTCGATCACCTTGCGCACGTCGTACACGCGCAGGCGGTTTTCCGGAATCAGGTGGCGAAGCAGACGCTGATCCGGCACTTCCCACGTCGGCAGATTGCCCTGAAAGTAACCCAGATATTGCTTGGCCACGCGCACCGCCTGCGCTTCGTCTTCCACCAGCACGTCGATCACGCCATTGTGGTTCTGCACACTCGTGGGCCCCACGGCTTCCGGCGCGTACACACCCAGGCCGCCACCTTCGATCATCGCCGGGCCGCCCATGCCGATGTTGGCATTGCGGGTGGCGATCACCACATCACAACAACCCAGCAGCGCGGCGTTGCCGGCAAAATTGCGTCCGGACGCAATCCCCACCAGTGGCACCAAGCCGGACAGTTTCGCGAAATAATAAAACGCCAGACAGTCGAGACTGGCAGAAGAACCGAGCCCATCCGTATCACCAGGACGACCGCCACCGCCCTCGCTGAACAGCACCAGTGGAATGCGCCACTGTTCCGCCAGTGCAAACAGGCGATCCTTCTTGTGATGATTCTGCATGCCTTGAGTGCCCGCCAGCACGGTGTAATCGTAGGTCATGGCCACGCACTGGCTGCGTTCGCCAAACCATTCACCGTTGACGCGGCCGATACCGGCCACCATGCCATCGCCGGGCGTGTTTTCCATCAGATCCTGCAGTGAACGGCGGCGACGCTGGGCCGCGATCACCAGCGCGCCGTATTCGACAAAACTGTCGTCGTCACACAGATCCGCGATATTTTCCCGCGCAGTGCGCTGGCCGGTGGCGCGCCGCTTGGCCACCGCTGCGGGCCGGTTTTCATCGAGGCCATAGGCGTGACGCTGGATCACTTCCTGCAGGTCGGCGCGGAGATGATCGGGATCGATGTGAAGCGCGGCGGATTGTTCTTCCCCCTGATCGTCGTCCGGCAGCCATTGCAGCAGCGCCTGCTGCTCGAACACCGCTTCGCCTTTCTGCACCAGAATATTTTGTACCACGCCGGACTGCGGTGCCGCGATCACGTGCTCCATTTTCATCGCATCCATGATCAGCAAGGTTTGCCCCTTGCGCACGCGATCACCCGGCATCACGTCGATGCTCACCACGGTGCCCTGCATGGGCGCGTGCAGCGCGTTGTCGATGTCAGTCTGCGACGTTGGCGATTTTTCCTGCGCGTTGTCCACCACAGGAAACAAATGCCGCGATGCCGGCGCCAGCAATTCTGCCAGCTGTTCGTCCACAAACCGGGTGTGCACTTGCCGTTGCACCAGCGCGGGATGGGCCAGCAGATTCTGCAGCAGATCGAGATTGGTGGGCACGCCGTCGATGCGGCACTCCTGCAGTGCGCGCAATGATTTGTGCAACGCCACAGAAAAATCCGCTGCGCGACTGTGCACGATGACTTTCGCCAGCAGGGAATCGTAACGGGGATTGGTGTGATAGCCGGTGTAGCCGCAGGTATCCACCCGCACACCAGGGCCGCCGGGCGGATCGAACGCGCGAATGACACCGCCACCGGGCTTGAGGGTGCCATCGGCCAGCAGGGTTTCCATATTGATGCGGGATTGAATGGCAAAACCGCGCGGCGCGGGAATGTCCTGCTGCTGCAGGTTCAGCTGTTGCAACGACGCGCCCAGCGCCACCTGCAATTGCAGCTGCACCAGATCCAGCCCGGTGATCGCTTCTGTCACCGTGTGCTCCACCTGCAGGCGCGGATTGGCTTCGATAAAAACGAACTGCTCGCGGCCATTCTGCTCGAACACCAGAAATTCAAACGTACCCAAACCGCGATAATGCACCGCACGCGCCATGCGCACAGCCGCTGCAGTGATGGCTTCGCGAGTCTGCGGCGACAGCGATGGGCTGGGCGCGATCTCGATCAGTTTCTGGTGACGGCGCTGCAGGGTACATTCCCGTTCGTGGGCATGCAGCACAGACTCACCATCGGCGATGATCTGCACTTCGATATGGCGGGCCGTGGGCGCGCATTGCTCGACATAAAGCGCTCCGTCACCGAACGCGGCCTGCGCTTCGGACTGGCAACGGGCGAACGCCGCCGCGATGTCCGCCGCCTGCGCGACGATGCGCATGCCACGCCCGCCACCACCGGCCACCGCCTTGATCACCATGGCATTGCCGTTGGGCAAGGCATCGAAAAACGCCTGCGCTTCTGCCAGCGTCACCGCGTGATCCAGCCCCTTCAACACCGGTACTTCACATTGCTGCGCAAGCGCGCGGGCACGGGCCTTGTCGCCAAACAATCCCAGCACATCGGCCGACGGCCCCACAAAGATCAGTCCCGCCGCCGCCACCTGCGCAGCAAAGCCAGCATTTTCACTCAGAAAGCCATAACCAGGATGAATCGCGGCGCACTGGTGCGCGCAGGCAATACGCACGATCTGCGCGCCATCGAGATACGCCGCCGGGCCGCTCCCCTGCAGGGCAACCGCCACATCCGCCTTGCTCACATGCAGCGCGTTGTGATCGTCTTCGGCATAGATCGCGACGGAACGCCAACCCAGTTCCGCCACCGCATGCAGAATGCGAATGGCGATTTCACCGCGATTGGCAACAAGAATGGTGGGACAAGACATGGCGCGCATTTCCCTGATCGGCGGATAAGAATGCGCTATTAAAGCAAATTTCCCCCGGCAGCATCAGGGGCATGTCCGCCGACATGCCGGTTTGAATGCGCCAATGGCCGGATCAATATTTCTTCTCCAGCATCAGGACGCTGTTCTGCTCCTGCAATTTGACGTGATTGAGATAGGTCATGCCCAGCAGCACCTGGGTGGGAAAGCCACCCTGCACCACCACAGCCTCGACGTTCGCCACCTGAATCTCGCCGACCTTGACGCTATCCAGCTGCACCACCCAGCTTTTGTTGACGCCGCCGGCCGTGACCACCTGCGACTCCTTGCCGTCGATACGATATTGCAGGCCCAGGCGCCGGGCATCCATTTCATTCATTGCCACCGTGGTGGCACCCGTATCCACCAGAAACTGCACGCTCTGACCGTTGATGCTGCCGTTCACCAGATACTGATCGTTGTTGTTCTTGCGGATCACCACCTGCTTGAGCTCGGCTTCCTTGAACTGCCCGCCAATGCCAGCGTGCAGCGTCAGCTCGTGACGCTTGCCATCCACTTCGATCACCGCACTGCGCGACGTGGCTGATACCAGCCTGACCCCGCCGGGACCGGTCTTGCCTTCCCGCAGCATCACCTGCTGGCCATCGATCGCCAGCACAGCGGCACCCTTGAACAGACCTTCCACCCGCACATCCGGCGTCGCCTGAACGATGCCGACACCCATGAAAACCACGCCGGCCAGCGCCGCACGCATCCACTGTTTCATACTGCAATCCCCATCCTGATTTACCTGGATCATTCTGATCATACCGATTCCCTGTGACAGCTGCGCCAATGGCTGGTCGCGCCGTCCCCCGTTCATCCAGCGCCGCTTGCCGGCAGCAGACACCCACCCCGCAGACCGCTGGAATCGGCGCCAGTCTAACCAGCCCCGCTGCCGCCTGTCATGTTACGAAATGCGTAGATTATTGTTCGCCTGCAACCCAAGAACCGACTCCATTTAGGCATCACCTATCGCCCAGTCTCAGCCGCGCTGTCGCTGGACTAAGCAAAGTGGACAATTCTGGACTAAACCTTAGAACACCCATGGATTTTTTTAACAGGTAAGGTTGTTCTATGTCAGCGTTTCGCCATTGGCCCTTCCGCGTCAAAATCGGTTTGCCGATCGTGGTACTGGCCCTGATGTTCCTCGCGTCTTCCATTCTCAGCATCGTCGTATCGCGGGATCTGACCGCGGCATCCGATCGCCTGTCCCACGAGTTCCTGCCCCAGTTCAATTATCTGCTGCAGGCGGATCGGGATCTGTATCAGGCCCAGATTGCCGAGCGCAGCATCCTGTTCCTGCCCGCCGGCGATCCCAATCTGAAAAACTACGAAAACCAGTTCAACGAAAACATCCAGCAGGCCAAAGAGCGGACGCAGAAATTCTTTGCACTGTCCACCGATGCGCGCTGGGCCCGCTACCAGAGCGAATTCGAAACCCACTACCGGCGCTGGGTGGATCTGGCCGGCTCGCAGATACGGGCGAAGCTGGCGGGCCAGGACGTCAGCGCCACTCTCAGCCGCACCATCGACGAATCCGAAACCACATTCCAGGCCATGCGCGGCGTGCTGGATCAGCTCACCGAGCTGCGCGAGAACGACGCCAATGCCTTCACCGCCACCATCGACGCCGAAGCCGGCGCCGCCAAACGCAACCTGATGCTGATCCTGGTGGCGGGCCTGATCGTGGGCGGCCTGTTCGTGATGATTGTGCCGCCGATGCTGGCGAAACCGATCCGCTCCATCCGCGAACGCATCATGGATATTTCCGAAGGCAATGGTGATCTCACCGCGCGCATCACGCTGGATCAGCGCGACGAACTGGGTGAACTGGTCACCCATTTCAACCGCTTCATGCAGAAGCTGCAGTCACTGGTGCAGCAGATTCAATCCACCGCCGGCGAGGTGGCCGACAACACCGGCAAACTGCAAGGCAACGCCCGCAGCAGCAAGGATTCCATCGATCATCAGGGCGAAGCACTGACCCTGGTGGCTACGGCCGTTACCCAGATGTCCGCTGCGATTGCCGAAGTCGCACGCAACACCACCGAAGCGGCAGACGAAGCGAAAAAAGCCAGTGCCCGTTCGGAAGAAGGCCAGCGCATCGTGCACGAGACCATCGAACAGATTCAACATCTGTCCGCCAAAGTGCAGACAGCCGCCACTGTGATCACCCACGTCGAAGAAGAAGCCAACAAGGTGACATCGGTAATCGACGTGATTCGCGGCATCGCCGAACAAACCAATCTGCTGGCCCTGAACGCCGCCATCGAGGCCGCGCGCGCCGGTGAACAGGGCCGTGGCTTTGCCGTGGTGGCCGACGAAGTACGCACGCTGGCCAGCCGCACCCAGGAATCCACCCAGGACATTCAAAACATGCTGCAGCGACTGCAACAGGGTGTGAAGGAAGCGGTGAGCGCCATGCACACCAGTTGTGAATCCGCGCGCCAGACCGTGAAAACCACCGAAGGCGCCGGCAAGTCGCTGGATGAAATCAAAGACGCCGTATCCAACATCACCCGCATGGCAATCCAGATTGCAGCCGCCGCAGAAGAGCAGAGCGAGGTCACCGAAGACATCAATCGCAATCTGGAGCAGATCAACCGCTTTGCCGATGCCACCACCCAGCTGGCCCAATCCACGCTGGAATCCAGCGATCACATGGGCCAGATCACCCACACGCTGAATCAGGCGGTGCGCAACTTCCGCGTTTGATCCGGCGGATTTTCCGGGGGAGCCGGCAATCGTCCCAAAGGACGATGTGATCCCGCGCACCCGCATGATCTGATGCGTTATCGAAACGAGGGGAAATTCATGAGCCACATGCGCATCAATCATCTGGAGCTGACGCTGCCACCGGGCACCCTGACGCGGGAGAAAGCCAATCTCAACGCTTTCTATCGGGACATTTTTGGCTGGGAAGGCATCGAAGTGCCGATGGTGAAACTGGACTGCCCGAAATACCTGCTGCGGTTCGATGCCGAATCCAGCCAGTTTCTATTTCTCACCGAGGAAGCCAACGCGCTGCAGTCCACCAGCTTCGACCATATCGGCCTGATTCTGGAGAACCGCGCGGCAGTGGATGCGGCTTACGACAAGGCCAAAGCCTGGCAGCAGAAAGACGCGCGGGTGGAAATCATGGACATGCAGGACATGGACGCCACCATGGTGAACAATCATTCGTTCTACGTGCGTTACATTCTGCCGCTGTGGATTGAATTACAGGCGCTGGAATTCCGCCCCGGCTTCGAACCGCACAAACGCTGGCGCTACGAGTAGCCCTCAATCCTTGCGGTGCCGCTTCAACTGCTGCAGCAGCGGTTTGGGCAATCCCCGAATCAGAAGGGTTTCATTCGCCGCATCGAATTCCACCTGCGCCCCCAGCAGCTCCGCTGCGAACTGGATGCTCAAATCCTTGCTGCGGCCGGAAAAGCGCACGTATTTGCGCAGCTGGTTCTTGTCGGGAATCAATTCATCGCGGGGCGTTTCCTGATGCTCGCGCACGAAACTTTCAAACCGCGCCGGCTCCGCTTCATCCAGGTAATAGGACAGCTCCTTGTACACCACCGGCTCGCCGGATTTTTCCTGCTCCATACAGAAATCCACCACCCGGCTTTTGTATTCTTTGCTCTTTTCTTCCGGCAGCTGCTCGGCATAAGCCTCAACGATATTGAGGAATTCGCTGGTGTCCGCTGTCACATTCACGGTATCGGTAAAACCCAACCATTGCAGAAAAATGTCCTGCAAAAAGCGGTCGCCCCGATTGCGGGATACGGTAAGATACTTGTCCGACAGATTGTCGGCCCACTGGGTGAGATTGAGCCGCGCGCTGAATCCCGCGTGGGCAAGATCGGCATAAGCGGTTTCGGAAATTTCCAGACGGTTATTGATCACCAGCCCGGTCTGGTGCTGCAGATGCACCAGATACAACCACTGGGCATCGGCGGCGTCCTCCTGCCACACCAGCAGATGGCCGGCGAACGGCACGTCGACACCATCGAGCAATGCAACAAAATGCTCGGCAAGCTTGCGGCTGAAACTGTTGAACGGCAGCTGTTGCTTATGCAGATCCCGCAGCAGGCCGGGGAAGGGATTGTCACCGCGCTCCGGGTCGAAACGGCCATAGCGTTTTGACGTGCGGGTAGCGAACACCTGCTTGAGTTCGTTCAGCAGCTGGCTGGCGTGATCGTCGATGGTCATCAGGTCGTCACGAAAACTGACGGACGCGGGCTCGGCCCCATTGGGTCGATCGATCTGATGTGCAATGAAAGCTGAAACCGGCATGCTGCCCCCTGAGCAAATGAAGGGGGCCATTATAAACGGGGGCCAAACGGCTACAACATGAGCGACACCCAATCCGCCACGCCTGTGCCTGCCAGCTCGTTCTGGCAGGCACTGAAGGACGCCATTCGCGGCACCGACGCCGACTACACCCGCATTCCCCTGGGCAAGGCCATCTTCCTGCTGGCGATTCCCATGATGCTGGAACTGGTGATGGAGTCCACCTTTGCGGTGGTGGACATCTATTTCGTCGGCAAGCTGGGGGCTTCTGCGGTGGCCACGGTCGGGCTCACCGAGACTTATCTGTTTCTGCTGTATTCCATCGCCATGGGGCTGGCGGCGGCGGTCACCGCCATCGTGGCGCGGCGGGTGGGCGAAGGGCACAAGGCCGAGGCCGGCCTCACCGCCGTGCAGGCCATTGCCATCGGCGTGCTGCTGTCGCTGCCGTTTTCGCTTGCCGGCATTTTCTACGCGCAGGAACTGCTGGCGCTGATGGGTGCCGATGACTGGAGCATCCAGCACGGTTACCGCTACACCCAATGGATGCTGGGCGGCAATGCGGTGATCATGCTGCTGTTTGTGATCAACGCGGTGTTCCGTGGCGCTGGCGATGCTGCGATTGCGATGCGGGTGCTGATATTCGCCAACTGTCTCAACATCGTGCTCGATCCGCTGCTGATTTTCGGCTGGGGACCGATTCCCGCCATGGGTATCGAAGGCGCCGCCATCGCCACCAACATCGGCCGTGGCGCTGGCGTGGCACTGCAACTGTGGCTGCTGTTCCGGGGCGGCAAGCATATTCGCGTGGTGGCTGCGCAACTGCGACTGAATATCGGCATCGCCCTGAATATCCTGCACACGTCGCTGGGCGGCATCGGCCAGATGCTGGTGGGCATGACCGCGTGGATTTTCCTGATGCGGATTCTGGCCAGCGTCAGCAACGAAGCCGTGGCCGGCGCCACCATCGCCCTGCGCATCATGATGTTCACCCTGATGCCGGCCTGGGGACTTTCCAACGCAGCGGCCACACTGGTGGGGCAGAACCTGGGGGCAGGCCAGCCGGAGCGGGCTGAATCCAGCGTGTGGAAAATCGGCCTCTACAACATGGTGTTCATGATCGGTGTGTCGGTGGCGTATTTCTTCTGGCACGACGCGCTGATCGGCATTTTCACCGACGATCCGGCAGTGATTGCCGTGGGCGGCGAATGGTTGCGGATTCTGTCCTATTCCTACTTCGTGTACGGCTGGTGGATGGTGTCGGTGCAGGCCTTCAACGGGGCTGGCGACACCATGACGCCGACCAAAATCAACCTGGTGTTCTTCTGGCTGATTCAGATTCCCCTGTGCTACCTGTTGGCGGTGGAGCTGGAGTGGCAACAGTCCGGCGTGTTCTGGGGTGTGTTCATCTCGGAAACCACCGTGGGTTTGTTTACCCTGTGGCTGTTTTCGCGCGGCGGTTGGAAGACACGCCAGGTGTGAGTTTGGCAAGGTTCAGGGATTTATTTTTCAGGATGCAAGCAAACAGGGAGTGTTCAGATGTCGGAGCTGCTGGCTCACAGCATTTTTATCAGCGTATTGTTGCTTTGGCTGGCCGTTGAGTGCTGGCGGGGGATTTACACCAAGGGCGCTTATGCAGGCGGCGCCTTCTTCAGCATGCAGAATCTGGGTGTGGTGGTGCTGGGTGCGGCCTCCATGCTGTCGAGCCGCGCGCTGCTGGCGGTGATCGTGGGCAGCCTGCTGGCCTGGCAATTTCCCCTCGGCATCGCGTGGATTCATGACGTCAGCGTGATGTGGATTTTCGTGGGCTACGTGCTGGTGCAGGACTACTTGCACTATTGGTTGCACCGCCTGGGACACACTCTGCCCTGGCTGTGGAATCTGCATCGCGTGCATCACGCTCCCAAGACAATGGATGTCACGGTCACGTTCCGAGTCCCGTTTTTTTTCTATTGCCTGTTTCCGTCCTTCTGGATCGGCGCAGCGGTAACCTGGGCCGGCTTGCCCGAGATTGTGCTGATCGCATCAACGGTGAATGTCGTCCTGTCCATGTCGGTTCATACCAGTTTTCGTTGGGATGACTACCTGCATGACAATGCACTGACCCGCCCCTTTATGTGGTTGCTGGCGCGGATCATCCCCACGCCAGATACCCACCACTATCATCACAACCTCGAAGGTGGCTTCAGGAATTATGGCGTCATGCTGATCGTGTGGGACATCCTGCATGGCACTGCGGCCTTTCCCCGCCGAAAGGTGAAGGGATTTGGCCTGTACAATCCGGAAGAAGAAAGCCCCTGGTATGCCGAAATCCTGTGGCCGTTGATCACGCGCGATACGTTCAAGCGCAAGGAGCAGGTCGCTACGGCAACAGAATAAGCTTTCCCTTCACGTGTCCCTGTTCGATTTTCTCGTGGGCACTGGCCGCTTCTTCCAGGGCGAAAGCACCGCTCACGTGCAGGCGCAGCCGGCCCTGATCCACCAGCGCCGCCAACTGTTCCAGCTGTGGTGTGTTGGGCATCACTTTGGTGGCCAGCACCCTGCGGCCCTGCGCACTGCCTTTTTCCAGCAGTTGCGCGGCCGTATTGGTGGGCACTGTCACCATGCGGCCTTTTTCTGCCAACCAATCCAGCGCCTGCTCACCGACGGCGCCGCCCATCAGATCCAGAATCAGATCCCAGGGGCCGTGCTGCGCAAGGGTGGCGGGATCGCGGTAATCCAATGCATGCGTCACCCCATGGCGCCGCAGAAATTCATGATTCGCCGCCGACGCCGTGGCACTCACCTGCGCACCCTTCCAGTCCGCCAGCTGCACCGCCAGATGCCCCACGCCACCGGCGCCCGCCAGCACCAGCACACGCTCACCGGCCTGCAAGCCACCGACATCGAACAGCGCCTGCCAGGCCGTCAGCCCCGCCAGCGGCAATCCACCGGCATGAGCCAGCGCAATCGACGCCGGC
>JAGUVW010000075.1 GCA_020062665.1 Pseudomonadales bacterium
CAACACGTGCAGATGGGGATGGGCGTAGCTGCCAAACGCGGCAGTAGCGATAAAGCAACCACCGGCACGACCGAATACGCTGGTAGCCGTGTTGTTGTCGGTGTTGGTCTCCACCGTGCTGGTGGTTACCGTCGCGGTATAGGATTTATCGGCCGGCTGCGCCTGACGGACAACCGCGCGAACGGTGGCGGATGCACCCGCAGCCAGGGAGCCCAGGGTGCAACTGGTGCCCGCACTGTTGCAGCTGCCCGTGGACGGGGTGATGGATTCCAGCACAACGTCCGCCGGGTAGGTCAATGCCAGCGCCACGGTTGCAGCAGCGGTGGAGGGGCTGGTGTTGGTTACGGTGGCAATGAACGCTACGGTGCCATTGCCAGCGGCCTGGTCGGGCGTGAAAAGACCATTGTCGCCAGCCAGCGTGACTGCAATATCCGTTTGCTCCGGGGGTGTGGCGCCATCGTCTTTGTCCACCACTGCCAGCGGCAGGTCATTCAGGTAGATGTAATCCCGCATCGGGTCGCCGTTGGCTTTAGCTTCCGCCAGCAGGCGGCCGGCAAGATCATAGTGGAACAGGCGACTGGCATTGGCGTCGGCAGTTACAGTCTTGCGGGTGCGCTGGCCCAGGGCGTTGTGGGCATAGGTCGCGATTGCAGTGGTTCCCTGTCGCACTCCGATCAACCGGTCACGGCCGTCATACTCGAAAGTGCGGGTGCCGTCACTGGTTTGATTGCCAGAATCCGAGTAGGTGTAGTCCTTGCTGAAGGCGCCGGTGCCGGTGCGTAACAACGCGTCCAACTGGTTTGTTTGGTTAGATTGTGTAGCGTAGGTCTCGGTGTAGTTGGCCGAACCTTGATTCCAGGTGACCGTTTCGCGGTTACCCACGGGGTCATAATTGAAACCGAAGGTACCGTAGCCGCCCTGCGCAGAGGTCAGTCGCGACAGCTCGTCGTAACCCAGTGTCTGGGTTTGGCTGGCTTGCAGGAGGTCGGTCACCGCATCGATATTGCCACGGGTGTCATAACCGTAGGACAGGTTGAGCACCGAGGCAGCCCCAAGGTGGCTGTTGATGCCTTCGACACGGTAATGCCGATCATAGGTTTTATCCAGCACCAGATCGTTGCCGTATTTCAACTGCCTGATGGGGCCGAAAGGCTTGTACACCACATCGCTGACTACCACGCTGGGGGTGGCTGAGGCGTATTCCTGGGTGGCAATCGAGCGCGGGCGGGACAGGCTGTCCAAGGTGTAAGTGACGATGCGCCCACTGGGGTAGGTGATGGATGTCAACGCGCTACCGAGGCTGTAGCCGTACTGGATGGTTTGGGTCGCAGCGCCAACCTTGTTGATCACCCGCGTTACGTTGCCTCGGTCGTCATACAGGAACGACTGGGCATCACCCGAGTTCTGGGTGATGCGGGTCAATTTGCCGATGCCCCTGTTGGGTAAGCCGCTGGTGGAGGTTTCGTCATAGAAATATGTGATGCCGTCCGCAACGAAACCGGCAACGGATAAGGTTTTCACACGGTTCAGGGCGTCGTAGGTGTAGGTGGTCACCACATTGCGGCCGGAACGCTCCTCGATCAGGTTGCCTGCCAAATCGTATCGCTTCACGATGGTGCCACGATCTGGACTGGCTTCCTGAATGGTGAAGCCAAAGCCATCAACCGTGTACGTGGTTTCCAGATTATTCTGATCCGTCACCTTGGTGAGGTTGTCGCGCGCATCATATTCATACTGGATATTGCCCTGTTCGCGATCAACGATGCCGGTAAGGCGGTTGAGCCCGTCGAACGCCTGAATCTTCGGCACGCTGTTGGCATTGGTGACTTGTACCGGGTTGCTGTTGTTGTCATAGGCATAAGACTCGCTCACGTGACCTTCGGGCGCAATCACCTTCCACAATCGCCCCAGCTCATCGAAATCTTTCCGCACCAACTGCTGGATGACATTGGATGCATCACGCACTTCTCGAACGGTGGGATTTCCAAACTCGTCCAGGGTCAAAGTGAATTTTTCACCCGCATTGTTGGTGACCGCCCTCAGTCGATGGGCAGTATCGTAGGTGTAGGTCAGGGTGACGCCAGTGGGGGCCTGCATGGTTTTCAGCAGGCCGGCATCATCGTAGGTGTAGGAGGTCACTACATTGCCGGCGGAGCTTTGCACCGTTCTCCTTTCCAGCCAGCCGCGTGGGTGATATTCCAGTAGGGTCACCACGCCGTTGGGATCTTGAATTCGCACCGGCTGCCCACGGAGGTTGTGTTCCAGAATCCGGGTGGTCTGGTTCAATGCGTTGGTGGATTCAGTCAACCAGCCCTGCTGATTGTAACGATTCACCTGTGTGTCGTTGACATCGGTACGAGGGCCATTGATGGATACTGATGCGACCTGAGTCTGTGCGGTATCGTGATAGGTGTACGTGTATATCCATTGCCGGGTTCGACCGTTGGTGGAGTACGGTACCGTATGACTCGTGGTATCAGTTTCAATCCGGGTTTTGATGCGGCCGTTTTCGTAGGTGAAATTGATCGTGCGCCCTTCTTCGCGGATTTCTTCCGGCAGGCGCAGATCCGTGTACCAATCGGTGGCAACTGTGCGCTGTTCCGGTTTGCCCAAAGCTTCAATGCGTGATCGTTCAAGTCCGTTGGCGTCGATCGTGTAATCTGTGACATTGCCGTTCCAGTCCGTGACCCTGTCACTGAAGCCGTTGCCATCAAACGTGTAGGACGAATTGGCTGCAGCACAGTTGGGCGACGCAACACCGGTTACTGTAGATGCGCGGCGCAATGATCCGTTTGTATTGAATGCGTAATTGGTTTGCTTGCCTTGAGCATTGAACGATTGTGCCTGCCAACTGGTAGAGAACTGGCCGTAGGTGACGTTATACGTCACGTCCATGCGATTGGCGTTATCCTTGGGTGACGCGGTGTTGTCTTCGTTATGCGTGCCATGGACAGTCATGTTTGCGCGGCCGGCCTGATCGTAGCCAAAGCTGGCATAGCGGTCGCCGTTTTCGTCGATGATACCTGTCAAGTGAAATGCGAAATATGCAAGCGGTGTACCCGGTGCCTGAATGTAACTTGCTTCTCCGTAGCGATATTCTGATCTGGGATTATCACTGAGTAGGTTCGGCGTCTTGTCGGGGTATACCACTGCTTTCAGGCGCGACCTTGTTTCGTCGCTGGTAAACGGGAGAATGTCGTATTCGTATGAGTACAGTTGACCTGCCGGGTCGGTAACGGTTTCCACGACACCTTGTGAGTTATGCGTGAATTCCAGATATCGACCAAACTGATCAGTAACGCGGTGAAGCTTTCCGTCTTGATAGGACAAATCAAGCCTGCGACCGTGCCTATTTGATATGGACATCAATAATCCGGCAGCGCTGTACTGCTCGGTATGCATATCCTCTGTAATGTACCGCCATCCTGTTCTGTTACCTGATCCATCGAACAGTTCAACGAGTTTGTCCGTAACATAGCGATTTGGGATCCATATTCCATTCTGCAGCGTAAAGCTCTTTAGACCACCCACAGGCCTGATGACTATCGCCAAACCACTGTCAATCATTTTGACGGCACGATCAAAATTGCTGCGCCATGCCATGCCAAATATTCCAGGGGCAATTGCACCGTTACTGTTGTAGTAACGAACCAATGTCAGAGGGTAATTTATGTCACCCCAACCATGATCGACATAGTCGGTCACCTGCTGCAATTTGTTTCCAGTAGCGACATTTATCGGATTGCCAATAATCGTTGTTATTTGGCTTGAAGACCCTTCGCAGCTGTCTTCAGGTAAATTTCCACAGTGTTCAGGGATATATTGGATTGAACCTGAGCTTGCTGTGCAAAAGTTTGATCCCGGCCCAACAGGAGCAGCTGCCGCCCGATAGGGGCACGCAGGAGTACCGGGAATCGCACCCCCAAGCCTATAGGCTTCCTTACAAACCGGCGGAATTGCTGCAAAAGCAGAATTGGATGAAGCAACTACCCCAAAACATAAGACCAAAACAATGAACTTCTTCATTTACGAATCCCTTCGAAAGCAGTCCCGACTGGGACACCAAAATTCCTCATTACACCATCAGACAACGCTCTGATGATCAGAAAGCAGCCACACCAAAGTGGATCGTCGAGATCGCACAACACAACAACCAATCACAAATTGGCTTATCTTGTAGGCTACGTTTGCAAAAACTTGAAATCAAAAAAAGCAATACGCAATTCTGTCGTTGCCGATCATGAACTGCCGCTGTCAAAATATTTTTTTTGCGCGGGGATTGTCAATCTTTTCTTTAAGAATTTTATGTGAAAACCAAAATAGAATTTCCATTTGAGAAGTGAATCGTCGATTTTTTCGAAAAATCAACGATGGCGCGCGGATTTTATAGGCCAGTAAAATTCTGCTCGCGACAAGCGAACTGCCAAATGGAAGTTTGGCTTCCCTGCGAGGCTCCTAATCACTTTTTATGATCAAATGCGGTTCGAAATGTTCACATCACCGCATCCAATTCCCGCTCCACTGCCACCAGATCGGGAATCACTGCGCGTTCGCCGCTGACCTGCACGTGCATGTCGTAGGCGCGTTCCTCGGTGGCGTCCTGTTCGTTGCCCAGTTCGTCGGGGAACACGCGCACCAGCCGCGGAATGCCCTGCACGGAGATCGCATAGAAATCCCGCTTCGAATGCCCCACGCCGTTGAGCACCGCCAGTCGGTTGCCGTAGGCGGCATCTTCCAGTTCGGGATCGTTCATCAGTTCCAGCGACAGCACTGGAATTTTCACGCCACGCCAGACGACTTCACCCAGAATCCACTGCGGTTTGCCTTCCACCGGTTCAGGTTGCTGCCAGGGCACGATTTCGGCCACCGCCACGTTGGGCAACAACACCGGGCGACCCACCATGGGAATCAAGAGGCTGGCAATTTGTTCGGGTAGTCTGGCCATAAAAATTCCCTGTCAGAGATTGAGAATGTCGACGAAATTTTCCGCCGCGTAGCGCGTGAGATGCTGGGCCAGTTCGACGGGTGATCCGCTGAAACTGACGCAGCCGGTGGCACGGGCGGAGTCCGGCATGCTGCTGTTGGCGCAGGTGTCGGCGGTCTGCGCCCACACCGGGATGTTCATGTCTTTCATCTTCGCCGCCGCGATGGCGCCATCGTTGCCCATGCCGCTGAACAGGATGGCGCCGGTCTGCTGGCCCAGGTTGTCGGCCATCAGTGACATCACCTGATCGATGGACGGCGAGTAGGGGCCTTCCCAGGGTTCACCGAACAACACGACCTCGGCGTTGCCGTTCACGCACATCACCTGCTCGATGGGCGCGATCATGATCTGGCCGTGGGACAGGCGATTGCCCAGTTCCGGTTTCACAAACGTGAAGGCGCTGTTCTTGCTCCACACTTTTGTCAGCGTATCTTCAAAGCCCGCATCGATATGCTGGGCGATGACGAAGGCAATCGGCAATCCATCCGGCAGCGCATCGAGAAATTCTTTCACTGCGTTGGGGCCGCCCAGCGATGCGCCGAGCACCCAGATGTTGGACGCCGGCTCGCCCGCATGCTGTTTGCCCTGCAGTTCGGCAGGCAGTGGCAGCGGTTCCACCTTGGGTTTGGCCAGCGCCGCGACATCCAGCGGTTGGGGCGCGGGGGCGCCCACGATATCTTGCAGCTTGGTGAAGATTTTTCGCTCCCAACGCTGGAACTGCAGGCTGTTGACGCTGGGAGCGTGACCCTCCCCCAGCAGGATCGGCGCCGTGGCAGCTTCGAACAGGTGGACGATGAAGTCCGACCATTTGTCTTCATCCTCGATGTCCACCAGCCAGACATCGGTACCGTTGCCGGTGAGGATGTCGTCATCCACTTTTTCCGGCGATAAAGTGTGAGCGACACCGTAGCCGGCGGCTTCGATGGCTTTGCAGACCACATGGCGCTGCAAGGTTGAATCGGCAATCACTCCCACACGGGGATTGTGCTTTGGCCCCACACTATCTGTCCTGCCTGATCAGCTCTTCGATATTCTGCAGCAGTACGGTTTCCTGATACGGCTTGCCCAGATAACGGTTGACGCCGATGGTGAGCGCGCGATCGCGGTGTTTCTCGCCGGTGCGCGAGGTGATCATGATGATCGGCGTGTCTTTCAGGCGTTCGTCGTGACGCACCAGAGTCGCCACTTCGAAACCGTCCATACGCGGCATCTCGATATCCAGCAGCATCACGTCCGGCTTGCATTCCTGCAGCTGGGTGATGGCGTCGACACCGTCCTTCGCCGTGATGACATCGTAGCCGTTGCGCTCCAGCAGGCGGCTGGTAACCTTGCGCACCGTTACCGAGTCGTCCACCACCATCACCAGCGGAGTCTCGTTGACTTTCTCCACCGGCATCAGTTTCTGCGCGGCGGCCAGCGCGGCTTCCTGACGGCTGAACTGGGCCTGCTCGGCACGGATCACCGCGCCCAGATCCAGAATGATAACCACGCTACCGTCACCGAGAATGGTGGCACCGGAAATACCGCTCACTGCGGCCAGCTGCGGGCCGACGGATTTAACGACGATTTCGCGGGAACCCACCAGCGAGTCCACCTGCAGCGCCACTGCGTGCTCGCCTCCGCGCACCAGCAATACTGGCAGCGGTTTGGTGTGACCCACCAGATTCGGCATCGGCACGTTGTGCACGTAACGGCCCAGGTAACGCATGCTGTAGGACTGGCCGGCGTATTCAAACTTGGGCGCATCCGGCGCGTAGTAGGCTTCCAGTTCATACGGGCTGACCCGCACGATACCTTCGATGTTGTTGAGCGGAATCGCGTACAGATCCTCACCCACCCGCACCATCAGCGCGCGGTTGACCGACACGGTGAACGGCAGCCGCACGGTGAACTGGGAACCGGCTCCCGGCGCTGAGTGCAGTTTCACGTTGCCACCCAGCTGCTTGATCTCGCTGTGCACCACGTCCATGCCCACACCGCGGCCGGAAATCTGGGTGACCTTTTCCGCGGTGGAGAAACCGGGCTTGAAGATGAACTGGAGAATTTCCTTGTCGGACAGCGGCGCGTCGGCTTTCATCAGGCCACGCTCGATCGCACGCTGTTTTACTTTATCCAGCGCGATGCCCTTGCCGTCGTCGGTGAGACGCAGCACCACTTCGCCGCCTTCGCGGGCCAGGTGGATGGTGATGCGACCCTGCTCTTTCTTGCCTTTGGCGATCCGTTCTTCCGGCATTTCCAGACCGTGATCCACCGCGTTGCGCAGCATGTGCTCCAGTGGCGGCACCATGCGTTCGAGTACGGTACGATCCATTTCGCCTTCGGCGCCGACGATTTCCAGATCGGCCTGCTTGCCCAGTTCCTGCGCCACCTGACGCACGATGCGGCGCAGACGCGGCACCATGCGGCTGAATGGCACCATGCGGGACCGCATCAGCGATTCCTGCAGTTCGGTGTTGATGCGGCCTTGCTGCACCAGCAGGGTTTCAGTGTCGCGGGCGCGATCCACCAGCGAGTCCCGCAAGTCCATCATGTCCGAGATGGTTTCGTTCAGCGAGCGCGACAACTGGTTGAGGGTGGAGTAGCGGTCCATTTCCAGCGGATCGAAGTCTTCGTAATCCGAACCTTCACCGGCCTGCTGGTAGCGATACAGCACCTGGGCCTCGGTTTCCATGTCGAGGCGACGCAGCAGTTCGCGGGCGCGGTCGATGGTCTGGCCCACTTCGCCGATGACCGTGGTGAAGTCAGTGATCTCCTGCTCGATGCGGCCGCGGATGATGGAGGTTTCGCCCGCCAGGTTCACCAGGTTCTCCATCAGGTCGGCGGGCACCTTGATGCTTTCGTTGCTGCTGCGCCGCGGCTCGTCCACGTGGAAGGCGGACGCCGGCAACAGATCGGGGGTCTCGACCTCCGACGGCAGCGGCTGGGCCAGGATGGGCACCACGTTGTCCGGCGCTGGCGCCAGTGGCGCCTCCGCTGCGGCAGCAGCTGCCAGCGGTGCCTCGGGTGCGGCTGCTTGCTCGACGGCGACGAGTTGATCGCCACCGTGCTTGCGCAGGTGATCCATCTGCACGAACAGCTTGTCGTGTTCCTGCTGCACGCGGGCGAAGTAGGCATCGTCCAGCGGCAGGCGATCCACTTCAGACTGGATCAGGAAGGATTCGAAGTTGTGGCTGAGGTTGCCGATGTGCATCAGGCCGGCCAGGCGCGCACCGCCCTTGAGGGTGTGCAGCAGGCGCTTCATTTCGTCCAGGTGCGCGGGGTTGTCACGCTCCGCCAGCCAGGCATTGATGGTGTTGTCGATGGCTTCGGTGAGCTCCCCGGCTTCTTCCAGGAAGATTTCCAGAATCTCGGTGTCGATGCCTTCGCCGGACAGGGCCTGCAGGGCTTCGGAATCGTCGTTGGCCGCCATCACCGGTTGCGGTGCCGGCTGACCAGCCGCTGGCGTTTCCAGCACGGGTTGCGGTGCCGCTGTTTCTGCGCTCACGCGGCCGTGCATGAAATCCTGGATTCTGCCGATCAGATCGTTGGCCGGCGCAGGTGCCAGTCCCTTCTGCACTTTTTCCAGCATCACCGCCAGGCGATCGTGGCACTGGTGGAGCAGGTCGAACAGCGCCGGCGTGGCCACAAAGCGATGCAGGCACAGGCCTTCGTACAGATCTTCCAGCTGGTGGGACAGATCGCCGATCTCGCGCATGTCGGACATGCGGGCGCCACCCTTGAGGGTGTGCAGATCCCGCTGCAGGGCCGCCACCACACCGAGGTCGTCGGGATTTTCCATCCAGCTCTGCAGCTGGTTGGCGGTGGACTCCATGATGTCGGCGGCTTCTTCCAGGAAGATTTCCACCAGCTCGGGATCGAAGTCGCTGCGCCGTTCCTCGGCCGCCATGGCCGGTGCGGCCTGCTCTTCTTCGAGGGAATCGATTTCGGCAAATTCTTCTTCCAGCTGGGCCTCGGCGCCTTCGGCGCTTTCCAGCACGAATTCCTCGCTGGCGAATTCGCCGGGTTCGGCTTCGGGTTCTTCCTGCGGCAGTTCAAAGGCGGGGGCAGCAAACTCCGGCTCGGCGGCGACGGGTTCGAGCGCGGGTTCTTCGAACAGCGGTTCTTCCAGCGTGGGCTGCTCGAAGACGGGCTCTTCCACCACGGGTTCGGCAAAGGCAGATTGATCTTCCGTGAAGCCGGAATCGAAGGCGAATTCCACCGGGGTTTCTTCGCTGCCTTCGAGTTGCAGTTCGAATCCGCCGGCTTCGTCACCGGCCTCCGGCATTTCGAATTCGAATTCAAGGCCGGTTTCGGCGGCTGCTGCTGCGGGCGCTACTTCTTCGGCCTGGGCCTGCTCGATATTGTGCTGGGCCAGTTCCAGTTGCGCGCTGACTTGCGGTGCCTGATCCATCAGGGCCTGCAGTTCCGCCACGATGGCATCCGCCGGCTGCAAAGGCTGGCCAGCGGCGATGAAATCCATCATGTTCACCAGTTCTTCGTGGGCCTTGTGGGCGCTGCGGAAGAAATCGGCGTTGGGTGTGATCATGCCGTTGGAGGCGGCGTTGTAGAGTTCTTCCAGCGTCATCGACAGGGCGACGACTTCGGACAGCTGGGCGGCGCTGGCGCTGCGGGCGAGTATGCGCAGTTCCTGGCGCAGGTTGTCCAGCTCCTGGCCCGGCACCGGATTGGCTTCCCAGTGCCGCAGCACATCGCCGGCATCGACGATCAGATCCATGCCTTCGGACAGGAACATCGACACCAGTTGCGGATCGGGTTTGCCCAGGGCGGCCACGTTGGCTTCGCGGGCGTGCTTGAGTTTGGTATCGCGCAGATCTTCGATGCAAAGCAGCACATGCTCAGCGCCGTGCAACGGTTGCGACGGATGGTTCTTCAGATCCACCAGACCCTGTTCGATCAGACGCACCACGTCATCCAACAGCAGTTTGATTTGCTGATCGGCGGCCACGCCTTGCAGGTGGCATTCCTTGATGAAGCGTTCGGTGGGCGCTGCCAGTTCGGCGATCGGCGTGATGCCCGCCATGTGGGCGCTGCCCTTGAGCGTGTGTAGCGCGCGCAGCAGATTTTCGCTGAGCGGCTCGCGCTCGCCGGCACGGGCCAGGTATTCCTTGATGGTCTGCAGGTGGGTGGAGGCCTCCTGGCTGAAAATATCCACCAGCACCGGATCGATTTCCACCACCGGTGCGGCGGCGGCCGGAATGATTTCCTCGGCAGCGGGAATTTCTTCCGGCAGTTCTGCCAGTTCCATTTCTTCCAGCGCCGGCAGCGCTTCCACTGGCTCGATCGCTTCCAGCGCCGGCGCTTCGTCCCCCAGGTCGAGCTCCAGATCGGTGATGTCTTCCATCACCGGGACGCTTGATTCAAGGTCTTCTTCTGCGGCAAACGTCAGTTCATCCGCAACGAATTCCAGCTCCGGTTCGGGTTCTTCGACGGCAGGCGCAACGATCGGCTCGACCGCCAGCTCGGGCATCGCTTCCACTTCTTCCGGTTCTGCCGCAGGCGCAACAGCCGTCAGGCTCAGATCGTCCGGAATCGGCGGCGGTGTCTGGTTCTTGGCGAGCGCATCTGCCACGGCGGCCAGCGCGTCGACGTTGATGGTGTGGCGGGTGCGGGTCTCGAAGGATTTCACCAGCGACGGCACCACGCCGGTGACGGTTTCGACGATCCTGATGACCGCACCGGACGGCATGACGGAATGATCGAGCACCCGGTTGAGCATGTTCTCGACCGACCAGGCCAGTTCGCCGATAATCTTGGCGCCCACCATACGGCCGCTGCCTTTCAGGGTGTGATAGGCGCGGCGCAGTTCCTTCAGTGCATCTTCGTTTTCGGTGTCGCCCGCCCACTGGGGCAGGTATTCGTTGATGGTTTCGAGCACTTCACCGGCTTCTTCGATGAAGATTTCAATCACTTCATCATCGATCAGCTCATTGTCTTCTTCCGGCAGTTCAGCGGCGGCGGGCGGCGCCACGGGTGTTGGCACCGGCGCAACCGGCATCGCTTCAGCGGCGTCGATTTCCTCTTCGCTGAACACGAGCAGTTCTTCAGCGTCCAGCAGCGGTTCATCCAGTTCGGTTTCCGGCTCGGCAAAATCCGACACTTCCCGTTCCAGCAGATCTTCATCGAATTCTTCAATGTCGGCTTCCGGCGCCAGATCCAGTGCTTCATCGAACGTGGACGCAGGTTGCACCGGCGCGGGCGTTTCCACCGCCATGCTCAAGGTCGGTGCCAGCTCCTCGGTGGGCACGCGCGCGGCGGGATAACCCAGGGCCGCCACCGCATCCTCGGCGATGGCCAGAATGTCTTCGTCACCGGGGAAACGATCGCCCAGACGCTCCAGGTAATATTCGATACTGGTGATGGCGTCCGCCAGGGTATCCAGTTCCTTCCAGGTGGGTTTCACCTGACCGTCGATCAACTGCTCGCGGATATAACGAATGCAGCTGCCCAACAGCGCAGACGGATGATGCAGCGGTACCATCTGCAATCCACCGCGCACGCTGTGCAGGATCTCGGGCACGGATTCGATCTTGCCGATGGCAAAACCGCTGCCCACGTAATCGGAAATCGCATCTTTGGCCAGTTCAAGACCGGAGCGGGATTCCTCGATCACTGCCGCCCGCGCCTTGCTCACATGTTCCGGCGACACATAGTCGCTGCCATCGGATTTGCCTTCGCTCATGGCGCTGGCGCGGCCCGCGTCTTCAGCGATGCCCTGCAGAGTCGCTTCCACATACAGCAGCGCGCCCGCCACGTCCATCAGCACGGTATCCGCCGGCATGCTGCCGGTGTCCACGATGCGACCGATCACGTCGATCTGCTCCATGATCACACGACGTGGATTGCCCACACCCAGCACCGCCAGCGTATCGGCCACCTGCTTCAGCGTGGGAATCACCGGCTTCAGATCGACTGTGCTGACACTCTGTCCACGCATGAACAGATCCAGCGTATCCTTCACGCCGCTCAATTCATCCAGCAGCGCGCGCACCACCGACGTCATGGCGGATTTGTCCGGCCCGCTCATGCGGCGGCGCTCGCTGTCGAGCAGTTCATCCGACGGCAACGCAGAATCCAGCTTGAAGGCTTCCTTCACCTTGCGGATACGCGTCGACTCACCTTCACAGCGCGCCACGTAATAGAGCAGGTTCTTCAGCAGATCCATCGGCACCGGTTCGTTGCGGTCGGCATTGGACTCGATGCTGTTTTTCAGCTGGCGATCGAGATTGCCGAACAGCATCTTCACCGACGTACCCATCTCGATGAAATTGCGCGACACACCTTCCACCAGCGCGGCCGCTACCCACCACAATTGCGCCATCGGCGTGTTGGAATAGAGCTGTTCGAGTTTGGTGAGGGATTTGGCCATGTAGCCCAGATTGGTGGGCATGTCCTGATTGCGGATCAGCCCGACCAGGGCGAACTGATAGAGCTGGCGAATTTTTTTCAGCAGCTCGGGGAGTTGGGCCAGGGCTTCGGGGGAAATTTTTTCCTTCGGCGCGGCGTCACTGCCCGCTTCCAGATCGGGTTTGAACAGCGCGGTTTCCGACAGCAGGCTTTCACCGCGCGACGCACGCAGATCGTTCAGCAGCGGCAACACCACCACCGGCATATCGCGCTTGCCGGCCTTCACCCGATCCAGATAGGCCGGCAGTTGCAGAATCGCGCGCATCAGCACTTCCTGCGCGTCTTCCACCCGGGTCACCTTGCCGTTCATCAGCGCCTGGGCCAGATTTTCCATTTCTTCGGCCAGCAGCGCGGCGCCGTAGAATTCCACCATCTGCAGCGTGCCGGACACCTGATGCAGGTGCGCCAGACAAAACCGCATGCGGGAAGAATCCTCGGGATTTTCCACAAAGGCTTCCAGCGATTGCTGGGCCTGTTTCAGGGTTTCTTCGATCTCACCCTTGACCCATTCCAGCGCCTGAAAATCGTGGTGCTCAGCCATGTTCGCTCCTGGCTTTTGTCATAAAAGGCCGCTTCATGACGGCTGGCGCTTCTGGTAGGCCAGGGTGTCTTCGAACTGGATGCGCTCCAGATCCGGGCGGTGCCAGTCGATGACCTCGCCCACGCCCAACACCATGATGCCACCCGGCGCCAGCCGGTCGGCCAATTTGGTTACGATGTCCCGCTTGCGCCAGCGCTGAAAATAGATCAGCACGTTCTGACAGAACACAACATCCACGTTTTGCATGGGCGCCTCGCCCAGACCGAGAATGTTGAGCTGCGCAAAGCAGACTCGATCCTTCAATCGCGGCACCACACGACTACGGCCGCGCTCCACTGGTTCGAAATAACGTTGCCGGAAACGCTCGTCGATGCGCTCCAGCTTGCGCACGCTGTAAATGCCGTCCCGCGCCTTGGACAGCGCCGGCAGGCTGATATCCGTCGCCGTGATGCCGTAATAGCGCTTGCCGGGAAAATCCTTCACCAGGTCATCCATCACCATCGCCAGGGAGTAGGGTTCTTCGCCGGTGGCGCAGCCCACACTCCACAGCTCGATATGCTTGCGTCCCTGCTTTTCATAGAGCGTGCGACAGAAATCCCGCACCAGTTCAAACGAATGCTCGTGACGGAAGAAACTGGTTTCCTGCACCGTGAGGCGATCCACCAGGGTGGCCCACTCCACTTCGCCCGCCAGACCCGACATCAGTTTTTCGTAGTAGCTGTCGTAGTCGGCGCAGCCAATTTCCCGCATGCGAATGGTAAGGCTGGTTTCCAGAAAGGATTTGCGTTGCGCTGAAATCTGCATGCCGGTGCGATTTTCGAGCAACGCCTGCCACAGCAGGAATTGCTCGTTGTTCATTTCCACCGTGCTTTGATAACTCCAGCGTTCCGCAGGCACTGCCTATCACTCCTGGCGACGACACAGTGTGTCGCGCACCATTACATTCCGGTTTCAGGCAGTTTGAAGCCCGCAACGGAGTTGCGCATCTGCACCGCCAGTTCCGCCAGGTTTCCGATAGAGGTCGCGGTGGCGGTGGTACCGGCGGAAGTCTGCGAGGTGATTTCCTGGATAACGTTCATCGTATTGGAAATGTGGCCCGCCGATGCCGCCTGTTGCCGCGCCGCGTTGGAAATGTTCTGGATCAGATCCGCCAGGTTGCTCGATACGTTCTCGATTTCTTCCAGTGCCACACCCGCGTCCTGCGCCAGGCGAGCACCGCGCACTACTTCCGCAGTGGTCTGTTCCATCGAGATAACCGCTTCGTTGGTGTCGGTCTGAATCGTCTTAACCAGCGCTTCGATCTGCTTGGTTGCCGCAGAAGCACGTTCCGCCAGACGCTGTACTTCGTCCGCTACCACCGCGAAGCCGCGGCCCGCTTCACCCGCCATGGACGCCTGGATCGCGGCGTTCAATGCGAGGATGTTGGTTTGATCCGCGATGTCGTTGATCAACGATACGATGTCACCGATTTCCTGTGACGATTCACCCAGACGCTTGATCCGTTTTGCTGTTTCCTGGATCTGCTCGCGGATGGTATCCATCCCGTGGATGGTGTTCTGTACCACTTCAGCACCCTTGTTCGCGATGGATACCGAGCGCTCCGCTACCGCCGCCGATTCAGCGGCGTTGGCAGATACCTGGTCGATGGACACCGCCATCTCGTTGATCGCCGCAGAAGCACCGGCAATTTCCTGCGCCTGGTGTTCAGACGCTTCGGCAAGATGCATCGCAGTGGCCTGGGTTTCCTGGGCCGCAGCAGACACCTGCACCGCCGTTTCGTTGATGGTGGATACCAGGCTGCGCAGCTGGTCGATGGTGAAGTTGATGGAGTCCGCGATCGCGCCGGTGAAGTCCTCGGTTACGGTGGTCTGGATGGTCAAGTCACCGTCCGCCAAGTCGCCCAGTTCGTCGAGGAGTCGCAGGATCGCTTCCTGGTTACGCTGGTTCTGCTTCTCTTCCTCTTCCCGGCGATAGGCTTCTTCCTGCAGACGGGAACGGGTTTGTCCGATGAACGAGAAGAAGATCAGCAGCAGGAACAACAAGCCAAGGCCTGCGAACACGATACCCATCAGGGTGGACCAGAAGCCGCTTACCGGCGTGGCTTCGAAAGATTTCACCAGCGCACCGGTTTCGGTCAGCAGGGTCTGGGAATCGGTGAAGATGTTGTTGGCCGCGCCACGCACCTGGAACAGTTCAGGCGCGCTGCCCAGAATCTCGCCCACGCTGTCGTTCACTTCGGCAAACAGATCGGAAATTTCGTTCAGTGCATCTACCGCAGCCGGCTCACGCACCCGGGTGATCCCCAGGGAACGATCCCCTTCCAGCATACCGGTCAGTACGCGGCCGAAGCGCTGGGTGTCCTGGCCGAAGCTGTCCGCCGCCATCACCGCGCCTTCGCCACCTTCCAGTACCTTGTTGACGGAGCGCACGATCCGCTCAGCCAGCAGCGACTGGCGCTGGGCTACCGCCACCTGATCGCCGGGCGCCTTGGTATCCACCAGGGTCTGCACCACCAGATCGTATTCTTCCTGCAGCACCGGGATGGAATTGCTCAGGGTCTTGGCCACGTCGTGCAGGTTGATCACCGTCTGGCGACCTTCCAGAATCACGTCGGAGCTCTGCGACACCTGCTTCCAGACTTTTTCCACCGCCGCCATTTCGGTGGGAGCCTTGGCCACGAATTCGGAGTCGGGCGCCATGCCTTCTTCCGGCGAGCCGTTCTTGATCGAATCCCACACCAGACCGAATTCCACCCGGGCCTGATCGAGGAACGCGAACGCATCGGCGTTACCGGCGGCGGCTTCCAACGCGTTTTTCGCAATCCGCTGGGACAGTACCCGCAGCTCGGTGGCCTTGGTTACGTACTTGGCGGATTGCTCGCTGTGGTTGGCCACAAAGTAGAAGTTCATCAGCATCAGACCGATCGTGACGACCAGACCGATGATGTAGAACGGTATCAAGTTAGTGGACTTGCTGGATTCCAGCTTTCCAGTGCTCGACGACATAGGCGGACTCCTGGCCGTTTATTGCACAACTATTGTTATGGTTGAATGAAGCAAAGGCAGCTCTAAAAAACGGGAATTCTTCTCGTGCCGGTGAGGATTCGAAGGGAAATGCCTGTTTTTCAGAGATGCCTTCATTTAAATGTAGGCACGAAAGCCTGGATCGGGTAGAAAAAGTTGTCTCCACCCGCATCTGCCGCCACGGATTGCGCCACAGCAGCGAGATTCTTGCTGGCACCGGTCAGGACGCCACGTTGAGAAAGCGCGGATCCCGCGCCAACTCGTACAAACTGAACATTGCAAAAAAGCCCTTGTCGCTGGCGAACCCGCCTTTCAGATAGGCCCGGGTTTCAGCGTATTCCTCGGGAATTTCCTGGGTGAAGGTGTCCTGCGGAATATGCTGCATGCCCAGCACTTCATCCACCACCAGGCCGCTGTACAACTCGCCGCGCTCCACTGCCAGCACCCGACGTCGCTTCAGCTGCAGGGCCGAGGGGCGATTGAGAAAACCCAGCAGATCCATCACCGGCATCAGGCGGCCACGCACGTTGGCGATGCCTTTCACCCAGGTTTTGACACCGGGCACCTGGGTATAGCGTGGAACGGACAGGATTTCGGACACTTCGTCCATGGACGTCACATAACGGCGGCCATTCAGCGTGAAGCCAACTCCACTCCAGATGGCACGGGCTTCTTCCTGAGCGGGCAGACCCTTGGCGTGTTGGCGACTGAGATCGGCAATTTCTGCCAGTTTGATGAAGGCGCGGGAGACCTCGGACATAGCGTGGATCAGCTTCCACTCATGGCACGTTTGATGGTATCGATCAGCACCGATTCTTCCACCGGTTTGGTGAGGTAGTCATTGGCGCCCTGGCGCCGACCCCAGACCTTGTCGGTTTCCTGATCCTTGGTGGTCACGATGATGACCGGAATATGCTTGGTGTCATTGCCCTGCTTGAGCTGGCGGGTGGCCTGAAACCCGTTCAGGCCTGGCATCACCACATCCATCAGCACCACATCGGGTTTTTCCTGGCGGGCAACCGCCACACCGTCGGCGCCGTTGTCAGCCGTGATGATCTCAAAACCGTGCTTTTCGAGGATTTCCTTGAACTTGTAGGTTTCCGTGGGTGAATCATCAACAATCAGAACGCGAGGCATGGTTCCTCCGAATCAGCATAATGCAGGGGATCTTCAGTGCGAACACACTCGAGCAGTGGTGACAGCCTCAGGCCGCCGTGACGTGCTCTCGAATGGCCCCCAGTAATTCTTCTTTGCTAAAAGGTTTGGTCAGGTATTGATCAGATCCGACGATGCGACCCTTGGCCTTGTCAAACAGGCCGTCCTTGCTCGACAGCATGATCACCGGGGTGGACTTGAACGCACTGTTGTTCTTGATCAGAGCACAGGTCTGGTAACCGTCCAGGCGCGGCATCATGATGTCAACGAAGATGATGTTGGGCTGGGTGTCCGCGATTTTCGACAGGGCATCGAAGCCGTCGGTCGCCGTAATCACCACGCAGCCGGCCTTTTTCAACAGCGTTTCAGCAGTGCGACGAATAGTCTTGCTATCGTCGATCACCATCACTTTCAGGTTCTCGAAATTCTCTTCCATCGACATTGCCTTTGAATCAAGAGCGATAAGTCTGCGATTGTCTATTAGTTATAATATCGTTATGGGGAGTTCGCAAACCGAAAGGGCGATAAAACTGCAAGGTGAGCCAAGCAGCATGATATTTATCACAGTTTTTATAACCAATCCATAACCTACTGTTGATCAAGCGTTTTTTAATCTTCAATAAAAGGGCCTCCCGGTTATAACCGGATCCAACTTTCCCGTGTAATCTATATTCAGATGCGCGATGATGTCGCCACTTCTACCTGCACACCAAGCGGGCACCGACCATGACGATCAAGCTCGGGGTGGTGATGGACCCCATCCAATCCATCACGTTCAAGAAGGACAGCACCCTGGCCATGCTGTGGGAAGCGGATGCCCGGGGCTGGGAAATTTTCTACATGTTGCAGGGCGACCTGTTCATCGACGATGGTCGCGCCATGGCGCGCATGACCCGGCTGTTTCCGCGCCACGATCCCAGTCACTGGTATGAATTCGGCGAGGAGGCGTTCGCGCCCCTGGCCAATCTGGATGTGATCCTGATGCGCAAGGATCCGCCCTTCGACATGCCTTTCATCTATACCACCTATATTCTGGACAAGGCCGAAGCCGACGGCGTACTGGTGGTGAACAAGCCGCAAAGTCTGCGGGACTGCAACGAGAAGGTGTTCGCCACCCAGTTTCCGCAATGCTGCGCACCCACGGTGGTGAGCAGCACCAAGGCACGGCTGCGGGCGTTCGCGGAAGAACACGGCGATGTGATTCTGAAGCCCCTCGATGGCATGGGTGGCGCATCAATCTTTCGCACCGGCGCGAAGGACGGCAACCTGAACGTGATCATCGAAACCCTCACCCAGCACGGCCGCCTGCCGGCCATGGCGCAGAAATACATTCCCGAGATCAGCAAGGGCGACAAACGCATTCTCGTGGTGAACGGGGAGCCGGTGCCGTTCTGCCTGGCCCGCATTCCGATGGTGGGCGAAGTGCGCGGCAATCTGGCGGCAGGCGGTTCCGGCGTGGTGCAACCGCTCACCGATCGCGATCGCTGGATTTGCGATCAGGTACGCGACACGCTGCTGGCGAAGGGTTTACTCTTCGTCGGCCTCGATGTGATCGGGGATTACCTGACCGAAGTGAATGTCACCAGCCCCACCTGCATCCGCGAGATCGATGCCGGCGCCGGTACCCGTATCGCCGCCCTGCTGCTGGATGCCGTTGAACAACGCCTGAGAGCCTGATCATTGCCCATGGCTGCTGTTGCCGAACGCCCGACCGTTTCTGCCAATGACCGCATGCTGTTCACGCTGTTTCTGGCGGGGATGTTTCATGCGTTGCTGATTCTGGGCGTGGGATTTGATTTTCCCGATCCGCGCCCTGCCGCGTCCGCACTGGAGATCGTGCTGGCACAAAGTCGCAGCGACAAGACACCGGAGCAGGCGGATTTTCTGGCCCAGGCCAATCAGGAAGGCAGCGGCGAACTGGACAAGACCGCCCTACCCACCACCGACGAGCTGGCGCAATTCGAGGACGTGCAGGTCCGCGAGGTTCAGCCCATCCAGCAAAGCGCCAGCCAGAAACCGGTGGACGAAGCCAGCCACAAGATCATCACCACCGCTGGCACCAGCCGCCAGCAGATCGCCCTGCAGACCCCCAACCCCGACGACCGCAAGGTGGAAATGTCGAAGGAGGAGCGTCTGGCCATGATCCAGCGCAGCCTGGAAATCGCCAGCCTGGAAGCGCAACTGGAAGAGCAGCGCCAGCAGCACGCCAAGCGTCCGCGCAAACGTCAGCTTACATCCGTCAGCACCCGGGAATCCCGCGACGCCTACTATCTGCATGGCTGGAGCAAGAAGATCGAAACCGTGGGCAACCTGAATTATCCGGCCGAAGCCCGCCGCAAGAAGATCTACGGCAGCCTGCGCCTGATGGTGGCGGTGCGCGCCGACGGTTCGGTGCAGGAAGTGCGGGTGCTGAAGTCCTCGGGCCACCGGGTGCTGGATCAGGCCGCCATCGAAATCGTGCGTATCGCCGCGCCCTTTGCCCCCTTCCCGCCGGACATCCGTCAGGACACCGACATCCTGGAAATCATCCGCACCTGGCAGTTCGAAAAAGGCGACCGATTGTCGAGTTTCTAGGAAGTTAGCGGAGTCTGGTGCGGAATTTTCGAGATATTGCCAAGCCCTTGCCCGCTTCCGCTCGCCAAAATTAACTTGAACCGGGCCTGCTTCACCTCAATACTGTATTTATATGAGCACAATCAAGCCTGCCTCCCTCAAGCATCATTTCCTGATCGCCATGCCCGACATGGCCGACCCCAACTTTGCCCATTCCATTACCTATATCTGCGAGCACAACGACGAAGGCGCCATGGGTATCGTGGTGAACCGGCCCATGGAGCTGACTGTGGCGGATATTCTCAAGCACCTGCAGATTCGCGAGTTCGACGAGCGCCTGCAGGAACAGCAGGTGCTGTACGGCGGCCCCGTCCAAACCGAGCGCGGTTTTGTGCTGCACCGCACCCAGCCCCACAAATGGGACACCACCTTGTGCGTGGACGATGACATCTGCCTGACCACGTCGCGCGACATTCTGCTGGCGATTGCCAACAACGAAGGCCCGCCGGAAAGTCTGGTGGCGCTGGGTTACGCCGGCTGGAGCGCCGGTCAGCTCGACAATGAAATGGCGCAGAATGCGTGGCTGAGCGTGAAAGCCGATTCCGACATTCTGTTCGCCACGCCCTTTGAACAGCGCTGGCAGGCCGCCGCTGCGCTGCTGGGTGTGGATATGAATCTGATGTCAGGACAGGTGGGACACGCCTGATATTCCGCATCGTTTTGCGCCTTCCTTCTTTTTGATTCTGGTTGCTTCTGCATGCCTGCGCTGCCTTCCCAGCTGTCTGTTCTTGCCTTCGACTTCGGCACCCAAAAGATTGGTGTTGCCGTGGGTCAGTCCGTCACCTGCTCTGCCACACCATTGCCGGAACTGAAAGCCAGCAACGGGCAGCCCGACTGGCATCAGGTGGCGACGCTGATCGCGGAGTGGCAGCCGGATGCCTTTGTGGTGGGCGTGCCGGTCAATATGGATGGCAGTGAATTCGATCTCACCGCCCGCGCCCGCAAGTTCGGCCAGCGCCTGCACGGCCGCTTCGGCAAACCCTGGTTTGAAATGGATGAACGGCTGACGTCGTTCGAAGCGAGGACGCTGGCACGGGCGCAGCCAAAGGGAAAAGGCAAGGGCCAGGGGCTGGTTGACAGTCTGGCGGCAAGTCTTATTCTGCAATCCTGGTTCGAAAACGAATGGCCCCGTCTGTCCGGCGCGGCTCAGCAAGTGAAGGATTCCCGTGATGACCATGCCTGATGTAGAAAAGCTGCTGAGCGCGATGGCCTTGGCACTGCAGGACAGGATTGCGCAGCTGCCGAAACCGCCGGTGATGATCGGCATCCACAGCGGCGGTGCCTGGGTGGCGGAACGGCTCCACGCCGCATTGAAACTGCAGCAACCCCTGGGTCTGCTGGACATTTCCTTCTACCGCGACGACTTTGAAGGCAAGGGCCTGCATCCCAGTGTGAAGCCGTCGGTGCTGCCCTTCGCTCTCGACGACCAGCACGTGATTCTGGTGGACGATGTGGTGATGAGCGGGCGCACCATCCGCGCCGCGCTCAATGAACTGTTCGATTATGGCCGCCCGGCGTCGGTGCTGCTGGCCGCCTTGGTTGATCTGCCGCAACGGGAATTGCCGATTCAGCCGGATGTGGTGGGGATTCGCATGGATTTACAGCCCGGTCAGCGGGTAAAATTGGCCGGCCCTGCGCCCCTCACCCTGACACTGGTCCACCGCTGATCTATGACGCCCACGAAACCGCACCAGCTGCAGTTGAACGAACAAGGTCAACTGCGCCATTTCCTCACGACCGAAGGTTTGAGCCGGGAGCTGCTCACCGAAATTCTCGACACCGCCGACTCCTTTGTCAGCGTCGGCCGTCAGGCGGTGAAGAAGGTGCCGCTGCTGCGCGGCAAGACCGTGGTGAACCTGTTCTTCGAGAACAGCACCCGCACCCGCACCACCTTCGAGCTGGCGGCGAAGCGGCTGTCGGCGGACGTGCTCAACATCAACATCAGCGCGTCATCCACCTCCAAGGGCGAATCCCTGCGCGACATGCTGTGGAACCTGGAGTACATGGACAGCGACATGTTCATCGTACGTCACGGCGACAGCGGCGCACCGCACTTCATTGCCGAATTCGTCTGCCCTCACGTGGCGGTGATCAACGCCGGTGACGGCCGTCACGCGCACCCGACCCAGGCGATGCTGGACATGTACACCATCCGCCGTCACAAGGGTGCGTTCGAACATCTGACGGTGGCGATCATTGGCGACATCCTGCATTCACGGGTGGCACGCTCGCAGATTCATGCGCTGAATGCGCTGGGCGCGCGGGAAATCCGCGTCATCGGCCCGAAAACCCTGATCCCGAAAGACATTGAGGCGCTGGGCGTGAAGGTGTTTTACAACATGGCGCACGGGCTTCATGACGTGGACGTGATTTCCACCCTGCGCCTGCAGAAGGAACGCATGGAATCCGCCCTGCTGCCCAGCGAATCGGAGTTTTACCGCTTGTACGGCCTTTCGACTGAAAAGCTGGCGTTCGCCAAGCCCGACGCCATCATCATGCATCCCGGCCCCATCAATCGCGGCGTGGAAATCGAATCGGCGGTGGCCGACAGCGAGCGCTCGGTAATCCTGAATCAGGTGAACTACGGCATCGCAGTGCGGATGGCGGTGCTGTCCATGGCCATGAGCGGCCAGAATGCCGATGCCAGCAACCAGCGGGAGGATGCGTAAATGGATTATTCACGCCCCGCCTTCAACCAACGCATCGTGATCCGCAACGGTCGGGTGATCGACCCGCGCAACGTGCTGGATCAGGTAACGGATGTGTACGTGGCCGACGGCCTGATTGCCGGCATCGGTTCTGCCCCGGTGGGTTTCAAACCGGATCTGGAAGTGGACGCCAGCGGCATGCTGGTAATTCCCGGTGCGGTGGACGTGTGCGCCCGCGTGCGCGAGCCGGGCCAGACCCAGAAAGGCACCATTCACAGCGAAACCCGTGCGGCCGCGGCCGGCGGCATCACCCATCTGTGCTGTCCGCCCGATACCAAACCGGTGATCGACACCCGCGCGGTGGCGGCGCTGATCCAGGAGCGCGCCCATCAATCGGGCTATGCCCACGTGCTGCCCATCGGCGCTCTCACCCGGGGTCTTGAGGGTCAGCAATTGGCAGAAATGCATGCATTGCGGGAAACCGGCTGCGTCGGTGTGTCCCAGTTGCGCAAGCCCGTGAAAGATGCGCAGACCCTGCTGCGCTGTCTGGAGTACGCCAGCACGTTTGACCTCACCGTGTTCTTCCAGAGTGAAGAGCCATCGCTGAGCCTGAAGGGCGGCATTCACGCCGGCCCCACGGCTACTCGCCTGGGTCTGCCCGCCATTCCCGATACCGCCGAAACCATCGCTCTGAGCCGGGATTTGCTGCTGGTGCAGCAGGCCGGCGTGCGCGCCCATTTCGGCCAGCTGTCGTGCCGGCGTTCGGTGGAACTGATCGCCGCCGCCCAGCGCGAAGGTTTGCCGGTGACCGCCGACGTGGCCGTGCACCAGCTGTTCCTCACCGATGAAATGATCGACGGCTTCAACAGCCAGTATTACACCCGCCCGCCGCTACGCAGCGAGCAGGATCGGCAAGGTCTGATCGACGGCGTGAAGGCCGGGGTGATTTCGATCCTGTGTTCCGATCACCAGCCCCACGAGGCAGCCGCCAAGCTGGAGCCGTTCCCCTCTACCGAGCCGGGCATTTCGGCGTTTGACACCTTCCTGCCGCTGAGTTACCAGCTGGTGCGCACGGGCGTGCTGACGGAATCGGAGTGGGTGCAGCGCATCGCGATGAATCCGGCGCTGCTGGTGGGTCTGGATGCAGGCCATCTGGAGCTGGGCAGCAACGCCAACCTGTGCGTGTTTGATCCGGCCAAACGCTGGAAGCTGACGGAAGAACGCATGCTGTCGGCGGGCAAGAATTCTCCTTTTTTGGGTCAGTCCCTGCAGGGCCAGGTGCAACTGACCCTCAAGGATGGCGCGATCACCTACCGGCGCTTGGGCAAGAGCTGAACACAGCCGCCTGTCAGAGCACGCGCTGACAGGTCTTAATGTCCAGCTGCGGCCTTTTCCCTGGCTTCGGCTTTTTCCTGCGCCTCGATGCCTTCCTCGCAGCCGATGCACAGATTCACCAGGCTGCCCGCCTGCGTATCGAAGGGGCCAGGGAAACTGACTGTCTTGCCAATGGCCGGCACCAGCATCGCCCGGTATTCACGTTCCTGCCAGTCGTAGTACTGCCACACCATCTGGTCCGGCGTGATTTCGCCCATGAATTCGATCAGCAGCCGCGAAGGCCGATCTTCGTTCAGCGCCAGCACCGTAATGCGCAGATCGCCGGCATGACGACGATCGCCCTTGCGCAGCGGGTCTTCCGGCGAAGTCATCAGCGCCTGCAGTATCTGGCCCGCAAATGCCGACGACACCCAGGGATGACGCCCCTTCAGATCGTTGACTTCATGCAGGTGGTGGAGCGGCAAGCCAACCGGTGCTTCCAGCTCGAATGCCCGATTGGAAATGCGCGTGAGCTCCAGGCTGACCATGCCCGGCGCCAGCAGGTTGAGGCCACTGGGCAGCACACCAAAACGGAACTCCCATTCAAACGGCAGATAGAATTCTTTGTTGGGAGCGGGAGAGTTGACGATGACCAAGGTTGGTTCTTCACCTGGAGTGCGAAACCGCTTTTCCACACTGCTGAAACGGCCGTCGTCCACGTAGACCACCGGCAACAACAAGGACGTGGCCAGGAACCCCATCAGCATCGGCAACACGAGGTGCAACCCCACTGCTCCCATCATCAAAAAGCGCGGCAAGCGCCAGCCCGGCGACAGCGCCAGGTAACGCAGCCAGATGGCCAGCAACCAGAAAAAGCCAATACTGGCGAACACCGACGCGCGCGGGCCGCCAGACAGATGCGCCGACGCCGGCACCGCCGCCAGCACCGACCCCAGCAGCATGAAGCGCACGGCGGCATCGCTGCGCACCAGGGGCCAGATCAGCCGCAGACACACCAGCAGAATAAAGACGCTGATGATCGTGAGCCAGATGCGCAGCTCCGGCGCCAGCGTGGTCACCGTACCGTCCAGCGTGGTGACCATGCTGGCCAGGATCACGGGCATGATCCGCAACAGCGATTCAAGAAAGCCCAGCAGATTGCCACCGGGATCCTGATACAAGCCGATGCCATCCGCCCCGTAGCCCAGCATGTTATAAACCCCGCGCCAGACCACCACGATAGCGAGGTAAGGCAGCAACAGCAGCCCCCGGCGCAGCAGCGAACCTCGCTCGACAAAGAGGACGTAGGCCCCCATGTAGGCCAGCACAGACAGACTGTTCTCGGCACTGAACAGACCCGCGATGAATGCCAGCAGGGACACATACAGGGCACTGCGGCTGCCTTCACGCCAGGCCAGAAACCGCTCCAGCGCCAGACAGCCCAGCGCCATCGCAATGAACACGTTGCGCGCCGCAATCCAGCTGAAATTCATCAGATGACTGAAATCCACGATCAGCAGCAGACTGGCGAGCACCACCAAACCAGGGCTGGGACGCAACCGCCAGAACAGGCGATAGCAACACAGCGCCATCAGCAACACATACAACAGGGAATGCAGGGCCTGAAAGGCGAAGTTGTCCGGCGCAATCTGGAAATCGACCCAGTGGGTAAACGCGCTCAGGGGCCGCCAGGGCACCATCTTGGCATCATCGCTGGACCACCAGGACAGATTGCCGTACTGCTGGTAGAAATCCCGAGTGCCCGCTTCTGGGTGATAAAAGTGAAAACCATCGCCAAGCCGCTGCCAGAACGGTTTGGCCGGGTCAGCCTTGGCAAAGCCGTGGGAGTACAACTCGGCGTCACCGGCCACCATGGCCCGGATCAGGTAATCATCGGTAGAAAACTGGCTGAAAGGAGTGGGGATGCGCGTCAGCAACGCCACCAGCAACACGATCAGCAGACCGCTCCGGTAGGACAGGTGCACGTCAGCCCGCCGCAACAGCGGCAACGGCTTTTGCTGTGATGGCTGGCTATCCATGGAAAACATCCCCCTTTTTGTTTTTTGCATGACCGTCGGCGCCGGTGGCAAGTCCATGCCCCGTCGCCGCGGACGGAAATCTAGCCCGACCCAAGCCGCCAAACTGCGGCAGGCTTTGCATTTACGGTCTTCAGCCGGGATCAGGGCCCAGTCTTTCGGACAAAAGGCATGAGCGAACGGCCAGATTGGCGCCATTCTGTGGTGATCAGATCAAAAAGTAAACGGCCGAAAGGAGTATAAATGGGACCAATGTGCCTGTTTTGGTCCGGCCCTTATACGGGGGGATTAGTCACCCTGGCGCCCGAAAGCCCCAGGGTGACTTGCAGTAAGGCAGCTTACCAGCGGCTGCGAACGGAGTCGTCGTCCTGCAGGGTAAGGCCACGGGTGGCGTCGTTGAGGGAATCCGCCGTGGTTTCCGAACCCAGCTTGATCATCAGGCGCAGGTCGTTGGGCGAATCAGCATGGGCCAGTGCGTCCTCGTAGGTGATCTCGCCCTTGCTGTAGAGGTCGTACAAGGCCTGGTCGAAGGTCTGCATGCCCAGTTCGCGGGATTTGGCCATCAGCGGCTTGAGCAGGTGCACCTCGCCTTTGCGGATATGGTCGGCCATCAATGGGGTGTTGAGCAGCACTTCGATAACCGCACGCCGACCCTTGCCATCCGGTGTGGGAATCAATTGCTGCGCCACCATGCCACGCAGGTTCAGCGACAGATCCATCCACAGCTGGTTGTGACGATCCGCCGGGAAGAAGTGGATGATGCGGTCCAGCGCCTGGTTGGCGTTGTTGGCGTGCAGAGTCGCCAGCACCAGGTGACCGGTTTCCGAGAAGGCCACGGCGTATTCCATGGTTTCGCGGGTGCGGATCTCGCCGATCATGATGACGTCCGGTGCCTGCCGCAGCGTGTTCTTCAGCGCCACTTCGAAGCTGTCGGTGTCGAGCCCCACTTCGCGCTGGGTGACGATGCAGCCCTTGTGCTGGTGGATGAATTCGATGGGATCCTCAATGCTGATGATGTGCCCCTTGGAGTTCATGTTGCGGTGGCCGATCATCGCCGCCAGCGAGGTGGATTTACCGGTACCGGTGGCGCCCACGAAAATCACGATGCCGCGCTTGGTCATCGCCAGATCCTTCAGCACCGCCGGCAGGTTGAGTTCGTCCAGCGTCGGAATGCGGGTTTCGATGCGACGCAGCACCATGCCGACCAGGTTGCGCTGGTAGAAGGCGCTGACCCGGAAACGGCCAATGCCGCGGGCGCTGATGGCGAAGTTGCATTCGTGGGTTTCGATGAATTGCTTGCGCTGGCCTTCGTTCATCACCGCGAGCACGGTTTCGCGGGTCTGTTCCGGGCTCAGTGATGTTTTGGTCACTGGCACGATGCGGCCGTGGATTTTCATCGACGGTGGAACGCCGGCGGTGATGAACAGGTCCGAGCCGCCTTTTTCCACCATCAATTTGAGCAGGTCTTCAAATTCCATTGTTCACCTCAAGCCTATCACCCACACCAAAAAACATTGGTGCTGCAAAAAGTCAAACGCGAAGCAGTGTCTGGGATTGCAATTCCAGACCGTTTGCGGCCAGGGATGGCCGCGGACGAGCGCACATGGATGTGCTTGTAGCGTGTCTGGAATTGCAATCGCAGACACTGCGCCACTTGCTCAGATAAAAAGCAACAGATTCGCCCTCACCGAATCGCATCCGGGTTCTTCGCTTTCTCCCGCGCCAGTTCCACGTTAACCAACCCCTTGCGCACCAGATCCGACAGACACTGATCCAGCGTCTGCATGCCCAGCGAAGCACCGGTCTGGATGGCAGAATACATCTGCGCGACTTTGTCTTCGCGGATCAGGTTGCGGATCGCCGGGGTGCCGATCATGATTTCATGGGCTGCCACCCGGCCGCCACCGTTTTTCTTCAGCAGGGTTTGCGAAATGACCGCCTGCAGGGATTCCGACAGCATCGACCTCACCATGGCCTTTTCGGCGGCGGGGAACACGTCCACCACACGGTCGATGGTTTTGGCGGCGCTGGTGGTGTGCAGGGTGCCGAACACCAGGTGCCCCGTTTCGGCGGCGGTCAGCGCCAAACGGATGGTTTCCAGATCCCGCATTTCGCCCACCAGGATGATGTCCGGGTCTTCCCGCAGTGCCGAGCGCAGTGCTTCGGCGAATCCGAGGGTATCGCGATGCACCTCGCGCTGGTTCACCAGACATTTTTTCGATTCATGCACGAATTCGATCGGGTCTTCGATCGTCAGAATGTGTTCGTAACGGTTTTCGTTGACGTAGTCGATCATGGCCGCCAGGGTAGTGGACTTGCCGGAACCGGTCGGCCCAGTCACCAGAATCAGGCCACGGGGGAATTCGCAGACATTGCGGAATACCTGACCCTGCCCCAGATCTTCCATCGACAGTACTTTGGACGGAATGGTCCGGAATACCGCGCCGGCGCCCCGGTTCTGGTTGAAGGCGTTGACCCGGAAACGGGCCACACCAGGCACTTCGAACGAAAAGTCGGTTTCAAGGAATTCTTCATAATCCTTGCGCTGCTTGTCGTTCATGATGTCGTAAATGAGGCCGTGAACCTGCTTGTGATCCATCGGCGGCAGGTTGATGCGACGCACGTCGCCGTCGACCCGGATCATGGGGGGCAAGCCTGACGACAGGTGCAAGTCGGAGGCGCCGTTTTTCACGCCAAACGCCAGCAATTCGGTAATGTCCATGGGAAACCTTCTCTGAACGAACGGGTTGAAAACAATGCGGTGTTGCCTGTCTTTCAAGCGTAGCAGACAAAGTTCCGCTGCTCTCCACGCCCACCGGCCTAATTCAATTTTGTGATTAAATACCATGGTTTCACGTAAAATGCCCGTGCCCAATTCACAACCAACCTGGACGGTGAGCGAGCGCATGACCCCTCTGGAACATCACTGGCGCCAGGTGCTGGATCGCCTGCAGGCGGCGGCCAATCGCTTCGGCCGGCCCGCCCCCACTCTGCTGGCGGTGAGCAAGACCCATCCGGCCAGCGCAATTCGCGCCCTGTTCGAACGGGGACAGCGGGCGTTCGGTGAAAGTTACTGGCAGGAGGCGGAAGCCAAGCTCACGGAACTGGCAGATCTGCCCATCGAGTGGCATTTCATCGGCCCCCTGCAATCCAACAAGACGCGCCCCATCGCGGAGCATTTCCACTGGGTGCACGGGGTGGAGCGGGAGAAGATCGCCCGCCGCCTGAGCGAGCAGCGGCCCACGCATCTGCCGCCACTGAATATCTGCCTGCAGGTGAATCTGGATGGCGAGGCGTCGAAGTCCGGCGTGGCGCCGGAGGACGTGCTGGCCCTGGCGCAGGCGGTGAAGGATCTGCCCAACCTGAAGCTGCGGGGACTGATGTGCATTCCTGAGCCGCGAGAGGATTTCGAGCAGCAGCGCGCAGCCTTCGCCCGCATGGGAGCTTCGCTGCAGCAATTAAAGGACGCAGGGTTCGAAGGGCTGGACACTCTGTCCATGGGCATGTCCGACGATCTGGAAGCCGCCGTGGCGGAAGGCAGCACCATTGTGCGGGTGGGGACGGCGATTTTCGGGGCGCGGGAATAGGCCGCCGCACCACAATCTGCCCTGACACCCCGCATCATTTCACGCAGGAACATCATCATTAAAATCGCTGGCTGGCATTTCCAGCAAGGGCGACCGCCGAATCCCGTGCCCCTGTCACAAATCCACCTCGAAATTGCCATCTGTTTAGCGGACACTTATCACCAATTTGACACACTCGCTTCTTTAACCGGGGACTCTCCTTCCATGACCATCAAGATCACCTTTATCGGCGCCGGCAACATGGCCAGCAGCCTGGCCGGCGGCATCATCGCCAAGGGTTTCGACCCGCTCAACATCACCCTTACCGACGTCAATGACAGCCAGCTGGCCCAGGTGCGCAGCCAGCTGCATGTGAACACCAGCCGCGACAACCTGAGTGCCTGCCAGAAGGCGGACGTGATCGTGCTGGCGGTGAAACCCCAGGTGATGGGCGACGTGCTGGCACCGCTGAAAGACATCGTCAGCAGCCGCAAGCCCCTGGTGATCAGCATCGCCGCCGGCATCACCCTGGCCAAACTGCAGGGCTGGCTGGGTGAAAAAACCGCCATCGTGCGCTGCATGCCCAACACCCCCGCCCTGGTGGAAGCCGGCGCCACCGGCCTGTTCGCCAACGCCAATGTGTCCGACCTGCAGAAGGAACAGGCCCGTTCCATCATGGCATCCGTGGGTCTGGCCCTGTGGGTGGACAGCGAAGACCAGATCGACGCCGTCACCGCCCTGTCCGGCAGCGGCCCGGCCTACTATTTCCTGGTGATGGAGGCGATGATTGCCGCCGGCCAGGCCCTGGGTCTGTCGGAGCAGGTATCGCGTCAGCTCACCCTGCAGACCGCGCTCGGCTCTGCCCAG
>JAGUVW010000088.1 GCA_020062665.1 Pseudomonadales bacterium
AGTGGATGGGCGGGGTGGCGGAGTGGATGGATGAGGCGGCGGAGTGGATGGATGGGGTGGCGGAGCGGATGGATGGGGTGGCGGAGCGGATGGGTGGGGTGACGGAGCGGATGGGTGGGGTGACGGAGCGGATGGGTGGGGTGGCGGAGCGGATGGGTGGGGTGGCTCTCAAAGAACGCCGATTTGCTGACAAGCATCGAGAAAGGGCTTTTTAAGAAAATTACATTCAGCATACGGCCGCTTTTGCGCATGACGTGCCAATGCCCTTAGGAAATCGGCCGGATCGCGACCATCCTCTTTCCATTCGTCCAGCACCTGCATCAGCCAATATTTGCCGTCGTTTTCCCCGCAGAGTTTGGCCTTGTAGCGCTCCTCAATACCGTACACGTCCTTCCAGGTGTCGAGTTCTTCTGTCAGGGCCGCCGGGCCGAATTGCAAGTTGATGTCAGCAGGCGTCAACTTGCCTATGTCCGCATGCTGCAAAGTAACTTGTAGTTGAACGGAATGGCTAGCAACAGCATACGGATTGAAGGCCTTGCGCCGCCCGGCTTGATTGTGTGCCGGGTCTTTGCTGAGTTTGTAGGTGCTGTTGCACTCGTGGCAGGCGGGTGCCAAATTGCGAAAATTGATTGAGTTGAAGGGGTATAGCGCCTTGGGCAGGTAGTGGTCGTAAGCCTCCCGTTTGCTGTGGTGCTCACCCTTGATATCACCGATACCGCAAAACGGGCATTCGCGTGCTTTGTTGGTTTGCAGAAAAGTCTGATAGTGATTATCGATGTCGCCGATCTTCGCACGCAACGCGGCTAAGCCAAGCAGTGATGGCGAATACAGCCCCTTGAAAAAGGTAGCCAGTTGATCGCCAAGGGCTTCGTGGGCAACGGCGATGTCGGCGTAACGGGCCAGCTGCACCACTGGATCGTTGGCGCACACTTTCTCCAGATCGTTATTGCCCTGGAACCACTGTTTGAATTGGTCGATTTCCTGCGGCGACAGTGGCGCAAAAAGATCGTAGATTGCTTTCACGTCTTTATAAAACGCCCTCCCCCGTTTCGCCGCTCGCGCAGAAAAACCAAACTCTGACATCACCTCTTTGAGGTCGGGATCTCCATCGAACAGATCGGGGTGGAAGACAAGGCCAATCGGCGCCCTGCACCACACTTCATAAAAAATGAAGTCGATGAATGCCTGCATCTTTTCCATCTGATGCGGCACGTAAATGTAAGGAAACAGCATCAGTCCTGCTCCTCTTCGTTATCTGTCTGATCGCTATCGAGGATGGCATTGACCAGCAGCAGCTTTTCTACCGAGTCGCCCAATTGCTGGTGGATTTCAGTGATCAATGCTTCCTTGTCCTCGTTGCCGTGTTCAAAGCGTGTCCGCAGTGTTTCCAATATGGCTTGCGCATGGCCGCCGATGGTTTCGCGCTTGCCGAAGGTTTTCATGGTGATCTTGTTGATCGACGCACCCAGTGTGTTGTAGTCCGGGTGGCTGATGCTGACTTCGCCGCTGGCTTTGTCCTTGGCGAATACCAACACCTTGTCGGGTTTGCTGTCGGAAATCAGGAAAGGCGTATGAGTGGTGATCAGCATCTCTTGAGCGAAGTTGCCGTTGCCAGGCAGGCACTGGCGCAGGCGGGTGATAAAGTTGGCTCGCCAGTCGGGGTTAAAGTGTGTTTCTGGCTCATCGAGCAGGAACAGGCTGTTAGTGTCTCGAAACAGCAAGCACAGGCCGAGACTGTGCAGCAACTGATGTTCGCCGTCGGACAGCTCTTTGAGCAGCATCGGCTTCTGTATGCCTTGCTTTGTGAAATAGAAGTGCTTGAAGCGCATGATGCGCTCGTCAGATGCCAGGGTAGGTACGGTCTCGCTGGCGTAGTGGCTGGTGGAACGATACAGATCGGCCTTGAGTGCATCGCTGACAGCATACAGATTAAGTGTTAGTAAAACCTGAAAGGCTTGGAACAGCTTTAATGGATCATCTTCAAAATTAGCTCGGAACGCCCTTTTTGTTTCTTCATTGACCCAAAAATCAAGAATCAGCGTGTCGGTGCTATCGTCTACATAGCTCAATGTAGCGCAGCGTTTTAGGCGAGTAACCAAAGGATCGAAATTCTTTGCAGAGTTTGGGCCTGCTTCCAGTAGCTGCATCAGGTTGACAGTATAACGGCCGGTTTCGCTGTCCTTCTTCAGGGCAGGATGTGAACTAGTATAATCGTCCTGAACATACCCCTTATTTACATAATCACCGACCATAAAGCTCTCGGCAACATCGTCTGAAACCTCAATGCTGCGCTTTATTATGATGCGAAATTCTCTCAGCGCTTCAATGCCAACGTCTTCACGGAAGGGTTGCAAGACAGCATCATCCTGAAACAACAGATTGCACAGCAAAATGGCTTGGCTGAATCCGTTGTCGAGGTAGGCCAGCCGAGTGTCAGGACGGCCTGAATAGCTCAACTGTCGGGTTAACGCATTCCAGTGCTCATCGAATTGGACAAAGCGCATCTTGAAAAATGGCAAACTTAATATTTCGTTCTCGCCAGATGAATAACCCAGAATGAACTGCGGCAGTATTATGTCAGCATAGCTACCTCTGAACACTTCGGTTACAACTGTTTCGAAGTCGCCCTGGTTTTCCCACATGAAGCGCACTGGCTCGCCTCGCGTTTTCCAAACGCCGACTTTGGCCCACTCAGGCCCATTGGAACTAATATATTCGGGGGGCACGCGAATCAGGTAATCCAGTTCAAACGCAGCAGGCGAGAGATCCAGTTCTTCGCTCTGCAACCCTTCCGGTAGAAAGTTGCGCCGCACACGCTGCACTTCAAGCTGAAAGAAAATTGCTGCAAGTACTTCAAGCAGGTTGGATTTTCCGCTGCCGTTGGGGCCTGCGCAAACGAAGGGCGCAAAGTCCTCGGGTTGGGCCAGCTCCTCCTGCAAACTCCACTCAGTGCGGAAGTGATGTTCAAAACCACCGGGCAGGCTGCGAAAGCCTGCTGGATCAGTGATTTTCAGGCGCAGCAGTTTCATGCCTGCATGGCCTTGAGTTCAATGCGGTTGCCCGCGCCGTCAAACGTCTGCGCCAGTGTGTCGGCGGCTAATGCTTTGAACACCCAGGCCTTAATGTGATCGTAGTCGTCGGTGCCCAGTTCGAATTCATTATTCGGGTGCAGTTCCTCTAATCGACTCTGCACTGCCGTAAAGAAACGCTGCACCGAAAATGGTGTGTTGCCCAGTTGGCTGCGATACGCATCAAGCCACTGCGTAATCAATCCCGCTCGCGCCTCAGCATTCTCAAGTGCATCCGGCAGCTTGTCGCTTCGGGGTAGGTGGATGGCAAGGCCTAGTTCGACGCGAACGTGCGGCGGTTCAGCAGCCACGACTTTCGCTTCAACAGGTTTTGTGTCCGGCAAGGGCACACGTGACAAATCCAGCTCGCCCTTGAAGGCCCGCTGGCTCAAGGCACCGTAGAGAGATTCGAGATCGGAGAGGCTTTGTTGGTAGTGGGATTTAACGCCGTCAACCTTGCTGGCAATTTCCCCGAACTGGTCTTGAAGCTCGACGGGCGGATAGGGGAATTCGAGCGAATCCAATACTCCGGTATTCATGTGCGTAAACGCGCCGTCAGGGCCTGTCTTCAACCGCCCCACTCGCCCCTTGCAATACAGCATCAGCGAAACGAAATGTAGGGGTCTCAGCTCCGCCCCCAAGCGAAGTCGGATCAGATTGGTGCTAATGATTGCAGGTTGGCCGTTCATGCGAGCTACGCACATCTTTCCAACGGTACCCGCTCGCGAAATGACAATATCACCATCCTGTACGGAATACGCATGAAGCTCATCGTACTTTTCAGCTGTTACCCACATGCGAAAGGGCAGCACCATTTGGCCATCAACTGCAATGTTGTCCATGTTCCAGACAGGCACGCCTGAATCAACCAGTTCTTCCTTCTTCAAGGCGCTACCGAATGGACCACACTTTGTCCCCTCTTTCGGATTGACATAGAATTCCGAAAGTCGACGTAGCGGAAACCCATGGGGATTAAGAATGGGATCGCCGAACATTTCCAGAAACACGCTTTTGAGCATGTCGTCGAGTTGTTGCAGGTGTTGTTTGCGCTGGGCGATCAGGCTTTCCACTTTGCCGAGCAGATGGGCAATGCGGATTTGGGTATCAAGAGGGGGAACAGGTATTTCGTGAGCCCAGAATGATTTCATCTTCATTCGTGGCATTTTTGCTCCATCAACTTGCACACTTGCCCATGAAACAAATTCGGGGGACCGCAGGTAGTAGCATAAATATTCGCGACTCAGTTGGCTGGATACCGGCCTCAGTGGCACCAGCTCTGTTGTCGCGATGCCATTGGTATCCGGACAGATTACTTTGTTTAAGTATGGGCGAAGCTTTGAATAGAGTACGTTCCCAGTATCGAATGCGAATGTGGATGAGCCTGCCTCGGAAACACGCCCATAAGTGCGGCTGACAATTTGTCCAGATCCCGATTCGATTTGATCCAATGTGAGACACCATACAGTGTCGTTCGCATCGGGTTTGGCGCGAGATGCGCTGGGTGGCGCGACGTCTGACAATCGACGAAATATCATCCCACCATCCCCTTCAACTCCAGCGGCTCCCGCAAATTGTTTTTCTGCACACGCGCCAACATGTTCTCCTGGCTACTCATATTTCTCATCTCCACGCTCAGCCATCGCCGCTTCGATTAACCTATGCTCTTTTTCCAACTCGATCCGCAGCTGCTCTTCACTAGGCAGAAATTGTAGATACTTCGATGCAAAGATCTGGCGGTTTTCGTTCAGCACGGAATATTTGGCGACCGCTTCGCCTTTATCCGAGCAGAGGATCAGTCCAATGGTGGGGTTGTCGCCGGGCACCTTGAAGCGGTCTTCAAACAAGCGCACGTAGCCGTCCATCTGCCCCACATCGCGGTGGTTCAATTTGCCGATTTTCAAATCAATCAACAAAAAGCATTTGAGTATGAAATTGTAGAAAACCAGGTCGATGTAAAAATCCTCGTCGTCGAATCGAATGTGCTTTTGCCGGGCAACAAACGAAAAGCCTTTGCCCAGTTCCAGCAAAAAGGCTTGCAGATTGTCGACGATTGCCTGTTCCAGCGTGCTTTCATGCAGGCGGGGGGTGTCGGGCAGGCCGAGAAACTCCAGGATATACGGGGTTTTGATCAGGGTTTCCGGTGCTTGCACTTCGCCGGGCAGGCGCTCTCGTGAGGGGGCAGCGAGGCCGGACTGGCCACGGTTGGCGAGGATACGTTGGTAATAGGCCGATTGTATCTGGCGTTCCAGCTGTGCCTTGCTCCAGCCACAGTCGATGGCTTCCTGTTCATAAAACTGGCGAGCGTGTTCATCTTGCACACGCATCAAGGCTCGGTAGTGAGACCAGGTGAGTTGTGGCGAAAAGCCCGGCGCAGATTCTCCCCCCGCCAGGGAGAGTTTATCGGCTGTCGTCAATTCTCTTCCTGACGGGGAGAGAATGACGCCTCGATCGGGAAAGGTTTGATAAAAGAGGCGAAAATTCCATAGGGTCTGTACGGAATACCCCTTCCCGTAACGGTCGGTCAGGCGGGATGAAAGTGCCTCGATCACGTGCTTGCCGTATTCTGCCCGATCTTCGCCACCTTGCAGCGCCTGCACGATTTCGCGACCAATCAACCAGTAGGCGATGACCATGTTGGAATTGACGGCGCGAACAACGTTGCCCCGTGCCTGCTCAAGGATGGAGGCAACGCGGTGAAAGAGGGAGCCGTCGGGTGATATGCCGCTTTCTTCTAAATCGCTCATCCCACCATCCCCTTCAGCTCCAGCAGCTCGCGCACGATACCGCTTTGCACCATGGAGAGTGCTGCTTCGTCCACGTCGCCTACCTCGGCCCGAATCAGCCGGTCCAGAATCACACCCGGTGCGTCGTAATGGACTTCCTCAAACACATCTGTTTTGTAGCGTGATAGCGAGAGGTCGTAGTTGTTCTTTTCGTCCGCGATCTCGGTGCGCGGCACCATAAAGCATTTGGCGGTGCGGTCGGTGTCCGTTTCTGCATTGCGGCCGTGGTACCTGGCGATGATGTCCTGCAGGTCGCCATAGCCTTCCTGTTTGCTGCGCTTGTCGTCCAGTGAATAGCCGTCGGCGGCCATTTCGTAGAACCAGACGTTTTCGGTGGCGGGTTTATCCAACTTGTCTTTCGGCCCCCACACCTTGGTAAACAGCAGAATGGCGGTGCTGACTCCGGCATAGGGTTTGAACACGCCGCTAGGCAGGGTGATCACTGCTTTCAGATCGCAACGCTCCACCAGTAACTGGCGCAGGGTTTTGAAGGCGCCGCCGGAGCCGAACAGCACACCCTGCGGCACGATCACGCAGGCGGTGCCGCCTTTCTTCAATAAACGGTAGATGTTTTCCACAAACAGCAGCTCGGTTTTAGTGGTGCCGAGGCTCAGGTTTTCGTTGATGTCACCTTTGTCGATACTGCCGGTAAAGGGCGGGTTGGCCATCACGATGTCGTATTCGGACTCCTCGGTATAGCTCTTGCTGAGGGTGTCCTTGTAGTCGATATGGGGCTCGTCGATGCCGTGCATCATCAGGTTCATCAGGCCCAGGCGCACCATGGTGGCGTCGATGTCATAGCCGTGAAGTGACGCGGTGAGCACGGACTGGGCCTTTTCGGTTAATCCTGCTGCGAGTGAGGTGCGAATAAAACCGTCTTCATCCGGTTTTAATGCGTCCTTCTCTTTCTTCTTCAAACTTTTTAGGGCCAGCTGGGTGACGATGTACTGATAAGCGCCCAGCAAAAAGCCGCCGGAACCGCAAGCGGGGTCGGCGATCTTGTGGCCTAATTTCGGTTGCACCAGATCGGCCATCAGCTTGATGATGTGGCGTGGAGTGCGGAACTGGCCGTTCTTGCCGGCAGTAGCAATTTCGGACAGCAGCATTTCATACACGTCGCCCTGGATGTCCTGAAAAGCCTGGCCATTTTCCTGCGAATCCTTTTCCATCACTTCGAAAATTTCGTCGATGGTTTTCACCGCCTCCACCAGCAGCGATGGCTTGGGGATGATGAACACAGCGTTCTTCATGTGGTGGGTGAAATTGGATTCGGTGCCGTTGAGGTCTTTGAGGAACGGGAAGACTTTGCCCTGCACATGCTGCAGCATCTCTTCGGCCTGCATGCGCTTGAATTCGCTCCAGCGCAATGAACGCTTCGGCACTTCGAAAGGCTTTTGGTCCCTTTTGGGTTTGTCACGATGCTCTGGTGGTACCCACTTTCCTTCGAATTTGGATGTGTATTTTTCGCCGATAAATTCGGCGTCAGCCTGCCTTTTTAGATCCAGCTCATCGAGCCGTTTCATAAACAGCAGATAGGTGATCTGTTCGATGGCGGTGAGGGGGTTGCTGATGCCGCCGCTCCAGAATTTGTTCCAGAGCTGGTCGATCTTGCTTTTGAGTTCGGGGTTGTTCTGTAGCATGGAACACCTTGTTGATTAGGCAGCAAACCGTTCGGTCAGCTGCAGGATTTCGTTGATTTCGGCCGGGCCGAACACGCCACGGATGCCTTGCGGGTGGATGACCGTGAAGGGGGCGTTGATCAAGTCTTTTTTCTCGACCTTTTCGCGCTCAATGATGAAATTTTTCAGCAGGTTGAGGAATTCCAGCTGGCGGCTGCTGAGCGTAGTGTGGGCCTGAATGAACTGGTCAAACGCGGCGCTGACTTCGTCCGGGAAACTTTGCAGCACTTCAATGCCCAGGATGTGGCGGATGAATTGAATAAAGCGCGCCTTGCGGTTCTTGTAGGCTTGGCGGAGCAGATCTTCGGTGATGTGCGGGTGTTCCTCGTGCAGCAATTCGGCCAGTTGGTTGGCCTCGTCTGCACTCACCATTTCGCCGTCTTTGAGCTTTTGCAGTACCGGGTTGTGTTCGGTCAGTTCGGTAATCAGCGCCTCTACCATCTCACGGTAACGGCTGATACTCACGGCCTCGTGCTGCGGGCCGAATTCCACCCACTCCTTTTTGTGCAGTTCGTCGGCCAGATCAAGATGGGTTTGTTCCTGGCCGGTGCTGTTCTCGCGGAACTTCATCAGCGGGCCGAGTTTGGCGACCATGTCATCGAAGTCATCTTCGCCGGCTTTGGCCCAGTAGTGGTTGGTTTGCGCGGCGCGGATTAGGATTTCTTCCTGCTTTACGAAGCTGACCGAGAGTGGAAGTTCGCTGATCTGTTCGACGATGCCTTCCCTTATGGTTTCAGCTTTTTCTTTTTCTTTGGTCAGCACAGAGAGTGAGTACTCCAGCAGGTCGCGTTCGAAACGCATGGCCTTGAAGTCGGCTTCGGATACCGTGCGGAACAGCGGTTTGATTTCCGTGCGCAGAAATTCCAGCCGGTCGTGGCTGAGATTGATCCAGAAGTTTTCGTCTTCCAGCCGTGCCAGTGCCGTAGCGGCTTCTTTAATTACTATCGACGCTTGGGGCAGCGCGGCAATCTGCAGGCGTAGCTTGACGATTTCCCGCGCGGCGATGTCGGCATGGCCGCTGTCGTTGGCTTTTTCTATTTTGTCGAGGCGCAGGCCAACCAAACGCACCGGCAGCGGCAATTGGGGCTTGAGCTCCTTGCCCTTGGGGTTGAGCTTGAAGTACTCGAAGTTGTCCCAGCAATCGAGAATCAGGAATACGTCTTTCTCAAGGCACCAAGGTTTGGGCTTGTTAGCCTCCAGTAAGCGCGTGCCGCGCCCCAGCATCTGCCAGAACTTGGTGTAAGAATAAACCGGCTTGGCGAACACAAGGTTGACGATTTCGCGCACGTCGATGCCAGTGTCGAGCATGTCTACGCTGATGGCGATGCGCGGCATGTCGTTGTTGGTGAACTGATCGAGCAGGCCGCCTTTGCCGTAGACGCGCGGGTCGTCCGATACCAGCACCTTGGCCAGTTCGCCGTGATATTGCGGGTAGAGCTTGTCGAATATTTCTTCCATGCGTCGGGCGTGGGCCTTGGTGGCGCAGAAGAAGATGGTCTTGCCGGGCAGTACACCGTTGGCATCCTTGATGGCTTCTTCCATGAATTCGCGGACGATCAAGGTGTTGGTGCCTTTGTTTATAACCTGCTTTTCCAGCTGAGTGCCTTCAAAGTTGATGTCTTCAATTTCTTTGCCCTGCAGGATCAGCTTTTTCTGGTCTTCCAGTGAAATAGTGCGCTTGCTGATACCTTCCATCTGGAACTTGGTCTGGATTTTCATGACCTGAAAGTTGCAGAGGTATGGGGGGACGTTATTTACGGCCTCCTCGTACGTGTAGGCAAAGGTCGGCAGGCCGTCTTCGCAATGGAAAAGCTGGAAGGTGTTGTGATCGATGATGTCGGTCGGCGTGGCGGTTAGGCCAAGCGTGATGGTTTTGAAATAATCGAGCACCTCGCCGAAGGTGTTGTAGATGGAGCGATGGCTCTCATCGACCACTATAAAGTCAAAGAAGTGCGGCGACAGGTGCTGCGCGTCATCGCGAATGATATTGAGCATGGTGGGATAGGTTGCCACGTAGATACGGCGATCTTTTGCAATAATCTTTTCGCCTACATTAGGCCAGCGTGGCTCGTTAGGCAGATGTTCCTTGAAAGCTGCCAGTGCTTGCTCGCGCAACGCGATGCGGTCGACCAGGAACAGCACTTTCTCGGCGTGGCCTGCACGCATCAAGGCATCAACCATGGCAATGCAGGTGCGGGTTTTGCCGGTGCCGGTGGCCATTACCAACAGGAAGTCGCGCTTTTTCTGCTCGATGCCTTCAAGTACCGAGCGAATGGCGCGGATCTGGTAATCACGACCTGCAATCTGAGTGTTGATGAATTCCTGCGTTAGTGGTTTGCGATTACGGCGGATATAGGCAAAACGCTCCAGGTCGTCACGCGTGGGAAAACCGACCACCTTGCGCGGCGGTGCGTTTCCCAGATCCCAAAAATAGGTTTCGTGGCCGTTGGTGTAGAAGCAGAACGGAAGTTCACCACCTAGCTGCTTTTGAATGTTATGGCAGTACTGCTTGGCTTGCTCGCGGCCTAGGGCGGCGTCACGGTTGGTTTTCTTGGCTTCGACGACTGCCAGTGGTTTGCCGTCTTTGCCGAGCAGGACGTAATCGCTGAACTGATGGCCTTCGTAGGCTGTGCGCGCTTCGGCTATGCCTTCTGGCAGGGTGGTGAGAATGTCGAATTCTTCGACCACTTGCGTTGGGTCTTTGACATTCCAGCCGGAATGGGCAAGATGCTGATCAATCAGTTCTGACCGCGTTTGAGCCTCGGACTTGGTCATACGTTGCCGTCCCCTGTCTCAGCTTCCTCGTCGGCTCCCCCCGCACGAACCCACTCATCCACCGCAGAGAGCTGGAATTTCCACAGTCGGCCGATCTTATGCGCAGGCAGGCCCTTGCGCTCGCGCCAGCGGTAGACGGTATCCTTCACGACGCCCAGATGTTGAGCGACTTCGCTTGCAGTAACCCAGGGTTCGGCATTCATGACATTGGCGCTTAGAGGAAAGTGTCTAAAGTCGTCTTAAATAGTCAAAAGTCTAACAGAAGGCCGCATTAACGGCCATTGGCGGGTGGATGTCAATGCTTTGAGCTTGGTCGTGGCAGCTGCTTTGTTTGGGCGTCTGGATGTTTGGGCTTGGCCTTCCCCCCTTCGTTATCCTGCGACATGGTGTCCCAGTAGAATCGTAAAATGCCAATCTTCAGGTCGGAAGCAGCGAGCTTACCGAGCGGCTTGCTGTGGTTGTCGAGGATGTTGCATAAACGGCATAGATACTGACGCAGCAGCTAATGCAACAAAATGAAGAGCTGATCCCGTTAGCGTAGACTGCAAAAAATCCCAACTCCGGAGCCACCTCCGCCTTGATCATCGTCCACCATCTCGGCATTTCCCACTGTGCTTGCATGTCCGGTTAGTGCCAGCAATTTGCAATGCAGCTCATCAGTGCTATTCGATCGGTGGGATCAGGCGCTGAATGACGAGGGGTTGCCCGCTTGGGATTTCGGCTCTGCTCAGCAATTGCCCGGACTGAGCTGGTTTAATCAGGTATTTCGACCTCACTGGGACGCCTTGAACGCACAGTTTTTTTTAGTTGTTGAATGATTTTCTCCTTTGGGGAATTCGTCATGACTGTGCCTAAAAAAGTATTCAGGCTGCACTGACTGTAGTGGCGATTACTGCTTTGCCCAGCTGGAAACAGGCAGAAGGCGATTTTACAGTGGGTAGATTCGTGCAGAATCTGCAGGGAACAATTCAGAGGTTTCCTAATGGCCGCTCCTCGCCCGTCAGTGGAGTTTCATATATTCTCGATCAATCAGAATCTTCGTAGCCCATCGGCGTTGTTTGACAGCTCCGAAAACAATCTATCGTGTGTGAGAACTCCAGAGAGAATATTCGGCGTTTAACGACATTCTCGAAGTCATCCGCCGCTATGGACGCAGATGCGTGTATCATCACCTGTATCGGCTGCGTTCTGACAGCCAAAATAAGGTTCTGCAATTTCTATGAGCAATCAACAGCTTGATGAAACTTCTCCCCCCGTGACCAGGCTTGAAGATATCGCCCGGTTGGCAGACTATTCGCTGATTAATACGCTCAACTGCGATCCTGATGCGACAACCGATGGAAAAGACTACCTGCCCCGGCAGGTTTTTTCAGGGCACTACGTACCCGTTAAGCCCGCGCCCATTGCTGAACCCGAATATGTCGCACACAGCAAAAGTTTTTTCCGTGAACTCAATTTTGACGATAGCCTGGCACAAACAGAGGGTTTTCGCCGGCTGTTCTCGGGCGATCTTTCTAACGTGCCGGCACCCATGCGCAAAATCGGCTGGGCCACGGGCTATGCGCTTTCTATTTATGGAACCGAGTACATCCAGCAATGCCCGTTTCAAACAGGTAACGGCTATGGCGACGGCCGCGCTATATCGGTGCTGGAAGCCGTGATCAATGGTCAGCGCTGGGAGATGCAGTTGAAAGGTGGCGGTCGCACACCTTACTGTCGTGGCGCCGATGGTCGTGCGGTATTGCGCTCGAGTGTCCGGGAGTTTCTGGCGCAGGAGCATATGCACGCGCTGGGTGTCCCAACTTCAAGATCGCTGTGTTTGTATGTTTCCAAAACGGAGTCGGTCAGTCGTCCCTGGTACTCGGAAGGATCATCCAATACAGATCCCGATATTCGGGTATTAGAGCCTGTTGCAATCTCCACGCGTGTCGCGCCTTCGTTCCTGCGGGTCGGTCAGCTCGAGCTGTTTGGTCGCCGGGCCCGTCAGCACGCGCACCCCGATGCGCTGAAAGAATTGGAGATGATTGCACTGCATTTGATTGATCGAGAATATCGCGACGAGATCAATGCTCATCTACCGCCTGCCGAACAGCTGGTGGCGCTGGCGACAGCATTCCGCAACCGCTTGACGTCCCTCGTTGCCAATTGGCTGCGGGTTGGTTACTGCCAGGGCAACTTCAATAGTGATAATTGTGCGGGTGGTGGTTTTACGCTTGATTACGGCCCTTTCGGATTCTGCGAGCGCTTCGATCCCTATTTTCAACCGTGGACCGGTGGTGGGCAGCATTTCTCATTCTTCAACCAACCCGTTGCCGCTGAAGCGAACTTCCATATGTTTTGGACGGCACTGCGGCCGTTACTGCTGGCTCACCCTGAATCGCTGGACAAATTCGACGGGGTTCGGGAAAGTTTTTCCGCCGTGATGCAGCAAAGCCTGGAAAAAATGTGGGCAGCAAAGCTTGGGCTGCGCACCTATGACGCCCAATTACTGAATGAGCTGCTGAGTGAGCTGCTGACGCTCATGGTGGAAACCTCTGTCGATTACACCATCTTCTTCCGGGAGCTCTCACATATCCCCAGTGACATTGAACCACTCAGAAAAAGTTTCTATCAGAAAACGTCAGCATCCCTGGAGAAACGCTGGTCTCGTTGGCTGGAAAAATGGCTCTCTCTTGTCGGAACAGACCAGAACAATGAAGAACTGTCGCAACAGATGAAACGGGTCAATCCCAAGTATACCTGGAGGGAGTGGCTGGTAGTGCCAGCCTATCAACAAGCGAGGCAAGGCGATTACACGCTGGTGCGAGAGCTGCAGGACGTACTGACCAAACCCTATGATGAACAATCGCAAGCGATAGAAGATCGATACTATAAACCAAGGCCGCAAGCGTTCTTTAAAGCAGGCGGCGTATCCCACTATAGCTGTTCTTCCTGATTCCGGTAGGCGCTCAGCTACTTCGTAGACAATGTCCGCTCCTCGCCCAGGAAGGAAAGCCAGACATTATTATTCAATACCCATTCAATGCTGGAGGCGGATCTTCGCGGTGAACTGATAGACTCAATGACAGGCTGAAACGAAATTACGACTGCACGGTGGCGATATTTCTTTCAATGTAGAGCTGTCCACGAACTAAAGTTTTAATTCACTTAGCTTGGTGGGGCAAGGTTGCTTGCCACTCGGGCTTCCGATTGATGTGAACACTATGATGCCTGCCGGTTCCTCAGCGCGGCCTTACACAAAGTCTCTGTCATATTGGCAGCCAACAGCTCCGAGGAAATGAATAAAGCGATCAGCTCTTGGTCATTGTTTGTTCTCTCGATGTCAGTAATTTTTCACAATCGAATGTTCTGATATCAACAGTGCCTGGTGGCCTATGTATACTCATTCCATCGTTAACGAGGATCGAGAGCCGACTATGGATATCACTGCCGCAACGACTGATGCCACTTCCGTTACGATCATCACGCCCAACCAGCTTAACGCCGGCGCGACAATTCCACAGGCGTTGGACAACCAATATGTTCCCGATGCCCTGTTCTATCAAATCGCCAACAGTCCCAAAAATTTCCTGTCGTCCGATATTGCCGCGGCGAAAATGAACAACGCAAAAAGTGAGTTTATCCGGGCGTTGCTCTATAGCTCACAAGTCGTGGTGAACAGAGCGTACCTGACCAACAGCAAACTCGTATATCAGTTTTATATGCCTGGCGATACCGAAAACGCCATTGATTTTGCGACCCTGCTGAATCAGGGTGTCGTCGTGCCTTACCTGTTTAAGGAAAAGCATATTTTTGATGACTTCGATTTCGACACCAGCACCGAAGGCCAAAATGCGGCACGGTTTCTATCGCAATTTATCAGGAACAGTGTTCGTTGCGTGCGGTTTTCATTGGATGATGTAATCAATCAGGAGAAGATCACCAAGTTCACCTTCAACTTCCGCAAATATTTCGTGACATTGCCGTTGCTGGACGATTGGCTGCGCACCAATATGTTAGGGGAGCTATCTGGCGGGGATCACGAGATCACTGCTGAGGAGCTGCAACTGTTCAAGAGGCATTTGAAAGAGCTCAGCCGGTATGTAGAAGATACCTTTGACGAAAAGGGTGATGTCAGCCGCAATGATCTGTACATGCGATTTCTGATTAAACCCGGAACGCCGGTCTCTGAAGGCAATTATCTGGCGGCCGATAATTCCCAACCTTTCCGACTCCATCTAAAAAAACTCATCGACCTGAAATACAACACCAATCTGCCTGACATGCTGGGGCGCTATTCCTTTACCCCAACCAATATGCCCACCCGCTCCGCATTGCAGGATGATTTTCAGATTCTGGGTATGGATTCCGCCAAAGTGGAACAGTTTCTGGAAAATGATTTGGATAAACTTGTTGCCGGACAACGCCGCTTCATGGCGAATATCCAAAAGGCCATGATCTTGCCATCACTCACGGAACTGTCCCTGAAGGATGTCCTCAGGATTCGCAATTTTGAATCTTGGCACGAATTCATTCGTTTGCAAAACAAGATTCTGTCCGATCCATTGACGGTGGGAACCCACTACTACGATTTTCAGTTGGCATTCGAAAAGCTGCAGGCCGACATATCGGAGTGGTATCGGAAAAACTACGATACCAGTGCCATTACCAGCGTCTATGAATCTTTTGCGACCATCGTACTCAGTATTGCCAGTCAGACCATTGTCTTCGGCATCAAGGATCCGGGCTTGATCAGCGCTGTCGCTACCAGTGTATTTCCGGAGGTGGCCAAGGGTATCAGCGTTAAGATGATGATGAACGTGATTGATCCTGTCACCCGCAGGATTAACAAGGAGCGTAGCTACAGTATCGAGATCATGCGCAATGAACTGGAGATTACCGTGGATGAAGTCAAACAGTTGCTGGACCGTTCTAATGGTTGTATTTTGCCTCTTTCCGCAAGCATGGTCGCAGAACAGGACCGCAGTTGAAGGTGATACCGACATGACTATTCGAAAACCAACCATTATCGAGGCGGTGCAGGTGGCCGAGAATGATTTCGTCGTAGTGAATATGGACAGGTTGGAATTTCCCGGCGGCGCCCGCCGTACCCATCTGAAGGTGACGCCCAAGAACGGCAATGGCGTAGTGGTGGTGGTAGTGAATCAGGATAATCAGCTCTATGTGCACAGGGCCTACCACTATGCCGCCGATACCATTCAAACAGAGTTCATTCGGGGTTTTTCTGATCCGAATGAGACCGATACTGAATCGGCTTTGCGGGAGTTGAAGGAAGAGATCGCGGCAGATTATGAACTCATGGAGCCGCCCAAAAAGCTGGGTATGCTGTTTCCCGATAGCACACTGCTGAACAGCAAGGTATCCGCCTTTTTGGTGAGGGTAAAAATAAACTCGATGAAGGCTACCCAGAACGATGTCGAAGAAGCCTTGGCCATGGGTCAGTTTGTGACGCAGGATGAACTACGTAAGCAAATCGTGGCAGGGAAAATCCAAGATGGCTTTACTCTGGCTGCATTCACTCTTTTCAGTATTCAGTGAGTTTCTAAGACTATAGCGCCTATTGCTGTTGTTTGCTCCGCCCAATCCCTCGATTGGAATGGGCCACACCACGACTCTATAGAGGCGGCAGCGCAGGAAAGCGAGTTTGTTTCATGCCTTATGCCGTGTCAGGCCTGATCCCTCTCCACCAACAAAAACAATCACAACAAGCGAAGGAACCGCATGAAATACATCTTCCACAAACTAATCCTGATCTTTCTGCTTTCCCTGCCGCTGACAGCGAATGCTATCGCCGATAAAAAAGAACCGAGTACAGATCAGGTGGTCAAGCGCCACCTCCAGCAGATTGACGCATCCTGGAAAGCTGAAATCCAGTTTCTGCAATCGATTACCGATGAGGCGTCAGTTGCGGGCCGAGAAAAGGAGCTGTTCGACATTTACGCCAAACGGGAAAAGCATCAACAGGCGCTCTTTAAGATGGCGCGGGAAGAACTTCAGCGTGATGAGTCGGATCGTGCATTAAAAAAGATGATGGATAATCGGCTTGCTGCGGACGACGCGATGATGAAGGAGCTGCTGCGGTTAAAGGACAATGCCAGGGTTTCTGCGTTGCGCTCCGAGGCCCATGAGAGAAGTCGCTCCAACAAAGAGCCGGAAATGACGCTGGAGCGTGTGCTGGTGGCGGGCAATTTGGCAGAGAGCGATGCGTTGTTGCTGAATGATCAGGAGAAGATGCTGGATCAGATCGATGAAGAGTTCACCCGATGGCACGAAATCGGTTATCAGCAGCAGGAGTATATTGCCATTAAGGTTTCACACATTCTGAAATCAAATGCCAGCAACGCACGCGCCTACGTCGCGCTTGCGCGCTGGCATTTGAATCGCGGCTACAAGAAAGATCGCTTTTATGAGCCAGAACCGTTCAAGAAGGCCAAATTCTGCAATGAGCAGGCCATGAAGCTGGAGCCAGGACGTGTTTCCGCCTGGGCGCAGAAAATTCTGATGGCACAAACGTTTCTCGACGCCACTACTATACAGGACACATTGGATGCTCATGCGGCAGCACTCGACGATACCTTCCCTGAAAAGGCCGAGGCTTTGCTATGGCTTTACGACAACAGGAGCGATCGGGACGCCTATGCGAAACTGATAGCGCAGTTGGCTGACAAGGTACGGCAGGGTGTTGCAAGTGATGATCCGGGTGTGAAGCGCTATGGGTTGGTCATGGAGCCCATCCAGGAATATTACCTCCGCAACAACGACCTCAAGACAGCAGACCAGTTTTTTGCGTGGCATAGAGCCTGGCGTAATGATCATGCCTGGGTGCTGGGTAACTACGCGAATCTAAGGCTTAGAAAAACCGGCGACTATGAAACCAGTATTGCGTTGCTGGAAGCTGCGCTCCAGAAACTGAATTATGGGATCGGGCGAAAGAATCTGGCGCGCGCCTATTATGCTGCGAGCGTCATGGAAAAGCGCGATCTGCATTTGCTGAATGCGGCAAGCTACAAACTGAAGTTGCTACAGTCCGGATTCAAGGAGGCTGAGTTCATACCGGAAATCGGGCGTTTCAATCACGCGCCAACGGTGGCCGCCGTCATGGATGACTTTGGCAGAGCCGGGCTCGGCCTGCGGGATGAAGCGGGCAGAACCGCGTTGCATTTCGCTGCCTGGGACGCCAATCTGGAAACGGCGCAGGTGTTGGTGGAGCTGGGTGCCGATATCCAGGCCTTCGATGAAACCGGCAACAGTGCCTTGTTTTATGCTGCGAAAAATAATGATGTTGGAATGCTCAAGCTTTTTGTCGGCAAGGGCGCGGACGTTACCGCAATATCCCCGCAGTTCGGAACAACGGCGTTGCACGTTGCAGCGAGTCACGGTTCGGTGGCGGCAGCAGATTTTTTGCTGAGCAGCGGTGCCGATATCAATGCGCTCACTCAGGATCGCTGTACGCCGCTGGTTAATGCCATGCTGAGTGGCCATCTGGCAATGGCGAAGTTCCTGGTTGCGAAAAATGCCGATGTCACGATTCCCTTGTTGGGCGATGCCAGTCTGAAAGATATGGTTCATATGGGTGTGAACGAAGATATCAAACTCTATATTGCAGAGCTGTTTCCTGAGAAGAAGCAATAGGAGTGTGTCGCTGGCAGATCTAAAGAACTTCCGCACAAAACACGGCAGGGATGACAATTCGGGTGCGTTCGATATGCCCGCGCTGCAAAAGCCCTGCACGCTTGTCGCCTGTCACCAGATAGTCCGCTTCACCTTGCGCAGCCATGGCGAGCAAGTAGGCATCATCAGGATCGCTGCACGCCTGATCCAGCGTCAAGGTCTCCAACACCAGCGCCCGTTGCAGGTTGTTGATCATGGTGCCGACCCTGGCTGGTTGCAACACCGCTTGCAGCCGTGGATAGCGACTAGCACGGCGAATCTCGTCCAGCTGATGGCGCGACGTCACCAGTTCGAAGCGGGCCGCCCGCCAAGCGCAGTAAATGGTATGGGGATAGCTGTGGGGAGAGATCAGGGCACTGAAAAGGATGTTGCTGTCCAAAACAACCCGCATCAGCGTTGCCGCACCCAGTTCAAGGCTTCATCCACCAATGCGCTCAGATCTCCCTCGTTGACTTCTGCATTGGCGGCCTTGGCCTGTTCCGCCGTCAATTCCAGGATGTGCGCACGCACGGCTTCCTCGACGAAGCGCGAGAGATCGCCCTTGCGGCCGCCGCCCTGACTGGCCAGAAAAAGCCTGAGCGCTTGATCGGTGTCGGCCGATACAGCCAGGTTCCAACGTACGGTATCCATGGTATTGCCCTGCTCTGTAGGTGTTTATGTGTTTATACACCTGGCGTGACCGATCATGCAAGCCATCACGACAACTTCAACGCCTGATTGATCGCTGTTTCCAGCTTTTCCTTGTGCTGCAGGTATTGCACCGTCTGCAGGTTGGCGGTGCCGGACAGATCCAGCTGGCTCAGATCCAGATCGGTGATGTAGATGGGGTAGCGCTCTTTCTTGCGCCGCAGCGACGCGATGTAACCCGCCACTGCAGCAAACAGTGCCTCGCCATATTCCAGCTGCGAAAATTCCCGATCATCGCAATAAACCGTGTAGTTCACGTCGCCGAAGGTGCCTGCCTGGGCAATGGCCTGCACCTGGTGATACAGCTTGGCGTCGGTGGTTTCCAGTGCGGGCTTGCGTTCGGTGCTGAGTTCGCCGCGGTTGTTGCGCTTGATTTCGTAGTAGGCGATTTTCTGCTGCGCCATCGTGTCCTGGCGATTCACGGCGGCGCGCCGGTATTGAATGTTCTGCAGGAACAGCCGGATCGGGTTGAGCAGGGTTTCTTCGTCGGTGTGCTGCTTGTAGGTGTGGAACAGCGAACCGTTTTCGTCGTGCACGAAAATGTCGGTGAAATCCAGATGGCGCAGATAGAACACCTGAATGCGGCCCGGCGTGCCGAGTTTGGCGATCATCCGCAGCGGATGTTTTTCCAGTGCATTGCGATCCAGCACGATGTGGCTGTAGATCGCCTGCGGTTCTGCCAGTGCATCCATCAATTCCTTGTAGGAGCGCATGCCGCGCACGAACGGTGTGTTGCGGCGGAATTGCAGCAGGTAGGTGTACTGCTCGATTTCCAGAATGTAGCGGGTCTGGATCGAGCGGGTGCCGCTGTAGTAGCAGGCGATGATGTCGCGGAACAGTTCTTCCACCCGGCTGGCGATGGAGCTGGCACGCGATGGACAGTAGCAGCGCACGTCGAGTCGTGGCAGCGGAATGGAACCGTCCGGCGGAATCTGGCGCATGTAATTCACCAGGCAGTCGATCAGTGCGTTCTCGCCGGAAAAGTGATTGCAGATGATTTCGCCCCAGCTGTTGCAGAGGATCTGATCCACCGTGAGCGCCAGGTTGGTGTGAAAGGCGCTGTAGCTGAGCGCGTCGGATTTGTCGCTCAGGCGGTGAATGCCTTTTTGGGTCATCGGCCGCATGGGATCGAGCCCGGCGTTCACGTACAGGGTGATGTGGGTGGGATAGGCGGCGTGGTGGAAATTTTCCTGCGGCGGATGGGGCGCGCCGTCAGGGAACAGCTGAAACAGCGATTGAATGGTTTGCTGCAATTCGTTGTCGGTGAGGTCGGTTTCGTTGGCTTCGACCGAAAAGCGCGTGGTGTTGTCGTACAGGCTGTTGAAATAACACCAGGCCACCAGCTCGATAATGCTGCGGGTTTTCTTGATCGGGTCGCGGCCTTTGGCTTCGCGGTTTTTCACATAGCCCTGGAACACGGCCCAGTAATTATTGACGCCATGTTCGGCATCGCGGGAATAGATGAACGACAGGTGTTCTTCCACCAGCGAGCTGGTGATGCCGGGATTGACCAGTTCGATCTTGCCGCCCTTGCGCTCGAACGCGGCGTAGAGTTTGCGCCCCAGCAGGTTCATGTCGTCCTGCTTGATGGACGCTTCGATGGTATTGTCGCGGGCAAAGGCAGACAGCACGCGGTAGCTGTGATTGAGTTCCTGCACCAGTTCCTGCCGTTCGGCGCGTACGCGCTGTACCTTCCAGCGTTTGCGGTTATCGAGCTGCTTGATGTAGGGCTCATCCCAGCCCCATTCCAGCGTCAGGCGCAGCATCAGGTCGCGGCGCCAGTTGGAGTCGGCAGGTTTCACCACGCGGCTTAAGTTTTCATTCACCTTGAAATAAAAACAGTGGCGGATCAGTTCGAGCCGACGCAGTTCCTGGCGTTCCTGCAGATAGTGTTCGATCTTGCGATAGAGCATCACGTAGGGATCGAGTTCATCGAGGTTGAGCTGGCCGCTGTACACCGCTTTCTTGTAGATCAGGCTCAGGCATTCCACCTTGGGATATTCGCCGGCATACACTTCGGTGAGCACGATTTTGATCACCGATTTGTAGGGCGAGTCGATGCCTTTGTAGAGCTGCCACATGCCGGCGCCGATGAATTCGCCGGCGGGAAAGTCCGCGATGCCGCCGAAATCCACGCAGTCGTCCTTGTCGAGGAAGCGTTTGCGCAGCAGCTTGTCCGCCAGCTCCGGGTAATTTTTTTCCTCGTAGGCGGGCACCATCCACCACAGCGGGAATCGTCCGGCCACCATGATGCTGGTGCGATAGAACTCGTCCAGCAGCAGGTAGTGCTGGGCGCTGCCACAATCCTCGCCGGACAGGTCGCTGCGCACGCCGGTGCGGAACTTGATGGGGTCCATCAGAAAGAAATGCACTTCCAGGCCGATGGAATCCGCCCAGCGTTCGATGGCGGTGAGTTTGTCGCGCAGTTCGTCGATGAGTTCGTCGGCCAGGCCTGGGTCGTAGCAGATCCAGATGTCCATGTCGCTGGCTTCGGAGTGGGCCACGGTGCCGGTGCTGCCCATCAGGAAGATGCTGAAGATGCGCGGATGGGTGGGTGCCTTGCGCCGGTAGGCGAAGCTGCGCGAGATGGTCTGGGCGGCGCGCAGGTGATCTTTTTCCGGCTCGAAACCACACACACCGCTGGGTGTCCGTCCAGAGACGTAGCCGGGCAGTGACGGGTGGTTGATATGCAGCAGCAGGGGCAGCGAATCCAGGAACAGCCGGTGCCGGCTGCCCAGCGTGGACAGCATGCGTTCCAGCCGGCCCCGATTGACCTCCAGGAAGCGTTCTTTCAGTTGCTTCAACAACTTACGGTCAACGCCGTCCTGCAAATCCGGCGCGATTTCTTTTGTTTTCGACATCCATTTCAGTATAGGGCGGGCTGGGAAATTTGCGCGGTCAGTGGGTGGCAGGTGGCCCCAGGGTGAACAGGAAGCGGGCGCCCCGGCCAGGGCTGGATTCGGCGCGGATGCTGCCGCCGTGGCGTTCGATGATCTTGCGCACGGTGGCCAGCCCGATGCCGCTGCCTTCGAACTCGGCTTCGCTATGAAGGCGATGGAACGGCTGGAACAGCTTGTCGGCCCTGCGCGGATCGAAACCCACGCCGTTGTCGGCCACGAAATAGGTGGGTTGGCCCTGTACCAAACAGCAGCCCACGTCGATGCGGGGCGGAGTGGCCTTGCGGCTGAACTTGATGGCGTTGGCGAGCAGGTTTTCCAGCACCGCCCGCATCAGGCGTTCGTCTGCCAGCACCGGCGGCATGGCACCCACCTGGAAGTGGGTGTCCGGTGCACCGTTGGCCAGGGAATGGAAGACATTCCTGGCCAGGTCGCCCAGATCCACCGGGCGCATCTGGAAGGCCGTGTGGCCGGCCTGGGTGAGCGCCAGCAGGCCATCCACCAGTTGGCGCATGCGCTGGCCGTTGGCAACAATGCGCCGCAGCAGCTGTAGTGCGTCCGGATTGAGTTGGGGGCCGACGTCTTCCAGCAGGTTCTCGCCAAAGCCGATGATGGCGCGCACAGGGGCACGCAGGTCGTGGGATACGGAGTAGGAAAAGTCCTCCAGCTCCTTGTTCACGGCCGCCAGTTCCGCCGTGCGCTGTTGCACCCGCAGTTCCAGTTCCTCGTTCATGCGCAGGATCTGTTGCCGGTTGTCTTCCAGTTCGCGCAGCTGGTGTTGCAGCTTGCGGGTCACGCGCTGGTAGTCGCCGCGGGTGATGTTGAGGTCTTCGTGAATGCGGCGGGCGTTGCGTTCCATTTCAAAGCTGCGTTCGTGGGCGGTGGCGGCGGCGTGGATGGCTTCGAGGGTGGGCATTGTCAGCGACTGTAATTGGGGCAGCAGGGGCGGCGGCGTGGCAAAGTGCCACAGCAGGGGCCCCACGCGGCGGATTGCCAGTGCCGGCGCCGGTGTGGCGATGATGCCGTGGACGCGCTCGTGGAAACGTTCCACCAGCGGCAGTAGGGTTTCCAGCGAGCCGGTGTAGATCACCATGGGGGTGCCCAGCAGCAGGCGTTTGCTGGGCGTGCAGGGGGTGAAGCCCGGTGGCGCTGGATCCAGGTTGCTGATGAAGCGGAAATTCATGGTGGATCCCCCAGCAGCAACAGCACATAGGTCATGTTGTGGAACAGGTTGCGGCTGTAGCCGTCGGCCTGGGGCAGCGGGCCGATTTCACCGAAGGATGGAAAACCCACTAGGGGCAGCGGGTGGCCGAAGGCTTCGGTGAGGGCGGCGGTTTCGTGGCGGATGCGTTCCCCCAGCAATTGTTTGCGACCACCGCAGCTGACGATAACGGCGGCCTTGGGGGCAAAATCCAGTTGGGCGGCGGCCTGGGCGATGGCGTGTACTTCATTCACCAGATCCTCTGGCTGGGCCAGGCAGACTTGCACGGTTTTGCCGGCCTCGATGCCGCCGTACAGGCCCAGGTGACCCTTGTCGGTGCTGAAGTCCGGCACGATGGAGCGCAGGCGGCGGATGTGGGGATGGTCGGGATCGAGGATTGAAAGCGATACGATGCCGCGATCGGTCTGCAGCACGGGCTTGCCGGTTTCCCGTTCGATGAAGTCCATGGCGCTGAGGCCGTCGATGCGCTGCACATTGGTGCCCTGGGCCGCTTGCACGGTGCCGGGGCGCCCCACGGCCTGCAAGTGGTTCCCGACCCGGATGGCGAAGGTGAGGGGGCCGCTGGCGCCCAGCAGCACCAGGCCATCGCGCACCGAGCGGCGGTTGGCGTGGACGAAGCAGGTTTGCATGCGGTTATCGTCGGCAGCGAAGCCACCCACCATGGGCACGTTCACGTCGGACTGGATCACCGCTTCGATCTGGCTGGCGTCGGCGCTGAAATGGGAGGCCAGAAACAGCAGCGCGGGTGGGTGGCCGCCCAGCGCCTGATCCAGCGCCGCCAGCGCCCGGCGGGTGGC
>JAGUVW010000022.1 GCA_020062665.1 Pseudomonadales bacterium
AAGTCGTTTTCTCCAACAACTTTTTCCGGGTCGATTCCAGTCCAACCCCATGCCTTTTTAATCGTATCAATGAGCATAACTTTCTCAAACTCGCATAACTCCCAATCTACCCACATCCAAATCTAGGCATTTTCAGATGTGGATGTCCGTATCTAGGAGCAATTATAAAAAAACGCCTCGGCCCGCGCCGCGAAGCCGGCATGATCCGGATAAGCTACCGCCCCACCGGCCAAAGCAGTGTAGGAACTTAATTGATCTTTATTCCGATTCTATTGACTTTAACCAACTCAAAAAAGTGCAAAACTACCAATTCCCGTCCGCGCAACCTTGTCCCTTCAGCTTCTCAATCGATCTATCAAGCCGAGTTTCACGACCTTCCCCAGCGGCAGTTTCCATAATTTTGTCTCTGGCTGGTAGATTCCGCCAGCATCCATTACCTGGGTGCGGGTCTCTGCGTCGTGGCGGGATATGAAGACGTTGACCATCAGCGCCCTTTCTTCTGGGGCCAGACGGTATATCTTGTTTTGTTCGATGGGGCCTTCGTCGACGATGATTTCGACGGTGGTATAGCGGCGATTGGTTGCCTTGTCCTGACGGTAGCGCACGCAGACAAGACGGTCGCCGTAGCGGCTGGTCAGTCGTTTGGTTCCGTTATCGCCAGGTTTGAGGGTTTTCAGCACTTCCATGTCCGATTCCAAGATTGTGGGTCATACAATCTAGACAGTTGGAAGGTAATAAAAGGCAGGATTTGAAAGTGGCGTCCCCTAGGGGGTTCGAACCCCTGTTACCGCCGTGAAAGGGCAGTGTCCTAGGCCACTAGACGAAGGGGACGTTTTTTGGACTGTCGTCGTCTCGTTGAGGCGCGAATTCTAGGGAGTTCGATTTTCAGCGTCAACCCATATTTTGAAAATGGACAGAAAAGGTCAACTTATCAATGAGATAGTAGTTCACGCAGGGTTTCCCGCCCGATCACTTTGCCGTAGGATCGAAACACTTCATTCCGCGATGGAAGGCGATAACTATGAATAAAGGCTGGCTCGCGATTGTGGTTGTGCCGCTGATCGGCGCGGGGGCGCTGATGATGATGCCTCCGCAGATCGATGCCGTTGCATTCCATCCGCCCCAGACGCCTGTGATGGCCGGGCCTTTTGCGCCGAACCAGCTGCTGGATCAGGCCACGCTGCTTGGGAGCGGTCTGGTGGATGGCCCCGAGGATGTGGATGTGGACACTAAGGGCCGGGCCGTTGCCGGCACCGCAGATGGCAGGATTGTGCGCGTTCACCACAATGGCCAGGTCGAAACCCTGGCGCAGACCGGTGGGCGCCCGCTGGGCCTGCACTGGGACGCAAAGGGCAACCTGATCATCTGCGATGCGTTCAAGGGCCTGCTTTCGCTGAGTCCGGCCGGCAAATTGAAGACGCTGGTGACCGAGGTGGATGGCATTCCGCTGGGCTTCACCGACGATCTGGAGATCGGCCGCGATGGCAGCATCTATTTCAGCGACGCCAGCGTGAAGTACGACCAGCACGAGTTTCGCCTGGATATGTACGAGTCCCGCCCGTGGGGACGCTTGATCCGCTTTGAGCCCACCAGCGGGCGCGTCACTACGTTGCTGAATGATCTCTATTTTGCCAATGGGGTTGCGCTGTCGAAAGACGAGTCTTTTGTGCTGGTGGCCGAAACCTACCGCTATCGCATCATCCGCTACTGGCTGAAAGGCCCCAGGGCCGGGCAGCATGACGTGTTTATCGATAATCTGCCGGGGTTTCCCGACGGGATCTCCAGTAGCGGACGCGGCACATTCTGGGTGGCACTCCCCACCACGCGCAACGCCCAGCTCGATGCCATTCATCCCCATCCTTGGCTGAAAATGCTGGTGGCGAAACTGCCGGAGAGCCTGCAGCCCAAACCCCAGCTGTACGGCTTCGCGCTGGAGCTCGACGAGGAAGGAAATGTGCTGCGCAGCCTGCAGGACAGTGACGGCAATCACTATCCGTTCATAACGTCAGTCCAAGAGCGCAAAGGCACGCTGTATCTAGGTAGCCTTTACACCTCCGGCATTGCACGACTGCCACTGCAGTAATGGCCGAAGCAGTCAATGCGCTGACCCTTCCAACCCTGTGCTTCCCGCCGATGCTGCGCTAGGCTTGCTAAACAAGAACAAAACGAGATCACATCCATGAGTCAGCCAGATTCTTTCAGCAGTTTCGAACAGTTCTATCCCTACTATCTGTCGGAGCACAGCAACCTGACCTGTCGGCGTCTGCACTTTGTGGGCAGCTCCCTGGTGCTGGTGGTGCTGGCCTGGATTCTGGCGACGGGCAGCTGGGCGATGGTCTGGTTGCTGCCGGTGCTGGGCTATGGGTTTGCCTGGGTCGGACACTTCTTTTTCGAGAAGAACAAGCCGGCCACCTTCACCTACCCGTTATACAGCTTCATGGGGGACTGGGTGATGTTCAAGGATATTCTGACCGGGAAGATTCGCTTCTAACCTGCTGATTTTTCGAAAGACCGATGCGCAGCGAGAGCAAATTTCATCCCGCATCGGGATTTCTGTCCCGACACGTTCTGCGCACGCCATCCGCACCTGTCCAGCCGCTTGACACCTCCGCCAGCCCCTTGTCCCAATACGGATTATTGGGTCTACACTTAGTTGAATCATTATCGCCAGCCTACAAGGAACTTCCGCGATGTCCACGGAGCTGATCGTTATTCTGAGCGTCCTCGGCGTGGGAGGCCTGATCGGGCTGTTCTATGTCAGCCACGCCATCGAGAAGCAGCGTCGCCAGAAAGCCCTGATGATCGCCAATCTCAGCGACTATGCCTTTCGGCTGCAGCGTTTGCTGGATTTCATCCCCCCCGCCTATCTCAGCAAGGATGTACGCCTGCTGTTGCTGGGTCAAATCAGGAAGCGCATGGAAAAGCTGGTGGAACTGGCGCCAAGCAACGAGAAATTTGCCAAGAAACTGGACAGCTGCAATGCCCAGATCGCCGACACCCAGTCGACGGCGATGGCACCACAGGCGCCGCAACTGAAAACGCCAGAAGAAGCCAACGAACTGCGCACGCTTCTGCAGGAGCTATCGAAGGTGATCGAGTATTTCGTGCAATCGAAAGTGCTGCCGGTGGCCGAGGCGCAACGGCACATGGCATCCATTCAGCACAGTTTCATCGATGCAAATCTGAATTATCTGCTGCAGATGGGGCAGGCGGCGCGTCAGGAAAAGAAGCCCAAACTCGCTATTCACCACTACCAGAAAGCCATGGCCGAGATGCACAAGCGCAATCAGAACGGCCAGTTCAACGAGAAGATGCAGCAGCTGAAAGCGGTGCTGGAGGAGCTGCAGTCAGAAGCCGGTATCGTGGAAGTGCCTGCCGCCACCGAAGGCAGCAGCGAACTGAACGCGGGCCTGAATGAACTGCTGGAAGAACAGGACGCCTGGAAGAAAAAGTACTTCTGACTTTCCGCTGGCAATTCACGCACAATTCCAGTCTGTTTGAGCCCTTGAAGTCAGCGCCCGCGTGCGCGAATCTCGCAGCATAAAAACAACGGCAAGCGAGGAATCCCATGAGTATTACCCTGTACGGTGCATCTCTTTCCCCTTTCGTGCGCAAGGTGCGCGTTGTGCTGGCCGAAAAAGGTCTGCCTTACGAGCACGTGCAGATCGATCCCAACCGGCGCCCGGAGGATTACCACCAGATCAGCCCGTTCGGCCGCATTCCCGCGCTGCGTGACGGTGACAAGGTGCTGGCGGATTCCGGTGTCATCTGTACCTATCTGGAAGCACAGTATCCGCAGGTACCGATGACCTATAGCGATCCCTTTCTGAAAGCCAAGGTGCAGTGGTTCGAAAAGTTTGGCGATTATGAACTGGGGCCGGTGGTGACCTTCGGTGTGTTCCGCAACCGGGTGGTGATGAAGCTGATCGGCAAGCCCTGCGACGAAGAACAGGTCAGCCGCTGCATCCATGAAAAGCTGCCGCCGCTGATGGAATACCTGGAAGCCAATGCGCCCGAAGACGGTTTCATCGTGGGGGATCGTTTCACCGTGGCGGATATCGCGATTGCCACGCACTTCATCAATTTCAATCTGGGCGGTGAGCAGCTCGACAAAGCACGCTGGCCAAAATCCGCTGCCTACATCGAACGCATCACCAGCCGGCCCACGGTGGCGCCGATGATTGAAAAGGAACAAGGGTTCGTGAACAAGTTGCTGAGCCGTTGAGGCAGGCCACCGGGGCATCGAATCCTGCTGCAATCAACCTGACGGCAGAAAATTCGACTCCCGGTGTTTTTCAGCTGCTCTTTGCCGGTTCGGTGCTGCAGACCGCCGTCAGCAGCGCACGCAATTCCTGCTGCACCGCCAGCACCCGATCCGGCGCCATGCCGCTGTTGCAGAGCATCTGCAGCGGAATGGCGCGGGCGTGTTCCTTCAACTGTAGACCCGCCTCCGTCAACCGGATGCGCACTTCCCTTTCATCCTGCTCCGACCGTTTGCGCTGGATCAGACCGGCACTTTCCAGACGCTTCAGCAGTGGCGTGAGTGTGCCCGTGTCCAGCAGCAGACGTTCGCCGAGAAATTTCACCGGGACACCGGCAAACTGCTCCGGCGACTGATCGGCCTGGGCTTCCCACAGCACCAGCATCACCAGGTACTGGGGATAGGTCAGGCCAATGGCGTCGAGCAGCGGACGATACTCCGCCGTGATCCGGCGGGACAGCGCATACAGCACAAAGCAGAACTGGTTTTCCAGCTGCAGCCAGGGCTCGACGGCGTGGGTGTTGTGTTCGGACGTCATGCCAGCAGCTTGGCGATGTCCTTGGCGATTTTTTCCGGGGTGTCGGTGGGCGCGTAACGGTCCACTACCTTGCCGTTCTGATCCACCAGGAACTTGGTGAAGTTCCATTTGATGGCCTGGGTGCCCAGCAGACCGGGTGCCTGTTCCTTCAGGTATTTGAACAGCGGATGGGCGTCGTCGCCGTTGACGTCAATCTTCTGGAACATGGGGAAGCTGACGCCGTAGTTGAGTTCGCAGAACTGGTTGATTTCGTCGTTGCTGCCGGGGTCCTGGTGGCCGAACTGGTTGCAGGGGAAACCCAGTACTTCCACGCCCTTGTCCTTGTACTCTTTATAGAGCGACTCCAGGCCCTTGAACTGGGGCGTGAAACCGCATTTGCTGGCGGTGTTGACGATCAGCAGCACCTTGCCCTTGAAATCCGCCAGGGACACTTCCTTGCCCTGCATGGTGACGCCCTTGAATGCATAGATGTTGTCCGACATGTTGTGCTCCCTTTAGGAATGACGAAAACCGGCTCACACCATACCGGGGATTTATATTTTGCACAATATAATTTCTCTCAATGGATATAATTCAGCCATCTGACGGATTGAGCAGGTTACCCACAACTTCTGTGGATAACTCTGTTGATACATTCTGTAAAGATTGCGCCACGGGAGAGAAGCACGGGTTTCCAGCAAATTGTACGTTTTTTGGTCTAGTCTTTTTGAGCTGTTTTTCAGCAACTTAAGGGGCGCATGGATGACAATCCTGTGACAAAACGGAGTATTGCCATTTACAGGCGGAGCACACACTCACTGTGAACAAAATAAGTGCGAGCTTGACGAACGGCGCACCAAGCTGCGCCGCTCAGAAATCATCCAAGAATAGAAATAACAGCGCTCAGCACGATTGGTTATAACGTTACAGCATGTAAACGGTGCGCAGAAAATGGCTCACTCCGGGCTGTGAGCAACAAAATCCAGTGACACGGAATTGATGCAGTAACGCAGGCCGGTGGGGGGCGGGCCGTCGGGGAAAACGTGACCCAGGTGGGCGTCGCAGGCAGCGCAGAGGACTTCGACCCGGACCATGCCATGGCTGGTGTCGCGGCGCTCGCTGATGACGTCATCATTGACAGGCTGGAAGAAGCTCGGCCAGCCGGAGCCGGAATCGTATTTGGTGACAGACTGGAACAGGGGCGTTTTGCAACAGGCGCAGACATAGATGCCATCGGCCTTGTGATTCCAGTACTGGCCGGTGAAGGGTCTTTCCGTACCCGCCAACCGACACACGGCAAAGCGATCTGCCGACAATTCCTGCTTCCACTGCTCCTCGGTTTTTTCCACTTTCTCGACCATAACAATCCCCGTGAAGTCCATCAAAACCAAACTGTTTTCGTATACACTAGGCGGTTCCTGTGCACTTGCTATGCTCTTATATGAGTGCCAGACCTGCGCAATGTTCCACTCATTGCTTCCATCAGCATTTTTGTGAGGGCGAAGAGACCTTATATGAAGCCGGTATTGAAATCCACCAAACTCCATAACGTGTGCTATGACATCCGCGGCCCGGTGCTGGCGGAAGCGAAGCGCCTGGAGGAAGAAGGCCACCGTGTCCTCAAACTCAATATCGGAAATCCCGCCCCCTTCGGCCTGATGGCGCCGGAAGAAATCATCCAGGACGTGATCATGCAGTTGCCCGAAGCGTCCGGCTACAGTGATTCCAAAGGTGTGTTCGCCGCCCGCAAGGCCGTGATGCAGTACTATCAGAAAAAGCGCGTCGCCGACGTGCAGATCGATGACATTTATCTGGGCAACGGTGCCAGCGAACTGATCGTGATGGCGATGCAGGCGCTGCTGAACAACGGCGACGAAGTGCTGGTGCCCGCCCCCGATTATCCGCTGTGGACGGCAGCCGTGAGCCTGTCCGGCGGCAAGCCCGTGCACTACATCTGCGACGAGCAGGCAGACTGGTTCCCCGATCTGGATGACATCCGCAGCAAGGTGACCGATCGCACCCGCGCCATCGTGATCATCAACCCGAACAATCCCACCGGCGCGGTGTATCCGAAAGAAATTCTCGAAGGCATGCTGCAGATTGCTCGCGAGCACAAGCTGGTGGTGTGCTCCGACGAAATCTACGACAAGATTCTGTATGACGGCGCGGTGCACGTGTCCACGGCAGCGCTGGCGGATGATCTGCTGTGCCTGACGTTCAACGGCCTGTCGAAGACCTACCGGGTGGCCGGTTACCGTTCCGGCTGGCTGGTGGTGAGCGGCAACAAGCCGGCGGCGAAGGATTATCTGGAAGGGCTGAATATTCTGTCTTCCATGCGTCTGTGCGCGAACGTGCCGGCGCAGATGGCGATTCAGACCGCGCTGGGCGGCTACCAGAGCATCAACGAACTGATTCAGCCTGGCGGCCGTCTGTACAAGCAGCGGGAATTGGCGCACCGGATGCTGAACGACATTCCCGGCGTGAGCTGCGTGAAACCCATGGGCGCTTTGTATATGTTCCCTCGCCTCGATCCCAAGATTTACCCGATCAGCAACGACCAGCAACTGGTGCTGGATCTGCTGCTGCAGGAAAAAATCCTGCTGGTGCAGGGTACCGGATTCAACTGGCCGCAGCCGGATCATGTGCGGCTGGTGTTCCTGCCACGAGAAGAAGATCTGGAGCACGCGATCACCCGCATCGGCGTGTTCCTCGACCGCGTGCGTCGCGGCATCATCTGACGGGCGGCGTGCATGGCGGATCTGAATCTGATCGACTTCTACAAGGACGCGGCGCTGATTCTGCTGGGTCTGCACCGCGTGTTTCCGCGCAAGATGGATCTGTTTGTGGAGGATCTGATCGGCCCCGATCCGGTGGATGAATTCGGCATGCACACCAAGCGTCACGAGGCATGTCTGGGCGCAATGCTGTGGCTGGCGGACGAAGGTTATCTGCGTTACGCCAGCACCATTCGCCAGGAAGGTGTGGATCAGGCGGTGCTGACGTCGTCCGCGCTGGTGAAGATGGGTGTGATCAACACACGCCCGCTGACCGAAGCGCAGCTGGACGATGTGCCATCGTTCGAAGCCCAGGAGCGTTTGACGATGGCCGAGCATATGCGGCGCGCGCTGCAGTCGCAGTCGTCGGAGCAGATCATTCAGGTGATGCGGACTTTTTTCGAGCCGCATTAACCTCAACACGCACATCACTTTCCCGCCACAGCCAATAGTGACTGCAGAACTGGGCCACGATGAACAGCATCATGACCCACTCGAAGGCATCCTCGATGCTGTCGTAGTCACTGTACGTCAGATCCAATATCACGGTGGTGATGCCAATGCCCAGCAGCGTGGCGGCCATGGCTTTCTGCCAGCCGAAGATGTTGCGCTGCAGCGGTGTGACGCGCTCCCCCGCCCGCCCCAGCTGATACAGAAACAGCAATTGCGCCAGAAAGGTGAGTGAGAAAAACAGCACGATGCCCGTACGCCGCACCTGCTGGTAATCACGGCCTTCCCCCAGGGCGACCACATACAGGATCAGGAACAGCCCGGCGATCGACCCCAGCCATTGCATCGCGCCGGAGCGACGCTGGTGTACCTGCCACAGCCACTGCTGCACCAGCCACCAGAACAGGATGGCCAACAGTCCCGCCGGAATCATGATGAACTTGAACACCAGTTTTTCCGGCAGCTGGCGTCCGGTGGCACTGATGGAGGTGCAGCTGTCCCAGTAGGGATTGCACCAGTCCACATGACCGTGGCTGGCAGCGATGAAATAGGTGATGTGAATGCAGAACAGTGGCAGCAGGCCGGTGATCAGGGCGATGGGTGCGGCACGCATGGCTGGACTCCCCTGCCCGCCTGTCAGATGGAGTAGGACACCACGGTCTGCTGGCGCCCCTTCACCACGGTGATGCCCACTTTTTCACAGCGCTCGCGCAGGTCGTTGGGCAGACGGGTGACGACTTCGTCGCTCATCAGAATGGTGGTGTCGTATTCCTTGTTCAATGCTTCGAGCCGCGCCGCGACATTCACGGTATCGCCGATGACGGCGTACTTCATGCGGGTGCGGGAACCCAGATTGCCTGCCACGACCGGGCCGGTGTGCAGGCCGATGCGGCATTCGATGTGGTCGATGCCCATGTCCTGCCAGCGCTCCGCCATCCCATCCTGTTCCCACTGCTGATTGAGCTGCTTGAGCGCGTCGCGCATGGCCGTGGCGCAGCGCACCGCCATCTCGGCATGCTCGGGAAATGCCTGGGGTGCACCGAACACGGCGAGAATGCCGTCGCCGAGAAATTCGATCACGCAGCCGTGATGCTCGTCGATGATCACGTTCATCACACCCAGGTATTCGTTGATCATCGCCACCATCTGCATGGGCGACAGACGTTCGCTGATGGTGGTGTAATCGCGCAGATCGCAGAACAATACGGTGACCACCACTTCCTGGCCACCCAGTTCGAAACTCTGGGTGCGGGCCAGCACCGAGCGCGCCACATCTTCACTCAAGTAGCGGCCGAACAGATCGCGGATCTGCTGCCGTTCCTTGAGTTCTTCTGCCATTTTGTCGAAATATTTGCCGAGCAGGCCGAATTCATCCTCGCGCCGCAGCCGCAGCCGCACGTCCAGATTGCCCTGGGCCACGGCGCCGGTGCCCAGAATCAGGCGCACCAGGGGTTCGCGTATGCTGCGCGCCACGATGAACGACACCAGCGCGATCACACCCAGCGCCACCAGCAGAATCACCGCCGATGCCAGCAGCACCCGCGCCCGCATTTGCTCCAGCTGGGTGCTCTTCACGTCCACACCCACCAGGCCGATCTTTTCCCCGGCGGACGTGATCAGCGGAGAATAGGCGGACAGCGTGATGCCGTACTCGTCTTCGTAGGGCTGGTCTTCCACTACGGTCTTGGTGAAGCCTTTCAGCAGGATCGGCGTTTCCTCGGCGGAATAGAACTGGCCAGGGGTCGCCTGCTTCACGCCCTTGGAAAAGTCGATGAAGAAATACAGTTCGGTCGGCACGCTGGAGGGGCGCAGGATGTAGATGCTTTCGATGTCGGAATCCTTTTCCGCCAGAATCTGGAATTGCTGGAACAGTTCCTGCTGAAAATCGGTGAGCTCTGTATTGTCGAGTCGATGGGCCTTGATGGCTTCGGCGTCGATGGTCTGGGCCAGGCTGCTGGCGATGGCGGTAAGGCGGCGCTGCAGGGCTTCGATCTCGGATTGCGACCACAGGCTGTAGAACAGATAGACCAGCAGGCCGATGGTGGCCATGACAGCGCCGCCGTAAGCCAGGGTGAGGCGGAAATGAAAGCGGTGAAAGGAACGGATTTCGCTGATGGGATTGATGCCACGGGTGTCCGGGGTGAACGGCTCGACCACCACAGCATCGGCCTGCGCGGGGGTCTGGGTCTTGGCCGGTAGCACGTCGAAGGTTTGAATCTGCTGTTGCTGGGTCATGGCAAAGGCTCTAACGGATCCGGGTTGTGCAACGATCCATGCCGGGGACTGCACCAATCGAATAAGTGACTATCGCACAGTCGTTCCGGCGGGGGCAAGGTTTGGGGGCGGTCGGTGGCCGGTTTTGCAACCGGGGCCGCAATTCGAACAGGCGTCTTCCTGCCCGTGGTTTTCCTTACTTACGACAGCATCAGTTTCAGGCCCGCCGGCAGGGTTTCGCCGAACACGCGCTTGCTTTCGGCTTCATCCAGCGCCACCCGCTCGATCACCATGCGCTGCCACAGCTCCGGGCATTTGGCGGCGAGAAGCTGGCGGGCCATCTTCTCGCGCAAGTTGGAATCCAGATCCCGTGCGCGATCATCGCACACCCGCGCCAACATCACGGCGGCAAAGGCGGCAGACGGATTCTTGCGCCAGTCCTGCTGGCTGATGCGGTCGAGCCAGGCCACCACCTGCGCCGGTGGCAGCACATTGTGGGCACTGCCATGGAACGGTTCCCGCGCACCCAGACGCCCCAGCGCCCACCAGCAGGTCAGTGACTCGCTGCTTTTTTCCAGCCGTTTGAGCAGCCATTCGCCTAAACGGGCTTTGGTTTCCAGATCGAGATTTTCCAGCGCGCCACAGAGCCGCACCATGTCCTCGTAGCCGTGGTTTTTCAGTTCCTGCTGCACCTTGAGATTGCGGGCGCTGGCAGGATCGATGAATTTCGCGATGTCTTTCAGGATGCGCTGCTGCAATGGCTGGTCGAGGCCGCCGGCCACCCGGCGCCAGAAGATCCACCACTCCGACCAGCTCTGACTTTCCTTGTTGAACTGCAGGCCTTGTGGATAGAGCGCCAGGATCTGGCTGATGCGCCAGTCGTCGGCCGGTGCGCCGAAACCGGGACGCAGGCAGAAACCCGCCAGATTGAACCAGACGCGCTCGTGGGCCTGGGAACGACGCCGGCGCTTGGAGCGCTCCCACAGTACATCGAACAGCGCGCGCGCCAGGGGCGTGTCCCAGGTATCCCGTTCGCCCAGCAGTTTTTCCAGGGTCTGGCGCAGGCGCTTCACCGCATTGGGATCGGCCTGTTTGTCGCCGCTGCCGAACACTTCGTCGATGGCGTTCACCGCGTCCTTGAATTTCGGCGGCAAACCAGCGCCACGGCTGTGCAGACTCTGCAGCTGACGGCGTAGCTGGAATTCCACTTTCCAGCGTTTGCCCGGATCGTTCACCGCCGCGCACTGCAGATCCAGGGTGCCCACTTCGGTGAGGCGGGTGATCAGCGTGACGGGAATTTCCGTCTGGGATTCTGCCGAATCCAGTGCAGCCACCAGCGGGGGCAAAGGCAGGAAACGCTCATCGGACAGATCCACCCAGGCGCCGGGGTGGAACGCATCGTCGCCGGAACAGGCGGATAAATGGAACTGAACGGGCTGGTTCAGACGCAGGGCAAAACGGTGTTCCGGCAGCGCAATTTCGGCGCCCGCCTCGGTGCCTTTGGCCAGCACGCAGACACCCTTGTGTTCGCCCTTGCCGGTCTGCACCTGCAGAAAATAGCTGCGGGGCGAACCGCCGCCGATGCGCAAACCGGCTGTCTGCCGCGCCAACAGATAGGCCACAGCGCCGTAAGCCACCGCCAGATCGGGATGGGCGTTTTCCAGTTCGGTCACCGGCGTTTCACGCCACTGGCCCAGCAATTCCAGTGCGCGCTGCTTGAGGGCGGGACTGCGAAACACGCCGCCATTGAACAGCACGGCGTCGGGAATTGCGGGTTTGTGTTCATCCAGGCCCAGCGCCTTGCGGCAGCTGGACTGATGTTGGGAAAGAAATTGTGACAGATAGCGACTCACCGCCGGATCAGGCGCATAGGGCAAACCGAACGCCACCACCGCGCTGGTGCGCTTGGCCGGTTGATCACCAAACTTCACCAGCGGAAAAAAGCCGTCCAGCGCCAGCGACTGCACTTCGTCGCGGGAAAACTCCGCACTGCGGGCGCCGCCGATCAAGCGTGAGCCGCTGCCAAGCAAGGTCACTTTCGCGCTGTCTGGCGGCGTATCACCCAGCAATAATTCTTTCGCCTTGCGACTCTGCTGGATCAATTGCGACAAACTGGCCGCGCTGAGTTTTTTACCTTCACCCTGAATGCGCGTTTCTGCCTGATGGGCCAACGCCAGATCCACGTTGTCGCCGCCCAGCATCAGGTGATCACCGACAGCGATACGATCCAGTTTGAGCTGGCCTGTCTTGTCGTCATCGCTACGGGAATCGACTTTGATAAGGCTCAGATCCGTGGTGCCGCCGCCCACATCCACCACGAACAGCAGGCGCGTCTGTGCCAGTTGCTGCGCCGCGGATTCGCGATGACGATGGAACCAGTCGTAACAGACTGCCTGCGGTTCCTCCAGCAGATCGACTGGGGGAAAGCCGGCCATTTCCGCCGCCTGCAATGTCAGCGCACGGGCTGCTTCATCGAACGATGCCGGCACGGTGATCGCGATAGTCTGCTGTTCCAGTGGATGATCGGGGTGCTCATGATTCCAGGCGCAGCGCACATGATTCAGATAGGACGCGCTGGCCAGCACCGGCGAGATTTTTTCCACGCCATCGGCAGCGGCCCACGGCAGAATCGCGGCAGAGCGATCCACCTTGTCATGGGACAGCCAGCTTTTCGCGCTGGCAATCTGGCGGCCTTCCACCTTGCTGCCCAGTTCCCGCGCCAGCTCGCCGACGACGTGGGAAATATTGTCGCCGGGCAATGGTTCAGGACGCCAGGGCAGGATTTGCTGATCGGCCGGCAACTCACCGTCCGCCGGATGATAGCGGAACGACGGCAGCAACGGCCGCTTTGCCACTTCGCCCGGCGCGATCAGCTGCTCGATTTCAAACAGCGTGGGCTGTGCCTGCCCGGCCCCGTCGCGCAGATCGGCGAAGGCCACCACCGTGTGCGTGGTGCCGAGATCAATGCCGATCAGGTAACGGGGCTGGTTGCTCATGCGCTTTGTTGATTCCGCACGTCGAATTCGATGCGCCAGCGCTGAGTGCTGTCGCGGGGAATGGCTTCCAGGCAGAGGGTGCCCAGCTCAGTGACGCGCGCGGCAAGACGCACCGGCACGAATTCCCCGGCACGACGATTTTCCACTGGCAAGGTGGCCTGAATGGGTGGCAATTCTTCGAGCTCACCCGGTTCCCAATCTTCCAGCAGAACGCCAGCGTGATCGGTGCGGCGCACATTGGAACCGTAGAAACGGAATTGCACGGGTTCGCCCACGATCAGGCCGAACTCCGCCGCGCTGGGTTGGGTGCCGGTGCCTTCTTCCATGCCGAACGGTGCCACACACAATGCCTGCAGCGGCGGTTCCATGCCGGGCACGGCCGGCATCGAGCTTTCGATTCCCACATAATAGGCGTTGGCGATGCCACCGCGAATGCGCACGCCGTGTCCCTTGCGCACGAAACCGTAATAGGCCGCGCCACGGGCCACTGCCAGATCCAGATCCGCCCCTGCCAGCAGACGCGCCGGTTCCGCGCCCGCCTCCTGCAACCAGTTGTTGATTACATTCATCAAACGCTGTGCCAGTTGCGGCGCTTTCAAAACGCCGCCGTTGAACAGCACTGCCGTGGGTTTCACGAAATCATCGCCGGAATGGCCGAACAGCGTGTCGGTGGATTGCGCCTGCCGGCACAGAAACGCCGCCAGATGACGGGTGATGCCGGCGTCTGACGCATATGGCAAACCCAGCTGTGTGAGCGCAGTACGCAGGGCCTGACGCGGATGTTCGTGCACAGACACCTGCGGAAAAAACCCGTCCACCAGCGACTGGGTGACTTCTTCCCACGTGAGCTCGGTGCGCAACGTGGCGCCCAGCAGTTTGGAACCACGACTGGGCACAACAATCGGCACCGACTGCACATCGTCGCTGCCCAGCAGCGCTTCTTTCGCGTCACGACAGCTGTGGGTGAGCGCCTGAATCTGCCACGCCTGCAGCGCCTTGCCTTCTGCATCCAGTTTCGCTTTCAGACGATAGGCCAGCGCCAGATCCATGTTGTCGCCGCCCAGCAGGATGTGATCGCCCACGGCAATGCGGTTGAGCTGCAGATTGCCGCCCTCTTCCGTCACCGCGATCAGCGACAGGTCGGTGGTGCCACCGCCCACATCCACCACCAGAATCACATCGCCCACTTTCACCTGCTTGCGCCAATCGTCGCCGGCGGCTTTCACCCAGCTGTAGAGCGCCGCCTGCGGTTCTTCCAGCAGCGTCAGATTGTGCAAGCCCACCGCGCGCGCCGCTTCCACCGTCAGATCGCGGGCGGCGGGATCGAACGATGCCGGCACGGTGAGCGTGACGTCCTGCTGCTGCAGTGGATACTCGGGAAACTGCTGATTCCAGGCATTTTTCAGGTGCTCCAGATAGACCTGCGACGCCTGCAGCGGCGACACCTTGGCCAGATCCTCCGGCGCATTCAGCGGCAGAAAACCGGAACGCCGATCGACGCCGGCGTGGCACAACCAGCTCTTCGCGCTTGCCACCAGCCGCAGCGGCGTCTTGCTGCCCAGATGGCGGGCAATCATGCCTGTCACACCGTTGCGACATTCACCCCAGGGCAATACCAGTTCCTGCGGCGACACCTCGGATTCATGGGGGACATAAAGGAAGGATGGCAATTGCTGGCGCGTTTCCACCACACCTGGCTGCACCAGCTGGGGAATGGGCAGAACGGAATTGTCCGGCAACTCGCCCGCCTGCAGATCTACATAACTCACCACCGAATTGGTCGTGCCCAGATCGATACCGACAGCAAAACGGCCCGCTTCACTCATAGTTCCACCTCGGCAGGCACCAGGATGCGGGCATCATGGCCTTCCGCCAGTTTCGGCAGATTCACGTCGGTCACGCGCCAGCCGCGATGCACCAACGTGCCGGTGAACGGTGGCTGACCCACCACGTTGCCGGTCACCCGCACTTCGGCGGCATTGAAACCGGCGGGCAGCGTCACGCGGGATTCTTCCTCTTCTGCGCGAACCGGCTGCAACTTGAAATAGTGCTGCAACGTCTTGCGACCGCCTTCATGCACCACGCGGGCGACCGCGCCGATCTCCGCGTCGGAAAATCCTTTCAGTTCTTCGTTGAGGAAATCCACGAAACGGGCTTCCTGCTGCAGCAGGCTGAGCAGTTGCAGCGCAGCGTCGGGGGAATTCACTTTCAGGGCGGGCGGAGCGACAGGCTCCGGGCGGGGCTCGGCTTTGGGCTGCTGGGGTGCTGTGGGGGCCGGAACGACCGCGGCAGGCTTAGGTTTCAGCACCGCAAACAGCAGAAACGCCAGGGCCAGAATCCCCAGTATCAGATGCAGCAAATCCAGTTGGGCAGGCATGGCGGTGAAATCGACGGTCATGACGAATACTCTTTGATCTTCCAGTGATTACTGAAGCGTGTAGCGGTGTGCGCGGCGGGGGCCACGGCGCAAGTGCCGCGCAGTTTACCATCTTGAACCGGAGTGGAAAGTCCACAGCGAATCTGTCTTTTAACTTTCATGGGAAAATGACATGATATGTCACTGCACCTTTTGAACCGGTGGCTGTCTAACGCACAGTTAGTAAGGGAATTCAAAGACTTGAATTCCAGGCACCCGCCACCATTGTTACCGATGTTTCCCATTGAAGAGGTTAGGAAAACACTATGATGCGCATAATTCTGTTTGTGGCTACCAACCTGGCAGTCCTGGCAGTGGCAAGCATTTCATTGAGCCTGCTGGGCGTGCCCGGCTATCTGCAAAACAACGGCATGGATCTGAATCTGCAATCCCTGCTGATCTTCTGTGCTGTGTTTGGCTTCAGCGGCTCAATCGTTTCTCTGCTGATCTCCAAGCCCATGGCCAAGTGGAGCACGCGCACCTACGTGATCGAGCAGCCCCGCAACCATGCGGAGCAATGGCTGCTGGAAACCGTGCGTGATCTGTCCACCAAGGCCGGGATCAAGATGCCGGAAGTGGGGATCTTCCCCTCGCCCGTGTCCAACGCTTTTGCCACCGGCTGGAACAAAAATGCCGCACTGGTGGCGGTGAGTGAAGGCCTGCTGCACCGCTTCGACCGCGAAGAAGTACGCGCCGTGCTGGCGCACGAGATTGGTCACGTTGCGAATGGTGACATGGTGACCCTGGCGCTGATTCAGGGTGTGATGAACACTTTCGTAATGTTCTTCTCCCGCATTGTTGCGCACATCATCGACCAGTTCTTCCGCAACTCCAACGGTGAAGGCGGCCTGGGCATGGTGGGCCACATGGCAGTGGTGTTCGTAATGGACATGATCTTCGGAGTACTGGCCAGCATTGTGGTGATGTGGTTCAGCCGCAAACGCGAATACCGCGCCGACCACGCCGGCGCCGAATTGGCTGGCCGTGGTGCGATGGTCCGCGCCCTGCAGCGCCTGAAGGCCGAAACCCAGCTGCCAGACGACATGCCAAAAACCATGACAGCGTTCGGTATCCGCAGCCACGGCATGGCGGCCCTGTTCAGCTCACACCCGCCGCTGGACGACCGCATCGCCGCGCTGCAGAACGGTCGCTGATCCGCACGCACATTTCCAAATGCGCAATACAAAAAGGCCCGATCGATTCGGGCCTTTTTCTTTTCTGCCGGTTCAGCCTTCTTCAGTCCGCACACATCAACGCGGCAGCATCCAGCATCCGGCAGGCGTAGCCATGCTCGTTGTCGTACCACACCTGCACCTTGGCGTGATTGCCGTTCACCACGCGGGTGGAAAGTGCGTGCACGATACCGGAGCGGGAATCCCCCAGAATGTCGGTCGATACGATCTGCTCATCGCTGTAGCCCAGAATGCCGTCCAGCTCGCCTTCTGCCGCCGCTTTCAGCGCCTGGTTGATTTCTTCCTTGGTGGCTTTCTTTTTCAGTACCGCCACGATGTCGGTGATTGCACCATCGGGCACCGGCACCCGCAACGCCAGCGCCGACACCTTGCCTTTCAGTTGCGGCAACACCAGTTCGGTGGCCTTGTCCGATCCTGTGCTGGTGGGAATGATGTTGAGGGCACCGGCGCGGCCACGGATCATCTTTTTGTTCGGCTCGTCCACCATGCCTTGCGACACCGTGTAGGCATGCACGGTGGTGACCATTACGCTTTCGATGCCAAAAACGGCGTCCAGCACCTTCAGTGGTGGCGCCAGTGAATTGGTGGTGCAGGATGCGTTCGACACGATGCTGTGTTTGGCTGGGTCATACATGTGATTGTTCACGCCCACCACCAGCGTAAGATCGGCAGTTTCCGACGGCGCGCTGATCAGCACCCGCTTGGCACCTGCCTGCTGGTGGAACGCCGCCTTGTCGTGATGGGTGAACACGCCGGTGCAGTCGATCACCAGATCGACCCCGAGCTTGTCCCAGGGCAACTCGTGCGGATCAGCCAGTCGATAGAAATTGATTTTCAGGTCGTCGATCAGCAGATGGTCGTCGGCAACCTTCACGTCATATTCGAACTTGCCGTGCACGGAATCGTATTTCATCAGGTAGGCGATATTGTCCGCCGCCACCAGATCGTTCACTGCCACCAGTTCCATATTGGCCGGCCGGTTGCGAATATATTCGCGCAGAATGAGGCGACCGATGCGACCCAAACCATTAATGGCAATTTTCTTCATACACGTGTCCATCCCTATTCATGAAAGAAGTGTTGTGACTGTCGCCGGTCAGGCCCGGCTGAGCTGTTGGGTAAAGCGATATTCGGCGGCGTCGTGGTTGATCAGATCCTGAATCAAAGCCAGCACGATGGCGGCGCCCTGCTCCACCGGTGAATTATGCATTTCCAGTTGTTGCAGCACCGGGTCATCGGCTTCGTGCACAATCAACGCCGGGCGCCGCACGGGATAATCACCCCGCATCAGACTGTCCTTCAGTCGATAGAGTTCATTGAAGGAATCCGCCTGATCCGTGGGCTTGCCCAATGCCGCAATCACCCGCTCGCGGAGCAGCGCCACATTGCCGTCGCTCACTTTCATGAGCAGCTCAATCATATGCGCCACCAGCATGCCGTCGCGATGCCGGCTGACATAACGGTGCTGGGCAATTTCCAGCAACCCGAACATCACCTTATTGACACTGGCCACCGCCACATCGGTTTCGCTGATGCGACGGACGATCAGCCATTGCCACACCTGGCGGAACGGAATCGGCTTGAGCGTGGGCCAGCTGGCGTCGAAGGCACTGAGCCAGGCATTAGTGAACAGATTGGCGCTGAAATGCGGCGCTTCGAAGCGGCCGGTTTCCGCACCTTCGTAGCGGGCACCGACAAACTGACAGGCACCGGGCAACGCAAGATTGAACGCCAGCATCAACTGGTGAATCAGCGTGCCCGCCGTGTTGTAAAGCGAGTAGGGTTCGGAGTGGGCCGCTGGTGTGGTCAGCTCCATGCGAATCGCTGCGCCGGTGGGCCATCCTTTCTGCTGCGCCGACTGCAGGTAATTGGCAAAGCTGCCGAACTCAATATGCGCTCGCTGCATCAGCGCCACCACCTCATCCAGATGCAGTGCTACCTGATATTCCACCACGGCGGCGCGATAGGGATCTTCGCTGCGGAAGTTGAACTGACGCAGAAAATTGCAGGCGCCTTCCCACAGTGAAACGATCCAGGCGGTTTCGTTGTCACCCGCACTGGGGATCAGGTTGTCGACGGTGAGGATAATGTTGGTGACGGCTGTCATCGGTGCCTCCTTTGAGGTTTCACGCATCCAGCGGTTGCTGCTCGATGGTGCGATTGATCTGCGCCGCGGCTGCATAAAGTTCAGCGCGGGTCAGCAGACGTTCCTTGGCGCCACGGTGCTGCAGCACGGATTCTGCGTTGGTCATGGCCAGGTGAATGGCGTTGCGGGTGGACTCGCCCAGCATACAGGCTGCCGTGAAGGTAGATGCAAATGCATCACCGGCGCCCGTGGTTTCCAGCACATTCAGATCCGGTGCGGGCAATCCGCGATAATAGAATTCGCCGTCGTATACATGCACACCCTTATCAGCATCCGTGATCACAAACACACGCGGTGGCAGCTTCGCCATGTGTCGCAGCAGGGCTTTGCCATCGGGCTGTGTCTTGTGATCGATCCCCAGAAACTTGCAGGCCTCTTCCAGGTTCATCACCAGAATTTCCACTTTTGCAATCAACCGGGACAGCGCCTGGTAGCCTTTTTCCGCCTGATAATTGCTGGGGTTGAACGCCACCCGGAATTCATGCTGGCAGATCAGGTCGGTCACCGTTTCGAAACTTTGCCCCAACATGCTGGCCAGATACACCCAGCGGGTTTTGAAGGGCTTGATCTCGTCCAGCCGCAGATCATTGTTGGCGCCCTTGTAGGCCAGGATGGTGCGATCCTGAGCGAAGCTGTTGAGGATCACCGAGATGCCGGTCTGGCCTTCGCGGGGGCCGATGAAATCGATGCGTTCCTCTGCCAGTTTGCGTACCACAAATTCGCCGTTGCCATCGTCACCGATCTTCCCCAGGTAGGCCGTTTTCATGCCCAGCCGCGCCAGCGCCACCGCGCAATTGGTGCCACCACCACCGGTGGCCGTGGTCAGTTTCTTCACCAGAATCTTGCTGCCCAGGGGGAACGCAATGAGTTTTTCGTGAACGGTGGGCGTGTCGATGCGGATCAGTTCGGAATCCGTATCCGCGAATTGATCCACCGTGGCACTGCCAATGGCCACCACATCGTACTCTGTTGTTGATTGCGTCATGCGTCCTGCCGATAAAGTTGAATGTACTGTTGGGCGCTGCTCTGCCAATCGAACTGTTGCGCCATCGCATTCTGTTGCAGCGTTTCCCAGGTCTTGCGGCGGGAGAAAAAGCCGACAGCACGCCGGATGCACTGCTCCAGATCGTCGGCACTGTCGCCCCGGTAACTGAAACCGGTGGCGGTGCCGTTCTTCATATTGTCGTCGCTGGCATCCACCACGGTATCAGCCAGGCCACCGGTGGCGCGCACGATGGGCAACGTTCCGTACCGTAAACTATAGATCTGATTCAGCCCGCAGGGTTCATAGCGCGACGCCATCACAAACAGATCACTGCCCGCCTCGATGCGATGGGCCAGTGACTCGTCGTAACCGATGGTCACGGCAATCTTTTTCGGAAACCGCAGCGCCAGGGCCTGCAGCCGCTGCACCAACGCTTTTTCACCGGTACCCAGCACCACCCACTGCACTTTTTCGCCCGCCATCCGTTCCATCACGTCCGCCACCCAATCGATGCCTTTCTGGTGCACCAGACGGCTGACCAGCCCGATCAGCGGAATCGATTTGCCCAGTTGCAAACCAAGAGAGCGCTGCAGATCCAGCTTATTGTGCAGCTTTTCCGCCAGATTGTTGGCATCGTAGGGAAAGCGGATCAGTGCGTCCTGCGCCGGATTCCACACGTCATAGTCCGCACCATTGAGGATGCCGGTCAGTTTGCCGCGATGATGTTGCAACAGGCCGCCCATGCCGCAGGCTTCCGGTTCTTCCAGGATTTCCCGTGCATAGGTAGGGCTGACAGTAGTGACATGATCCGCGTAGACGATACCCGCCTTCAGAAAGGAAAAATTGCCGTAAAACTCCAGTTTGTCGTACGTCCACCAGATATCCGGCAGGGACAGGGCGTCGAATTCGTCGCGCGGGAAGATGCCCTGATACGCCAGGTTGTGAATGGTCATGATGGTTTTCACCGGCAAGGACTCGTGCTGCACGAATGCGGGCACCAGGCCGGTCTGCCAGTCGTTGCAGTGCACCACTTCGTAGCGTTTCAGCAACGTACTGCGACCCGCCAGCAGCGCCGCAATCGCACGACAGAACAGACCAAAGCGCGCTGAATTGTCCGGCCAATCGACACCCACCTGATCCGCATAGGGGCCACCAACACGATCGAACAGATCAGGGCAATCCAACAGCAGCAGACGCAATCCGGTGTCAGGCAGTGCGTATTCCAGCACCACCATGTTCTGCGGCAGAAAGGCATCATCGAAACGGTAACTGGCGGATGGCGCTGGCAGTTTTTCCCGCACGCTGCGATAGCCGGGCAGTATCACATCGATGCCGATACCCGCCTGACGCAACGCTTCCGCAAGTGAGCGGGACACGTCGGCCAGGCCACCGGTCTTGATCAGGGGAAACAATTCGCTGCTGGCGAGCAATACATTCATATGACGATTCGACGACAAAAAACGTTAGAGAATCCGATAGTTGCCCGTACTGTAACAGAGCATCCCGCAATTGGCAGCCGCAGTTTTGGCCAGCCAATTGACGAGCATCATACTTGCTTGCATGATCAGTCCGGTATGCTGCAAGGAATCTGATCTCGAAGCCTCATCAACGGAGCGGCCATGGCGAACCCGACGACACTACCGGAGTGGAAACGTCTGCAGGCGTTACAGGCACACATGGGACAGCAACACCTGCTGGATCTGTTCGAACAGGATCCCGAGCGCTTCAAGCGCTTTTCATTTCAGCAGGGCAATATATTCATCGACTACTCGAAGAATTTCATCAACCAGGACATCGTGGACAACCTGCTGGCCCTGGCCCGTCATCAGCAGCTGGTACCTGCCATCGAACGTTTATTGCGGGGCCAGAACCTGGCGCCACCGGTGCAGGCGGTGCCGTACATGAGTCTGCGGGATCGTGCGTTTCTGCCAGTGTGCATTGATGGCACCGATGTATCGTCGGAAGTGCGCAACGCCCTGTTTTCCATGCGTCGGCTGTGTGAGGAAATTCGCTCGTGGAGTTGGCGCGGTTATAACGGCAAGCCCCTGACGGACATCGTGACGCTGGGTGTGGGCGGCTCCGGTAACGGTGCGGAAATGGTGTGTCACGCCCTGTCGCCCTATCACTCGCCGTCATTGAATTCTCACTTCGTCGCCAACGCCGATACCCAGGCCTTCAAGGAAAAACTGCGCAATCTGCGCCCTGACACCACGCTGTTCATCATTTCCAGCAAGAGCTTCACCACCCAGGAAACCCTGCAGAATGCCCGTCTGGCGAAAGCCTGGCTGATTGCCAACGCCGGCAATTCCGACGCAGTGCGCCAGCATTTCATTGCCATTACATCGAACCGGGGCGAAGCCGAAGCCTTCGGCATTGCACCGCAACACATTCTGCCGGTGTGGGACTGGATGCCCGGCCGCTATTCCCTATGGAGCACCGCCGGTCTGCCCATCGCGCTGGCCATTGGCATGGAGCGGTTCGAACAGCTGCTCGATGGTGCGCACCAGATGGATCAGCACTTTGTCAGTGCGCCGCTGGCCAGCAACATGCCGGTGATCATGGCACTGCTGGGCGTGTGGTATGCGAATTTCTGGAATCTGTCGTCCCATGCCATTCTGCCTTACAGCGAACTGCTGGAAGCCCTGCCGGGTTATCTGCAACACGATCTGATGGAAGCCACCGGCAAGTCTGTGGATCTGGAAGGCAAGCCAGTGGAATATGTCACCGGGCCGATCATCTGGGGCTCTGCCGGCACCAAGAACCAGCACACGTATTTCCAGTTACTGCATCAAGGCACTCACGTGGTTCCCGCCGATTTCATCGTGGTGGCATCGGACACTCACGGCAATGAAGAAACCTCCAGTACGTTCTTCCATTTCCTGGCGCAGTCCGAAACGCTGATGCGTGGCAGCGACAGGCAGGATTCAACCTCCAGCTCGGAACAGGTGCTGCCGGGCAACAAACCCTCCACCTGCCTGCTGCTGGCAGATCTGTCGCCGCTGACCTTGGGTCAACTGCTGGCACTGTATGAACACACCGCACTGGTGCAGAGCGTGATCTGGAACATCAATCCGTTCTCGCACTGGGGCACCGAGCTGGGCAAGCGCTACACCGCCATTCTCAACAACGCCAGCGCCGAACAGATTGCAAGCGAACACCACGACTGCTCCACACTGGGATTGCTGGAAACTTTCCGCCGCATTCAAGGCGACAATAGTCGTGGCAACAGCCATCGCGGCCCGCTGCCACGGGAAGAAAGTATTTACAGCGTCTTCTGAAGCACGACACCCGCCAGCGGTGGCAGGTTCAGCACGATGCTGTGCTCCCTGCCCATGGCTTTCACTGGCTCGCTGACGATGTGAGTGCCGTTGGACACATTGCTGCCGCTGTAGAAGATGGAATCGGAATTGAAAATCTCGCCGTAGGCACCCGCTTCAGGCACACCGATGCGATACCCCTCGCGCACCACCGGCGTGAAATTCAGCACCACCAGCAGGTAGCCCTCGCTGGATTTGCGCAGGTAACTCACCACCGACTGGTTGTGATCGTGGCAATCGATCCACTCGAAGCCGCGCCAGTCAAAGTCCCACTGGTGCAGGGCCGGTCGCTGCAGATACAGCTGATTCAGATCCCGCACCACCCGCTGCACACCCGCCTGAAAATCGAAGTCCAGCAGATGCCAGTCCAGACTCTCATCGTGGTTCCACTCCACGCCCTGGCCGATCTCGCACCCCATGAACAGCAGTTTCTTGCCGGGATGGGTGAACAGGTAGGTGAACAGCAGACGCAGATTGGCAAACTTCTGCCAGCCGTCGCCGGGCATTTTTTCCAGCAGGGAACGCTTGCCGTGCACTACTTCATCGTGAGACAGCGGCAACACGAAGTTTTCCGAAAACGCATACAGCAGACTGAAGGTCAGCTTGTCGTGATGGTATTGCCGGTGCACGGGATCGTGGCTGAAATACTGCAGTGAATCGTTCATCCAGCCCATGTTCCATTTCATGCTGAAACCCAGTCCACCCAGATAGACCGGCCGCGACACCTGGGGCCATGCGGTGGATTCCTCCGCCACCATCAGCACGCCGGGAAACGCCTGGTGCACCACTTCGTTGGTGCGGCGCACAAAGTGGATGGCGTCGAGATTTTCGTTGCCGCCGTACTGGTTCGGCGCCCATTCGCCAGGTTTGCGGGAGTAATCCAGGTACAGCAGCGATGCCACCGCATCCACCCGCAGACCATCGATGTGAAACTGCTCCAGCCAGAACCAGGCGCTGGAATAAAGAAAATTGCGTACCTCGTTGCGGCCATAGTTGAAGATGAGGGTGCCCCAATCCTTGTGTTCACCCATGCGCGGATCTTCGTGTTCATAGAGCGCGGTGCCATCGAAGCGCGCCAGACCATGGGCATCCTTGGGAAAATGCGCCGGCACCCAGTCCAGCAGCACGCCAATGCCGTGGCGATGGCAGCAATCGACGAAATATTTGAAATCATCGATGCCACCGAACCGACTGCTGGGGGCGAAATAGCCCGTCACCTGGTAACCCCAGGAACCGTCAAACGGGTGTTCGGTGATCGGCAGCAATTCGATGTGGGTGAAGCCCATGTCTTTCACATAGGGCACCAGCTGTTCCGCCAGTTCACGATAGGAGTAGTAATCACCGTTGGCGTGACGCTTCCATGAGCCCACATGCACCTCGTACACGGACAGGGGCTGATGCAGCCAGTCATGGGTGCGGCGCCGACGCATCCACAGATCATCCTGCCAGGCATAACTGTGGCGGTCGCAGATCAGCGACGCCGTATCCGGTCGCATCTGGTAATAACGTCCGTAGGGATCAGACTTGAGCAGGATCTGCCCGCTGCCCCGCTGCCGCAGCTCGAATTTGTAGAGCGCGCCGCAAGGCAGACCCGGAATGAACAGTTCCCATACGCCGTAATGACCCCGCGTGCGCATGGCGTGCACCCGCCCATCCCAGCGGTTGAAATCCCCCACCACGCTGACCCGTTCCGCATTCGGCGCCCACACCGCAAACAAAATACCGTCGATGCCGTCCACAGTGTGCGGACGCGCGCCCAGCAGATCGTGGGCCGTGAAACATTCACCGCTGTGAAACTGCTGCAACGCTGCCTCGTCCAGTTGCGGCCAGAACGTGTAAGGATCAATGAAACGGTTTTCTGCACCGCCTGCCTGTTCCACCATGACGGGATGCGCACCCCAGCGGGCACGATCGCCGGACAGACTGAAAAAGCCAGTGACCCCCATCCGCTCTACTTCAGTGCGAATTCCGTCCAGTTCGACCCACATTCTGTCAGCGTGGGGTCGGTAAACCGTCAGACGCCAGTGCCCACCCTCGGGATGCACACCCAGAACTGAAAACGGGTCATGATGACGGGCATCCGCCACCCGTTGCAGATCGGAATCCAGGGCAGGCTGCAAAAAGGACTTTTTGTTCATCGACTTAGGAATTCCTTGACGTGGATGAAAGCAGGTGGAACCTGATCATCGCAGAATGGGTCATACGGCTATCGAGAATGCAGTCTGAATGCCGGGAAAGCAAGCCTGCATTCAATACCGGTGTAGTGAAAACATTATTGATAAAGATCAAACCGCCGGCCTGTCGGCAGACACGAATTCCTTGTATCGTTGTCAGATAAAGCGCGGCGGACAATCCAATGCGCAGCTGGAGTGATGTGGATCAATTTATGCATTTCCGCTTGTAGCATAAGTGTCACAACGCCATGCGACCTTTTGTTTGGCTCTTATTTTCAAGTGGATAGCGCAGTACCACTCGGGACATTGACAGGTACCTCATGATCACGCACACCGATACCAACTATACGTATCTGAAGAACACCCTGGCCCTGATTCTCGCCGGTGGCAGCGGCACCCGCCTCCAGTCCCTGACCCGCTGGCACTCGAAACCTGCCGTGCCGTTTGGCGGCAAGTACCGCACCATCGATTTCCCGCTATCCAATTGCATCAATTCCGGCATTCGCCGCATCAGCATTCTCACCCAGTACAAGTCCCACTCCCTCAACACCCATATCCAGAAGGGGTGGAATTTCCTGCGACCGGAACTGGGTGAGTTTATCGACCTGCTGCCGGCACAGCAGCGCGTGAAGGATTCCTGGTATCTGGGCACGGCAGACGCGGTGTACCAGAACATCGACATCATCGACAACATTCATCCCGAGTTTGTGCTGATCCTGGCGGGCGATCATATCTACAAGATGAATTACGCCCTGATGATCGAACATCACATCAACACCGGCGCGGACATGACGGTGGGCTGTATCGAGGTGTCATCGAAAGAGGCGCGGGAATTCGGCGTGATGTCGGTGGATGACGATCAGCGCGTGGTGCGCTTCACCGAAAAGCCCAAACAACCGGAAACCATTCCCGGCCGTGGCAATGTGTGTCTGGCGTCGATGGGCATTTATGTGTTCTCGCGGGATTTCCTCTACCAGATGCTGAAGCGGGACGATCGCGACAGTAACAGCCAGCACGATTTCGGCCGCAACATCATTCCCTACGCGGTGGCCCATCACAAGGTCAGCGCCTATCCGTTTACCGACGCCACCAATGGTGCCACGGCCTACTGGCGCGACGTGGGCACGGTGGACAGCTATTACGAAGCCAACATGGAATTGCTGGCAGTGACCCCGCCGCTGAATCTGTACGATCAGACCTGGCCGATCTGGACTTACCAGGAGCAACTGCCGCCGGCCAAGTTCGTGTTCGACGACGATGGCCGCCGAGGCATGGCGGTAGATTCTCTGGTGTCAGCCGGTTGCATCGTGTCTGGCAGCAGCGTGGGACATTCCCTGTTGTCGAACAACGTGCGCATCCACAGTTATTGCGAAATCGACGACGCCGTGATTCTGCCCAACGTGGAAATCGGCCGTCACTGCAAGCTGCAGAAGGTAATCATCGACCGCAACTGCCGCATTCCGCCAGGCACTGTCATCGGTTACGACCCCGAAGAGGACGCCAAGCGCTTCTTCGTATCCGCTGAAGGAATTGTGCTGGTGTCGCCGGAAATGCTCGGACAGTCGCTTTCCAATGTCGCATGACATAAATCCTGCCGCGGCGAGTACATCAGCGCCGGTTAACGTGGTGATCTGCTGGCACATGCACCAGCCGCAGTATCAGGATCAGTTCAGCCGTCACTTCCATCTGCCCTGGACGTACCTGCACGCCATCAAGGATTACGTGGACATGGCGGCGGTGGTGGAACAGGTGCCGCAGAGCCGGGTGGTGGTGAACTTTACGCCGGTGCTGCTGGATCAGATCGAGGATTACATCCAGCAGTTCGACCGCTTTTTCAAACTCGGCGAACCATTTTGCGACGAGGTGCTGAAATCCCTGGCGGCACCGGCTATCGGCCCCACCGACTCCCTGCGCATGGCCATCGTGCGACAGTGTGTGCGCGCCAACGAAAGCCGGCTGGTAAAGCGCTTCGAACCGTTCAACGAACTGGTGCAGCTGGCACGTCAGGCCATTGCCAAGCCGCACTACCTTTCCTACCTGGACGAACAATATTTTTTCGATCTGCTGGTGTGGTACCATCTGGTGTGGATGGGTGAAACCGTGCGCATGGAAAACGAAACCATCCAGCGCCTGCTGCGCAAGGCCCGTGGTTTTACCCACACCGACCGGCGCGAACTGCTGGGCGTGATCGATCAGCTGCTCCGCACCATTGTGCCCCGCTACCGGCATCTGGCAGAAAGCGGCCAGATGGAGTTGAGCGTTACGCCGGACAAGCATCCGATCCTGCCCTTGCTGCTGGATTTTCGCTGTGCGCTGGAAGCCATGCCCAACGCCCCGCTGCCCCGACACAGTGAATATCCCGGTGGCAAGACCCGCGCCGAAGACCATCTGCGCCGGGGCATCGCCACCTTTCAGCGCCATTTCGGTTTCAAACCGGTGGGTTGCTGGCCTTCGGAGGGCGCACTGAGCCAGGACACACTGAAACTGATCCAGCACAGCGGCTTTCACTGGACAGCCACCGGCGCTGGTGTGCTCGGCAACAGCCGTCATGCCAATCAGGCGAAGGATATCTGCATCCACCATCCGTTCAAATTCGACAGCATTCCGCTCACCTGCTTTTTCCGTGACGACAATCTGTCGGATCTGATCGGCTTCACCTATTCCGGCTGGAATGAAGACGACGCCGTCAACAATCTGGTTCATCACATCGAGAATATTCGCAACGCCTGCAACTTCAATCCGCACACCGTGGTACCCATTATTCTGGACGGTGAAAATTGCTGGGAATACTACGCCAACAACGGTGTCACGTTTCTGAAAACGCTGTACTCGAAGCTGGTGAGCAATCCCCATATCCGGCTCACCACCTTCCGTGAATATCTGAAAAGCAAGCCGCACCCTACCGTGATGAAAAAACTGGTGGCCGGCAGCTGGGTGTACGGCACGTTGTCCACCTGGATCGGTGATCACGCCAAGAACCAGGCCTGGGATCTGCTGTGTCAGGCAAAAATTGATTTCGACCGGGTGATGGCTGAGGGACAGCTGGCGCCAGAAGTGGCGGAACGGGCGCGGGAACAGCTGGCCATCTGCGAAGGCTCTGACTGGTTCTGGTGGTTTGGCGATTACAATCCGGCAGAATCGGTGGCGGATTTCGATCGTCTGTACCGCACGCATCTGAAAAATCTGTATCGCTTTTTAGGGGAACCGGCGCCCGCCGCGCTGGAGGATGTCATCAGCCGGGGCGGCGGCGCCGCAGAAAATGACGGCGTGATGCGAAGGGGTCAGGGCTGATCATGGCAAATCCGTTAAAAACCCGCCGCGCTGGCGTGATTCTACATCCCACATCGTTGCCGGGCCCGCAAGGTTGCGGCAGCCTGGGTGAGCATGTATTCCGCTGGGTGGACTGGCTACAGCACAGCGGTTTTGGAATCTGGCAGTTCCTGCCACTGACACCGGTCGCGGATGGCTCGCCTTACAACAGCTATTCCGCCTTCGCCGGCAACCTGCAACTGATCGACGTGCAGGCGCTGCAGACGCTGGGATTTCCACCGTTGAATTCACCATCACCGTCCACGTCGCAAACGCTGCTGCTGGCACTGACGGAACAGCATCGTTGGTTTGAACAGCAAAAGCCGCAACCGCTATGGAGCGAGATGCAGCATTTCTGCGCCAGTCAGTCCTGGCTGGAAGATTTCTGCCTGTTTTCCGCCATCAAGGAATCACATCCTGGTCACTGGGCCGAATGGCCAGCGCCGTTGCGGGATCGCGAACCTGCGGCCTTGCAGGCGTTTGCCAGCACCCACGATGAGCGCATTCGCTTTCACCATTTCGCCCAGTTCATCTTTCACCGCCAGTGGCAGGCCATCAAGTCCTACGCCAACGGACGTGACATTCTGCTGTTTGGGGATATTCCGATTTTTGTCGCCCATGACAGCGCCGATGTCTGGCGTCATCGCCATCTGTTCAAGCTGGATGCCGTGGGTCAGCCGCAGGTGGTGGCGGGTGTGCCACCGGATTATTTTTCTGCCACCGGTCAGCGCTGGGGCAATCCGCTGTACGACTGGCCCCGGCATCGGGAAGAAGGTTTTCACTGGTGGCAGTCCCGCATCGATCACGCACTGACGCTGTATGACGCCGTGCGCATCGATCATTTCCGTGGCTTTGTGGCCAGCTGGGAAATTCCGGCCCACGAAAACACCGCCGTCAACGGCCGCTGGATGGAGGCACCGGGCGACGAGCTGTTCGAGCTGTTACGCAAGACCCGCACCCATCTGCCGCTGATCGCCGAGGATCTGGGTATCATCACACCGGACGTGGTAGCGCTGCGCAAGAAATACAGTCTGCCCGGCATGAAGATTCTGCAGTTTGCCTTCGACAGTGATGGCACCAATCCCTATCTGCCTCACCAGCATTCGCGTGATGCCGTGGTCTACACCGGCACCCACGACAACAACACTACAGTGGGCTGGTACACGCAACTCAGCGATGACATCCGCGAGCGCATTGCCCAGTATTACGCCCGCCCCCAGGAATCCATGCCCTGGCCGCTGATTCGCAGCGCGCTCGCATCACCGGCGCGCTGGGCCATCGTGCCGTTGCAGGATCTGCTGGCGCTGGGTGCCGAACATCGCATGAATACGCCAGGCACCACCGAGGGTAACTGGCGCTGGCGTTTCGAGTGGCATCAGATCGAAGCGGATCTTGCGAACCGTCTGCGGGCGATGAACCGGCTCTATCACCGCCGGCCGTGAAGGATCACAGCCAGATCATGCATCCGGCTTCAAAACGCTGCCCCAGCAACGGGTGATGGGGATAGGCCCGCAGCATGTAACACTGCTTGCCGGGTTCCGCCAGCACGATGGACAGGGAATACACCGCCTCGTTCTGTTCGTTGCGTTCCTGGAATTCCAGCTGGAAACAGGAATGTCGTTCGAACGCGCCATCCTTCTGGTGGATGCCCACCAGGCAATCGATCACGATATCCGAGGGATCGAGCCCGTCCACATTCAGCGCCACCTTGAGATTGAACGTGTCGTCGCGATAAATCTGTTCCAGCGGCGCATCCAGGCGTCGCATGCTGACCTTGGGCCAGGCATTGCGGATCTTGCGTTTCCAGCTGGCCAGTTCGATGGCCGGCTGATAGTTGTTGTTGGACAGTTTGCGGCCGTGCTGGATGGCTGGCGTGTAAAAACCCTGCACATAATCCATCACCATGCGCTGGGCGTTGAACGCGGGAATCAATGATTCCATGGCGTGTTTGCTTTTCTCGATCCAGCTCACCGAAAAACCGTGCCCGTCACGTTGGTAGTAGAGCGGAATCACTTCATTCTCCAGCAATTCCAGCAACTCGTTGGCCTCTTCACGATCACGAAAGTCCGGCGAGAACTGGGAACCGTGGGGCGTGATCGCCCAGCCGTTTTCGCCGTTGTAACCTTCATCCCACCAGCCATCGAGCACGCTCAGGTTCAACACACCGTTGATACCGGCCTTCTGCCCGGAGGTACCGCTCGCCTCCAACGGATACGCCGGGTTGTTGAGCCATACATCCACACCAGTCACCAGCTTGCGGGCCAGCGACATGTCGTAGTCTTCCAGCAGAATGATCTTGCCTTCGAACAGGGGATCGCGGGAATAGCGGTGAATCTGACGAATGAATTCCTGGCCGGGATGATCGCTCGGGTGGGCCTTGCCGGCGAAGATCAGCACTACCGGGCGCTCGGGATCGTTGAGCAGCCGCGCCAGCCGTTGTGGATCGGAGAAAATCAGCGTCGCCCGTTTATACGTGGCGAAACGACGGGCAAACCCCAGGGTGAGAATATCGGTCTTGCGCGGTTTGATGTGGCGGGTCAGGCGGCGGATCTGCGATTCACTGATACCATTGCGGCGCAGTTGCTGGGTACTGCGCTCCAGCACCGTTTCCAGCATTTTTGCTTTCAGGGACTGCCGCACGCTCCAGAAACTGTGATTGGGAATATCCCAGATCTGCTTCCAGTAAGCAGCCCGCAACAGTTCATTGCGCCAGCCACCACCGAACTGCAGATCGAACATGTTGGCCCACTCGTTGGCAAGAAACGTCGGCACGTGCACACCGTTGGTGACATAGCGCATGGGGTTTTCGTGCGGCTCGATCTGAGGCCAGATGTAGCGCTCCATTTCCGACGCCACGCCACCGTGTATCCGGCTAACACCGTTGTGAAAACGCGAGCCCCGCAAGGCCAGCGCCGTCATGTTGAAGCCGTGGTCGTTCACCGGGCTCGCGCCCAGCGCCAGGAATTCACCCATGCTGATTTTCAGTTCACCGATATATTCCGAGAAGTAATATTCAATCAGGCGGTGATCGAAAATATCGTGACCCGCCGGCACTGGCGTGTGAGTGGTGAAGACCGTGTTGGATGCCACAGCCTCCAGCGCAGAGTAGAAATCCATGCCCTGCGCCACCAGTTCGCGACAACGCTCCAGCACCTGAAAGGCGGCATGACCTTCGTTGATGTGGAAGATGGTGGGTGTGAGTCCCAGCGCCCGCTTGGCACGAATGCCGCCAATGCCCAGCACCATTTCCTGCAGCAAGCGGTTGGTACTGTCGCCACCGTACAGTTGGTAGGTGATGCGACGATCTTCTTCGCGGTTCTTGTCGATGTCGCTGTCCAGCAGGTACAGATCGATATGGCCAACTTTCGCAATCCACACATTCAGGAAAATAGTACGGCCCGGCACCTGAATACCGATCTGGATGCACTCTCCTTTGGCATCGGTGGCAGGCTTCACCGGCAGATCGCGGAAATGCGACGGATTGTATTGCGCGATCTGGTTACCGTTGCTGTCGATCTGCTGATTGAAATAGCCTTGCCGGTACAGCATACCCACCGCCACAAATGGCAGCCCCATGTCGCTGGCGGCCTTGCAGTGATCACCTGCCAGAATGCCCAGACCACCGGAATAGATAGGCACGGATTCATGCAGGCCAAACTCGGCGCAGGAATAGGAAATCAGATCCTGCTCGGGCTTCAGGATCTTGTTGTTCTTGCGGCTGGCGCGGGTTTTCAGATAGGTGTCGTAGGTGGAAATGACCTTGGCGTATTCCTGCATGTACACCGGATCTTCCGCCGCCTGCTCCAGCTTGCGCTGATCGATCCGGCGCAGAAACAGTTTGGGATTGTGGCCAGCGGATTCCCACAGATCACGATCCAGGCGAAAGAACAAACCGCGCACCTGGCGATCCCAGCTGTACAGCAGATTGTTCGCGAGTTCGTCGAGGCGATTGAGGGATTCGGGAATGCGCGGCTGAACTTCAATGTTGAATCGGGTTCCGGCCATGTGTGGCGTCCTGTGACAAGGGAAAATGGCTAAACAGCAGTGTATTGGATCAGACTATTGTTGTCCCGTGATTGACAATGATCAATCGAAAATCCGGGTAGTTGTGGCAGTTTTCATTCTGGTTCAAGATGAATCATATTGCACTGAATTTGGGCCGGGCGAGCGGCCATGCACTGAGGGAATCAACGCAATGGCAGTGATCGCGGCGGATGTGGGTGGCAGCAAGACGTGGCTGGGCTGGTTTCCCGACGCCGCCAGCAGCGGTTCCACCACTTTTTTTGACAACCATGCCTTTCATGATTTTGCCCCTGTTCTGGCCGCGTTCCTGGCTCAACATCCTGCGATCGATCCTGCTCACACGACACTATCAGTGGCCATTGCCGGGCCGGTGCAGGCACACGCCCACTGCCGCATGACCAACCTGCCCTGGGTCATCGACGCCGCTGCATTGCAGCATCAATTCGGCTTTGCCCGGGTGCTGCTGCTCAACGACCTGGAAGCCACTGCATTTGCCATGCCGGGTCCGGCCATGACAGCACATTTGCTGCCGCTGAATGGCAGTGTGGTGGATTTCCGGCATCCGGTGGCAGTGCTCAGTGTGGGTACCGGCCTGGGCGAGTCACTGCTGTTGCCGGAGGGTGACGGCGGATTCCGGGTGGTGCCGGCGGAAGGCGGTCACAAATCCCTGGCACCGTTCGACAGCCAGAGCGCGTCGCTGGTCTACGCGGCCTTTGCCGCCGGTCGCACCAGTCTGAGCTGGGAGGAATGGTTTTCCGGTTCCGGACTGCCCGATCTGTATCAGGCCCTGTTTCCCCAGGATCTGCCGCTGTCGAGCGCCGACATCACGCGGCAGGCGCAGGCCCATCCCCTCTCCCACGGCGCGCAATGCATTGAATTTATGGTGCAGGGTCTGTTTGCCGAGGCGGGCAACATGGCGCTGCAATACTGGAGTGAAGGTGGCGTGATTCTGGCGGGTGGCGTGGCGCAACATATCGCGCCCTGGCTGCAGCAAACGGCGCGGCAGGAAGCGTTCAGCCGCAAGTCACAACACGTTGACTGGCTGCAGCGGGTACCGCTGGCACTCTGCACCAGCACCCAGGCTGCGTTGATGGGCGCGCTGGCATTCGGCCGGCGTCAGCAGATGCGCGGCAGCTGATCCACCGTGTGCCAGGACAGGGGGCGCTGAATGCCGAAAGCATTTTTCAGGCGAACGTCTTTGCAGGCTTCAGTCACAGTACCGATGCGAGTGGCCCAGCGTCCGGCGTGAAATTGTTGCAGGACTTCGCTCGCCGCCGACGCCTGACTGGCCGGCACAAACAACACACAGCAACCTTCATTCGCCACGAACAGCGGATCAAACCCCAGCCACTCACAGGCTGCCGCCACGGCGGGCACCACGGGAATATCCACTTCATTCACCTGAAAACCGCAACCGCTTTGCGTTGCCAGTTCGAGCAATGCGCCACCGAGGCCGCCACGGGTGAGATCGCGGGCGCAATGCAACTCAATGCCCTGCTGCACCAGCGCCTGAATCAGCGGCGACAGCAGTGCCACATCGGACTGCAGATCCAGATCCAGCTGAATGCCTTCGCGCCGCGCCAGCACCGCCATGCCATGGCGACCGATATCATTGCTAAGCAGAATCGCGTCGCCCGGCTGAATGCGCGAGGGTTGCAGCGGCGCCGGCAACAGCAGTTCCCCCACGCCCGCGGTGGTAATAAAAATCTGATCCGCCTTGCCCCGCTCCACTACTTTGGTATCGCCGGTGACGATCTGCACACCGGCCTCGTCCGCAGCGCTGCGAATCGATGTCAGTATTTTGTCGAAACGTTCCAGCGGCAGGGATTCTTCCAGAATGAATGACAGTGACAGCCAGCGCGGAATCGCTCCCATCATCGCCAGATCATTGCAGGTGCCAATCACCGACAGCATGCCAATGTCACCACCGGGAAAAAATGGCGGCGACACCACGTAGCCATCGGTCGTGAACACCGGGCGCCCCTGCAGGAGCGGCAGCACGGCGGCATCGGTAAGCGGATTCAGCCACTCGTTGCCACAGGCCGGCAACAGCCGCTGCTGGATGAGTTGCCGGGTGGATTCCCCACCGCTGCCATGAATCAACAGAATGCGTTCGTCTGTCATATCAGATGCGTCCAACCCCGTGCGAGTGCCTGCAGCTGTCCCACCGCCAGGCCACCGTCGTTGACGGGAATGGTGGCGGGCCAGTGGATGCGGATGCCATTGGTTTGCTGTTGCAGCAGCAAGGATTGCAAGAGTCGATTCTGAAAGCAACCACCGCTGAGCGACAGATCGGTCACGTCGAAGATGCGCGCCAGCGCCAGCGCCCACTGAATAATTCCCTGATGAAAAGCAAAAGCAAGCTGAGCGGGATCGGTGTTTTGCTGGCAGGCGTTCAGCAGACTGATCCAGGCCGGCTGCCATCGTCCGATATGCATACCATCGACCTCCTCATTCGTGATGGGAAACATTCGGTCGGTTGCACGACAAGTGCTGGCCAGCGCCTGCAGACGTAACGGCGCGTCGCCTTCGAAATGCTGGGTGTCGCAGACTGTCAGCCAGCAACTCACGGCGTCGAACAGTCGCCCCATGGAATGACAGGGCGGCGCATTCAGGCCGCGCTCCAGCATTTGCCACACCACACGAATCGCCTGCTGGGGAACGCGCCGTTGCAGCAGGTATTCTTCGCAATCCTGCAGCGCCATTCCCGCGTGAAAGCACAGTGCCAGTGCGACGCGCCAGGGTTGCCGCACCGCAGCTTCGCCGCCGGGCAGCGAAAACGGCGCCAGCATTGCGACGCGCCGAAGTCTGCCCTGTTCCACCAGAAAGGCTTCGCTGCCCCAGCCGTCGCCCTGTTCGCCCCAGCCCGTGCCGTCCCAGGCCAGCGCCAGATAACGCTCCGGCAGCGGACACAGCGCATCGTTCAGCGCCACATGCGCCACATGATGTTGCACGTTCAGCGGAGTGACATCGGAATGGGATGCTGCCATTCCGTGCGTGTGATAGCCGGGATGCAGATCGCGCGCGGATTGTTGCGGAGTACAGTCGTGCAATTGCGCCAGATGTTGCAGCACGCGCTGCTGGCGCTGGCGCACGGGAATGGTTTCCATGTCGCCGATAAAAGGACTGAGGATGACCTGATCCGCGCGGGAAAACGCAAAGGCATGTTTGAGATCGCCTCCCCAGGCAAGCACACTGCCAGCGCCGGGAAGTTGCAGCCGCGCATGACTAAAACCACGCCCGCGCCGCAAAATCTGCGTGCAACCTGATGTGTTCATCACCACAGAATCATCCTGCGGCAGCATCACCGGCAGATCGTGGCTCAGGCACAGATCACACAGTTCGCGCCAACGGTTTGCCATCTCGGCATCGTCGTACAGCAGCGGTTCGCCGCTGACATTGGCGCTGGTGCACACCAGCGGCTCACCCACACCATCCACCAGCGCCAGATGCAAACCCGACACCGGCAGCATCAACCCACAGTCCGGCGTGCCGGCACTCACATTCGCGGCGATCGGCAGGTCAGTGTCACCACGTTTCGTCACCAGCACGATGGGGCGCGCCGGTGCTTCCAGCAGATCAATTTCTGCAGTCGTCAATATCGCCAGCCTGCGCGCCTGCGCCGCCGATTCCACCAGCACGGCCAGCGGTTTGAACGGGCGACGCTTGTTGTCACGCAAGCGCGCCACTGCCTGTTCATCGCTGGCCCGGCACAACAGCTGGAAACCGGACTGCGACTTCACACCCAGCACGCCACCGCGCTTCAAACAGGCCAGCCCTGCGGAAATGGCATCAGCAACACACGCGGATTCCCCCAGCAGCCGCACCTGGGGGCCACACTGCGGGCAACTGATCAACTCGCTGTGAAAACGCCGGTTGCCGGCATCTGCGAACTCCGCCTGACACAAGGGACAAGGCTGCCACGGCTGCAGACTGGTATGCTCGCGACAGAACGGCATGCGCTGCAGAATCGCAAGGCGCGGCCCACAGTCGTGACAGCTGATCAGGGGATAGTGAAAGCGCCGGCTGGAAGGATCGTGATATTCCGCCCGACAGGCCGCGCAAATACCGCGGTCGGCGGGAAGCTGCAACAGGCTATCCGCAGGCACGGACAGCGATGGAAGAATGGTGAACGGCTGCGGTAGCGGTTTATCCAGTATGTGACGGGACAATGACAATTCCGGCGTCAGCTGACGCAATCCCTCCAGAAACGCTGTCAAAGCGGGATGCTCGGCCGGCACCTGCAGCTGCACCTGATCCCCCTGATTGCGCACCCAGCCGGGCAAATCCAGACTGTCGGCCAGGCGCTTGAGCCGGGGGCGAAACCCCACCCCCTGCACCTGTCCCTGCACAATGATCTTCAACGCAACACCGAATTGACCCATGCCACTACTATACTGGATAAAATCAGGGAAAATCAGTCACACTCACCGCACATGGAATCGAGTCGCACCGGCATGAAGCGTTCCCAACCCGATCAGCCAGACACCAGCCAGGCAACAGGCTTGCTCAGCCGTTGCACGCCACGCCATGAGTGGAACGCCGACCTTGCCAGCCAGTGGCTGCAACAGCGCTTCGGTCGCCCGTGGAAGCGCGCAGATCTGCTGCAGGCGCTGATCGTGATCCAGCATCATTTCGGCAGCGTAACACCTGTCGCCCAGCAATGGCTGGCCCATCACTGCCAGACCGACCGCGCCGAGATTCGCGCCCTCATCCACTTCTATCATTTTCTGGAAGAAGACGATCCACTGCCCCTGCGCATCCGCTTTGCCAGCAACATCATCGAACAGCACCAGGGCCTGCAGGCACTGCTGGAACAATTGCAGCACAGTGTTCACCAGCACGCCCGCGTCAGCAAAACCGCCTGCATCGGCCTGAGCGACCAGGGGCCGGCCGCGCTGGTGAATGGCTTTCCGCTGACACACCTGAATGCACGCAGAATTGAAGCCATCGCAGAAAAACTGCAGCAACAAGTTCCCCTGCAGGAGTGGCCGGCGGAATGGTTTCGCGTGGAAGAAAATGTGCGCGTTGCTGGCCCACTGTTATCTTTTCATCCTGATCCAGGGAATTTTATCCCCAACATCCGTGCACGTGATCCCCACGCCATCATCAACGAGATCAAAACAGCCGGCCTGCGCGGACGCGGCGGTGCAGGATTTCCCACCGGCGTGAAATGGGAACATTGTGCCGCCACTCCCGCACCACAACGCTATGTGGTGTGCAACGCCGACGAAGGCGAGCCCGGCACCTTCAAGGATCGCGTGCTGCTGCAGCGTCACGCCGACGCGGTGTTCTGCGGTATGGCGCTGTGCGGACACGCCATTGGCGCGCGTCACGGCATCGTCTATCTGCGGGGCGAATATCTGTTTCTGTTTGCGCCATTGCAGCAACGGCTGCAACACTGGCGCACACAACAATGGTTGGGTGATCATTTCGATATCGAGATTCATCTGGGCGCCGGCGCCTATGTCTGCGGCGAAGAAACTGCGCTGCTGGAATCCGTGGAAGGCAAGCGCGGCATTCCCCGTGTGAAACCGCCATTCCCGGTGCAGCACGGCCTGTTCGGCATGCCCACCGTGGTGAACAACGTGGAAACCTTTGCCGCCGCCGCGTGGATCGCTGAACAGGGCGCGGATGCGTTTCGCCAGTCCGGCACGCCGCAATCAGCAGGCACCCATGTGCACAGCGTGTCCGGCGACTGCGCAAAACCCGGTATTTACGAACTGCCCTTCGGCACGCCACTTGATCAACTGCTGACGCTGTGCGGTGCCACCGATTGCGTGCTGGTGCAGGTGGGCGGGCCGTCTGGCGTGATGGTGGACAGCAGCGGATTCCAACAGCCACTGGCGCACGAATCCATGTCACCGGGCGGTTCCATCATGGTGTTCGATCACAGCCGCGCGCATCTGGATATCGCGCGCAACTTCACTGCTTTTTTCAAGGATGAAAGCTGCGGATTCTGCACGCCGTGTCGTGCCGGCTGCCAGATTCTGCAGCGGGATTTGCAGCAACCGTCCCACCGGATCGATACGCAAGCGCTGCGGCAGCTGGCGCAACTGGTGAACGACACCAGCCACTGCGGACTGGGCCAGACCGCTGGCCGCCCTGTACTGTTCTGGCTCGACCGGGAGCATCCCTGACATGAACGAACCTGTTTTCTGGCTGGATGACAAGGCAATCCCGTTCCGCGACGGACAAACGGTGATGACCGCCGTCACCGCCGCCGGCCACTACATTCCCCACCTGTGCCACCATCCCGATCTGACGCCCCACGGCAGTTGCCGTTTGTGCATCGTGCAGATCGATGGCCGCATCCGCGCTGCCTGTACCACGCCGGCACAGGCCAACATGAAAGTGACATTCGACACTACTTTGCTGAACCAGCAGCGACGCCAGATCGTGGAACTGCTGTTCGCCGAAGGCAATCATCTGTGTCCCAGCTGCGAGGTCAGCGGCAACTGCCAGCTGCAGGCGCTGGCCTACGATCTGGGCATGACGCACTCTGAATTTGCACCGCTGTATCCGCAGCGGGAGACGGACGGCTCGCACCCGGACATTTTTGTGGATCAGGATCGCTGCATTTTCTGCGAGCTGTGCACCCGCAGCGCCCGCGAACTGGATCAGAAAAATATCTTCGGCATCAGCGGCCGTGGCAGTCACACCTATCTGCTGGCCCACAGCGATTCCGGCAAGCTGGGTGACACCGCACTCACGGAAACAGATCGCGCCGCCCATATCTGCCCGGTGGGTTGCCTGCTGCCACGCAACGGCAATTATCAGATTCCCATCGGCGAGCGCCTCTATGACGCGCAGCCGATTCACATTCGCGGCAACCACCGTCCCGACGATGGGGAATTCACACCATGAGCGCGCGCAAACTGAAAGTGGCCACCTGTTCGCTGGCCGGCTGTTTCGGCTGCCACATGTCGTTTCTGGATATGGATGAGCAGATCGTCGATCTGATCGAGTTGATTGAATTCGATCGTTCACCGCTGACAGATATCAAAACCATCGGCGCCTGTGACATCGGACTGATCGAAGGCGGCCTCTGCAACGACGAGAACGTGCACGTGCTGCAACAGTTCCGCCAGCACTGTCGCATACTGGTGGCGGTGGGTGCCTGCGCCATCAACGGCGGGGTGCCGGCACTGCGCAATCGTTTCACCGTGCAGGAATGCCTGGAAGAATCCTACCTGCATGGCGTCGGCGTGGTGGAAGCGCAGATTCCCGCTGATCCGGAACTGCCGAGCCTGCTGCCACAGGTGATTCCGATCCAGAACGTGGTGAAAGTGGATTTCTTTCTACCGGGATGTCCGCCGCCTGCTACTGCCTTTGTGGAAATCATCCAGGCCGTGCGCGACAACCGGGAACCCAGACTCGACTATCCGATGAGGCGGTTTGACTGATGAGCGAAACCCGATACGTCATCGATCCGGTCACCCGTGTGGAAGGTCACGGCAAGGTTACGCTGCTGGTGAATGATGCAGGCGAAGTCACGCAAGCGCGCCTGCACATCGTGGAATTTCGCGGCTTCGAAAAATTCATCCAGGGCCGCCCCTATTGGGAATTGCCATTGGTGGTGCAGCGCCTGTGTGGCATCTGCCCCGTGAGCCATCATCTGGCCGCAGCGAAAGCCATCGACCAGATCGCCGGCGTGACACAACTTTCCGCGCCGGCGTTGAAGTTGCGGCGACTGATGCATTTCGCTCAGGTGCTGCAATCCCATGCCCTGCATTTTTTTCATCTGGCGTCACCGGATCTGCTGTTCGGCTTTCAAAGTCCGGAACAGCAGCGCAATATCGTCGCGGTGATTCGCCAGCATCCAGACATCGCCATCCAGGGCGTGCGCATCCGCAAGTTCGGCCAGCAGATCATCGAAGCCATTTCCGGCAAGCGCATTCACGGTATCGCCGCCCTGCCCGGCAGTATGAATGCGGCCCTGACGCTGGAAAAAATCCAGCCATTCCTGCAAGGCATCGACACTATCATCGCCTCCTGCGAGCGTACTGTGGCGCTGGTGCAGACGCTCACCGAACAGGATGCGGATTTTCATCTGGACTTCGGCTACATCGAATCGCCGTTCATGGGACTGGTGGGGCCACAAGGTGAACTGGAACTGTATGACGGCAACCTGCGCGTCATCGACAGCCAAGGCCAGATACTGGTGGATCAATTCCCCTGTGCCCGCTATTTCGATCTGATCCAGGAACAGGTGAAGCCGTGGTCGTACATGAAATTTCCGTTCCTGATTCAGCGCGGCACCGAAAACGGCTGGTATCGTGTCGGCCCGCTGGCGCGGGTCAATGCCTGCACGCGGATTGATACGCCAAAAGCAGAACAGGCGCGTCAGGCATTTCGCCAACACATGGGTGCACCCGCCCACTCGCCACTGCTGTTTCACTGGACGCGGATGATCGAGGCACTCCACTGCGCCGAAGCCATCAAACTGTTGCTGGAAGATCCTGACATCCAGAGCAACGATCTGCAGCGCAGCGGTGTGAAACAGCACACGGGTATCGGCGTGATCGAAGCCCCCCGCGGCACCCTGTTCCATCATTACGAAATCGACGACGAAGACCGCGTCACCCGCGCCAACCTGATCGTGTCCACCACCAGCAACAATCAGGCGATGAATGACACCATCCGAAAGGTGGCCACGCAGCATCTCGACGGTCACTCCCTGACGCCTGAGCTGCTGAATCTGGTGGAAGTGGCGATCCGCGCCTACGATCCGTGTCTGTCCTGTGCCACCCATGCGGTGGGCACCATGCCGTTGCAACTACAACTGCAGACGGAATCCGGCGCCCTGCTCCAGCAACTGCAACGGAACAGCGATGGCACCATTACCGCTTAGCATCTGCATTTTCTGCTTCGGCAACAGCGCACGGGGCGACGACGCCCTGGGGGAACATCTGCACGCCCGGCTGCAGGAAAAACTGGCCCGGCAGCCCGAGCGCTACGGCAACATTCAACTGGTGCTGGATTTTCAGCTGGCGCCGGAACATATCTTCGACCTGCACAGCGCGGACATCGGTATCTTCATCGACGCCCACGAAAACGCCGCCAGCGGTGTGCAGTGGCAGCGGGTCACCACAGGCTCGCGACTGCATTTCAGCAGCCACCATCTGCCACCGGAAAGTCTGTTGTTTCTGTTTGAAGAAACCTTTGAAAAGCCTGCACCTCGCTGCTACCTGCTCAGCATGGGTGCGGAAGGATTCGAACTGGGCGACGGCCTGAGTACAACGGCCCAGGCCAATCTGGATCAGGCGGAAAAACTGCTGGAGGAAAAACTGCAGGCATTCGCCGCTCAGGACAAACGCCTTTCCTCCAGTGCCTGCTTGCGATAGCTGCCGGGGGACATGCCTTCCCAGCGCTTGAAGGCGTGATAGAAATTCGAGGTGTCGGAAAAGCCCAGCACTTCTGCCAGCGTTTCGATTTCCACCGACGGATCACCCAGATCCCGCAAGGCGCGGGCATGACGGCAACGATCGCGCACCGCGACAAACGACGTGCCTTCCTGCTTGAGCTTGCGCTGCAGCGTGCGTGGCGTCATGTTGAAGTGATCGGCAACATCTTCCAGCTGGGTTGCACGCACCCCCAGATTCTTGCTGACAAAATTGGCGATCTTGGCTTCGAGGGATTGCCCCACTTCCAGCGAACGCAATTTTTCCCGCGCCAGCGTCTGCATGCGATCGTGATACTCCGGATAGGATGTCAGCAGCGGCTCATTCAGCTGTTCGCGGTCGATGATGATTTCATTGCGCAGGCAATCGAACGTCACCGGCGCCTTGAACACCCGCTCATATTCATCCGCGTAATCCGGCTTGCCGTGAACGAAATGCACTTCCTTCAGACGCAGGCCGCCTTCGGTCAGCGCATTGGAGATGGTCACCACGGTGGCCGCCACCAGATCGTGATGCAGCGCCAGATTTTTCTTGATGATGGTAGTGTCGATGGAGTAGGTCAGGATCGCCACTTTGCCCTTGGTTTCCAGCCCGAAGGTAGTGAACGGTGCCACCAGATCCTTGAACTGGAATAATTCGTCCAGCGCTTCCTGCAGGTTGCGACTGGTGGCGACCAGTTGCCCGAGCAAATCCAGGCTGTGATATTGCACGGATTCACCCAGGCGAATGCCAAAGGCGGGATCATTCATGGCTTGATAGGCCGCGTTGAACAGACGCAGGATCTGCTCGAACGTCATGAATGCGCCAGAGTTGCCAATGATGGCTGGATCGACTTTCGCCGTGGCGAAAATCTTTTCGACATTGATGCGGTTTTTGATGGCCAGATCGATAATGCCAGGGATCAGCGTTGCCGGTACCAAACGTTGATGCATAAGACGCTCTGCAGTAGACCAGTCGATGAACCAAAAACAAATTAAATCAAGTAACTGATTATTTTATAGATGGCCCAAGCATACTGGCTTTGACCGGACTAAACAACTTTTGAGGAAACACACTGTTCCCGGCTTATGCCAACAGCGCCACATCCACCGGCAACTCAATATAACGGCCGATTTTGTCTACCAGTTGCCTGAAACTGAGGGGCTTGGACAGGTAATCCACCATGCCTGCCTCGAACGCCATCTCGCGATGTTTATCCAGGGCGTGGGCCGACAGCGCAATGATCGGGGTGGCTTTCAAACCCTTCACCCGCTGCCATTTCAGAATCCGGCTGGCCGCCTCGTAGCCATCCATCACCGGCATCTCGCAATCCATCAGAATCAGGTCATATTGCTGGCCCTGTTGCAGCATCTCGACCGCAGTGCGCCCGTTGTCGGCCACATCCACGTCGATGGACAGGCGGTGCAGGAAACCGGTAATCACGCTCTGGTTGATCTCGTTGTCCTCCACCACCAGCACGCGGATCGCACCGGGCACTTTGATCGCAGGCGCATTCTCGGGCGCTACCGATTCTGTCGCGCTGGGTAACGGCGCGCCGTCGAACAGATCCAGTGCGATGGCGTGTTCAGCAAGACGCAGGTTTTCACCCAGCTCCAGCGGCAGATTGAACCAGAAACAGGAGCCACGACCAAACTCGCTCTTCACGCCCATTTCGCCGCCCATCAGTTCCACGATCTGCTGACTGATCACCAGGCCCAGGCCGCTGCCACTGGCGTGCTGGTTGCGGCCCGCGTGAATCTGCGAGAAATTCTGGAACAGTTTGCGCTGATCCTGCGGCAGGATGCCGACGCCGGAATCCTCGACTTCAAAACGCAGCACCAGTTGATCCGCCAGAATCTGATCGGTGAGCTGCACGTTGATGTGAACAAAACCCTGCTCGGTATATTTCAGCGCGTTCGACAACAGATTCAGCAACACCTGGCGGATGCGATTGGCGTCGCCCACCAGTTGCAGCGGCGTGCCTTCGGCGATCAGGCAACCCAGCTCGATGCGTTTGCTGCGGGCTTCGAATTCATAGATGGCGCAGGCATCCTGCAACAGGGTTTCCAGTTCGAACGGCGTGGGCACCAGCGCCAGTTTGCCCGCTTCGATGCGGGAATAATCCAGCACGTCATTGATCACTTCCTGCAGGCCCTTGCCGGCGTGCTTGATGGCGCTCAGATAGCGCCGCTGATCAGCACTCAACTCGGTGGCCATCAGCAATTCCACCAGCCCCATGATGCCGTTCATGGGTGTACGCACTTCGTGGCTGACCTTCGCCATGAATTCGGTCTTGGTACTGCTTTCCTGCAGCACCTGCTCCACCTGGCGCGTCAGGGCGGATCGTTCGCGCCGGCTTTCCTGGATGCGGTAACCCAATCCCAGCGACAGCAGCAGCAACTCACACAGCCAGGCCAGACTCATGCCGTAGGTGATCCAGCGCACGTCGGCTCGCAGCACCAGCACATTGAGGCACATCCAGGTTACCAGCAGCAGCATGGTACCGTAACCGATCACGTAGAACAGCGCCGGCGCGTAGCCGTCGCGCCAACGCTTGATGCCCAGCACCAGCAGAAAAATCGCCACCACCGGCGACACGATGGCGGAACCGATGTACGACACCATCAACGGCGCCACCAGCACCAGCACGCTGCACGCCATCATCATCATGAACAGCACCGTGCCCACGATGTTCGCGGCGGGCCAGGTGCGGCGGATCTCCAGATATTCCAGGCCGAACAGAATGCCGGCACCGGCCGACAGACAAATGCTCACCAGTAATCCCACATCCTGCAATTCCAGCGCGATCCACAGGCTGGACAGCGTGCCGTCCATGGTGGTGGTGTAACCCAGTCCGCCGATCACATGCAGAATGAAATACAGATACAGCGCTTCGCGGGTGGAAAAGTACAGGATGGCGTTGTACATCAACAGCGCCAGCGCAAGGCCGTAAAGAATGCCCAGCGTCCAGTCCATGCGCTGGCTTTTTTCGATGTAGGGCAAAGTGTCGAAAGCCTGAATCGGAAACACCACGTTGGACTGGGAGCGTACCCGGATCAGACATTCGGTCTGCGCCTGCGGCTCCAGATTGAGTGGCACCACGTAATTGCGCACCTTGACCACCCGGCTGTCGAACTGCAGGTGATCGCCGGCGGGAAAATACGTGGCCTTCTGCGCCGGCCCTGTGCAATAGAATTCGAGGCGGTCGAGAATCGGGTAGTCCACTTCCACCAACACGGTGCGACGCGCGCTCTGCGCATTCTGTAACACCAGATGAAACCAGTGATGTCCGCGCGCGAAGCCGAGGTTCGGCGATTGATCGCGCAGGTGGGCAAAGCGCCCGTCGCGCAGACTGGCCTGGGCACTGTCGAAGGAAGATTCAGGATCCGGATCGTACCAATAGTCCAGATAAGGCGACAGATCGTAGCCGTCCAGGTAATTGGGCAGAATCGCCACGCCATGGCCCGATGCGAACGCACTTGCGCTGATGCCCAGCCACGCCAGCAGCAGCCAACACTTAATTGCCAATCCCTGTCTCACAGCAGGATTCCATGTCAGTGGTTACTCCAGGGCAAGAATATACTGCCAGTGCGCGACCTCATAGGGGGGCCGTCAGATTTCCCCAGATCCGCTCGAACGAGCGTGGCTCCGCAATGTGATAACCCTGGGCATAATCCACCCCCAGCTCGCGCAGGATGTCCACGATCGCCTCGTTTTCGACGAATTCCGCCACGGTCAGCAAGCCGAACACCCGCGCCACCTCGACGATGGCGCGCACCAGCGCCTGATCCTCGGGCTGCTGCGGCAAATGACGGATGAAGGAACCGTCGATCTTCACCATGTCGATGGGCAGCAGCTTGATCTGGTACAGCGAAGAAAAACCCACGCCGAAATCATCCAGCGCAAACTGACAACCCAGTTTCTTCAGCTCCTTCATCTTGCTGATGGTGGTGACTGAGTCCGCCACGGCGGAGGTTTCCGTGATCTCGAAAATGATCTCGGCAGGATTCACCTGGTAACGGGCAAACTTGCGGGCGATTTCATCGTACAGATTGGGATTGCGGAACGACACGCCCGACAGGTTGATGGACAGGGTGGCCGCAGTGCCCTGCTGCTCCAGCCGCTGTTTTACTGCCAGCACCTTGTCGACAATGCGCAGATCCACTTCCTGGATAAGGCCCGAATTTTCTGCCGACTGGATGAACTTGTAGGTAGGCAGCGGCTTGCCGTTTTCATCCATCACCCGCAGCAGCGCCTCGAAGTGGGAAGGCTGCACGTCGCCGATTTTCTGGATCGGCTGGAATACCACCATCATGCTGTCGGTGGACAGTGCTTCCTTCACCTTTTCATTCCAGTACACCCGCTCGTGAATGCGCTCGCGATCCTGCTCCTCGAACGAGAAAATGTGCCAGCCATTGCGACCCGCATCTTTCGCCTGATACATGGCGATGTCGGCGTTGGCCACCAGGTCATCCACGTATTCGCCGTGTTCCGGATACAGCGCGATGCCGATGCTCGACGACACCCGGTGCAGACGCCCGCTGCCATGGACTTCGATGCGGGCCAGCGCCGTGCACATCCGCTTCGCCACCATGGCAATGGATTCACGGTTCACCTCGCGCACGATCATCGCGAATTCGTCGCCACCGAGGCGAAAAATCAGATCGGAATCCCGCGCTTCCTGCCGCAGGCATTCCGCCACCCGCCGCAACAGATCGTCACCCACCTTGTGGCCGCTGGTGTCGTTCACATCCTTGAACTGATCCAGGTCGAAGAACAGCACCGCGCCCGTACGATCATAGCGTTTGGCGTGAGCGATGGACTTCTGCAATTCCTCGCCGAAACGACGCCGGTTGAACAGGCCGGTGAGCGGATCGTGGGATGCCAGCCAGCCCAGGCGCTCTTCCGCTTCCTTGCGCTCGCTGATGTCCAGCGCGATGGTGAGAATCTGGTGTTCTTCCTTGGCCTGGGGCAGCAGGGAGTGATACCAGCCCATGTGCACGGTGGAGCCGTCCTTGCGCACCACCGCCGATTCATGGTGCAACTCGTTGCGAAACCCGTTGAGCAATTCGTTGAGCTGAAAGCGCAGATCCGGCAGCTGCTCGCTTTCCGGCAGCAGTTTGAAGAAGGATTTGCCCAACAGTTCCTGGGCGTCGAATCCGGTGATCCAGCTGCAGTGCTGGTTCACCAGTGCGATGCAGCCATTGCGATCCTGCGTCAGAATCAGCGCGTGGGCCGTGTCGAGCAGACTGTGGACAAACTGTTTTTCCGCTTCCAGATCGACGGTTTTCTTTTCCAGCTCCTCGGCGCGGGAACGCACTTCCCCCTGCAATTCCTCCAGCAAATGCGACAATCGCAGCGCAGCGCCGGTGAGCATATCGCTTTCATCCGGCACATTGCGGGATCGCTCGAAGCCGTCGAGCAACTGGCGGATCTGGCCCAGGCTTTCACTTGCCAGGCGCGGCAGGATTTCGGCGATGGCGCGCAGGCGGTTGAGCGGCCCCCACAGCACACTCAGCAGGATCAGTTCGGCAAAGCACAAGCCCACCAGCGCGAAGATGGCACCGTTGCGGCGCCCTACCTGATACTCAACTACCTTGTTGCTGACGTCGGTCAGGAACAGCAATTCACCCTGACGGGGAAATACCGCGCCACGCAAGGGGCGCAGCACGATTTCAAAATGTTTGTCACCGCGCTGGAATTCAACACCATTGAACACATCGGCGCGGGAATATTGCTGCGACACCAGCTGCAGCAGCGGCAACACCCGGGCATCCTGCGCTACTGCCACCACCTGACTGTCCCACTGCATCAGCGCCGTATCACTGCCATCCTCCAGATCACCACGCCGTACCGCAATCGCCACCTGGGCCCGGCTCAATTCCGCAAACCGCGCCACCAGATTCTGCAGCGTGGTGGCCAGCACCAGCGTGCCCCGGCTTTTTTCATCAAAATCCAGCGGCGCCACCCAGTACAGTTCACAACGATCAAAGCAGGCGAGCGACCAGCGCGGCTCCCAGTCCACCCGAAAACGTTCCAGCAACTCTGGCGGAATTCTCGGTTCGCCCCGCCACACCAGCACGTCATCCGTGGGCGAAAACACCACCATGGACGTCACCGCTTCGTGACGCGACACCTGCTCCCAGAACGCGGCACTGCGCTGAATCAAAGCCTCCTTGTCCAGCGCCCGCATGGCTTCGGTGATGCCTTCGTATTTGGGAAACGCACTGACATGAACCTGCAAGCGACTGGCCACCCGATCCAGCAACGCATCCACCAGTTCCACATGGCGCTGGGCGCGCTCGCGCCCCTGCTCCTGCAACAGCTGGTGGGAATAGAGGCCGGACGCCAGCATGAACAGGCCGAATACCACCACGAGCAGCAAGCTGGTATAGAAAAAGGCCTTCCACTTGAGACTGATGAATCGCTTGGTCAAAAACAATATCCGTCCGCATTCGACCGGGTTGCCCGCCGGTCATTCGGGTGTGACACATGATTATTCTGTGTTGACCTAAACAGTATAGTTGAAGGTTCCGGCGACCGGACAAAAAGTCCGGCGGGCACCATGCAGCGCAGGTTTGACTTTGCCATGTGGCTGACTAGGCTGATTTTTATGTCCGTCGGTCACTTCGGTTGATTCCATGCCTCTGTCATGGCGCTCGCGCGGCACACCTCTGACAGCCTCTGGGCGATCTCAGCTGTCGGGCCTGGCTGCCTGCCTTTTCTGCCTGTGGCTGGCGTTGGCCGGAACGTCCACCTGCGCCAGCCCGCTCGCCATCAACGCACCGGTATCCCTCGCCCAGCTGGAGCAACGCATCGATCTGGCACCGATCATGAGCTATTGGCTCGATGCCGACCAAACCGCCACCCTGACCTCACTGCCCCCGGCCACCAGCCCTGAGTGGCAAACCAACGCTGGAGGCAAGGTCAATTTCGGCAGCACGCGGGCGGCCTTCTGGCTGCGGGTCTCGTTCACCGATCTGGCGCAGCTGCGCGAAACCACCTACATCCGCCTCGACTATGCACATCTGGACGCCGTGGATCTCTACCTGCTCGACGACGACGGCGTGCTGCAGCATGTGCAAACCGGCGACACCCGACCGTTCGACAATCGCGTGGTGCGCCATCGCACGTTTCTGCTGCCGCTACCGACGGATCACAGTGGGCCGGTGGGCGTCGTCATTCGCGTCGCCACCCAGGGCCCCATGCAGCTGCCGCTGGATCTGATCACCCGCTCCGCCCTCGACGCCGAAGAAAAGCCCCTGCACATCTGGTTCGGCGTGTATTTCGGCGTGATGGCCATCATGCTGCTGTACAACGGCGTGATCTTTATTTTCGTGCGCGATCTCAGCTATCTGCTCTATCTGGTTTACATCATGACCACTGCCGCGCTGCAGTTCACGCTGTACGGTTTCAGTTTTGAATATCTGTGGCCGGCGTCCACCACGCTCAACAACCTGATGATTCTGCTGCTGACCGGTTGCATGCCATTCACGGCCATTGCTTTCGTGTGGCGCTTCATCGATCTGTCGCGCATTGGGGATCGCTACGACATTGCCATGACTACGCTGCTGCTGGCGGGATTTGCGGCAGTACTTCTGGGCGCGTTTGTGATGCCCTACATGACCACACTGAAGCTCGCCCATGCCATGTCGTTTATTGCCGTGTCCGCGGGCTTTTATCTGGGTGTGAAATACTGGATCAAAGGTGTGAAGGCCGCGCGTATTTTTGCGTTGGCCTGGTTTGTGTACATGGTGTTCATCGTGTACTACCTGCTGGCCATTACCGGCGCCATCCAGCCCGATCTGGTATCGCGTCACGCGCTGGAAATCGGCTCGGCGCTGGAGGTGGCCCTGCTGTCACTGGCGTTTGCCGATCGCCTGAATGCGGAAAAGGAATTGCGCCTGAACGCCCAGCTGAAACTGAACCAGGATCTTGATTTGCTGGTACGCGAGCGCACCGACGAGCTGGAAAAAGCCAACCAGCGACTGAAGGAAATCAGCAACACCGACGGACTGACAGGCCTTTGCAACCGCCGCCACTTCGACGAGATCTTTGCCCTGGAATTCCAGCGTGCCTTCCGTGACAAAACCTGCCTGGCCGTTCTGATGATCGATGTGGATCACTTCAAATCCATCAACGATACCTATGGCCATCCCTTCGGCGATGCCTGCCTGCAGCAACTGGCGCAACTGATCGGTGACGCCATCCGCCGGCCGCCGGACCTGGCGGCCCGCTATGGCGGTGAGGAGTTCGTCGTGCTGCTGCCCGCCACGGATCTGGAAGGCGCGCTGCACGTGGCAGAAAACATTCGCGCTGCGGTAGAAAAGTCACCGGTACGGGATCAGGGGCATCACGCACAGATCACCGCCAGCGTCGGCGTGATGTCAGCCATTCCCGCGCATCGTGACCAGCGCGAAGCCTTTTTGAGTCGCGCCGACGCGCAGCTCTATCACGCCAAACGCAATGGTCGCAACCGCGTGGAAGGTACCGATTCCACCGACGAACCCGCCGCTACCACCCCATCACCTTCTTCACGAACGGCAGGGTGATCAGGCGCTGTTCCGCCAGCGAGCGCTGGTCGAGCCGCTGCAACACCTGCTGGAGGGACACCATGTCACGACTCGAACGCTGCAGGATGAAGGTCGCCACTTCATCCGCCAGGGCAAACCCGCGCGCATGCGCGGCTCGGCGCAGCAACTCGCACTTGTCGTCGTCGGTCAGGCTGTGCACCTGATACAGCTCCATCGCCATGAAGCGGGATTGCAGATCCGCCAGCAGAGGCGGCAATTGCCGGGGCGGCAGCTGCGCGGTGACCACCAGGCTATGGCCACTGTCGCGCTGGCGGTTGTAGAGATGGAACAGGGCTTCTTCCCAGCCGGCCGTTCCCAGCAGACGATCCACGTCATCCAGGCACAGCAATTCCCAGCCACTCATGTCCGCCATCACATCCGGGTGCAGCTTCAGCAGTTCACGGCCCGCCAGATAGAGGCAACCCAGGCCGTTGTCCTGGGCCTGCAGACACAGGGCCTGCAGCAGATGGCTCTTGCCCGCCGACACGCTTCCCCACAGATAGAATTGCCCACGCTCTGCGCCATCGGCCAGACGCCGCAGACGATGCAGCAGCTGTTCGTTGCCCCTGGCAAAGAAACTGGCAAAGTCCGGATCGGGCACGCCGGACAGTGGCAAGGTCAGCTGGCGCTGGGCGGGATCAATCACCGGACACCCCCTGCCGCGTGCGATAGCCGTCGTAACCCATCTTCAGGTATTGCCCCAGACTCACCACGCACAACACCAGCAGCAGCCAGGGATAGCCGAGGAAGAACCACGTCGGCAGCGGCAGAAACGCCAGGTGGGCCAGAATGCCGATACCCACCACGATCTGGCAGAAGGTGCACAGCTTGCTGACCAGGGTCGGCTTGCCTTCATAGCGGCCCACCACAAACCAGTAGGTAATCGCACAGCTGAAGATGATCACATCGCGCCCCACCACCACCGCTACCAGCCACCAGGCAATCTGCTCCAGCAGGCCAAGGCAGACATAGGTAGTCACCAGCAGAATCTTGTCCGCCACCGGATCAGCGATGGAGCCGAACGGGGTGCGCCAGTGAAAGTAGCGCGCCAGAAAGCCATCCAGCCCGTCGGTAAACCCGGCGATGAACAGCAGCACCAGTGCGGCCACGAACTCCTCCCGCAGCACCATCACGGCAAACGGCACCACCAGCGCGATGCGCAGCAGGGTAAGGGCGTTGGGAATCTGGCGCAGGTACTCCGTCACGAACGGCTCCCGATCTTCAGCCCCGCCAGTGATAGCGAATGATGGTCGGGCCTGCCGGGGTGGCTGGCACCTGCACCTCGGGCGCGGCGTCGGCCGGCTGATCCGGTGAGTCCGGCTCTGGTGAGTCCAGCGTCGATTCCGGTACCACAGGGGGAATGACGGGGAGCACCGGTTCGGGCGTGGCAGGCGGCTCCAGCAGCTCCAGTTTGCGATCGAGCCTGAACGTCTGCTCCAGCGCGGAAAGATCCGTGGCCAGTGCCATCAGGAAGCGGGCCTGGGCACCCTTCACCGCCTCCAGCTGATACTGGCGGATACCCACCAGGCCATCCAGATAACGGGTCAGCGCGGCGTAATCGTTTACCTGGTTCACGCCCTCCACCTGCAGCACCACCTGTTCGCTGCCGGCAGCGCTGGACACCACGGCATACTTGGAACCGACCTTGTCCACCACCTGATCCACCAGCTGCTTCAGCGCCGACGCCGTGTCGCTGCGGGCCACTTCGAACCAGAACGGCTGGCCATCCAGCTGCAGCATGGCATTGATCTGGGTGGCGCTGGTGCTTTCCTGCACCTTGGCCATCACCACCACTGGCGTTTCATAACGGGCAGACGCCGCCAGCACCGGCTCGGGGAACATACCCCAGATATCGCCCAAGGACACCAGGCTCTGATCGTCTGCATCGAATTCGGGGAACTTGAGCGACACGCCGCGGCGCTTGCCTTCTGCCTGCAGCATCTGGAACTGGCCGGGCAAGGCGCGGGCATTCACCAACTCGCGATCCAGCCCCTGCTCCCAGGCCATCCACAGCAGAATGCGCGGGCGATTGCTGATCCACAGCGGCAGGCCGTTGCGCAGCAGCAGATTGTTGACGCCATTGGAATCGTACTGGACATTCAGGTAGATGCCGCCCTGGCTGCCGTTGGTTTCGCTGCGGGTTTCGTAGCCGTACTGCACCACAAAGCGATCAGCAGAGGTGGCAGCGCTGGCCATCACATCCTGGGCCGACACGCCGGAATCGCCACTCACCCGTACCAGCACCTGCTGGATACCTTCTGCCACCGCGCGCTTGCGCTCGGCGTCGCTGCGATCTGCCACGGGCATGGACACCTGGTACAGGCCCTTCATTTCCACCGCCCACAGGGACACGGGGGCCAGCAGCCAACCCATCAACACCAGTAACCTGGCCAGACTGATCAACGTCATCTTCATAACGCCTTGGGAAACCTCGCGAATCGCCGGAGCGCCGAAGTGTACAACGTCGCCCGAAGGGTTAAAACCGAAACCTGTGACGCCCCACCGGGCCAAGATTGGGCTTGGCGACAAGTCCTGATAGAATACGCCCCCTGTCGCCCCCGGGGGCATCCCATCATCAGCCACGGATCAACCGCGCCTTATGTCGAATCAACCGTCGAACCCGTCCCAACCTTCCCTCAGCTACAAGGATGCCGGCGTGGACATCAATGCCGGTGGCGAACTGGTGGAACGCATCAAGGGCGTGGCGAAACGCACCAAGCGCCCGGAAGTGCTGGGTGGTCTGGGGGGCTTCGGTGCCCTGTGCGAGATTCCTTCCAAATACAAACAGCCGGTACTGGTGAGCGGCACCGACGGCGTGGGCACCAAGCTGCGTCTGGCCATCGACCTGAAAAAGCATGACACCGTGGGCATCGACCTGGTGGCCATGTGCGTCAACGACCTGATCGTCACCGGCGCCGAGCCGCTGTTCTTCCTCGACTATTACGCCACCGGCCACCTGGACGTAGACACCGCCGCCAGCGTGATCACTGGCATTGGCGCCGGCTGCGAACAGGCCGGCTGTGCCCTGGTGGGCGGCGAAACCGCCGAAATGCCCGGCATGTACGAAGGCGAGGACTACGATCTGGCCGGCTTCTGCGTCGGCGTGGTGGAAAAGTCCCGCATCATCGACGGCAGCCAGGTGAAAGCCGGCGATACCCTGATCGCCCTGGCCTCATCCGGCCCCCACTCCAACGGCTACTCCCTGATCCGCAAGATCATCGAGGTTTCCAAGGCCGACCTGAACCAGACCCTGGACGGCAAACCGCTGAAGAACCTGCTGCTGGAACCCACCCGCATCTACGTGAAAAACCTGCTGGCGCTGATCGAGCAGGTGAATGTGAAAGCGCTGGCGCACATCACTGGCGGCGGCCTGCTGGAAAACGTGCCGCGCGTGCTGCCGGAATTCACCAACGCGGTGATCGACACGACGTCCTGGGAACTGCCGGCCGTGTTCAAGTGGCTGCAGCAGAACGGCAACGTGGCGATACGCGAAATGCACCGCACCTTCAACTGCGGCGTGGGCATGGTGATCTGCGTGGCGGCGGCCGACGCCGACAAAACCCTGCAGGCGCTGGCCACGCTGGGCGAGAAAGCCTGGGTGGTGGGCCAGATCGTGGCCAGCGAACAACAGGAACCGGAAACCATCCTGAACGGCATCTGACCGGATCGGGCTGCCGCGCACGCAGCCCCCTCTTCGGCCAACTGGCTGCCGGCTTCGCGTAATCCACGCGCCGGCGCCTCACCCGACACAGACCCATGACATCTGAAGCCACACAAACCATGCCCATCGTGGTGCTGATCTCCGGCAGCGGCACCAATCTACAGGCCATCATCGACGCCATCGAAGCCGGCACCCTCGCCGCCCGCATCGCGCTGGTCATCAGCAACCGGGCCGACGCCGCCGGCCTTGAACGCGCAAAACGCCACGGCATTCCCACCCAGGTGATCGACCACCGCGAATTCCGCGACCGGGAATCGTTCGACCTCGCCCTGCAGTCAGCCATCGAATCCCACCACCCCCGGCTGGTGGTGCTGGCCGGTTTCATGCGGATTCTCACCGACGGCTTCGTGCGGCATTTCAGCGGGCGCCTGCTGAACATTCATCCGTCGCTGCTGCCCAAATTCAAAGGCCTGAACACCCATGCCCGCGCCATCGAGGCCGGCGAACGCGAACACGGCTGCAGCGTACATTTTGTGACGCCGGAACTGGATGCAGGCGCGGTGATCGGTCAGGCTCGGGTGGCCATCGCGACCGACGACACGGCAGAAACGCTGGCGGCCAAAGTGCAACAGCTGGAACACAGACTCTATCCCGCCTGCGTGGGATTATTCTGCAATGGAACACTGGAATTGAAGGGTGACGTGGCGCTGCTGAATGGCAAGCCGTTACCCCCCACCGGACTGGATCTCACCGGAGCCTGACGACATGCTTTTTCTGCAACGAATACTGCTGGCCCTGCTAGTGGCGACCACCCTGCCCGCAGCGGCCCAACCACTGGATCAGGTACTGCGCCCGTTCACCGCTCACTACAAGGGTCGCGCCAATGGTCTGGCGGTGTCCGATCTGGGCATGCGGGAACTCAAGCCCCTGGGCGACGGCCGCTACCAGCTGCAGTACAGCGCCAGTGCCATGATCTACACCCTGGAAGAAACCAGCGTGTTCAAAATTGAAGACGGCATGATCGTGCCCCAGACCTATCGCTCCAACCGGGGCAGCTTTTTCAACCGCCGCAAGGCCAGCCTGGACTTCGACTGGAGCAAAGGTCAGGGACGCTACGAGTTCAAGGGCAAGCGCGGCGAGTTCGTGCTGGAACCCAATACCCAGGATCCGCTGACCGGCGGGCTGGAGCTGGCCCGGCTGCTGCGGGCGGATCAGGCCAAATACCTGTATCGGGAAGCAGAAAAGCGCGGCATCAGCAGCAACGAACTGGTACTGATCGATCAACCGGAAATCGAAACCGCCATCGGCACCCTGAAAAGCTGGCACCTGGAGCGCCTGCACAAGGATCCCAAACGCAAAACCGAGATCTGGCTGCACCACGATTACCCCGCCATCGCCCTGCGCGTGCACCAGCTCGACGACGGGGATGAGTTCCAGCTGGATATCACCAAACTGGAACAGAACTGACGGTCACTTGGCCGTAACGGTAGTCAGCATCTCGAACACCTGGCCGGGCAGATCGGCGTTCACCGTATCCCGCAGCCGCTGCCCCACCAGCGATTCGCTGGTGGCAGACGCCTTCACCGGCCAGCGCTTCTTCGCCAGCACCTCATCGCCATCGGTGAAGATCAGCTCGTAGGAACCGCGAATCCAGAACCAGCCCTGCTTGCTTTCCGGTTCAGTGGTATCCATCAGGCCGGTGAAACGCAGGTTCGCCGCTGGATCGATCTGAATGCCCATCTGGGTCACCGCCCGCTGCAATTCCATTTTCACCGAGGGATCGGTGGATTCCACCGCGCAGCGCAGACTGGACAGGGCCTGACGCAGGGTGTCCTCGATGGCGGCGGTGTCATGGGGCGTTTTCACACCACGGCCGTCGGCCACCACCATCAGGTTGGCGTTCACCTGTTCCCGCGTGATCTGTTCCAGCCGTGCCTGATTCAGGGCATTGAGCGCCGCAATCACATTGGGCGCTTTGTTGCTGGCGTAACCCAGCAGGCTGTCCACCTTGCGGTCGGACTGCAGGATGCTCTGGCGGAAACGGCTGGCAGCGGCCTGCTTGTCCAGAATCGCCAGGGCATGAATGCGGCCCTGCTCGGTTTCGTAGTACTCCACCACCTTGGCGCCTGCCACCACCTGTTTCGCCTCGGTGGTGATGCTGCGGCTCAGGCGCTGCTCGTTGGTGGCCACCGCACCTTCCGCCCCGCTGCTCACGGATGCAGAGGAAAAGTCCAGTGACGTTTCTGCCACCTGCACTTCAAAAATCTTCGCCAGGTTGGCCAGCGCGCGATCCGCCGCCGTCTGGCGTTCATCCGCCTCGCCCGTTGCGCTCAGGTACTGCTTTTCAGAGTAATGAGCCGACGGGTTGTCGATCCAGTCCGGGATGGTGGTGGCACAGGCAGCCAGCTGCGCGCTAACCGCCAGCAGTGCGACGCGAAAAACCGATCCGATGGTGATATTCATGGCGATGTTCCTGCATCAGTGGATGTGGAAGTGGCTGTTGAAATGGACGGGGGCTCGGCAGCAGCCGGCGCCGCCGGATACCCCAGAGGCGCGGCGCTGAGTTCACCCAGCACCAGTACAGCCTTGCGCCCCTGGGCGGCAGCCTGCAACGGCGCATCCTGCGCGCCAGCCCAATGGGGAATGCTGATCTGGGCACCCGCGGGTACGCTCACCCGGGCAACCTGAATGCTGGCGGGCAGCATGTTCCAGCTGCGCACGTCCGCCTGCTCCGACACGACGGTGGCGAGATTGGCAATCAGGCCCGCCATGTCGCTCTTGTTCTGTGCCTCGTTGACCATGTTGTACTTGGCCACCGCACGGGTGGTGGCCGTGGCCAGGATGCGGGTCATGTCATCCGCCAGATCGTCGCGGGCACGGGCTTCCAGATCCTCGATCACTTGCGTGGCGATGTGGCCGCCATTCACCTGCAGCGTGAGCGGGCGCGTCATGTGGCGGGAGGGATGGTAAGTCGGCACCACCACCGAGATGAACTGGGCGTTCTCCCCTGCCACCACCGACACGCGCGCTTCGCTCTTGCTGCTCACCACGCCGTCGAAATAGATCACAAACAGTTCGCCTGCTGATGGCGCAAGCGGCGTGCGGGAAAATTCCTTCTGCAGTTTTTCGAATTCATCCTTCAGTCCCTGACGCTGGGTGAGCAACAACAGGCTGTCCTGCAGTGCCGCCGGCACCGGCTGACCCCGCTGCTGCAGAACGCCATAAGCCTGGCGATAGCTGATCAGCGCGTTGTCCCACTCGCGGTTGAGTTCGTAAATCATGCCCGCCAGAAAGCGCGCACTGGGCAACTGGCCGCTGCTGCTGTCTTCTTTCGCCAGCCGCTGCATTTCCACCTGGGATTGCAGGATCTCGACCCGCGCACCATCCAGATCGCCCTGACACAGATAGGTAAGCGCCAGCATGACATGCACCAGCACCAGATCGGTGGGCGTTCCCGTGTAGCTGCGCAGGGTTTCGTTGGCGGATACCGACGCCAGGTTTTCCACCATGCTGGTGGCCTGCAGGGCCGCCATGATGCGCTGGGCCTCGGCCAGATCGGTGCGGGCGTCCGGCAATTCACCCAGATAGAATTTGAGGGTGCCCCGGTTCAGCAGAAACTGGGCGCGATCCCGCTCCGGCGGATCGATCTTGTCCAGTTGCTGCAGGGCCTCTGCAGCCCCCAGCGCAGGCAACTGCCCGGCGATCTGGTTGACCTGCCAGGCGGTGCATCCCTGCAGAAATAACAGCGCCAACCCGATGGCTGGCGCTAACAGGCTGCGGGAAATCAACATCCCGGCTCCTAGATTCAATAGCGGATTTTGGCGTTCTTGACGAACTTCTTGATCTTCTTCTGACCCAGCCACACCTTGCGGTTGTCGGCCATGCTCACCATGGTGAGATCCACCTGGTAGTAACGCACCTGCTCGTTGCTGTCCACGTCGATGATGGTGTTGATCTGGCCGATCAGCATGAAGTCGGCGCCCAGTTCCTGGCCGGCGGCCTTGCGGGTGGCTTCGCTGGCGTTCAGGTCCATGTCGATGCGCTCGTCGCGGATCTCGCCGCGCTCATCGCGGGAAGCGACAAAATCCACCCGGCCGGAATTCACCAGTTCACGCTCCATGTCGGCAACGAAGGTCTTCACGTTGATGTGTTCATGGCTGAGGTTGCGCACGGTGCCTACGATCACGGCGGGACGCTGCCCCTTGCGACCGGTGAACTCGCCGATCCACGGGCGGGCCAACGCATCCTGAATCATTTCCTGGGCCACCAGACGGGAGTCGGTGTCGTTCCAGGCGCCGCTGAGGTCGATGGTTTCATCGGTGGCGACGCGCTCAACCGTGGTACCGCAGGCAGTGATCAACAGCGCCATCAAGGCAATCAGGATTTTTTTCATTCTTTGGTTTCCTTCACGAAGCGATCAAAGTTGGCGTTGGCTTTCTGGGCGTAAAACTGTTTGAAGCTGGTGGACAGTTTGTTGGCGGCCGAAATGGCGTCGCCCAGGGCTTTCATATCCATTTCCGCCATGGAGTAAATGATGCCGGTGTTGGGATCGCGCCAGCGGCCCTTGATCTTGGCACCGTTCAGGGCGGTTTGAGTGGTGGCATTGATGCTTTGTTCAATGCTGAGTTCAGCGTTGCTGTCGACACCGGCGCTGGCGCTGTAGTCGGACATGGTGCTGTCGATGAAGGTGGACACGACCCGCGCCACTTCGGCCCGGGCGCGATTGTCGGCGGCGGCGGTTTGCAGGGCATCGTCATTGAGCACCGGCGCTGAACCCACGCCGTGGATCAGGCGACCTTTGTCATCGCTCACGGCCTGGGTTCCCTCGTTCACCCAGTCAGGAGCGTCTTCGATGCCCAGGTCACTTTCAATCTTGGGGGAACTGCTGCAGGCCGCCAGCAGCATGGCCGCGAAGAAGGCGAGTAGCAGGGATGATGTGCGTTTCATGTCCATGGCTCCTTGTATGCCTCACCCAACGAAGGGCTGAAAGCTACAAGCTTATAGCAGTTTTCGCTGAACGGCGACTGAATGGCGAGCGGACTTTTTCACGTCTGCCGTGGCAGGCTGATGTCCGTCAACGATTTAGCGGGCCGCTCAAGAAAAAGGCCGGAGGATGTCCCCCGGCCCTGATGCGATTCCGTTGCGGAATCGCGTGTACCTGCAGCACACGCGTTACTTGATCTGGTAGATCGAGGTGGTGCCGCTGACTTCGTTGCCCACGATCAGGCGGGCGATGCCGTCGGGCATGTGGGTGCCCGGAATGAACGTGAGACCTTCGGGCCCCAGATCACCGGCCTGGGCGGAGTCCACCGGCGCGGTGAAATCACGATGATTCAGGTAACCGGCATACTGGGGGCCGTAAGGATTGGTGATGTCGTACACCATGATGCCGCCGACCCGCTCCAGTCCCACGAAGGCGTAGAGATGACCGTTGACCCAGCCAGTAGCCAAACCTTCCGGCTCGGGGCCTTTGTCGTCGCTGCGGCTGTCGAAGCTGTTGTCGTCGTTGGACGCGTTGAAGTGCGCCGGCAGATGTTCGGCGGTGATGCGCTCGAAGTCCGAACCACTGTCAAACACCTGCTGGCCAAGCGCGTTCCAGATGGAAAACGAACGGGCACCGAAAGCATACAGCTCCTGATAAATGCCGTTGCTGTCGCGGCCCAGCGTGGTAGTGACTTTCAGGCGACCCAGACGGCTGTTGGCGGCATCGGCACTCAGCGCAGGGCTGAGCAGGCCAGCGCTGTTCAGTGCGCCCACGCGGCTTTCTTCGCTGTAAGTGGAATAGTCGCGGCTGTCACCTTCGTTGGCCGACACGATCCAGTCCTTGCTGTTCCACTGATACGCGGCAATCGCGTCCGGCATGTACACGCCCTTGAGGGACTTCCACTTACCCAGGCGCAGTGCGTTGTCGCGATCGCTCACATCCAGCTCGTTGCCAGCCAGACTGAAATCCTTGAAGCCCAGTGCGGCGATGGATGTCACGCTGGCGGCGTTGACGTTGATGATCGCCAGCGCATTGGCTTCCTGCAGCGACACCCACGCGGTCTTGCCATCGGCAGACAGTGCGATGTATTCCGGCTCCAGATCCTGCGCCACTGATGCGCCAGGGCCAAACACGCGCACGCCCGCAGGCAATTCTGCATGACGGCTGCCACCCAGGTTGAAATCGGTGAAGCGCACCTGACTCACACTGGCAGACGCGATGCCGGCAGACAGATCGACGATGCTGACGCTGCCTTCCGGATCGACGCTGTAATCGCCGCTCGGTTCACCTTCATTGGCGGTGAGAATTTTCTTGCCATCCGGTGTGAAGGTCAGCATGTCCGGCAGTGCGCCCACTTCGAACAGGCCCAGCAGGCTGAGGTCGCTGCTCTGGTAAAGCGCTACAAAACCGTTCTGCTGTTTGTCGGCGGCTTCAATGGCAACGGCGATCATGCCATCACGGTAGGCCACGCTGTTGGCGGCACCCAGTCCGGGGCCGGCGGCTTTCACATTGATGCTGCCGATCTTGGCCGGTGCAGACGGCGTGGATGCATCCAGCACGTCCACCACGCCGTCATTGGCGTTCACCACATAAATGCGCTGCAGCTGGGGATCATGGGCCACGATTTCCGCTGCAGACTCACCGAAGACACCCGACGCGTAGGTACCTTCGTGACTCAGGCTGACAGTGGCGGGTGCCGGGCCTGCTGACAGTTTCTGACCGATATCCAGAATCACGGCGCGCGTGACTTCGTTGGTGATGCCGAAATCGTTGTCGTTGATCAGCAGCAGGTGTTTGTCATCCAGCAGCGTCACGCCTTCGATCTTCGACGGCAGCACACCGGGGGCAACATCGGTCAGGCTGTTGAACACCAGTTTCTTTGCTGCCGGTTTGGCGCCGATCAGCGCGGTGTCACGCACCTGTTCCAGCGATGGGGTGGTGCTCATATCGTCCAGCGCACTGCCCAGAATATTGTCGGCAGTTTTCAGGTTGGCGCGGTAGAGTTTGGTGGTGTCGCTGATGCGTTCCAGCACGATCAGATCGTCCTCCGCCAGCGCAAACATCTCGCTGACTTTCACATCGCTCTGCTTGTTGGCTTTTGCTGCGGCCACGTCACCGCGATTGGTGGGAATGTCCGCATAGGTTTGAGCGGTGTCCATCACGTAGGTGTATTCGCCGACGACGGAGGTCACTTCACCTTTCTTGTTCAGCGCCAGTTTCAGGATGCGCACGTTGCGTGAAGCTTTGTAAGCATCGTCGTTGGGATTGGACAGCGGATTCTGCAGGGCGAAATAGAGGAACTTCTGATCTGGCGTCACGGCGATGGATTCGGCGCCGCGATTGAGTTTGCGCTTCTTCAGGATCTCCGGCAGCAGACCGGCGACCGGATAGCTGGCGCTCGCCAGGTCCTGCTCCAGCGTGGCGGGCACGATGCGCTGCAGGATGCGGCCGTCGCGGTTCACGTGCACGATGGACGGGCCATATTCTTCCGCTACCCAGAAGGTGCCGTTTTTCAGCACCACCAGCGCTTCGGTATCAAGTCCGTTTACATCGAACGCCACCGGATGGCCGAGGGAATCATAGGCGTTTTCGGTGTCGGTCTGGCTGAAGGGATTGGGCAGGCCGGTGATGGGCGTACCCTGCGCATCCTTGAGCGGAATCTTCGCCAGGATTTCGTAGTCGATGCCGTCGCCACGCAGTTTGGTTTTCAGCGCGATCTTGTAAATGGTGGGGGTGAAATCCGGCTGTGGGAATACTTTGCCCAGATCGTCAGCGCCGCAGAAACCTTCGATGCCGATGACGGCCAGGGTTTCATTGCAGGCGATGTTGGGGCCGCGATCGGTGACGGTCCAGAACACGTTGGCCGGATCGCCGGGGCGATGGTAGGCGCCGCTGCCGAAGCCGGTGGACAGATTTAGCGTCTTGCCGCCGTCGAAGCTGACGCTGCCGAGCGAATCGGTAATCTGGACTTCGCCGGAATGCAGTTTGCAGCCCGCCAGCGTGCCTGCGGCCATGGCGAGGATGATGGCCTTGCGCAGTGTACTCATGGTGTTCCCCCAAATCAGGATGATCGAATTTTTGTGCAGGGGGCAGCGTATGACGGGAACGTGACAGGTTTATGAATTGGCTGGAAATTCGGCGCCGAATAAAAACGGCAGACACGAAAAAGCCGGCGCTCTTTACAGCAGCCGGCTTGAAGTGGATCGTGGCGACAGAAAAACGGTTCAGGTCTTCGGCAACGTCACACCGGTCTGGCCCTGATACTTGCCGCCGCGATCCCGGTAGGAAGTCTCGCAGGGTTCATCAGACTGCAGGAACAGCATCTGCGCCACGCCTTCGTTGGCGTAGATTTTCGCCGGCAGCGTGGTGGTGTTGGAGAATTCCAGGGTCACATGGCCTTCCCACTCCGGCTCCAGCGGTGTCACGTTGACGATGATGCCGCAGCGGGCGTAGGTGGATTTGCCCAGGCAGATGGTCAGCACGTCGCGGGGAATGCGGAAATATTCCACCGTGCGCGCCAGGGCAAACGAGTTGGGGGGAATGATGCAGACATCGCTTTCGATGTCCACGAAGCTCTTGTCCGAGAAGTCCTTGGGATCGACGGTGGCGGAATGGATGTTGGTGAACACCTTGAATTCCCGCGAACAGCGCACGTCGTAACCGTAGCTGGACGTGCCATAGGAAATGATGCGCTGGCCGTTGACGGTGCGCACCTGGCCCGGCTCGAAGGGCTCGATCATGCCGTGTTCTTGCGCCATGCGGCGGATCCAGCGATCGGACTTGATGGACATCGGATTCAGACTCCCCGGAAATGGAAGGGCGCATGATACAGGGTTTTGGCGCTGGCCAGAACCCCGCCCGCCCAGGGGAAACACCGGTTCAGCCGGCTTTGGCACCCAATTCCCCTGCCCTGGCCAGCCAACGCTGACGCTGCGCCTCCTCCGCCTTGATCACGGGCCCAAACAGATGGTGGCGCACCGGTTTGAAGCCGCAGAACGCCAGGGTGGCGGTATCCAGCTGTCGCACCGCCGGCGCGCCCTGAAACAGGCGGAAATACCAGGGCGGCGTGTCCAGTGTCAGCAACAAGGTGGCGGTGCGGCCCTTCAGCAGCTGGTCGGGCCAGGTCTGTCCTTTTTCATAGCGGAACGCAAAACCCGGCAGAAAGGTGCGGTCGATCAGCCCTTTCAGCCGCGCCGGAATCGCGCCCCACCACACCGGTGCCACCAGCACCAGATGCTCTGCCCACAGCAGCGCCTGCTGGAACGCCTGCAGATCCGGTTCCAGGGATCGGTTACGGTCGTAGCCCTCCGGCAGATCGCTGTCGAACTGCAGTTGAGCCAACGCCATTTGCTGAACCTCATGCTGCTGGCTTGCCTCCGTCGCATAGGCCGCCGCCAGACTCGCACACAGGCTGTTCTGCTTGGGATTGCCGTTCAGAATCAGGATACGTTTGCCCATTGCCTACTCCTCGCATTGATTGCGACGGGAGTATGCACTCTGCCCTGCAGGGGAGAGTCAACCCGCCGTTTTCTGCAGGCTGGGGCAGGTTTCCATTTCGGCGATGCAGGCGTCGATGCGGGCGAGCTGATCTTCCAGCGCCTGGATCTCGCCGCGAAGGCGGGCTTTGTGCTGCTCCAGGAAATCCACCACCCGCCGCCAGTCCACCTGGCCGTCGGCCCAATGAATCAGATCTTTCAGGCCGGCAATGGACAGGCCCAGGGCGCGGGCCTGTTTGATCAGCAGCAGGATCTCGACGCTGGTGTCGTCGTAACGGCGGTAGCGTCCGGCACGGGGCGGCGCCGGAATCAGGCCCACGCTTTCGTAGAAGCGGATGGCCTTCACCGACAACCCGGTCTTGCGCGCGACGCCACCGATAAACATGAGGGGCCGCTCAGTCGTTGTGAATGCTGATTTTGGGGAAGGCGGTGCCAGCCTGACGGGCCATGCGCGCCAGTTGCCCCGCCGCCAGCCGGGCGACCCTGCGATAGATGCCGGCGATTTCACCGTCCGGGTCGGCCGCCACCGTGGGCTTGCCGCCGTCGGCCTGTTCCCGGATCGACAGCGCCAGCGGCAGGCTGCCCAGCACCGATACACCATATTGCTTTGCCATTTTTTCACCGCCACCGGCGCCGAAGATGTGTTCCTGATGGCCGCAGTTGCTGCAGATGTGAATGGCCATGTTCTCGACGATGCCCAGCACCGGCACGTTCACCTTGCGGAACATTTCCACGCCTTTTTTCGCATCCAGCAGAGCGATGTCCTGGGGCGTGGTGACAATCACCGCGCCAGACACCGGCACCTGTTGCGCCAGGGTCAGCTGGATATCGCCAGTGCCGGGGGGCATGTCCACCACCAGGTAATCCAGGTCGGCCCAGATGGTCTGCTTCAACAATTGTTGCAGCGCGCCGCTGGCCATGGGGCCACGCCACACCATGGGGGTCTTTTCATCTGCCAGATAACCCATGGACATGGACTGCAGGCCCAGCGCCTCGATGGGCAGGAAGAAACTCTGCTGGTGCACCTCGGGCTTGGTGCCTTCCGGCACGCCCAGCAGGGTGGGCACGCTGGGGCCGTAAATGTCAGCATCCAGAATGCCGACGCGGGCACCGTCTGCCGCCAGGGCCAGGGCCAGATTGGCCGCCGTGGTGGACTTGCCCACCCCGCCCTTGCCCGACGCCACCGCCAGAATGTTACGCACCTTACCCGCGCCTTCCAGCAGCTTGCTCAGGGCTGGTTTCACCTTCCATTCCAGTTTCAGGTTGACCTTGGCCGCACCCAGATTGGTAAACAGCGGGGCCAGTTCCGCTCTCAGCTGCTCTTTCACACCATTGATCGGATAACCGAAAAGCAGGCCCAGGTTCAGGGTGTCGCCGCTGATGGAGACTTCGGTCAGATCCACCACATCCACCAGGGTCTGGCGGGACACCGGATCGGGCTGGCTGGCAAGGATGCGGCTGACCTGTTCGTGCAACTGGGAATTCATGGGGACTGCTCCATGGGGTTCAGGAATGAATGAGGGCAATTCAGAAGCGCGATGCTAAACGAAAATATCCGACTAAAGTAGTCGGAATGCGTGCAAAGGCAGGCCATCAGCGGGACGGGGCCACCCCGGCCAGGGCGTCCCGTGACGGCAGCAGGCTTACTCTTCCAGCAGACTGCGCAGCATCCAGGCGGTTTTCTCGTGAATTTCCAGACGCTGGGTCAGCACATCCGCCGTGGGCTGGTCGTTGGCTTCTTCCACCAGCGGGAAAATATTGCGGGCGGTGCGGGCGGTGGCCTCCTGCGCCGCCACCAGATGCCGCACCATGTCCATCGCCGACGGCACGCCCTCCACTTCCTTGATCGACGCCAGCTTCACGAACTCCTTGTAGGTACCCGGCGCCGGGTGGCCCAGGGCGCGAATCCGCTCGGCGATGATGTCCAGCGCATTCCACTGCTCGGTGTACTGGGTCATGAACATGTTGTGCAGACTGTTGAACATCGGGCCCTTAACATTCCAGTGGAAATTGTGGGTCATCAGATAGAGCGTGTAGCTATCTGCCAGCAGAGCGGACAGGCCGTCGGCGATTTTCTTGCGGGCGGAATCGCTGATGCCGATGTCGATGCGGGTGCCTTTGGTGGGTTTTTTCGCTTTCTTTTCTTTCATGACGAACTCCTCTTGCGTGGGATTCAGCCCAGGGTGGTGTCGAGCACCATCATCAGGGCAAAGCCGATCATCAACCCAATGGTCGCGGTGGTTTGATGGCCGTTACGGTGCGTTTCGGGAATCACTTCGTGGGAAACAACGAACAGCATGGCACCGGCCGCCAACCCCAGCCCCACCGGATAGGCCAGCGCCATACCGCTGGAAAGCCCGACGCCCAGCAGCGCACCGATGGGTTCGAGCACGCCACTGAGGCCCGCCACCAGCACCGCCAGCACAGCAGAATAGCCAGCTGCGCGAATCGCCAGGGCCACCGCCAGCCCCTCGGGAATATCCTGCAGCGCGATCGCCGTGGTGAGCGGCAGACCCACCGACATGTCACCCTGGGAAAAACTCACGCCGATGGCCATGCCTTCGGGCAGGTTGTGCAACGCGATGGCAAACACGAACAGCCAGATGCGGGTGCAGGCCTGATAACCGGGGCCGCAGGGGCCGGTCTTTTCATGTTCGTGGGGTGTGAACTGATCCAGGCCGAGCATCAGCAGCACGCCCAGCGCCATGCCCGCCACCACGGCAGCGGCACCCAGCGGCTTGCTGCCCAGGATCGATTCCCCAGCATCCAGCCCCGGCAACAACAGCGAAAACGCGCTGGCCGCCAGCATCATTCCTGCGGCGAATCCCAGCAGGCTGTCTTCCACCCGCTGCGGCAATCCTTTCAACACCAGTGCTGGCAGCGCACCCAGCGCCGTGGCCGCAAATCCGGCCGCGCCACCGAGCAACGCCAACTGCAGACCCACCGGCGCCTGCCCCGCCACGATCTGCCCGATGCTCTGGCCCAGCAGAAACACCACCGCCAGCAGCGCCAGTCCCAGCCCGATGGCCGCAGGCAAATGTTCCCGCACATGACTGCGCAGCGCATCCATCCAGTGGGCAGAAACGGCTGTAGACATGAATTCGAACTCCCGACGCAACTTCGCTGAGGGTTCAGTTAAAGTAACCTTCGACGTCGTGTCAATTGAAAGAAATCAATGAAATCAACAATGAAAGACTATCAGCCCAGCGCCGGACGGGGCGCGCTTTATGGAATCCCCCTGTCAATAGCGATATAGTTAGCGCCTTTCCGCCACCCCCTAGCGAGCCTGTCCGAACCCCCATGACTGCAGCAGCCAAACGCAAGATCCTCGTCACCAGCGCCCTGCCCTACGCCAACGGACCCATCCACCTGGGGCACATGCTGGAATACATCCAGACCGACATCTGGGTGCGCTTCCAGAAACTGCGCGGGCACACCTGCACCTACGTCTGCGCCGACGACGCCCACGGCACCGCAATCATGTTGAAGGCCGAACAGCTGGGCCGCACGCCGGAACAACAGATCGCCGTGGTAAAGGCCGAACACGAACGGGATTTCGCCGCGTTTCTGGTGGGCTTCGACAACTACTATTCGACCCACTCGGAAGAGAACCGCCGCCTGTCGAACCTGATCTACGAACGCAACCGCGACAAGGGCTTCATCGTCACCCGCGAGATCACCCAGCTGTTCGACCCGGAAAAACAGATGTTCCTGGCGGACCGTTTCGTCAAAGGCACCTGCCCCAAGTGCGGCAAGGAAGACCAGTACGGCGACAACTGCGAAGCCTGCGGTGCCACCTACGCCGCCCACGAACTGAAAAATCCGCGCTCCACCATTTCCGGCGCCACACCGGTGCTGAAAGCCAACACGCAACTGTTCTTCGACCTGCCGCAATTTGCCGGCATGCTGAAGGAGTGGACCCGCTCCGGCCGCCTGCAGGAAGGCATCGCCAACAAGCTGGCGGAATGGCTGGAAGCCGGCCTGCAGCAGTGGGACATTTCCCGCGAGGCGCCCTATTTCGGCTTCGAAATTCCGGATCATCCGGGCAAGTATTTTTATGTCTGGCTGGATGCGCCCATCGGCTACATGGCCAGTTTCGAAAACCTGTGCGCGCGCCGCAGCGACCTCAAGTTCGATGACTACTGGGCGAAGGATTCGTCCGCCGAGCTGTATCACTTCATCGGCAAGGACATCATCAATTTCCACGGCCTGTTCTGGCCCGCCATGCTGACCGGCGCGGATTTCCGCACGCCCACGGCGATTTTCTCCCACGGCTTCGTCACCGTGAACGGCGCGAAAATGTCGAAATCCCGCGGCACCTTCATCAAGGCGGAAACCTACCTGCGCCACCTGAATCCGGAGTACCTGCGCTACTACTTCGCGGCGAAACTGAGCGGGCACATCGACGACATCGACCTGAACCTGGAAGATTTCGCCCAGCGCGTGAATGCGGATCTGGTGAACAAGGTGGTGAACATTGCCAGCCGTTCCGCCGGTTTCATTGCCAAACAGGGTGGTCGCCTGTCCACCCACAACGCGGAAGCCGATCTGCTGGCCGACGCCCAGGGCAAGGCCGCGCAGATCGCGGAATTCTACGAACAGCGCGAGTTCGGCAAGGCCATGCGCGAAATCATGGCGATTGCCGACAAGGCCAACCAGTACATCGACGAGAAGGCTCCCTGGGCGCTGGCGAAACAGGCCGGCAAGGAACAGGAGGTGCTGGACGTCTGCACCGTGGGCATCAACCTGTTCCGCCTGCTGGTGCTGTACCTGAAACCGGTGCTGCCCAAACTGGCCGAACAGACCGAAGCCTTCCTCAACGTGCCCGCCTTCCACTGGGAAGATTGCAACAATCTGCTGCTGGGCCATGCCATCAACCCGTTCAAACCCCTGATGCAGCGAGTGGACATGAAACAGATCGACGCGGTGCTGGAAGAAGGCAAGGCGGAAGCCGCCGCCGAAGCACCCGCCAAACCGAAAACCGCGCTGGACGAAGACCCGGTTTCCCCCGTGATCAGTTACGACGACTTTGCCAAAATTGACCTTCGCGTGGCGAAGATTGTCGCTGCCGGTCATGTGGCGGGCGCGGACAAGCTGTTACAGTTGACCCTCGATATCGGCGGCGAAACCCGTAACGTTTTTGCGGGCATCAAGTCGGCCTATCAGCCGGAAGATCTGGTGGGGCGCCTCATCGTGATGGTGGCCAACCTGGCACCGCGCAAGATGAAGTTCGGCATGTCCGAAGGCATGGTGCTGGCGGCAGGCCCTGGCGGCAGCGACATTTTCATCCTGTCCCCCGACACTGGCGCCCAACCTGGCATGCGAGTGAAATAGGATCCCGGTGACCGCCCGGTTCATGTTAAAATGCGCGCCCATTTCACACGGGTTACTCCGTAGCGGGTCATTCTGAAAAGGTTTCTGCGATGCCTGAATTTCTGCTGGTATTGATCAGCACCATTCTGGTGAACAATTTCGTGCTGGTGCAGTTTCTGGGACTGTGCCCGTTCATGGGCGTGTCCAACAAACTGGAAACCGCCATGGGCATGTCCCTGGCCACCACCTTTGTGCTGACCCTGTCGTCGGTGCTCAGCTATCTCACCTACACCTACATCCTGCTGCCGCTGGATGTGGAATACCTGAAAACCATTTCCTTCATCCTGGTGATCGCCGTCACCGTGCAGTTCACCGAGATGGTGATGCGCAAGACCAGCCCTCTGCTTTATCGCGTGCTGGGTATTTTCCTGCCGCTGATCACCACCAACTGCGCCGTGCTGGGCGTGGCGCTGCTGACCGTCAAGAAAGGTATCGACAGCTTCCTGTACGCTTTTCTTTACGGCTTCGGCGGTGCGCTGGGGTTTTCCCTGGTGCTGGTGCTGTTCGCCGCCATGCGTGAACGCATTCTGGTGTCCGACGTTCCCACTCCCTTCAAGGGCGCATCCATCGGCATGATCACCGCCGGTTTGATGTCCCTGGCCTTCATGGGCTTTTCCGGCCTGATCAAGATCTGACGGGGCGCAGTATGGATGTATTGACCAACAATCTGGGAGCTGTCACTGCACTGGTGGCCATGGCCCTTGTCTTCGGCGCCCTGCTGGGGTTTGCCGCCGTGAAATTCAAAGTGGAAGGCAATCCCATCGTCGAGCAGATCGATGCCCTGCTGCCGCAAACCCAGTGCGGCCAGTGTGGCCATCCCGGCTGTCGCCCCTATGCAGAGGGCATGGCTGCCGGGGAAGAAATCAACAAGTGCGTGCCCGGCGGCGAAGACACCATTCGTGCGCTGGCGGATCTGCTGGGCCGTGAATTCGTGCCGCTCGACGAAGAATACGGCCAGGAAAAAGAACACAAGATGGTGGCCTACATCCGCGAGGACGAGTGCATCGGCTGCACCAAGTGCATCCAGGCCTGCCCCATGGACGCCATCCTCGGCGCCGCCAAACAGATGCACACTGTGATCGTGGATGAATGCACCGGCTGCGATCTGTGCGTGGAGCCTTGCCCGGTGAGCTGCATCGACATGGTGCCGGTGAAAGTCACGCCGCAAAGCTGGATCTGGCAGCCTCCGCAGGGCATCGGCGCCCGCCCCGGCAACCTGATTCCGGTGAGGAACCTGGCATGAGCCGTCGCATCTGGGACATTCCCGGTGGCATTCATCCGCCGGAAAACAAAGCACAATCCGCCGGCGTCTCCATCCGTCAGGCCACGCTGCCGGAACGGGTGTACATTCCGCTGCAACAGCATATCGGTGCACCCGCCAAACCCATCGTGAATGTGGGCGATCGCGTGCTGAAGGGCCAGAAGATCGGTGAAGCCACCGGCTTTGTGAGCCTGCCAGTACATGCTTCCACGTCCGGCGTGGTGGAAGCCATCGGCCTGCATCCGGTGCAGCATCCGTCGCAGATCGATTCCGTCTGCATCACCATCAAGAGCGATGGCGAGGAGCGCTGGATCGAACGTCATCCCATCCCGGATTATCGCGCTCACAGCAAGAAGGAAATCCTCGACCGCATCCGCGACGCCGGTATCGCCGGGATGGGTGGCGCCGGTTTCCCCAGCGTGGTGAAACTGGGCGTGAAATCCGATACCAAAATCGAGCAACTGATCCTGAACGCGGTGGAATGCGAACCCTACATCACCGCCGATGATCGCCTGATGCAGGAGCGCGCGGACCAGATCGTTGCCGGTCTGGAAATCATGGCCTGGCTGGTGGAGCCGAAGGAAATCCTCATCGGCATCGAAGACAACAAGCCCCACGCCATCAACGCCATGCGCAAGGCCTGCGAAGGCAAACCCATCGACGTGGTGGTGGTGCCGACCAAATACCCCTCGGGTGGTGAAAAACAGCTGATCCATCTGCTCACCGGCAAGGAAGTGCGCAGCGGCGGCCTGCCGGCAGACGTGGGCGTGGTGTGCCAGAACACCGGTACGGCTTACGCGGTGAAGCGCGCGGTGCTGGATGGTGAACCGCTGATCTCGCGCATCACGACCCTGACCGGCGACGCTGTCACCCACAAGGGCAATTACGAAGTACTGCTGGGCACACCCGTGGCCGATCTGCTGCTGCAGGCCGGCTTGCAGCGGGACAGGATGCACCGTCTGGTGATGGGCGGCCCCATGATGGGCTTTTCGATTCACGATCCGTCGGTACCGGTGGTGAAAACCACCAACTGCCTGCTGGCGCCCACCGAAAAAGAATTTCCCGATCCGGCGCCGGAACAGCCCTGCATCCGCTGCGGCAGCTGCGCCAACGCCTGTCCGGTGAATCTGCTGCCGCAACAGCTGTACTGGTTCGCCAAAGCCAAGGAATTCGACAAGGCGGCCCACTTCAATCTGTTCGACTGCATCGAGTGCGGTGCCTGCGCCTATGTCTGCCCCAGCAGCATTCCGCTGGTGCAGTACTATCGCTTTGCCAAAGGATCGATCCGCACCGCCGAGCAGGAAGCCCGCAAGTCCGATCACGCCCGCACCCGCTTCGAAGCCCGCAAGGCACGACACGAAAAAGAAGAGCAGGAAAAGGAACTGAAACGGCAGGAACGTGCGAAAGCAGCCGCCGCCAAACAGGCCACCAAGAAAGAAGCTCCGGTCAAACCGGCACCGGTGGCAGCCGATGCAGCACCCACCGCTGTGGCAATGCCAGCGACATCGGCTACCGATACCGCAGGCGAACCGGATGAACTGACCAAACTGCAGACCGCCGCCGCGTCCACCATGAAACGCTACAAGGACGCACAAAAGGCCCTGGAAACTGCTGAGAAAGCCGGTTCCGACCACATCGACGCCCTGCGCAAGAAAGTCGAACAGCTGAAAGCCAAGGCCGACGCCGCCAAGGACGCCTTCATCGCCGCGAAAAATGCCGCCAAGGCCGAACCGGAAGCGCACAAGCCTGCCCACGATGATCCCCTGGCCGCACTCAAACAGGCCTCCGCCGACGACTTCAACGCCTACAAGGCAGCAGAAGAAGCGCTGCAGCAGGCCGAAGCCAGCGGCAGTGGCGATCTGGAATCCCTGCGCACCCAGGTGGCCCAGCTCAAAGCGAAGTCCGACGCATCCAAAGCGGCGATGAAAGAAGCCCGCGCCAAAGAGAAAGAAGAAATCCAGGCCCGCAATGCCGCCGCCGATCCAGTGAAACAGGCGAAAATGGAGGTGGCGAAAACCCAGGTGCTGCTGAAGAAAGCCCGCAAGGCGCTGGAAGCCGCCCAGGCCAGCGGCGAAGGCGACATCGCCGCACTGACCCAGGCCGTGCAGGACGCCGAAGCCGCCAACACCCAGGCCGAAGCTCACCTCAAGCAACTGGAAGGGGCGTAACCGCACATGGCATTACTGAACGTCACCTCGCCCCACCTGCACAAACCCGGCAACACCGGCGCCTTCATGCGGCAGGTGATCTACGCCACGGTGCCCGGCATCGCCGTCCTCACCCACTTCTTCGGCTGGGGAACCCTGATCAACACCGTGCTGGCAGTGCTCACCGCCCTGGCCTGCGAAGCCGCGATCCTGAAGATCCGCCAGAAGCCCATCGCCTTCTACCTGAATGATTACAGCGCCGTGGTCACCGCCCTGCTGCTGGCGCTGGCCATTCCGCCCAGTTCGCCCTGGTGGCTGACGGTGGTCGGCACCAGCTTTGCCATCGTGGTGGCCAAGCATCTGTATGGCGGACTGGGGATGAATCCCTTCAACCCCGCGATGATCGGTTATGTGCTGCTGCTGATTTCGTTCCCCAAGGAAATGACCACCTGGCTGCCGGCCAGCGGCGTCACCGCCAGCACCGAAGCGCTGAATCTGCTGCAGTCCCTGCAACTGGTGTTCACCGGCCAGATCAGCGGTGTCGATGCCTTCAGTGGCGCTACGCCGCTGGATACTTTCCGCACCTATGCCGGCCAGCCCGAAGTGCTGGACACCAACGCGGTGCTGCACGGCCTGATGGCGGGCTACGGCTGGGAATGGGTGAACGTGGCGTTTCTGCTGGGCGGCATCTACCTGATCTGGCGTCGCATCATTACCTGGCACATCCCGGTGGCGATGCTGGCGGCGATCTTCTTCCTGTCCGGCTTTTTCAACACCGCCGTGGACGCCGACAACTACGGCAGCATCCTGTTCCACCTGCTCAGCGGCGGCACCATGCTGGGGGCGTTCTTCATCGCCACCGATCCGGTTACCGCCGCCACCAGCGCCAAAGGCAAACTAGTATACGGCGCCGGCATCGGCATCCTGGTGTACGTGATCCGCAGCTGGGGCGGCTATCCCGACGCCGTGGCCTTTTCGGTGCTGCTGATGAACCTGGCGGCGCCCACCATCGACTACTACACCCAGCCGCGCACCTACGGCCACAGCAAGCCCAACAAAGGGCTGGCGAAACGGAGTTGATGCCATGCAGATGATCCGCCAATCCGTTTCCCGCAACAGCATTGTGCTGGCGATCTTTGCTGTGATCACCACGGGTCTGGTCGTGCTCACCGCCAATCTCACCCGCGAGCCCATCGCCCGCGCGGTGGAGGAAACCCTGAAAAAAAGCCTGTTCGACGTCATGCCCCGCGAGCGCCTGGACAACGATCTGCTGAATGATCAGCTGATGCTGGACGCCGACAAGCTGCTGGGCACCCGCACTGCCAAAGCCGCCTATCTGGCTCGCCTGCAGGGCCAGCCAGCCGGTGCAATCCTGCAGGTGGTGGCGCCGGAAGGCTACGGCGGTTCCATCAACCTGCTGGTGGGTGTGGATGCCGAGGGTGTCATCACCGGGGTGCGGGTGATTCCGCCCCATTTCGAAACGCCGGGCCTGGGCGATGCCATCGAAGTCCAGAAGTCCGACTGGATACGGGATTTCGACGGCAAGTCATTGCAGAACACACCCGAGCCACAATGGCGGGTGAAAAAGGACGGCGGCGAATTCGATGCCTTCACCGGCGCCACCATCACGCCCCGCGCTGTAGTGGACGCGGTGTACAAGGCCCTGCAGTATTTCGATGCGCACAAACAGGTCATACTGAACGGCAACACCAGCCCGCTGACCCCGGCTCACGAGGAAACCGCCCATGTCGGACATTGATTACGGCAAGATCACCCGCGATGGTCTGTGGAAGAACAATCCGGCCCTGGTGCAGGTACTGGGCATGTGTCCCCTGCTGGCAGTGTCTGGCTCGGTGGTGAACGCGATGGCACTGGGCGCCGCCACCATCGGCGTACTGGCGCTGTCCAACATCGCCGTCTCCCTGATCCGCAACAGCACCACCGACGCGGTACGACTGCCGATCTTCGTGATGATCATCGCGGCGTTTACCACCTGCATCGAATTCCTGATGAATGCCTTCACCCATGAACTCTATCTGATCCTGGGCATCTTCATTCCCCTGATCACCACCAACTGCATCGTGCTGGGCCGCGCCGAATCCTTTGCCAGCAAGCACAGCCTGCCCGCTGCCGCGCTGGATGGTTTCATGATGGGTGCCGGTTTCACCGCCGTGCTGGTGGCGCTGGGCGCCATCCGTGAACTGATTGGCACCGGCGGCATTTTCGCGAACATGCATCTGCTGTTCGGCGACATCGCGCTGAACTGGCATCTGCAGCTGATCCCGGAGTACAAGGGTTTTCTGGTGGCGATTCTGCCGCCCGGCGCGTTCCTGGTGCTGGGCCTGCTGATGGCGCTGAAGAACATCATCGACGCCCAGCAAGCCGCCAAGGCCGCTGCACGCAAACAGAAAGTGGCTGCTGGCAGCAGGCGCGTAAGAACGACAGGAGCCATTTCGTAGCGTCATGAACAAAGAAAAGCGCCACGAAATCTTCCGTCGTCTGCGGGAACACAACCCCAATCCCACCACCGAGCTGGAATATCACTCCACTTTCGAATTGCTGATCGCGGTGATCCTGTCGGCCCAGGCCACCGACGTCAGCGTCAACAAGGCCACCGCAAAACTCTATCCGGTGGCCAACACCCCGCAGGCGATACTCAAACTCGGCGTGAAAGGCCTCACGCCCTACATCAAGACCATCGGACTCTACAACGCGAAAGCGGAAAACATCATCAAGACCTGCCAGATACTGCTGAACCAACACGGCGGCGAAGTCCCCTGCGACCGCAAAGCCCTCGAAGCGCTCCCCGGTGTTGGCCGCAAAACCGCGAACGTCGTGCTCAACACCGCCTTCGGCCTGCCCGCCATGGCGGTGGACACCCACATATTCCGGGTATCCAACCGCACCAAGATCGCACCGGGCAAAAACGTACTTGAAGTGGAAAAAAAGCTGCTGAAATTCGTGCCGGAGGAATTCCTGCAGGACGCCCACCACTGGCTGATCCTGCACGGCCGTTATGTCTGCACCGCGCGCAAGCCCCGTTGCGGCGCCTGCATCATCGAAGACCTGTGCGAATTCAAGGACAAGACCTCGGACTGACACCCCCTCATCCCGCATCAATCCCGCACAACGCCCTGAGCCAATAGCCAAGATCAGATCGATTGATCAGTTTTTACAATTCAATCTTGCAGGCCGCCAATACACTGATAACAGGACATACACCACGCCATGCCAACCGGCATAGCAAGCAGGGTAGCTTCCCAACACCGTATCCACGGGGAGGACGCTGAATGCAACCACCACCCCTGCTGCCGTTTTCCATCCACGGCAGCACGTCTGAGCTATTCACAGCCGCCTTTCTGGCTGCATGCATCCTGATGTTTTGCACGTTATTGCCAGGCATTCATCACGCCCAGGCCCAGGATCTGTTCGACCTTTCGCTGGAAGAGCTGACGCAGATAGAAGTGCGCCCCGCAACAAGCGAGCCCGCCGGAACCCGTTACCACCATCGGCAACCGTTCGTATACACACCCGCCGCCACCCCAGAAATGCCACCGGCCATCGCTGACCGGTTCACGCAGCCCCACCAGGGAAATTCCAGCATCCAAGCCCATGACACGCGTTCCCTAAACACCCATCCGTGAGGAAACAACATGAAATCCAGATTGACGGCCTTTCTTCTGATGTTGGCTGCGGCACCGCTCGCCCATGCCGAACGCAGCATTGAAGATTACGTGCGCTTTTCCGGCTTCGGCACGGTGGCGATTTCCAACAGTGACGACAACGATGCAGACTATCGCAGCAACATCGAACAGAGCACCGGTGTGGGCCGCAGCAATAATCCGGATTCCGGCCTGGACACCGTGTTCGGCGCCCAGGTCGACATCCAGGCGGCCCCCCAACTCACGGCAACAGCACAGATCATATCCCGGCGCCTGTCCGACTACGACAGCACACGGCCCTATTTCGAATGGGCCAATCTCAAATACGATTTCAACGAACAAACCTACTTGCGCGCCGGTCGCTTCGTTGCGCCGACTTTCATGATTTCGGAATCGCGCATGGTGGGTTACGCGCAGCCTGCAGTGCGGCCCGTCGCCGAGGTCTATCTGCTCAGCCCCATTTCCTACATGAACGGTGTCGACGGCGGCTATAAATTTGCGCTGGGTTCGGCGCTGGTAAAAATGCGGGCGGGCATCGGCACATTGAATCAGCAGATCAACCAGACCAACGGCACACTGAACTTCCGCTTCAAGATCAAATCCTTTGATACCAGCATTGAGCACGACGGATCGGTTTTCCGCCTCGGTTACCAGCGCATCCACATGGACGTCGAAAACGATGCACTGGAACTGTATGACATGGCCATGGATCAGCTCGAAGCCAATAACGTCGCCAATGCCGACAGTATCCACAACCGCATGCAGCGGCTGGATGTGCCACTGGACTTTTTCAGCTTGGGCTACATGTACGACCAGGGTGGCCTGTTTGTGCAAAGCGAATACGCCATCCGCAAGTTTGATTCCGATTTCGTGCAGAGCCTGGACGGCTTTTCCCTGTTGAGCGGCTATCACTTCGGCAACTGGTCGCCCTATGTGTCCTACAGCAAGCTGATGCACCGCGACAAGGCCAGGTTCCCCGCGCTGGATACGTCGTCCATTGATCCTGGTTTGGGTGGGCTGGTAACCGCCGTTAATGCGGGTTCGCAGTTATTGATCGAGCGTGATGCCTGGTCGGCCGGCGTGCGCTGGGATCTGATGAGTGGCGTCGCGTTCAAGGCCCAGATCGACCACATCATCAAGCCCCGCAATACCGTGGCGGAGTTCGTCAATGCTACCGACGAATTCTTTGCTGAAGAACGCAGCGTGAACATCGTGTCCGCCGCCATTGATTTCATCTTCTGACAGGAGCGCATGACATGAAAAATATGATCGCTATCCTGATGGGTGTTTACATCCTGTTCCATGCCAGTATCAGCAACGCTGAATGGGTGGTTATCGTGAGCAAAGCCAATCCCACCCAGACGGTAACCCAGGCCGATGTCGAGAAAATATTTCTGGGTAAACTCAAACTGTTTCCCGATGGCAGCAGCGCCATCCCCCTCGACATGCCCGAAAAATCGGCCGAGAAAAGCGCGTTCTACCAGCAAGCTGTCGGCAAGAGTGAATCCCAGCTGCGGTCGTACTGGTCGCGCATAATCTTTACCGGTAGCGGTGCACCACCCAAAGCGGTGGAATCCCCGGCCGACATGCTGAAGCTGGTGGCGGAAAATCCCAACACCATCGGCTATATCGACAAATCCCTGATCAACGACAGCGTGCGCGTGGTGTGGGCAGCGCCCTGACCTGATCAGTACATACAAGCCATTTTTATCCCGTAGCGCTAAATTGGCGGCAGCAAACCACTGCCGCCTTTTTTATCGGCTTGCCGTTACCGAACCTTTCCTCACGGGATATTTCTTCACAGGATATTTCTTAAAAGGATGTTCCCTCACCGGGCCTCACTTAAACGAGATTGCCATGACACCACTCGCGTATTCCCCCGGCTACCTGACCGAACGCTGGCAACAGTCTGTGTATCACATCACCCAAACCCTGGGACGCAGAATGGCGGGCCTGACGCTCAAGTGGATCGACACCGGACCCGGCTGCCGCTTCTGCTATTACGACAACAACAATACCCGCGCCACCGACACGCTAGTGCTGGTGCATGGATTCAATGCGGACAAGGATCACTGGCTCGCCATGGCGCGGCATCTGCGGCAATTCCGCGTGATCATTCCGGATCTGGGTGGCCATGGCGAATCCTGCTACGATCCGGCCCTGACATACGATATCGCCTGCTATGCCAGCCAGCTGAACCAGTTGCTGCAGGCCATCGGCATTGAATCCTGTCATCTGCTGGGCAACTCCATGGGGGGCTGGATCGTCGCGCATTATGCACATGCTTACCCTGATATGGTTAAGTCGCTCGCGCTGATGAATGCCTGTGGTGTCACCTCCCCCAGGCTCAGCCCATATTTCAAAGCGCTGGCAAACCGCCACAACCATTTCTTTTATACGTGCCCCGCCGAATTTGATGCGCTGTTGCAGATTTCCGTCGCGCGCCCCCACGCCATTCCCAAAGCACTACGCGACGTTGCCTTTCGCAGCGGGCTGGCACGCATGGAAAAGGCACGCAAGCTCTTTGCCGATATCACCAATGCCGACCAGACCTGGATCGATCCGGCCCAGATGCTGGATGACAAGCTGGCAGCCATTGGGCAACCGGCTCTGGTTTTATGGGGTGATCGGGATGGCATCATGGACCCATCGATGCTTCACATATTCCGCGCCCGACTACGTCACAGCAAGGCCATCATCATGACCGATGTGGGCCACACGCCCATGCTGGAAAAGCCGCGCCTGGCCGCATGCCACTACACTGCTTTTCTGCAGGATTGCCAGGACATGCTGACGCAACAACAGCGGTTTATTTCACCGGCGGAATAATTTCAGCGCGAATTTCACGATTGAAAAGGCAGCTGGGGCTGACACCCCACATGGTGCGAAGGGTATGAGTGTAGTGGGATGAATCGGTAAAACCTGCATTTATGGCGGCATCGGTAAGATTCTGGCCGGCACTGATAAAAATCATGGATTCATAGATCCGGTGCCAAAGCCGGAAGCGCCGGATCGGCACACCGGCCTGCTGCTTGAACTTGCGAATCAAAGTGGGAGTCGATACATGAACCCGTCGCGCCAGTTCGTCGATGGGAATATTGTCCTGAAAATTCTGCTTGATGAAATTCACCGTCGCCTGCACTTGGGGGTCGATGGTGGACGCCTGCCCGATCTGCGCAACGCCGTATTCCAGCGTGGCATCAAGCAGATCATACAGATGCGCTGATGCCATTGGCTGGCGATAGGTGCCGCCCAGCAAATAGCGCAAATCCTCCTCGACATGCAGGCCATGAGGAACAACCACACCACTGCCCTGGTGCACGAACCCACCCTGCAAACGCCGGGCATCATCACCCAGCACATCCAGATGCAGCAACGCCACGGTTTCAATACCGGCGTCGATCCCCACCTGAATCCCTGCAGGAATAAGAAAGCTTCCACCCTGCAAGGTACGGCCATTAACCCGGACTGCAATGCTCTTGCCCAGGCTGATCAACAGCGTGGCGGCGCCATAGGCTGCATAAAGCGGCTCTGGCAGGCGGCCAATGAACAGCGTGCGTTTTTCCCAGGGATACATCAGAGCGGGGTTGTGCAGTTGCAGATGTGACGACATGTGGGTAACTCGTGCTAATCCGTTTTTATTATAGTCAATGCCCGTGCGGATTACCGTGAACCACAACTAAGTGCGTTAGACTGACTGCCCCGTCGAATACCTCTGTAAACTCCAGGGAAATACATCCTGCATGCACTACCTTGCCTTGTCCGGCGTCACACCCGCTGCCCGCACCTGCATGAAACGCTGCAGCACCGAGAACCAGAATGGCGCCCCCAGGGAAATCGCCACGATGCTCACCAGCAACCCCGCCAGTTTCTGCAGAATCTCATCCCAACGGGTGGGAAGACTTTTCCAGCCGAACTGCAAGCCGGAAGACTCCATCTGCTGCGCCGCACGGGCCAGGGTTTCCCCCGCCACCCGGGTCTGCTCGGTCGCCGCCGCCAGAGCACCGTTGTTTTGTCCGTCGCCACTGGCACCAGCCTGTTGTTTGAGTTGCTCCGCCACGGCCAACTGTTGCTGCGCCACGTCCACCAGCTTCGCGCGTGCCTCGGGATTCGACGCCAGCGAACTGGCGATTGCAATGGTATCCACGTTGCCACCCAGCACCAGCACCGCCGCCACGGCCAGCGCCACATTCTGCGTATAACGCTTGAACCAGCCGGACGCCCGATCCATCGTCGCATTGAAATGGGTTTCCACATTCTCGCGGAACGCCGTAACGTCGTCGGACACATTATCAAGGATGGACACCAGCAGCCCCTTGATGCGATTGGATTCCGCAGTGCCCGGCAATCCATCCACCGCAGCGCGCAAGGATTTTTCCGCCTGCCCCGCCTTCAGCACCGCTTCGATCACCTTGGACACAATCGACGGCGGAATATACGACGGCATCCCCTCCTTGCCCTTGCTCAGCGCCTGAATCATCGGATGAGCATAAAACGCCTTCAGGAATTCCCTGCCTTCCTTGAAATCGCCCGACAGAAACTCCTGCAGCGCGGCATCCAGATTGCGACTGCGCACACGGAACCACGACGCAATCGCCTCCACCACCGCTGTACAGGCAATCCCGAACACCATATACACCGTGGCCAGTCCAATCAGCACGTCGAGCATTTCCAGTCCAAACATGGCGTTATCCTTCCCCATTCCGTCGAGTGGCCATCACACTGCCAAACCCCGGCAAAGTCAATCCCCGCCACAAAGCGGTTGCCTGGCGCACGGCAATTCACTATAAAGTCAGCTCCACCACAGCACGACCCCCCGTCCAGGAAACGTCATGTTCGACACCAAATTACTCGAAATTCTCGTCTGCCCCGCCAGCAAGGCCAAACTGGATTACGACGCCGAACGTCAGGAACTGATCTGCCTGGCCAGCAACCTGGCCTATCCCATCCGCGACGGCATTCCGGTGATGCTGGAAGAAGAAGCCCGCCAGATCTCACTGGACGAAAAAGAGATGTACAAAAAGAAATTCCGCACCTCGGGAACCTCCATATGAGCACCACGCTGTTCAGCAAAATCATCAACCGCGAAATTCCCGCCACCATCGTGTACGAAGACGATCAGTGCCTGGCATTCCGCGACATCAATCCGCAGGCACCGATGCACATTCTGGTGATTCCGAAAAAGCCGATTCCCAAGATCGTCGATGCTCAAGCGGAAGATCAGGCACTGCTGGGCCACCTGCTGCTGAAAGCCGGCGAGATCGCAACGAGTGAAGGCTACGGCGACGCCTTCCGGCTGGTGGTGAACAACGGCGCCGGCGCAGGCCAGACCGTCTTCCACCTGCATGTCCACATTCTGGGTGGGCGTGGTTTCAGCTGGCCACCGGGTTGATCCCATGCACCAGCAGCAGTCGGTGCGACTGATCGTCAATGATGGATTTCTGGATGCGGAATTGCTGGAACCCCGGCAACCGGCGGACGCCTGTGTCATCTGGTTGCACGGGCTGGGCGCCAGCGGTGAAGACTTTGTGCCGGTGGTACCGCACCTGAAGCTGCCCGACAACCTCAACATCCGTTTCCTGTTCCCCCACGCGCCGGCCATGCCTGTCACCTGCAACGGCGGCTACATCATGCCCGCCTGGTACGACATTCTGGCCCTGAGCGAAATACGCGAGATCAATGACACCGATCTGCAGCACAGCATCGCCCGCATCAACGATCTGATCCAGCAGCAGATGGCGCAGGGCATCGCGCCCGAACGCATTGCGCTGATCGGATTCTCCCAGGGTGGTGCCGTGGCCTATCACACTGCGCTGCGGTTTCCGCAACGGCTGGCGGGATTGATCGCCCTGTCCACCTACCTGCCCTCGCCCCACCTGCTGGAGCAGCAGAATCGCAGCGCCAACCAGGGCATTGCCGTGCGCATTGCCCACGGTGATTTCGATGACATGGTGACAGAACGGGCCGCACGCATGGCTTATGACTGGCTCGATGCGCGGCACTATGACGTAATGTGGAAAAACTACCCGATGGCACACGAAGTGTGCATCAGCGAAATCCGCCAGATCAGCGAATGGTTGCGGGGAATGCTGGCGGCGACCTGACATCGCCGCCAGCACAAAACATTATTCGCTGCGCAGTTTGGCCAACAAACGCAACATTTCCAGATACAGCCAGATCAGGGTCACCAGCAGGCCAAACGCGGCATACCACTCCATATACTTGGGCGCACCCATCTCGACACCGTTCTCGATGAAGTCGAAATCCAGCACCAGATTCAGCGCCGCGATCACCACCACCACCAGACTGAAAATGATGCCGAAGGTACCGCCTTCATGGATGAACCCCATGCCATCGAAACCCACCAGACGCAGCACCATATTCACCACATACAGCAGGCAGATCGCGCCGGTCGCTGCCACCACACCCAGCTTGAAATTCTCGGTGGGCTTGATCAGTCCGCTGCGATAGGCCATCAGCAACGCGAACAGCGTGCCAAAGGTCAAACCCACTGCCTGCATCACAATGCCGGGAAAGCGCATCTCGAAAAATGCCGACACACCACCCAGGAACAAACCTTCTGCCAGCGCATACATCGGCGCAATAAAAGGCGCAGTGGTCTTCTTGAATACACAGATCAGAGCCAGCACAAAACCACCGATGGCGCCCCCAATGGTCAGCGGCATCAACAGCGGGCTGGCCTGGGCCACACCATCCACGGTCTGGGTTGCCTGCATGGCCATACCCCAGGTGATCATCGCGGTGATCAGGGTCATGGCCAACAGCATGGCGGTTTTGTTCACGGTACCACCCAGGGTCATGGGCGGATTGCTGGGTTCAACACTCGAAAACGTATTGGCCTTCAGGGCCGGATTGCCGGTACGCATAATCACTCCTGGAATCAAAAGGTTGTGTCCCTACTGCTGCAGACTGGCATCGCATGGGTTAACGCCCAGACTGCAGCGCGTAGTGATTAAAGCCTAGCCAGCCTTATTCCCGCTGGCAATGTGGCTTATTCACAAAATGCCTATCCCAATGGAGGCATCATTCACCGGGTGGCACTGACTTCTGCGCATTCTTGCGGGCCAGCTTTTCCGCCCGACGCGCCTGCCGCACCTGCAACTGATTGCTGCCAATGTGGCGCTCACCGCGCTTCTTCGCCAACTGCATCTGCTTTTCCCGCTGCTGATAACGGGCAATCTGCTCGGGATTGTGCTCGTCATAACAATGATGACAGCTCACACCCGGCACATAGTGCGCCGACTTTTTATCATCCTCGGAAATCGGCCGGCGACAGGCATGACACTGATCGAAGTTACCCTTCTGCAGCAGATGATTCACCGTCACGCGATTGTCGAAAACAAAACACTCGCCTTCCCACAGCGACTGCTCCGGCGGCACATCCTGCAAATACTGCAGAATCCCGCCTTCCAGATGATAAACCTCGTTGAAACCCTGCTCCTTCAGATAGGCCGTGGATTTCTCGCAGCGGATACCGCCGGTGCAAAACATGGCGACCTTCTTATGCTTCTGCGGATCGAGATTCTGTTTCACATACTCCGGGAATTCCCGGAACGTGGTGGTATTGGGATTGATGGCGCCGCGGAACGTGCCGATCTCCACTTCGTAATCATTGCGCGTATCCACCAGCACCACATCGGGATCGGAGATCAGCGCATTCCAGTCCTGCGACTTTACATAGGTACCCACCACCTGGCGCGGATCGATGCCCTCGACACCCATGGTGACGATTTCCTTTTTCAGCTTCACCTTGGTGCGATAGAACGGCTCGATGGTGTCGAAGGACTCCTTCCAGCTCAGATCCTGCAAGCGCGGATCACGGCGCAGATAGGCCAGCAATGCATCGATGCCCGCGCGGCTGCCAGCCACCGTACCATTGATACCTTCCTGGGCCAGCAGCAACGTGCCTTTCACATCATGCTCAAGCATGAAATCCAGCAACGGCTGGCGCAGCTGTTCATAATCGGGGAGTGAGACAAATTTATAGAGGGCGCACACCACATAGGGCGCGCTGGTGTTTTCATTGATCATGTTGTCCTCGCGGGCTGGATCGTAAATCCAGAGCGTTTTCAAAGGGTTCCTGTCAGGCAACGCAGGCAGTTAATGCCACGGCCGGCGCGGATTCTACCGCAAGCCGGCCTGTATGGAAATTATGCACTGCCCCGCTTGGCACCCAGCAGTTCGATCTTGTAACCATCAGGATCCTGCACAAAGGCCAGGATGGTGGAACCGTGCTTCATCGGGCCGGGCTCGCGGGTGACCACGCCCCCTTTGGCACGGATGCGATCACAGGCGGCGTAGACATCCTCCACCTCCAATGCGATGTGGCCGTAACCGGTGCCCAGCTCATACTGCTCGGTATCCCAGTTATGGGTGAGCTCGATGGCAGCCTGCTCCGACTCCGGCCCGTAACCCACAAAGGCCAGCGTAAACCGGCCATCGGGATAATCCTTCTTCCGCAACAGCGTCATGCCCAGCACGTCGGTGTAAAACGCAATGGAACGATCCAGATTGCCCACCCGGATCATGGTGTGAAGAATGCGCATGGAAAAAATCCTCGTGCGATGCAAAACGCTACTCTAGCAGACGCCGCCGGCGCCCTCATACCCTATAATCCACTCACATCACATGAATGAACCGGAGGGTAGAGCCATGCTGAAAGGAAGCTGTCTGTGCGGCGGCGTACAATACGAATACAACGGTGAAATCACCGAACTGGCCGTGTGCCACTGCAACCAGTGCAAGCGCGCACAAGGCACCGCATTCGTCACCAACGCCCCGATCGACTACCACAAGTTCGTCATCCTGCACGGCAAGGGCCTGCTGAAAGCCTACGAATCCAGCCCCAACAAAAACCGCGTCTTCTGCTCCCGCTGCGGCAGCCCCCTGTTCAGCCAGCGCATCGACGCACCGGACACCATCCGCCTGCGAGTCGGCACCATCACCGAAGGCCACATCCCCGAACCGGACTACCAGATCTATTGCGACTTCAAAGCCGACTGGTGCGTATTGAGCGACGACAAGCCCAAATACCCGTTGGGTAAGGTCTGAATCCTGTTTAGATACTCGGCTGATCGATTTTCATACTCTGAGAATCATTCAGGATGCTCAGAGTATGGTTTCAGGATATTCGCCCTACCCTGCAACCATGACGGGAAACCCCGCCATGATTGCCCCGGTATCAACCGACCTTAATCAGGGTCGGTAACGACCTCTGCCTTCTTGCGGCGGCCACCGGTAAAGCGCGAAGAAAGATCCTCGTAAATCGCCTTGGCCTTCACCACACCATTGGCTGCCAGCAGCTTGATGTTCTGATAGAACATAGTGGCACCGCTCAGCGCCTCGGCACCGGTCAGCATCACCGTATCATCCAGCGCCACCATCAGCGGGTTCAGCTTGCGCTGATAATTGGAGAGACGCGCATTATTGGTGACCGACCGGTTGAACCACGCCAGATCCAGAAACACCGGCACGGCCTCGGGGTTTTGGCCGGCATACTCCTGGCATTTATCTACCCAGCCCTGCTTTTTATCCCCCTTTTTGTGCAACTCCCTGCGCTCTTCAGCCGTCAGCGTTGACAGTATCACCAACATCTCCAGGGTCAGCTCATCAATCATGCCGTTGATACGGCGATCCATCTCATCCGATATTTCAAAATCGGCCCTACTATCCTGCGACATCTGCCGCCTCCTTCGTAAAAGAATAAACGTTAAAAGCACGGGCAAAAAATTTGCCTCGTATTAGGAAGACGGGGGCGACGCAAATAAATGGCAAATTCTGTGAAAAAAATGCCTCCGCCTAAGCGGGTTTGCCAGGGGAATGTATTGTGATAGGTTGGGGATGTCAGGCGGATTGACTTGGGGGTTGGGCTGGGCTGGGATGCCCGGCCTTGGGGGATTGGTAGTATGGGGTATGTGAGGGGCTGGGGTGTGGAACGTTATGTTTATGGTCAGAATTGGGTGTCCAGATTTGCAGGGTTACCAGACTTGGTAAGGTTGTGGATTGGGGGCGTTGAATAAACTGTTATGTGAATTTAAGGTGTTCATTTGTATATTGATGACTATGTAAAAGCAAAAAGGCCTTTGGGGTACTGGAGAGAGCTCCTGCACGAGTGGGTTCTGATGGTTCATCGGGTTTATCGAGTATCCGATAAAAAGGCGTCTGTTCATGCGGAAAAAGAGAGAGCCAATACTGGTCTGCTAGCAGCAGCTGCAACAAAAAATGGCTGGGTCGCACTCGAAGAATGTCGTACCGAAAAGGCGCATAGGCATTTGAAGAAAACTACTTATGGTGGCCGTTGTGATTTGATGCTTTGGCGAGATATTCGGCATCATGAAATTGAAGCGAAGTTTTCGCGAATATCTATAGCTGCTAGATCCAGTGTGCGCGTGGATAAAGCTTATGCAAAGGCAATAGCTGATTCTGCGAGGTCAACGTCAGCGGGTTATCGCTCAGAGAAGAAAATCGCTGTGACCTATATTGTGCCGGTTATTAGGCCGAAGTTAATCGAATCACTAAGCGAATCTCAGATTGCGGATAAACTCCAAGATCTCGTTGGGTACATTAAAAGCGAATTAGATCCTACGCTTTTGGCCTATGCGTTTCCTGGCCCCGTATCATTAGAAGGCAGCCCCAATATTGGCTTGGGTGTAATATTGATTGGCGATATCACATAATTTGCTGTACTCGGACCCAACTACGCGCCGCAATCTTGTGGTTTGCTGCGCAAGCTTTACCACAAGCTTGCTCTGCTCCGTTGGGCCTGTAAGCAAGGCGTTAAATGAATAATCAAAATTGGTAGGAAATGATGAGTACTGAAAAGAAAAGCCATTCTTCTGAAGAAAAGCCCGAAAATAAAGCCCGTACGAGGAAGGTAAGAAAATATCCTTCTTGCACATTTGAAGACGCTATTGGATTGGCTAAAGCAATCCAGAAAAATGCGGGTAGCCAACAAATTAGGCGCATTACATTATTCGATCTAATTGGAAAGGCTTCCGAGAGTGGGCCGTCTCGTGGTTGGGTTACTAACACAGCAAAGTATGGATTAATAAAGGGAAGCTCAAGCTCGGAATATCTTCAGCTGACTGATCTTGGATATAAAGTGACAGCAGAAGAGGTATCAGAATACGAGCGATCTAAAGCAGCCATTCAGTTGGCAATTCTCGATATTGAAATTTTCTCTTATCTGTTTCACACGTTTAAAGGTAACAAACTGCCCCAGCAGGTAGTTATGATAGATTCGCTGGATGGGCAGGATGTAGATATAGATGATCGTCCTGCTGTTGTCGATACGTTCATAGTAAATCTGGAATACACTGGTTTGTTAAAGATGCTTTCTGGTGCTCAGCGCATTATAGAAGTAGACCACGCGCTTGAAGAGAAGGAGAAGCAAAAGACAGCATTTCCCGTAGCGACTAATGGCAGAAAAGGTGTCAACGAATATCAGGGAGTCGTAACTTCTGGAAATTCGCACTTTGATTCCGCGTGTTTCTACATTACACCAATAGGTGAGGATGGTTCAGAGCAAAGGAAGCACTCAGACCTATTTCTGGGATCAATTGTAGAGCCGGCTATTGAACAATTAGGTCTTAAGGTGATTCGAGCTGACGGAATTGACATGCCTGGGATGATCACGAATCAAGTTATAGAGTACGTGCTCAATTCAAAGTTGGTAGTGGTTGATCTATCCTTTAACAACCCGAATGTTTTTTACGAGCTTGCGCTTCGCCATGCCACTCGTCTGCCTACTGTGCAGATAATTAGAAAAGGCGACAAGATTCCTTTCGATATTAGTCAATTTAGAACTCTGATTCTAGATTGCACGGACATATATACGCTTGTTCCGAAAATCGAAACATATAAGGCTGAAATTTCAACTTTAGCTAGGCAGGCGTTGGACAATCCAAAAGCAGCTGAAAACCCTGTGACATCTGTGTATCCAAATATAATGCTTACGATGTGAATTCATTTAATAACCAGCAGCGGAAAAAACTACGCTCCGGCAACTTGTGGTTTGCTGCGCAAACTATACCACAAGTTGCCTCCACTCCGTTTTTACGCTGTGGTTGGCGTTATACGAATATCAGATTAGGTGCCGAATGAAGCAGCAGCTTTATAAAAAAGCAGTAGAGTTTGTACAGATAAATGGTGGCGATGGGTTTGGAGAAAATAATTTGCAGAGATACATGGCGCCAGATAAAGAGCGAGAAAAACCGCCATCAATTAACAGAATATATCAATCGATACTTGAGTCCGCGCAAAATGTTCAAATGAGTCCAAATGTCATTGGTGGCGCCATAAGCGGTGAGAAAGGAAATATAAAACCACTCGGTAAATTTTTGTTTGATTTTTCACCATCAAATGTTTTCGATGCGTATGGAGGTATTTCTGCCGAAGAATTGCTTGAGAAAATAATTCCAACTTTATTTACGAAACCCCATCAAGAGAAAAGGAAGCTTTGGCTTCGGTATTGCAAGACCATCATATCAGCCGCTAGATTTCTCAACCAGTTTCCCGGCCATGAATCCTTCTACGAATTTGTGGAAGGATATTATGCTGATGATCGAATAAAGCCATTTTTGCCAATGCTTTTAAGCTATGAGATTGATGGCATTGGGTTTGCTCTAGCATGTGATTTTTTAAAGGAACTTGGGTATAGCCAATACGGGAAGCCGGATACACACATTAAGGATATTTTCATCGAACTGAATTTACTAAATGGTGTTCAAAAACAATCATCTAAAGCTGACTATTTATCGTTGAAGCTAATAGACGAAATTGCAGCGTTGAACGATGTCACTCCATATGCGGTAGACAAAATGTTGTGGTTGGTATGCAGCGGCGACTACTACTACGAGAAGCGCAAAATTGGCAATAAAAAAAATGATTTCATTGCCTTTGCCAAAGCGTCAGCTAAGTAAGTCTTATAACAATCAGCAGCAGCGGAAAAATCTACGCGCCGCCAATTTTTGGTTCGCTGTGCAGGGCGTTGTGAGCCAGAGTTGCTATAGCTCAGGATACGGATTCACATCTGGAATAATACATATGGATACCTCCTCGATTTATGAAAATTGCGATCAATATACTGCGTTTCCAGATGCAGACCAGGTGTTTTATTCTGATTACGAAAAGGAAGTCATGTTACCGTTGGGCATGATGCATGTTGATTTCGACGGTGTTCAATATGATGTTCTGCTGGCTGTTCCGACAATTAGTCACGAAGAAGGAATCATTGGATACGAGAATATTGGCGAACGCTGTGGCGAATTTTGGATCACATACTCGAACGTCGATGGAAAGTGGGCGTTGGACAGTTTGCCTGATGAGCTATGTGAGCTGGAGTTTGCGCCACCGAAGGTTAGGGAAAGATATGAGGAACGAAAAGCGCTTTTTGAGATACATCGCTGTCTGCCTTTTGAGGGAGATATAAATCACAAACTTCCGCTACTACGTTTGGGGCATGAAATAACGAATCTAAGCAATTTGTTCACACGTCTTGACAGATATATACCTAGCTCCTTACGAGATATTCCTTACGGATACGGGGAAAAGTTAGTGACATTTGAAAGCTCAGAAGGTGGCGAGTATATTTACTTAGGCCGTTTGACTGGTTGGATTTATTGCGGTTTATTTGGCGACTTCATGTTTTTCTTCAACACAGTTCTAGGGCGAGTGTTGGTCGTAGTTGATTATGATTAAATAACTACCTCTCATTTTGCTCATAACAAGTTGCTGTACTCGAACCCAGCTACGCGCCGCAAGCTTGTGGTTTGCTGCGCAAACTTTGCCACAAGCTTGCTCTTCTCCGTTGGGCCGGTAAGCAAGGCGTCAGCTTTCCGAATAGAGGCGAGACAATGAACAGGCTGAGTGGAAAAATTGCTCTTGTTACTGGAGCGGCTAGAGGCATCGGAGAGGCAATCGCACATGCCTTTCTCAATGAGGGGGCCAGCGTCTACCTTTCTGACATTAACGATGAGCTGGGATTCAAAACCGCAAAAAAACTTGGCAGGTCGGCGCAGTACGTTCGCCTTGATGTTCGTAGCGAACAGGACTGGTCATCAGTAACGAACCTCATTGTTAGTACGCATGGAGCCATAGACGTTGTCGTCAATAACGCAGGGATCACTGGCTTTGAGGGCGGTGATCTGGTCCATGATCCAGAAAATGCCAGCCTTGAGGCTTGGAGGTCAGTTCATGCAACAAACCTTGATGGCGTGTTCTTGGGGTGCAAGTACGCAATCAAAGCCATGCGCCCGAGAAGGTCTGGTTCAATAATTAACATCTCATCCCGCTCTGGACTGGTAGGTATACCTGGTGCGGCAGCTTATGCGTCTTCAAAGGCCGCCGTCAGGAATCACTCAAAGTCTGTTGCACTTTACTGCGCGGAACAGGGTCTTCAGATCCGCTGTAACTCAATACATCCGGCAGCAATACTCACGCCAATGTGGGAACCGATGCTGGGCCATGGTCCAGACCGAGAGGCAAGAATGACGGAGTTTGTGAGCGATACCCCGCTGCGCAGGTTTGGTATGCCAGAAGAGGTAGCGGCATTTGCAGTGCTACTGGCTTCTGATGAAGCGACATACATAACAGGATCCGAGCTGAGCATTGACGGTGGGCTTTTGGCAGGCTCTGCTGCAAGCCCGCGTGCCGATGACGCATAACCATGATAAACAATAAAGCTACGCCGGCGCTTGAGGCGTTAGCAGGTGAAATAGACTATGAAAACTCAGTATTACACTGCCGCAAGTCTTGACGGATTTCTCGCGACTGAAGATGACTCTCTTGATTGGCTTTTCCCTCTTGGCGATATTAATAGTTCTAGCTATCCAGAATTTATATCCGGTGTAGGAGCCTTGGCAATGGGGTCTGCAACCTATGAATGGATGGTACGCAATGCGGACCAAGTTGCTAAAGAGGTTGGCTCACCATGGCCTTATAGCCAACCCACGTGGGTGTTTTCAAGTCGTAAGCTGCCAATGATTGATGGCGCAGATGTGCATTTTACAAAAGGGGATGTACATCAAGCGCACAGAGAAATGCGAGTCGCAGCTAAAGGTAAAAATATTTGGATTGTGGGCGGTGGTGATCTGGCAGGTCAGTTCTACGACGCAGGTTTGCTGGATGAACTAATTGTTCAAATTGGTTCTGTCACACTTGGCAAAGGTAAGCCACTTTTTCCGCGTCGTGTTTTAAGCCCAACTCTCCAGCTGGCATCCGTTCGCCAAATGGGGATAGGGATGGCTGAATTGCGTTACAAAGTGCACAAAAGCGATTAGAGCAAGGTGTCCAGTGAGCTACAAAGAAGCAGTGTCGGCATGGGAATCGCGTGGAAATCCGCTCATTGTTGAAGGCGCGAATAGTCGAATCTGGCGTGAAGGATGTGGGGAGCCGGTAATTTGTCTGCATGGCGTGCCGGCATCTGGGTTCTTGTACCGCAAGATGCTCCCGGAACTTGCTGCACGTGAATTGGAGGGAATCACATTTGATCTGCCAGGAATGGGATTTGCGGATCGTCCCTCGGATTTCGACTACTCATGGAGTGGTTTGTCGCGGTGGGTCATCAAAGCAATTGACGCCGCCGGCCTCGATCAATTCCACCTGGTAGTCCATGACATCGGCGGGCCGGTCGGATTCGACGTAATCAGACAAATTCCCGACAGAATACGCTCGCTAACCGTACTCAATACCTTGCAACGACGATCTGCGGGCGTATGGCTACCTGCTCACACGCGTTGACGGAGGTGCGGCATTCAGAAAGGTAATGCGTGGTTTTGAGCGAACATCTGAATTCGAGAATCGTATTGTCTCTGCTCTTAAAGCACGCAAATTTCCCGCGCAGGTAATTTGGGGCGCGCAGGACCCAGCGCTGAAGATGTCCAAATACGCTCCAGAAGTATGCGAGGTCCTTGGCCTGAGTTCCTGGCATCAGGTGCGTGGAAAGCACTTTCTGCAGGAAGATTCACCACAAGAAATCGCGCAACTAATTGCGTCATGTATTGCGAGCCAACCGCAATAATGAATCCATCAGAAATAGCTTGGCGACGGCTATACCTTTTTAATTAGGAATGATTGCGTGTTATGAAGTTTAAAGAGAAGGATTTGTTAGAGCTTGCAAGCAGCCTGAAATCAACCATCGAATTGCATGAAGTGAAACTGGAAATTCAGGATTCACTCTTATCCGACATACTTTTTCACGTCGCTCAGATGATAGATGAAAAGCAGGGATCAACCTTACATGAACGTGTATTTGAAATCCTTGAAGATTTCGCTCCCCCACCTAGAGATTATCTGGTTTGCGAACTGAACGTGAAACTGGGTAGAAAAAAGCTCGAAACCAATATCTTAAAGTCGAACATCGAAAACCCTGCAAGCTTGCAACTGAATTTGGAGATTCTTCTAGGTCTTCGAGACATATCTGAAATCGAGAACGATATAGACATTGAGGCCAAGTTCGAAAAAGTAAAAATTTCGGGATTAGATTTCATAGCACCGGATGGAACCAAAGAATCGCATTCTGAGCGGTTTGATAATTTTATTGACTTTGTTAACTATATTGTAAATGTCGCAAGCAAATGGGTATAACAGTCATTCAATCGGAATGCGCGAAGCGCGGCGACTTACCTCCAGCGTTAGTCGGAGTACCTATGGAATCGAAAGAACATTGGGAACAGGCAACGAACAGAAGTTCGTTTATTGTTTTTGTCGAAAAATTGCTTCGTAGTGAGCAGGCTAACCTGAGATCGTCGGGCCAGCCCTATAACGTGGCGTTAAACCCTGGAGTTCTCTATGAGCTTGATCGATATAGTCGTTCTGTTTGCCGTGCTGGCCGCGCTTGCGCTCGTTCCCAGCGCCAGTGTCGCATTGGTGGTGGTCCGATCGTCGACTGCAGGATTCCTGAATGGCTGCGCTGTTGCGGCGGGAATCGTCATCGGTGATCTGATATTTGTTTTGTTGGCTGTGCTTGGTATGGCGGCATTAGCCGAGGTGATGGGCAGTCTGTTCATGATTCTGCGGTATGTGGCGGGCGCATATCTGATCTGGTTTGGCATCAACCTGCTGAGGGCAAGGCCATTCTGGCAAGCAGAGGCTTCCAGCAATTCGGCATCAACGCTCTCAGCCAGTTTTCTGTCGGGATTGATCCTCACCCTTGGCGATGTGAAGGCTATATTTTTCTATGCAAGCCTGTTTCCCGCGTTTGTCGATCTGGCTGCTCTCAAGGCTTCGGATATGGCAATGATCGTTGTTCTGACCATAGTCGCCGTGGGTGGCGTCAAGCTGGGCTATGCCTATTCTGCAAGAAGCGTCGTATCCTTTGCCAAAGGGTTCAAGGCAGAACGGGCGGTGAAAGTTGCGGCGGGTAGCTTTATGGTGGGTGCAGGCTCCTACCTCATCGCAAAGACTTGATCCGCGTTATTCATCCAGCCTCATAATGTTCAACCAATAACGACACAAGGAGTCCCCCATGGCCATTCAATACTTTCTTCTTGATGTATTTGCCGATGTGCCCTTTCAAGGTACCCAGGTGCCGGTTGTCGTCACCGAGCGTGAACTCGCGGATACGGACAAGCAGCTGATTGCCAGCGAATTCCAGCAATCGGAAACGGTGTTTCTCGAAACCTCGAAGAAGGATGCGCCGGCCAGCGTCTATACCGACAGTGGGCAGACCATCTTCGGCGCTCATACCATTCTGGGGGCGTCGTATATTGCCCATGAGCTGGGCATGACCCAGGATCAAGGCACCTACACATCATTTGAGATTTCCCAGAACAATCAAACCATCAAGGTATTTATCGACAAGGCACCTGCGGGCGTGGGTTCGATCCAGTTTGCGCGCACGCTGCAGCCTTCGTTCGATCGCTTTACACCGTCGCTGAGCCGCATCGCCAAGGCGCTGAATACCGAAGAAAAGCACATTTCATTCAGCAAATACCGGCCGATGGTGGTGAGTGTCGACACCCCTACCCTGATCATTCCCTTCACCCGTAGCGAACATGTGCTGGCAGCACGACTGAATGTGGATCTGTGGCAGGATATGATGTCAGAAACCTATGCGGCGGATATTTTTCTGTTTGCGCCAAAGTCACAGGGTGAAAGCGAGAACTTCCACGGCCGCATCCTGAATCCCAATGTGGCATACAACGTTTATCCGCCGATTGGCAATGTGATGCCGGAATTCATTGCCTATCTGGCCGAGCAGAATGAAACCGCCGACGGCACCCATACGTTCAGTATCGACCGTGGCAGCGAGCGCACCCGCCGCAGTGTGTTGCGGGTGGAGTTCGACAAACGCCCCAGAAAAAGCACGCAATGCCGCATCGGTGGCCGGGTAATCAAGATGGGCGTGGGGAATCTGCTGTTTCCCTGAAGCCGATCCAGTGGCCCGGTAATCCCCTCCCCACCCGCCTTGTTGACCTCTCAATACTGTATATAATTACAGTATACGATTTCACCAAGGCCCTGTTCCCATGTCTTCTGCCCTGTCCTCCCTGGACAACCTGCTGCTTCACCCTGCCCTCTGGCGTGCCGCCGATGCCCGCCGGGGGGCGGAGGGCCTGCGTCAGGGGGCAGATCATGCGGGCATTGGCACCGGTTATCCTTTGCTGGATCAAGCCCTGCCTGGCGGTGGTTGGCCAGAACAGGGGTTGGCAGAACTTCTATGTCCCCACTGGGCCTGCGGCGAAGCCGAACTGCTGGCGCCCCTGCTGCGCCAGTTGAGCGCCCAACCCCGCTGGCTGGTGTGGGTGAATCCGCCCTGGTTGCCCTTTCCCCCGGCCCTGGCCCAACAGGGCGTGACGCTGGATAACACCCTGCTGCTGCGCTGTGAACAGGAGAAAGACGCCCTTTGGGCCATGGAACAGTGTCTGGCCTCGGGCAGTTGCAGTCTGGTGCAGGGCTGGCCCGCCCATCCGCAGCCCAACCAGCTGCGACGCCTGCAACTGGCGGCGCAGAAAGGCCATAGTCTGGGCCTGTTGCTGCGCCCTTCCCTGCATGGCCAGCAACCTTCGCCGGCACCGCTGCGGCTGGAACTGGCACCCCTGCAGCTGCATCCCCGGGTACGCATTGTGAAATGTGCGGGACATTGGGGAAGCGACTGGCTGACGCTGAAGCCGGCGCCCGATCCGTCCAGCCTCAGCGAACCCGCGCTGCCCATGGGCGTTGCCACCCAATTGCCGCAATCCGATGTCCCTGCACCGCTGCTGCCCTTGCGGCCCATTCCGCACCGGCCTTCCGCCCATTCTTCCAAATCCGGCCTTCCACCCACGCCCGGCCCGCAACCACCCGGAGCCTGACATGCTGTGGGCCTGTCTGCACTTTCCCGCACTGGCGCTGAAGCTGGTGGAGCAACACCTCCCCCCGGAACAGCCCGTGATCATTGAAATCACCCACCGCCAGCGCCGGCGGGTATGGCTGGCCAATGCAGCCGCCCGTGCCGCCGGTATCCAGCCAGACATGACCGTGCCCACCGCACAGAGTCTGGTGAAGGGTCTGCACTGCGCCGAACGCGACACCGACGCCGAGCAGGCCGCGCTTATCGCCATCGGTCACTGGGCCTATCAGTTCACGCCCTATCTGCACCGCCACGGCGACAACAATCTGCTGCTGGAAGTAAGCCAGAGCCTGACCCTGTTCGGCGGCAAGGACGCACTGGCCCAACGCATGCAAAGCCTGCTGCCGGATACCTTCCGCCCCGTCAACCTCGCCTTCTGCGACACCGCCCTGGCCGCCCTGCTGTTCGCGCAGACCCACGCCTCCACGGCATCAGCCCTGTTCTTCACCCTTGATCAGCTGAATGAAGAACCCATCGACGGCCTCGACATCGACGACGCCCTCAAGCGCGTACTGCACAGCGTCGGCATCACCACGCTCGCGCAGTTGCTGGCATTGCCACGGGATGCGCTGGCCAAGCGTTTCGGCCCGACGCTGGTGCACTACCTGCGGCAACTGACGGGTGAAACACCCGACCTGCTGCCCACCTGGAAACTGCCGGATCATTTCCAGGCGCAACTGGATTTCCCCCACGAACTGGAAAACAGCGCGCAACTGCTGTTTCCCCTGCGTCACCTGCTGACACGGCTGGAACACTATCTGCGCGCCCGTCAGGCCGCCACCACCTGCCTGCAGTTTGCGATGCCCCTGCGCAACCGCCAGCTGCAGCACTGGACATTGCGGCTGGCTGCGCCCCATTACCGCAGCACCGACATGATTCCCCTGCTGCAATTGCAACTGGAACGGCTGCAGCTGCAAGCCCCCGCGCTGGGTGTGCAACTGCAGGTGAATGAATTCGTGCCGTTACCGGGCGGCCAGCAGGATCTGCTCACACCCTGGCGCAGTGATCAGGTCAGCCGTCAGCAACTGGTGGATCGCCTGCAGGCGCGACTGGGGCAGGACAACGTCTGCGGCCTGGGCATGGTGGCGGATCATCGCCCCGAATTCAGCTGGACACCCACACCGCCCGGCACACCGGCAGGACAAGGCAAAACCGTCGAGCACCCCACCGAGCAACGGCCATTCTGGCTACTGGAACAACCGCAAAAGCTGCGCGACAAGAAAGGACTCCCCGTGTATGGCGATCCCCTGCAACTGCTCAAAGGCCCCGAGCGCATCGAAACCGGCTGGTGGGACAACCGCCCCGTCAACCGGGATTATTTTGTCGCCCGTCGCGGCAACGGCCAGCGTCTGTGGATCTACCGCGACCGCACCAACCAGCAATGGTATCTGCACGGCATTTTCTAGAACGCACTCTTTTCAGGACTCGCATGGATTACGCTGAACTGCTCTGCCACACCAACTTCACCTTTCTGCGCGGCGCCTCCCATCCCGAGGAACTGGTGCAGCAGGCCATCGCCCTGGGTTATCGCGCCCTGGCCATCACCGACGAATGCTCCGTGGCCGGTGTGGTACGCGCGCACGTGGAAATCAAAAAACTGCGGGAAGAAAACAACCTGCAGGAATTCAAACTGATCATCGGCAGCCGCTTTCTCACCGAAGAAGGCATCGAATGCATTCTGCTGGCACCGGATCGCCGCGCCTATGGCCAGCTCTCCACCCTGATCAGCCGCGCCCGCCGTCGCAGCAAAAAAGGCACCTACAGTTTAAAGGTGAGCGATCTGACACCCGCCACCGACGCCTGCCTGTTCATCTGGCTGCCCGGCAGCGATCAAACCCTGCTGGGCACCGACACCGCGCCACACATTCCCGCCCTGCAGCAAGCGCTGCAAATCCAGCACGCACACTGCCGCCAATTCATTCAGATTGCCGGGCAACGGCTGTGGATCGGCCTCACCCACAACCTGTCCAGCCAGGACGAACACCAATGCCAGCAACGCCGCCAACTGGCCCAGCGTCTGCAACTGCCCCTGGTGGCCTGTGGCAACGTGCACTGCCACATTCCGCAACGGCAACCCCTGCAGGACATCCTCACCGCCATCCGCCTCAACACCACCGTCCACAGCGCCGGCTTCAGCCTGCTGGCCAACCGTGAATCCTGCCTGCGCCCGCTTGCAGAACTGCAACAACGCTTTACGGCAGAAGAACTGCAACAAACCCTGGCCATCGCCGCGCGCTGTCATTTCCAGCTCAGCGAACTCAACTACGAATATCCCCACGAACTGGTGCCCACCGGACACAACGCCGCATCCTGGCTGCGTTCCCTGGTGGAAGACGGCGTAAAACAACGCTGGCCCCAGGGCGAAGACGCCAAAACCCGCGCCCTCATCGAAAAAGAACTGCAGATCATCCACGAACTGAATTACGAACCCTATTTCCTCACCGTGTACGACATCGTGCACTTTGCCCGCTCGCAAAAAATCCTCTGCCAGGGACGCGGTTCCGCCGCCAACTCCGCCGTCTGCTACTGCCTGTTCATCACCGAAGTGAATCCCGCCACCAGCTCATTGCTGTTCGAACGCTTCATCTCGAAAGAACGCAACGAACCGCCGGACATCGACGTGGATTTCGAGCACGAACGGCGCGAAGAAGTGATTCAGTTCATCTACCGCAAATATGGCCGCCAGCGTGCCGCACTCACTGCCACCGTCATCCGCTATCGCACCAAAAGCGCGATCCGTGACGTGGGCAAGGCCATGGGCTTCGACCAGACCCTGCTCGACACCCTGTCCCAATCCCTGGCCTGGTGGGATCGCAAGGAACAACTGCCGCAACGCCTGCGCGAACTGGGCATCGATCCCGACAACCCGCGCATCCGCCAATTCAAATGGCTGGTGGAACAACTGCTGGGATTTCCGCGCCATCTATCGCAGCACGTGGGTGGCTTCATCATTTCCGCCGGACCGCTGGATCAACTGGTGCCCATCGAAAACGCCAGCATGGACGACCGCACCGTGGTGCAATGGGACAAAGACGACATCGAAGCCCTGGGCCTGATGAAAATCGACGTGCTGGCCCTGGGCATGCTCACCGCCATCCGCAAAAATTTTGCCCTGGTGGAACAGATACGCGGCGTGCAACACACCATGGCCGCCCTGCTGCAACAACAGGATGAAGCCACCTACAAGATGCTGCAACGCGGCGACAGCGTGGGCGTATTCCAGGTGGAATCCCGCGCCCAGATGGCCATGCTGCCGCGCCTCAAACCCAAGGTGTTCTACGATCTGGTGATCCAGGTGGCCATCGTGCGCCCCGGCCCCATCCAGGGCGACATGGTGCATCCCTATCTGCAACGGCGCCAACTGAAACCGGAAGATATTCATTACGAATCCGATGCGCTGCGGCCCGTGCTGGAACGTACCCTCGGCATTCCCATTTTCCAGGAACAGGTGATTGCGCTGGCGATGGTGGCCGCCGGTTTCAGCGGTGGCGAAGCCGATCAACTGCGCCGCGCCATGGCCGCGTGGAAACGCAAAGGCGGACTGGAACCCTACGAACAGAAACTCGAAACCGGCATGCTGGAGCGCGGCTATTCGCTGGAATTCGCCCACCGCATCATCGCCCAGATCCGCGGTTTCGGCGAATACGGATTCCCTGAATCCCACGCCGCCAGTTTCGCCTTGCTGGTGTATGTGTCGGCCTGGCTGAAATGCCACGAACCCGCCGCGTTCTGCTGCGGCCTGCTCAACGCACTGCCGATGGGATTTTATTCCCCGTCGCAACTGGTGCAGGATGTCAAACGTCACCACATCGACGTGCGCCCCATCGACGTACTGCACAGCCACTGGGATCACACACTCGAAACCGACGCCCTGGAACGCCACCCGCAACGGCAACCCGCCATCCGCCTGGGCCTGCGTCTGGTGCAGAACCTGTCGCACAACGGCGCCGAACAGTTGCTGCAACAACGCCGGCAGAAAAACTTCCACTCCCTGGCCGACTTCACCCGCCGCTGCCGCCTCAACCAGAAAGACATGGACGCCCTGGCCCACGCCAACGCCCTGCAATCCCTCAGCGCCCACCGTTTTCAGGCACGCTGGGACATGCAGGGCCTGCAACGGGAATCCCCACTCCTGCAACAGGAACAACAACGGGAATCCCCCGTGCAACTGCCCGCCCCCAGCGAAACCCAAAACCTGCGCGAGGATTACCACAGCACCGGCCTCACCCTGGGCCGTCATCCCATGGCACTGCTGCGCAACCACCCCGCCCTGCGCAACGTCAAACGCCACAGCGACCTGCACTCCCTGCACCACAAATGCTTCGTCCGCATCGCCGGCATCGTCACCGGCCGCCAACGCCCCGGCACTGCCACCGGCGTCGTCTTCATCACCCTTGAGGACGAAACCGGCAACAGCAACATCGTCGTCTGGCGCGATCTGGTGGAACGCTTTCGCGCCGAAGTCCTCCACGCCCAGATGCTGTGTGTCAAAGGCGTGGTGGAGCGGGATGGCGACGTCATCCACGTCATCGCCGGCCACCTGCAGGACATGACGGACTTACTGGGGGAACTGGATACCAGTTCGCGGGATTTTCACTGAGTACGCCCACCGGCCCCTCACCAGAGCAAATCCGTGCCTTTGGACTACACTTTACAGTTAGACCCAAATCCATCGAGCCACGAGATAACCCCATGTTTTCCGACACTATTGCCGGCTGGAAGATCTTCCGCAACGCACAACGCCGCAAAGAAGCCCAGGCCATGATGGACGCCTTCAGCAAATCCATGGCCATCATCGAATTCACACTGGATGGCACCATCATCACAGCCAATGATAATTTTCTGCGTGCGATGGGCTACTCGCTGGGCGAAATCCAGGGGCAACATCACCGCATGTTTGTCGAACCCGGCTATCAGAACAGCAACGACTATCACGCCTTCTGGGAACGACTGGGGCGCGGACAATTCGAGTCCGGGCAATACCTGCGCCTCGGCAAGGGCGGCAAACCGATCTGGATCGAAGCCACCTACAACCCCATCTTCGACGCCAAAGGCCACCCCTACAAAGTGGTCAAATTCGCCACCGACATTACCGCCAGAAAACTGCGCGATGCAGATTACGAAGGACAGATTGCCGCGATTGGAAAATCCATGGCTGTCATCGAATTCTCGCTCGACGGCAAGATACTGACCGCCAACAGCAACTTTCTGGATGCAATCGGCTATTCACTGAATGAAATCGTCGGCCAGCATCACAGCATGTTCGTTGATTCTGCCCAGCGCGACAGCATCGAGTACCGCCGATTCTGGGAAAAACTCGGCCGCGGCGAATATGATTCAGGACAATACCTGCGTATCGGCAAGGGCGGCAGACAGATATGGATACAGGCCTCCTACAACCCCATCGTGGATGCTGCCGGCAAATATTTCAAAGTCGTGAAATTTGCCACCGACATCACCCAGCAGAAATTGCGTGACGCCGAATCGGCAGGACAAATCGCAGCGATTGGAAAATCCATGGCCGTGATCGAATTCCTGCCCGACGGCACCATCCTGACCGCCAACGACAATTTTCTGCAGACACTCGGCTATTCACTCGACGAGATCAAAGGCAAGCATCACAGCCTGTTCGTCGATGCAACCTACCGGCAGAGCCCGGAATACCGCATGCTCTGGGACAAGCTGGGCCGTGGCGAATACGACTCCGGCCAATACCTGCGTATCGGCAAGGGCGGCAAACGGGTATGGATACAGGCGTCGTACAACCCCATCCTGGATGCCAATGGCAAGTGCTTCAAGGTAGTGAAATTTGCCGCCGACATTACCGCACAGAAGGAACGCAACGCGGAATTCGAAGGCCAGCTCGCCGCCATCGACAAATCCATGGCTGTCATCGAATTCACACTGGACGGAAAAATCCTCAAGGCCAATGAAAACTTCCTCAAAACCATGGGCTATTCGGCGGCGGAAATCACCGGCCAGCATCACGGCATGTTTGTCGATCCCACCTATCGCCAAAGCGCGGAATACAAACTGTTTTGGGAACGGCTCGGCCGGGGCCAATACGACGCCGGGCAATATCTGCGCCTTGGCAAGAACGGCAAAAAAATATGGATTCAGGCCTCCTACAACCCGATCCTGGATGCCAACGGCGTTCCCTTCAAAGTCGTGAAATACGCAACGGATATCACCGAACAGAAAAATGCCGCCGCCACCACACAGCAAGCCATCGAAGACGTCATGCGGGTCATGAGCGCGGTTGCCTCCGGCAATCTGTCCGAGAAAATCACGCGGGATTACGACGGCCCGTTTGCACAGCTCAAGGCCAATGTGAACGATACCTGCAACACACTCACCGAGATCATCAGCAACATCCGGCAAGCATCGACGCTGATCACATCGGCGGCCACCGAAATTGCCGATGGCAACTCTGATCTGAGCCAGCGCACCGAAGAGCAAGCGTCATCACTGGAAGAAACGGCCGCCAGCATGGAAGAGATGATGAGCACGGTGAAGCAAAGCACCGAAAACGCCATACAGGCCAGCCAGCTTGCAGCTGACGTGCTGCGTCGCGCCCGCTCCGGCGGCGAAGTGGTAGAACGCGCCGTTCAGGCCATGGACGAGATCAACCGTTCCAGCAAACGGGTTGCCGACATCATCGGCGTCATCAATGACATTGCCTTTCAAACCAATCTGCTGGCATTGAATGCAGCAGTCGAAGCGGCGCGCGCCGGCGACCAGGGCCGGGGCTTTGCTGTAGTGGCCGGCGAAGTCCGCAATCTGGCCCAACGCTCGGCAGGCGCTGCAAAGGAAATCAAGGAACTGATCAGCGACAGCGTAAGCAAAGTCGCCGATGGCACCCAGTTTGTGAATCAATCCGGCCAAACCCTGAAAGAGCTGGTCGAAACCATCGGCAAAGTGGACATGATGATGCGCGAAATCAGCGACACCTCCCAGGCACAAAAGGCCGGCATCGAACAGGTAAACCAGGCCGTCGCGCAAATGGATCAAGTGACCCAACAGAATGCCGCACTGGTGGAAGAAGCAACCGCCGCCAGCGAAGCCATGGCGGAACAATCACAAAAACTGCAAGAGATGGTGGGCTTCTTCCGGGTGGGCAGCTAGGACATCCCTTTTGATGGATGAACAACCCCACCGGGATACCCGGCTGATCGATTTATATACTCGCCATATCAATTGACCATACTTGGACGATCAAATTTCATTCTCTGGGTATCCGTGAGGATACTCCCGACATCATTACTGGATACCGCGAGAATACAAATTGATCAGCGGAGAATGGTGCTTGGATACGCCGGGAATATAAATTGATCTGCGCAGAGGGGTAGTTTGATACCCGGAGAATATAAATTGACCCGCGCAGAGGGGTCAGAGGATGTTCTGAGCATGCTAATGCAGGCTCCGGGAGGAAAGGCAGGGCCTGCGCCCTGCCCCGCAACCCTGCCAGGAAACCCCGGCAGGGCCGCCCGACCCGGTGTCAGGTTGCATCCCCATCCGGCGCGGGCTTCTTGCGACGGCCACCGGGAAAGCGCACAGCCAGATCCTCATAGATGGCCTTGGCCTTCACCACACCGTTGGCAGCCAGCAACTTCACGTTCTGATAGAACTTCATCGCCCCCTGCAACGCCTCGGCACCGGTGAGCATGATCGTGTCATCCAGCGCCACCATCATCGGCTGCAACCGACGCTGATAGCTGGACAGACGCGAATTGCTGTTCACATCGCGGTTCAGGTGCTGCACGTTCAGGAACACCGGCACCATTTCGGGGTTCTGCGCCGAATACTCCACCGCCTTGCCCAGCAGACCATAGTTCTTCTGCCCCAGCTTGTGCAGTTCCTTGCGCTGCTCGACCGTCAACGTCCTCAGCAACGTCAACAGATCCGTCTCCAGCCCATCAAGATGAGCGTGAATACGGCGATCGAGCTCGTCCGTGATATCGATATCGACACGATTATCCTGCGACATCGGACTCCTCCTTATCTGTGAATGAAAGGGTTTAAGCACGGGGAAAATATTTTCCTCGTATCAGAAAGACAGAGGTCACGTAAAAAAACGGCAATTTTTGGAAATAATCGGGGGGATGGTGAAAAGCGGTAGCGGGATGCCGCTACCTAAGCAGGTTTGCCGGGGATTTTAGGGATATGGTAACGTTGGGCTATGTCAGGCGAATTGACTTGGATTGGGCGTGAGGGGCGAAGGCGCCGGGGGCGGTTCGTTGAATTGGGATGGGTGGGGATTCATCCGGGCTGACAGGCGGGTTCTAGCTGCATGGCGTCGAACAGGGTTGGATGCTGGAGCGGAACGGTGGGTTTTGGGTTTGGGTAGTTGAATAATATTCTTAGAGGTTTAGGCACTCTGTGGACAGTAAGCATGCAATAGAACTTGGTGCAAAAATAATGGAGCTTCAGTCCATAATGATCGCATACGCAACAGATGGAAGGACTTCAGATCAGCCTCGTGCCTATCGTGATCTATATGCTGAAATGACCATTGAATTGGAAGCTGCAAAATATGCTAATCCGAACCCCCATAAGTCTTTGGAGGTCTTTTACGCGTTTTGCAAACTGCAAGAAATGAAAACGTACGCAAGTCGTCGAATGTATGTTGAGGAACTTTACTCAGATATTCTGCTAGATCTAAAACGAATACAAAAACATGCGCCTTCATCAAGAAACTGGGCCAAAGCAAATGATGCTCTTTCTGACGAATTGACTCCAGTCCGTGCGCAGTGGTTAAAAGCAAAGAATTTTATTTTTTCATCAAGCCCTGATTTTGAAAATTCTATAAAAGAATCAATCAGCGCCATTGAGTCGTGCTTGATGGTTCTTCTAAATGATCCAAACGGCACCCTCGGAAAAATAATTAAGCAAGCAGGGCTTGACGCAGACATTGAGCGCCTAATAAGTCAAGCATACGGTTATACCAGCAATAAGGCATTTGTACGGCACGGTGGCACGACCGCATCAAATCTTACAAAGGCAGAGGCTGAGTTTTTCTTAGAGTTTGCAGCGACGTCTATCCTATACATTACTGCGAAGTTAAAAAATGAATCGAGAAACATTTAACCAGAATTTTCAGTCGATTCCCTCAAAATTTACGCTCTGGCAATTTGCAGTTTGCTACGTAAACTTTCCCGCAAATTGCCACCGTTCCGCTTATCCACCGTGGAAGGCGTTATGCACATAGGGACATCGCGCGAATAAAAGTATGGACTGAACTAAATAAGGTTAAATATAAGTAGCAATGATGCAGTTTGAAATTCAGATAAAAAGATTAGAGCGTCATTATTGTGCATGCTGCGAAGGTTATGATCCGATTTCTCTCTTAGATCTGGCTCATTCTCTGAGGGTAGTTACTGAATCAATTAATTTATTGCCGAAAGATAGCAATTATTCAAAAATAATGCTTCCCACTTGGTATTTTACAAAGAAAATTAAAGGATTGATGAGTAAGTATGGATATATTATGGCGCTATTTCCAAACCCCATAAAAATGAGAAAAATGGAATTTGGTGCGTTTGGCTTTGTTTTCGGAGCGCCGAAGGAAGATGAGATAAAGACATATATGGACTATATGCATAATGATCATATACGCATGGTGTCTCCTGCGAGCTGGCTACAGTCCGATGCAATCTGTTGGAAACTTCCTTCTGATGGAAAAAAGAGAACTATTTCCCGAGAGCGTCTTATTAAAAGAGTTTCAAATTATTTAGGCGGCAGCCATCCTGCGCATGCAGATAAGGAAAAAGCTTCTGATGACGACAAAATGGTTTCCGATCTGATGATATTTAATGTGGCTGAGAGGCCGCTGCCATATTTGGCTCTGATGAGTATAGCTCAGGAAATTTTGCATCTTTATCGAGACAATCGGTAAATTTACAAATCGGGTAATGGGTAGCTTCAAACTGGCCCTCGTGCGCTATGCAACCAAACCCAGGACTCAACAATGCCAGCAGAAATTCATCAACTCACACCACACAACATCGACGTGATGAATGCCTTGCTGACCTGTTTCGGTGAGGCGTTCGAGGACATGAACACTTACACCCGGAAGCGCCCAAGTGCCCATTACCTGAAAAGCCTGCTTGGCAGTGACTCTTTTGTAGCGCTGGCGGCGGTAGAAGGTGGAAAGGTTATCGGTGGCATTGCGGCCTATGAGCTAAGAAAATTCGAGCAGGAGCGTAGCGAGTTTTATATATACGATCTGGCTGTTTCAGCTGGGTATCGGCGCCAGGGAATAGCAACCGCCTTGATTGAAAGGTTGAAAACGATAGCGAAAGCACGCGGGGCGTATGTCATATTTGTCCAGGCGGATACTGGCGTCGAGGATGAAGCGGCAATCGCTCTGTACACCAAGCTTGGGGTTCGTGAAGACGTTTTGCACTTTGACATCCCAGTATAGAGTGAGACGCCACCCCAACAGAAAGACATCCACCCACCAGTCACAGCAACTTAACAACGCATGGAGCGAAAATATGTGCAAGGTAGTTTTCATCGGAGATGTCCACAACGCTGATAAATCAATTCTTGAAAATTACAATCGCTTTAAAAAGAGATACGGGGATATTGGCAATCCCTTCACTCTATTGCTGGAAATAGATTACGACAAAAGCCCAGACCAATTCGCAATCCAGTCTGTCGACATCATCACAGTCAATAAAAACGGAAGTAGCGACAAGACTTTCCTCAAACAACTGGTTAGCAAAGCTGCCTTTTGTTACGGTTTCGATTCCAGCAAACCAACGTATTCGCTGGAGCGACAGAATGAGCAGTATTCAAATATCGCAAATCTGGTGAGCAAGATTCAGAAATCTCATCACATGGATGTTCTTGTGATCGTAGGGGCCGCGCATCTGGAAAGAAACGATAGCTATCCAACCTGGGAACCCCATCACGAGAAATTGAATGGAAGCCTGGAAAAGGTCTATTGCTATTCAATGTTTGACGATGGGAAGGAATTGGATTATGACAGCGACTAGTTCACACAGGGGCCACCACATGAAACCAATCATGAACCTCGACGACGTTGTATTCGATGACATCGAGGATAACGGATACTTCACATCCCGACGCGCCCAGATCAGTGATCACATCGGCGCGCGCAAGCTGGGTTACAACCTGACGGTACTGCCGCCGGGCAAGGCCCAATGCCCTTTCCACAATCACCACGGCGAAGAGGAGATGTTCTTCATCCTCGAAGGGGAAGGAGAGCTTCGCTTCGGCGACAAGCGTTATCCGATTCGCAAGCATGATGTCATCGCCTGCCCCACCGGCGGCCCCGAAGTAGCCCACCAGATCATCAATACCGGCACCGAGACAATGCGTTATCTCGCGCTATCGAATCTGGTGGAGATCGAAACGTGCGAGTATCCTGATTCCAACAAGATCATGGTGGTGTCTGGCCCACGGGGGCAAAGGGGCCTGCGCAAGATGTTCCGCGCCGAAGACACCACCGACTATTACGACCGCGAAAGCAACGAGGCCCCGGAATAACAGCAGCACATTCCGCAATTGCCATGGTTGGGGGAAGCTTCCAGGATGAAACTGACAGCGATAGAAAAGCGTTTTCTTGAAGCCGTTGCCCAGGGCCAGACCTTTGATGTATCAGGCGAAGCCGACAGTACGGCCATTATCCGCGCCGAGCTGATCCGCAATCTGTATTTCAACGGCATCGAGATCCCGAACAACCGGCTGTTTTTTGCATCCCCACGCCGGATCACTGTCGCCGATTCCGGACTGCGGATCAAAGGTGCCACCATTACAGGCCGCATCAACCTGGATGGCCTGGGTAGAGATGCCAGCAACGGTGCCCCCGGCCTGTATCTGACCAACTGCCACCTGAGCGAAGGCATCAGCGCCGTCAACGCCATCCTGACCGAACTGGATTTAAGCGGCACCACCTACGAAACCTATCCCGATGCAGAGTCCGCCCTCCCCCCCATCCATCTGAACGGCGCCAGAATATTCGGATCTCTGTTGCTCAATAAAATACGCGGCAAAACCGAAACCACTCCAGTATGGGTATTCGCAAGCGGATCTGAAATCGGCAATGGCGTATTTGCCACTGATGCCCATTTCTTTTATCCGGCACGAAAAGTGTTGGGCGCAGATGACATTACAAACTATGCACTCGGCTTTGGCAGAGCGAATATCAAGGGTGGATTCAACTCTCTATATGGACTGATCTGTAATGGTGGTTTGAGCTTCAGTACCGCCGATGTACGAGGGGATGTATGGCTGGGAGGAAGCCACCTGATCGGTGGGGAATCTTCCGCCATTCGCGCACAGAGCCTGCGGCTGGATGGAAATTTCATTTTCAGGCCCATGGAAGACAACGACACCATCATCACCCCTGCCTGTTGTGAAGGTGAATTGTATCTATTCGGTTCTACCATATCTGGCGGCGTCTATCTGGAAGGCTTGCAAATCACCAATCATCCCAAAGAGGATCACATCGGGATCAGCAAGTTCTCTCTGAATCTTACTAAAGCAAAGACAGGAAAAGATCTCTTCGCGAACATATGGCATGGCGATCACGGAGGGACAAGAGCGTTCACCTGCACAGGTCCAATACGACTGCAAAGCGCGACAATTGCCGGGGATATCAATCTGAGCGGTGCTACAGTCGGCGCCAGCAAGGACAGCAATCTTTATCTGACCAGCATTTTTGGAGATGATTTGAATCTCAGTGGAAACCTGACTATCTCCCCCACAAAATTAAAGGAAAGATCCTACATTCCAACATTCAGCGGAATGCTGATATTCGATAGAGCGTCAGTTGACGGCAGCATATTCTCCCAGGAACTGAAAATTGCAGACGATAGAAGCGGATGGTTCTTGATGAGGAAGGCAATCATCAACGGCGAGCTGAATCTGAATAGCTGGGATATTGCTGGCGGCGTCGACATCAGTGAAACCAGTATTCAGGGAGATTGCATCATCAAAGTGCCACGCGCAACGATGGATGGATTTTCAAAACCACGCTTCATCCATGTCGATCTGGCAAAAGCAAAGCTCGATTCATCCCTGGTTATTTACGCCGATGTTTCCAATCTGAACCTGTTCTCGATCGAGGTTGCCAAACAAGTCGATCTCTATGTCGCCGCAACCAAAAATGTGGGCCTGATGCATGCCAGGATAGGCGGCTCTCTGTATTTCAGGGACTTTCGTTTTCTGGAATCGCTGGAAAAGGCCTCCAACGACGAACGCAATCTGCTCGAGCTTAAAAGCGCCTCCATCGCAGGCAATATCAAGATCCAGATTCCCACCATCGAGGACACCAGCGACCTGCTGATCACCAATGCCTGGAGCAAGCCTCTCACGTGCTATTCCGGCTGGACATTTATCGAAGTGGAAATCAACCGATCAAATGGCATCTGGTATGCGTCCTTCCTGCAGCCGCCAGAGGGCTCCGAAGCACACAGCGGCCTTTACCTCTGCAACAGCCGCTCGCTGATATTTCATCAGCTGAACAAGGAAAACAAACTGAATCTGTCAACAGAGGAATCCGCCAAGGAGTATCTGAAACTGTTCTGTGCCTGTACATGGGGGGATGAAGGCGCATTCGTTATCACCGAAGACGCCAACCACCTGCCCTTCGACTACATAGACCTGGTTGAAACCAACAAGCTGGAAGCATTTGATCGCCATAGCATCGCGCCAGTCGAAATACTGCCTCCGAATACGCCAGTGGTGAAATCAGACAAGGATCATCGCACACCACCCGCAGGCGAGGCATATCTGCTGAAAGCCTTTGTTCGCTTTGGAAATGGCCTTTTCCGGGCCTATTTTTCCATTCAGCGGGACGGCCCCATCACGATGCTGGACGACAAACCGTTACTGGCCTTCCAGAAGACCACAACCCCCGAATACAAAAAGCCCCTCAGAAAGCAGAACCGCTTCTTCACGCGCAGATCCGATTTCGTTCTGAATATCGACACCGATATGACGCTCTTGCCCAAAGGCCAACTGGACAAGCTCAAGGAGTCGATGGAGAAGATCATCAAGGCAGAAATTTGCCCGCACAATTTCTCGAACGCCAGGGTGGATCTGAGCGATGCGTCCATTTCCGGCCTGGATGACAATGATGGCGCTGGCTGGGGCGAGGATGTGCAGCTGAATCTGATCAACTTCCGCTATCAGCATTACAGCACGGATACCCGGTTCGAGAGTGACAGGGAATCCTTCCGCATCCGCACAAAGCGACTTCTGAAGAACACCATTGCGGACATTGCGCTGTATCTGGCCCATCGCAGTTTATCCCTGGGGTTTGCCACTTTTGCCAAGCGGCTGATGCGAAGCCGGCTGACAAACAAGTATCCCGAGCCCAAGCAACCAGACATTCGCGATCGTGTGAGAAAGCGGATTCGCTGGCTGGAACTGCAGTATCCGAAGGTGCCGGAAACAAGTTCAAAGTGGTCGGCGCGGTATTGGATCGGCAAGTTGCCATATCTGCGCACGCGCCTGCCAGACAGGCGCGTGGATCTGGATCTGTTCGAACCCCAGCCCTATTCCCAGGCCGCTGCAGTATTCCGTCGGGAAGGTGCCAGTGATCACGCCCGCTCGATCGACCAAATCCAGCGCAAGATGTCTGGCCGCAAACAGGTTCAGAACGCGGGGTTGAAGCGTCCCTGGTACTGGTTACTCCATTGGCTGTTCGATCAGACATCGGGCTACGGATTGTCGCCCATTCGCGCGCTGCTGGTGACGCTGTTTTTCGTGGCATTCGGCGGACTGATGACAAGTGCAGCCAATCAGAAGGGGCTGCTGATTGTCGATGCGACGCCGGTGGTTCAATCCGCGCCGGATGCCAGTGGAAAACCCGGCGAACTGTCCTATACGCTCACCAACGATGGCTGGCGTTTTGGCGAGGTTCTCTGTGGCGAAAGTATCGAGCCCATTCTGTATGCCGCCGATATTTTCATTCCCCTGCTGGATATCCGGCAGGAAGTGCGCTGCATGATCCGCCCTGCCGATTCACCCTATTCGGGCAAATCACCTACTGCTGCTGCGACAAACACCGGTTGGGAAAAACTGGTGCAGACTATCGTCCCACTGCTTACGGACAATATCGAGGCCTGGCACTGGTTCCGCTCGCTGTATTCGCTGACTGGCTGGGTAATGATCTCGCTGCTGATCTATACGCTCAGCCATAACTTGAGATCCAGGGACACTATCAGTTAGTGTTGGCCATTCACTGAACCATCACACTGCGGAACGAGAATTCAACGTGAAACACATGCTGAGAATACTGACACTCTGTCTGGCAGCTCTGGTTGCAGCCGGCTGCAGCACGCTGGGTTCCAAACACCCCGCCGACTGGGTTGGTCACACCGACAAGGGCCAGGCATCGTTCTATGCCGACAAGTTCCAGATGCGCAAAACCGCCAGCGGCGAACCCTATCGGCATGATCTGAAAACCGCGGCCCATCGCACCATGCCCTTTGGGTCAAAGGTCAAAGTCACCAACCTCGCCAATGGCCGCAGCGTGGTGGTGAGGGTCAATGATCGCGGACCATTTGTGCGGGGTCGCATTATTGATCTGTCCAAATCCGCATTCAGCAGTATTGGTAATACTGCAGCGGGTTTGCTCAACGTCAAAATCGAAGTGATAGACTGATATGGAAATACCCTTCACCAACCTCCGGAACTGATTTTCAGGACGATCGGTTCCGGATCTGCAAAGGAGATGAAGCATGAAGAAATATGGGGCGGAGTTTATTGGAACCTTTTGGCTGGTTCTGGGTGGTTGTGGCAGTGCAGTGCTGGCGGCTGCGTTTCCAGAGGTTGGTATTGGGCTGCACGGCGTTTCCCTGGCATTTGGTCTTACGGTGTTGACCATGGCGTTTGCCATCGGACACATTTCCGGTTGCCATCTGAATCCCGCTGTTTCGATTGGGCTTTGGGCCGGCGGCCGCTTTCCGGCAAAGGAGTTGTTGCCTTACATTGCATCCCAGGTATTGGGCGGGATTGCGGCTGGCGGTGTTCTGTTTCTCATCGCCAGTGGCAAGGCAGGGTTTGATGTTTCGGCAGGCTTTGCCTCCAACGGTTACGGCGACCATTCGCCGGGCGGATACAGTTTGACGGCTGCACTGGTTACTGAAATCGTCATGACCATGCTGTTCCTGATCGTCATCCTGGGTGCCACCGACAAGCGCGCACCCGCTGGCTTCGCGCCCATCGCCATTGGCCTGTGTTTGACGCTGATTCATTTGATCTCGATCCCGGTCACCAATACATCGGTGAATCCGGCACGCAGCACGGGCGTGGCGGTGTTTGTGGGGGATTGGGCAGTAGCGCAGCTGTGGCTGTTCTGGGTGGCGCCCATTGTGGGTGGCGTGCTGGGCGCCTTTATCTATCGCTTTATTGGCAGCGAAGATAAGTAGTTCGGCTGAACCGGCCAACGCGGTTCTTCAAGGCTGGGGTGAAACGGCTGGCAGACAGCGGTTTCACCCCAGTGGTTTTTCAGGATCGGCAATAGCAACGTTCAATCGGTGTTACTTGCCGCCCTTTCCGTGTTTGTAATCGTGCTTTGACTCACACTTCTTCGACTCATCCAGCGGCGCCACATGCAGCAGAATGAATTCATTGTTATCCGCCACACCAAACTCACGCCCGGATGAGAACGGGAAGTTGTTGTCGTTCACCACCAGCAGCGTGTTGTTATCCACCACCAGCACGTCTTCGATGGTGACGAACGGGAAGGTCAGCACGGTGTTGGCCGCACCATCTCCAGCCACATCGCGGGGATCGTAAATATTCATCAGATCCACTACTTCCTGTTTGATCAGGTGGCCGTCTGCATCCACCTTGTCCAGATTGATCTTGAAGATCTTCTTGAATCTGGCGGGATTGGTGAAGTTCGGATTGCTGGCATCGCCCTGGCCGTTGTCGCGCTCGATGATCAGGTAGTCGCGATCGGTGATGGCGGTGAAGTCGCCGATGGCATGGCTGGGGCTGTCCATCAGGTAGGCGAAGTTGTTGCCGGTGTAGGCTTTGGTTTTCGGGTTGAATTCATGAATCCACAGGCGGTTGCGGTGGTCATCGCCGTTGATGGCTTTTTCCAGCAGCGCATACAGCCGCGTGCCGCTGATGTTCAGTGCCATGCCTTCGAAGCCGCCGGAGTTGGGCAGGTTTACGTCGGCAGGATTGGCCAGCAGCGGATTGCTGGGGGACTGTATCCAGGGATTGATGCTGCTGCCGCCCAGCGTGCTGGGGAAATGATTGAAGTTGGGCAGTGATACCGGTGCATCCAGTACGCGGCCATCACGATCGGTGCGGATCAGGAATGGGCCAAATTCCTCGCCAAACCAGAATGAACCATCGGCAGTGCGGCGCACGGATTCCAGATCGAAATCCCAGCCGGTCAGCAGGCGCTGGTTGCGAATCGCGGGATCAACGGGTACCGGGCCGGGAACGGACACTGTTGCGCCGGGATAGCTTTCCAAATCAGCCACGATCTGAAACGGCAGACGCTTTTTCGGATCGCTCAGGGTGAAGTAGCTGCGCTCGTCGAACTCAGCCAGCACCTTGCCGGTACGACGATCCACCGGATGTACGGTGCCGGTTTTGAAATCCGGTTTCACCGCGAACACCCGCAGCAGCACGTCCGGCGAGTTGGGCTTGCTGCCAAAGCCGTTGTCCATCATGACGTAGTAGGTGCCTTTTTTGGGGCCGTCCACAATGGCCGAGAATCCCTGCACGGGTTGTTTGTTTTCAAACGGCGTGACATATCCGTTGCCACCGTTGGTGAACTGGCCCGAGGTGGGGCCATCGGCAAAAGTCGCTGCGGGCAATACGGCGCGACCCATCAATTCCGCCGCCTGCGCGCTACCAGCAATTGCGCTGCCAATGCCCAGTGCCAGTGCGCAAAGAGCGGCACCGGTGCGATGTTCGATCTTCTTCATGGTGATTCCCCCGATAGGTTGTGTGCCCCTGCCACCAGGCAAGGGGTTCCACGGGAGTCTGCTGCGCGAAATTGACAGAATGATTGAACGCTGAAGAAGAATCGGTGACGCTACAATGGGTTGGCGCAAGATGCGCTTGCCCGATCAGGTATCATGGGTGATGCCGTCATCATTTCACTTGCAAGGAGTTTGTCCATGACCGCTACGCTGGATGCATCCCGCCGGGTCAGCACGCCACGCTATTCCATCGCCGCTTTTGTGTTGCTGCTGCTCACGCTGCTGCCACTGGCTGCCTGTTCCACTATTCCCATTTCCTATTACGACGGCACCACCTACACCCAGCTGACCAGCCTGAAGGCGGAGTCGATGATGCTGGTGGAAAGTTTCGACACCAAACCGGTTACCGCCAATCAGGCCGCCATCGACGCCACGTTGCTGAATTTCCGCAAGGCCTACGAATACGAAAAAGGCAAAGGTGATGCGAACAGTGACACCCTGCGCCAGTTCGAGGCCATCCAGTCGCTGTTCAAGGCGGATGTGCAGGACTATCGGGACAGCGGCCCCGGCGCACTGGGGCGCGCCTATTTTGCGGAAGCGGCCCGCGTGCTGGGCCAGGCCTTTGATATTGCGATCGCCACCGAGAACCTCAAAAACCGGGACAAGCGCTAGGAGGGAACCATGAGCAAATTTACCGACTTCATTGATGGCATCGTCGACGACAGCAAGATTCTGGCAAAGGCGGAGCTGAAACAGCTGGTGGCCGACGCCAAGAAGGATCAGTCGGATTTTGTGCGCCTGCAGGCCGAAAACCTCGAGCGCTGGACGGTGTTGCTGGCCGACGGCGATCTGACGCCCGCCGGCTACAAGAAGCTGGTGCGCAAGATGGAGGTGCTGACCCAGCTGGAGGTGATCAAGCTGAAGGTCAGCGCCAAAGCCAGTGCCCAGCGTCTGGCCCAGGGTATCCAGACCCTGGTGATCGACAGCCTGTTCGCACTGATCTGAATGCCACACGCCCGGCGTCGCTGCGCCGGGTGCCCCGTTGAAAAAACCACCACCGCCCCCATAACTCCGCAAACGCCCTTTCCCCTACCGGTTCTGGAATCCCCTTTCATGCACGATCAATATGACAACGATCCCGAAATCATCGAACAGGTTGAAGAAGTACAGCAGAACGGGCTGGTGCTGCCCGACAGTTCCCTGCCGGATCGCTTGTATATTCTGCCGATCTCGAACAAGCCGTATTTTCCGGCCCAGGTGCAGCCGATCATCGTGGATGAAGATCCCTGGCTGAGCACGCTGGAACGGGTGGGCAAGACGCCCCACAAGTGCCTGGCCCTGTGCTGGGCGCCGGAACCTGCCGACCAGATCATGCTGCCCGACCGCTTTGCCCGCATGGGCTGCGTAGTGCGTGTGCACAACGTGGTGAGGGCCGAAGGCAAGATCCAGTTCATCGCCCAGGGCATCCGCCGGGCCTGGGTGCACCAGTGGCTACATCGTCAGCCGCCGCTGCTGGCGAGCGTCACCTATCCATCGCCCCGCCAGGAAGACGCCCAGGAGGTAAAGGCCTACGCCATCGCCATCATCGATTCCATCAAGGAGCTGGTGTCGATCAACCCGCTCTATTCCGAGGAACTGCGCAATTATCTCGACCGCTTCAGCCCCAACGATCCGTCGCCGCTGACGGATTTCGCCGCCGGCCTTACTACCGCCGATCCCAGCGATCTGCAGGAAGTACTGGATGCAGTGCCGATGCTCAAGCGTATGGAGAAGGTGTTGCTGCTGCTGAAGAAGGAACTGGAAGTGGCCCGCCTGCACATGCAGATCAACAAGCAGGTGAATGCCAAGCTGGTGGAACACCAGCGCAATTTCTTCCTGCGGGAGCAGTTGAAGGTCATTCAGAAAGAGCTGGGCATTTCCAAGGATGACAAGGAAAGCGACGCCGACGAGTTCCGCAAGCGCCTGGAGCGTTGCACCGTGCCCCCCGCAGCGATGAAGAAGATCGACGAAGAGCTGCACAAGCTGTCGCTGCTGGAAACCGGGTCGCCGGAATATGCCGTTACCCGCAACTATCTGGACTGGGCCACGTCGGTGCCCTGGGGCGTGTTTTCGGCCGACAAGCTCGACATCAAGCACGCCCGCAAGGTGCTGGACAAGGGTCACGACGGCCTGGACGACGTGAAGGATCGCATCATCGAGTTTCTGGCGGTGGGTGCGTATAAAGGTGAGATCAGCGGCTCGATTCTGTTGCTGGTGGGCCCGCCCGGCGTGGGCAAGACGTCCATCGGCAAATCCATCGCCGAAGCGCTGGGCCGCCCCTTCTACCGCTTCAGCTTGGGCGGCATGCGCGACGAGGCCGAAATCAAGGGCCATCGCCGCACTTACATCGGCGCCATGCCCGGCAAGCTGGTGCAGGCCCTGAAGGATGTAGAGGTGGCCAACCCGGTAATCATGCTGGACGAGATCGACAAGATCGGCGCGTCCTATCAGGGTGATCCCGCCTCGGCCCTGCTGGAAGTGCTCGACCCGGAGCAGAACAAGGAATTCCTCGACCACTATCTGGATCTGCGCATTGATCTGTCAAAGGTGCTGTTCGTGTGTACCGCCAACCAGCTGGACACCATTCCCGGCCCGCTACTGGATCGCATGGATATGATCCGCCTGTCCGGCTATATCACGGAAGAAAAGATCGCCATCGCCCGCAACCACCTGTGGCCCAAGGCGCTGCAACGGGCCGGCGTGAAGAAGTCGCTGCTGAAGATTTCCACCCCTGCCCTGCGCAATATCGTGGAAGGCTATGCCCGCGAATCCGGCGTGCGCAACCTGGAAAAGAACCTGCAAAAGATCGTGCGCAAGGCGGTGATCAAACTGCTGGACAAGCCCAAAACCGCCATCAGCGTGTCGCCGGACAATCTGCAGGACTTCCTGGGCGCACCCATCTTCCGTGAGGAAAAGCCCATCCGCGGTGTGGGCGTGGTGACCGGCCTGGCGTGGACATCCCTGGGGGGCGCAACTCTGCCCATCGAGGCCACCGCCGTGCATCACCGCAACGCCGGCGTGAAACTCACCGGCCAGCTGGGGGACGTGATGAAGGAATCCGCCGAGATCGCCTACAGCTATGCTTCGTCCCACATTCAGGAATATGGTGGCGATCCGGCATTCTTCGAGAAAGGCTTCATCCACGTGCACGTGCCCGAAGGCGCCACGCCCAAGGACGGCCCCAGCGCCGGCATCACCATGACCACGGCCCTGATCTCCCTGGCCCGTAACAAACAGCTGCCCCGCCCCATCGCCATGACCGGGGAAATCACCCTGACCGGCCAGGTACTGCCCGTGGGGGGTATCCGCGAGAAGGTGATTGCCGCGCGGCGCCAGAAAATCAAGGAGTTGATTCTGCCGGACGCCAACCGGCGCGATTTCGACGAGTTGCCGGACTACATCCGCAAGGGCCTGACCGTGCACTTTGCCGATCATTACCGCGACGTTTATAAGGTGATTTTCAGCGGGCGTTAACATTTGGAAACGGGAATGAATCGACAGCCCGCCTGTCGATCAATATCATTCCCGCCACGCGCCACCACCAGACAGAGGGCCCCCATGCCAAAGCTATACGAACTGCTGTCGAACAACGTGAAATGGTCTGAGCAGATGACGCGGGAAGATCCCGAGTTCTTCCAGCGTCTGGTACACGCTCAATCCCCTGAATACCTGTGGATCGGTTGTTCCGACAGCCGGGTTCCCGCCAACGAGATCGTGGGCCTGTTGCCCGGTGAGATCTTTGTGCACCGCAATATCGCCAACCTGGTGGTGCACACCGATTTCAACTGCATGTCGGTGCTGGAATATTCCGTCGAAGTGCTCAAGGTCAAACACGTGCTGGTGGTGGGCCATTACGGCTGCGGCGGTGTCCGTGCCGCCATCTCCAGAACCTCCTTCGGCCTGATCGACAACTGGCTGTACGGCATCAAGAACCTGTATTACCGCAACAAATACCGCATGGATTCCTTCGACAACGAGGAAGACCGCCTGAATTTCCTCTGCGAACTCAATGTCATGCAGCAGGTGAAGAATGTGGCCCACACGGCGGTGGTGCAACGGGCCTGGGAACGCGGCCAACCGCTCACCATCCACGGCTGGATCTACAGCCTGAAGGACGGCCTGGCCAAGGATCTGGGCATCAGTATCAAGGGCCTGGACGATCTGGCAGATGAATACCGGGTCGTGAACGGCTTGAAGGACGGCTGAGACGCCGTCCGCTTCACCCCGCTGGCGCGATGAGGGTTTGCAGTTGCGCCAGCGTCATCGGTCTGCCGGTCAGGTAGCCTTGCACTTCATCACAGCCACAGGCCTGCAGGAATTCCATCTGGGCCTGATTCTCGACCCCCTCAGCCACTACGTTCAGATTCAGTTTTCCCGCCAGATCCACGATGGTGGCCACCAGCACACTGCTGCGTTCGGAATGGGGCACCGCCTGCAGAAAATTGCGATCCAGCTTGATGGTATCGATGGGCAGATGGCTCAGATAGCTCAGCGACGAATAGCCGGTGCCGAAATCGTCCAGCGCCACCCGCACCCCTTCCGCACGCAACGCTTCCAGCATGGGAATGGCCGAATCCTGGCGTTCGATGAACAGGTTCTCGGTCACTTCCAGTTCGATGCGCGACGGATCGATGCCACGCTGGTGCAGCTGATCCAGCAGATACTCCTTCACGCGGGAGCTGGCGAAATTGCTGGGCGATACATTGATCGACAGATGGCAGCCGGGCGCCAGTGCATCCAGCGCAGGAAAATCCACCAACGCCTTGTTGATCACCCGGCACGTGAAAGGATCCATCAGGCCCATGGCCTCCAGCACGGGGATGCAGTCGAGCGGCGACAGCTGGACATCATCGCGGCTCGACCAGCGTGACAGCGCTTCGAATCCCAGCACGTTCTGGTGACGGCTGCAGACCCGGGGCTGGTAATGCAGTTCGAATTCGCCGGATTCCACCGCCTGCTGCACCATCTGCTCGATCAACACCCGCCGCGACAGGGCGTCGATCAGATTGCGGTTGTAGGAGCAATAGGTGTGCTTGCCCAGGGTCTTGGCCTGGTAGAGCGCGCGATCGGCGCTGGTAAGGATTTCATCCGGGGAACGGGATTCCTCGTTGAACACACACAAGCCGATGGACAGCGAGCAGTGGATACGTTGCTGCTGCAGTTCGATAGGTGTTTCCATGGTGTGCAGCAGTTTTTGCGCTACGCGATGGGCTTCTGCAGCGCTGATGTTTTCCAGCAGGATCACGAATTCATCGCCGCCGAGCCGCGCTACCGTGTCAGAGGAGCGCACGATGCCGCTCATGCGTTCTGCCACACCACGCAGCAATTCGTCACCCAGTGCGTGACCCAGCTCGTCATTGATCTGCTTGAATCCATCCACATCGATGTAGAGCAAGGCGCAGGAGGTACCGTGGCGCTTGACACCCTCGAAGGAATGACTGAGCCGGTCCATGAACAGGCGACGGTTGCACAAGCCGGTGAGCGTGTCGAAATGGGCAAGATATTCCAGTTGTTGCAGCCGCATGAAATCCCGGTGGGCATAACGGATCGAGCGATCCAGCGTCACCGGATTCACCACCCGCTTGGGCAGAAAGTCCGCCACACCCTTGGTGAGCGCGAGTTGATCCAGTTCGTCGTTGTCCACCCCGGTGAGCATGATCACCGGCAGATTGCAGCCGGCGCGCTGCATGTGGCCCAGAAAATCGAAACCGTTCTGGTCGCCAAGATGGTAATCCAGCAGCACGATGTCGGGCAGTTGCTGCAACTGCGCCACTGCCTGATCCACATTGCTGGCTTCGATCACGTTGTGCTTGCGGCCGGATTTGGCGAGCAGACGCTTGAGGAAATACAGATCCTCGGCATCGTCGTCCACCAGCAGCAATTTCAACGTCTGGTCGTTCTGGTTGACCGGCGCTCTTTGAAGTTGTGATTCCATTGCATCACTCGTTTGAAGTTGAAGGCAATGCTGACACGCTGAACCAGTATTGGCAGATGTTCGCTACCACACCGACCAGGCCTTCCAGTCCAAAAGGCTTGCTGATGAAACTGTTGGCACCCAGCCGGTAGGAGGTATCGATATCCTCCTGGGCTTTTGATGTGGTGAACACCACCACGGGAATCTTGCGCCATTCCTCGTGCCGCTTGATACGCTGCAGGGTTTCCATACCGCCCACACCGGGCATGTTGAGATCCAGCAGCATCAAGCCAGGATAGCTGGCATGTTCGTGTTCAGAGCGCTGCAGAAACTCCAGCGCCTCTTCGCCCGACAAAACCGAGAACAGGGGATTTTCCACCTTGTTCTTTTTGAAAGCGCGCTTGATGAAATGCACGTCTTCCACGTCATCATCCACAATCAGAATCGGTGTCAGACCCACTGATTCCGCGTTGGCGTCAGTCATGAGCATCACGGCGACTCCTCCTTCCGCGTGACCTGGGTCACGATGATGACTTCAGTATCGTACACAAAATGTTCGCTTTCCATCGTGCAGCCGCCTCCCTCACTGTTAATTATTCACATATTCCCTTCTGTTTTATCTAACGCTTCTAACGAGCCTTTAGTTGCTTCAACCAGATCGAAAACACTGCGCCCTGCTGAGGCTGACCGTTGGCCACAATAAAACCTTCATGTCTTTCAACGATTTTGCGGCAGATGGCCAACCCCATGCCGGTACCCTGATATTTGTCACGGCCGTGCAGGCGTTTGAACACATCGAAAATCAGTTCGTTGTAGCGGTTATCAAAACCGATGCCGTTATCGCTCACAGCAATACAGCACAGGGATTTATCATCGTTCGGCGCGCTGTCGTTGCGGGCATGGATGTGAACATGGGACCTGACATCTTCCCGATGATATTTCAGGCTGTTGGAAATCAGGTTCTGGAACAGTTGCCGCAGCTGATTGCGATCCCCCAGCACCACCGGCAGCGCGCCCACTTCAATTTTTGCCTGGGCATCGCTGATGGCCAGTGACATGTCTTCCAGCACGTCGGCCAGTATGCTGTTGAGCGGCACGGCTTCGAAGGGTTGGGCCTTGGTGGTGATGCGGGAATAGTTCAGCAGGCTGTCGAGCAGGCCTTCCATCCGCTGCACGGCACCGCCCATGGAATTCAGTACAGCCTTGCCATCGTCATCCACTACTGCCTCATAGTCTTCCTGCAGAATTTCGATGTAGTTCATGACTTTCCGCAGCGGCTCGCGCAGATCGTGGGACGCGGCGAAGGCAAACTGCTCCAGCTCGCGCACTGAACGTGCCAGATTGGTGTTCTGCCGATTGATGATCTCCTGCGCTTCCTTCAGCGCGCGGATGTCGATGACGCCAACGATGATCAGGGCGTTATCGCCTTCGCCTAAAAACGTGAGGCCGATTTCCAGCGGAATTTCCAGACCGTCACGGGTCACGCCACGAATGTCGCGGCCCTCACCCATGCGACGGCTGCGACGCTCTTTGAGGAAACTGCTGCGCAGCTGGGGATGCCGCGCACGAATATCGAAGGGGATCAGGTCTTCTACCGAGGTTCCCACCAGCGAGTCCACCGTGTAGCAGAAGATGGCACAGGCGGTGGGATTCGCATACTGGATGACGCCCTGGGTATCCACGCACAGAATGCCCGACGGCGATGCATCGAGCACTTCGCGCAGGGCAATCAGCTTGTGATCAGTGCGGACATGCAGCCGTGCGGCGATGCCGATGGCAATGATGGCGATAACCAGAGGAGCGCTGGCCCAGACCGCGGAATAAACGGCCAGCGAAACAGCAAGCACACTGCCGAGGGCGGCGGCGAGCAACAACATCAGCGCAGGGGCGGAGGAGCGGCGTCGATCGAAGCGAGTGACAATCACGTTATTCCTTTAACAGGCAATTCGGTTCAAACGGGATGCGAGCGCTGTGCGTGCGGGCACAGAACAGCTTCGACATGGCGTCCGGCCATTTCGCAGCGGTCTGTTGGTAAAAGTAGGAAAGATTGTCCGCTGTTGCAACGTTGATGTCGCAACAGCGGCGCTTTTTCTGCAATAGCCTCAATATGAGAAAGGATTTATTTCAATTGGCAGAATTTTGTGTGGACATTATCTTTGTGCAGTCTTCTGCCGCACCACTTGATAGCGGCGTCCCAGATACCAGACTGGCGCACTGATCACGTGCACCAGTCGCGTGAACGGCACCAGCAGGATCAACGTCATCCCCAGTACGACGTGCAACTTGTAGATGAAGCCCACCGGTTCGATCGCGCTTGCCGCCGCACCGCCTTGCAGCGTGACGATGTACTGCGCCCAGTCCGCCAGCATCACCATCACCGAGCCATCCAGATGTTGCGTGGACGCGACGATGGTGCCCAGTCCCAGCAACAGTTGCGCCAGCAGCAACAGCAGCAGAGTCAGATCCCCCTTGCTCCCGGTATTGCGAATGCGCGGATCCTGCATGCGCCGCAGAATCAACATGCACAGCCCCGCCAGACACACCAGTCCAAAAAATCCACCGGACACCATCGCCAGCAGCTGTTTGGCTTCGGTGGAAATGACATGATGATAGATCGACGCCGGTGTCAGCAGCCCCACGAAATGGCCTGCCAGAATAAACAGAATGCCAACGTGAAACAGATTGCTGGCGATGCGGAAATTGCGCGTGCGCAACAGCTGGCTGGAGCCGGCCTTCCAGGTGTACTGGTCACGATCGAAGCGCGCCCAGCATCCAATCAGGCAGACTGCGATGGCGATGTAGGGATAGATGCCGAAAAAGAATGTATTCATGCTGAGTTCCTCCGCGCTGATCAGCGGGTTGCAACCTGTGAGTGGGACGGGTGCGGTGGCCGGGTGCCTTCCACCCATTTCACGGCGGCCAGGGAATCGGCAGGCAGTGGCTGTTGCGCGTTGCAACCACCCGCCTGACCGCCGCCGAACGTGGTGGCTTCTTCTTCCCAGAGTTTGTCCATGGCAGCAGGCGTGTCGTCGCGCACTTCGGCTTGCACCGTGACCTGCAGTTTTGATGTATCCGTTTGCACCTGACCGATTTCCAGCAGCGCGTCGAACAGCACGGCATAGGGACTTTGGCGTTCGCGCAACCGGGTGGCCAGCAACGCCAGAATGTGCCCGGCATCGCCGAGCCATTCCTGAATATCACTGAGCGGACGCGAGGCCAGAAATTCCAGAAACAGCGGAATGTAATCGGGCAATTCCCGTACCGCGATGCTGAACCCGTGACGCTGGTACAGATCCATCAGATCCACCATGGCCTGACCCCGATCACGGGAATCGCCGTGCACGTGCTCGAACAGCAGCAACGACAGCGAACGGCCACGATCAAACAGCGCGGTGTAATCTTCCTGCGCATCCATTGGATTGCGATCGGTGAGCATTTTCACAAATGCGATCAATGCATCGGCGGAGCGCGGCAGGGATGTACGGGCCAGCCGGATTTCGGCAATAAGATCATTGCGATGATGCCACAACAGCGGATCAGGGTAATCCAGCAGGCGTGAGATGAGCGTGAGAATGCGCATGGGATCACTCCATATTCCAGGTTTTGATGATCGCGGAATTGGTTTTGCGTCCGCCGAACATGTTGACCTCGCTGTTGCCATCGGAACAGCCATTGCCAAACGTGAAACCGCAACCGCCCCGCTCCGGAAACGCGGCCAGCGCTTCTTCCCGGTGACTGGTGGGAATCACAAAGCGATCTTCGTAATTGGCGATGGCCAGGTAGCGATACATTTCCAGCGCCTGGGATTCGCTCAAGCCGGCCTGTTCCAGCACCGCCAGATCCTTCACGCCTTCCACCTGGCTGGCACGCATGTAGGCACGCATGGCCAGCATGCGTTCCAGCGCCCGCACAACCGGTCTTTCATCGCCGGCAGTGAGCAGGTTAGCCAGATACTTCACCGGGATGCGCAGCGATTTCACATCGGGAATCACGCCGCTGGAACCGATATGGCCTGCCTCGTGAGCGGACTGGATCGGGCTGAGCGGAGGCACGTACCACACCATGGGCAAAGTGCGGTATTCCGGGTGCAGTGGCAGCGCCAGCTTCCAGTCAACCGCCATCTTGTACACCGGCGACTGCTGGGCAGCCGTGATCACGCTGTCGGGAATGCCGTCCTTCTTCGCCTGCGCGATGATTCTGTCATCGAAGGGATCGAGGAAAATTTCCAGCTGCTTCTCGTACAGATCCTGCTCGGAGCCGGACGCTGCCACTTCCTTGATGCGATCAGCGTCGTACAGCAGCACACCCAGATAGCGAATGCGGCCCACGCAGGTTTCCGAGCATACCGTGGGCAGGCCTGCCTCGATACGCGGATAGCAGAGGATGCATTTCTCTGACTTACCGGACTTCCAGTTGTAGTAGATCTTTTTGTACGGGCAGCCGGAAATGCACATGCGCCAACCCCGGCATTTATCCTGGTCGATCAGCACAATGCCGTCTTCCTCCCGCTTGTAGATGGCGCCGGAAGGACACGCAGCCGCGCAGGTAGGATTGAGGCAGTGCTCACACAGACGCGGCAGGTACATCATGAAGGTATTTTCGAACTGGCCGTAGATATCCTTCTGCACGTTCTCGAAATTCTGATCCTTGCTGCGCTTGCTGAATTCACCGCCGAGAATTTCTTCCCAGTTGGGGCCGGTTTCGATCTTCTGCATACGCTCGCCAGAAATCAGGGAACGCGGTCGCGCGGTGGGTTGATGCTTGGAATCCGGTGCGGTGTGCAGATTCTGGTAATCGAAGGTGAACGGTTCGTAGTAATCGTCGATCTGAGGCAGATCGGGATTGGCGAAGATATTACCGAGTACCTTGAGCTTGCCGCCGATGCGCGGTTGCAGGGTGCCGTCGGATTTTCGTTCCCAACCGCCTTTCCACTTCTTCTGGTTTTCCCATTCATTGGGATAGCCCACGCCAGGTTTGGTTTCGACGTTGTTGAACCAGGCGTATTCCATGCCTTCGCGGGACGTCCAGACATTCTTGCAGGTAACGGAACAGGTGTGACAGCCGATGCATTTGTCCAGGTTCAGCACCATACCGATTTGTGAACGGATTTTCATATGCAGAGCCTCCAACTACAGGGTTTGCAAAGGTTGTGGAAGTTGATCGCCGTTGGGGCCGTCGAGCCAGTCCACCTTGTTCATCTTTCTCACCACCACGAATTCATCACGGTTGGCACCCACGGTGCCGTAATAGTTGAATCCGTAACTCAGCTGCGCGTAACCGCCGATCATGTGAGTAGGTTTGGTTACGGTGCGAGTCACCGAGTTGTGAATGCCGCCCCGTGTGCCAGTGATTTCCGAGCCTGGTGTGTTCACGATTTTTTCCTGGGCGTGGTACATCATCACCATGCCTTCCGGCACCCGTTGGCTCACCACTGCGCGACAGGCGATGGCACCGTTGATGTTGAAGACTTCGATCCAGTCATTGTCTTCGATGCCACCTTTTTTCGCGTCGGTTTCGCTCATCCACACGATGGGGCCGCCCCGCGACAATGTCAGCATCAGCAGGTTGTCGCTGTAGGTGGAGTGAATGCCCCACTTCTGGTGTGGCGTGATCCAGTTACACACCACTTCCTTGTTGCCGTTGGGCTTGCGATTCAGGATCGGCGCTACGGTTTTCATGTTCACTGGTGGGCGATAACTGACAAAGCCTTCGCCGAACGCCAGCATCCATTTGTGATCCTGGTAGAACTGCTGACGCCCGGTAAGGGTACGCCATGGAATCAATTCATGCACGTTGGTGTAGCCGGCGTTGTAGCTGACATGTTCATCTTCCAGACCACTCCAGATGGGCGACGAAATGATCTTGCGTGGCTGGGCCTGGATGTCGCGAAAGCGGATTTTTTCCTCGTGTTTGGGTTCCGCCAGATGTCTGTGATCACGGCCGGTAATCTTGCCCAGCGCTTCCCAGGATTTCACCGCCACGTTGCCGTTGGTTTCCGGCGCCAGACTCAGGATCACTTCTGCGGCGTCGATGTCGGTTTCGATTCTGGCGCACCCCTTGCTGACACCTTCTTCAGTCACTTCGTAGTTCAGCCTTTTCAGGAACGCCACTTCATCATCGGTATTCCAGTTGATGCCCTTGCCACCATTGCCCAGCTTATTCAGCAGCGGGCCGAGCGAAGTGAACTTCTTGTAGGTGTCGGGATAGTTCCGTTCCACCACCACGAAGTTCGGTGCGGTCTTGTTGGGAATCAGATCGCACTCGCCTTTTTTCCAGTCCTTCACGTCCAGCGCCTGGGCCAGTTCCCCCGGCGTGTCGTGCAGCGTCGGCACCGCAACGATGTCCTTCTCGACGCCCAGCACACCCTGCGCCACTTCAGAGAATTTCTTCGCGATCCCTTTGTAGATATCCCAGTCGGTGCGGGATTCCCAGGCCGGATCTGTGGCGGCTGACAGCGGATGAATGAACGGATGCATGTCCGACGTATTCAGATCGTTCTTTTCATACCAGGTGGCAGTCGGCAACACGATGTCGGAATACAGACAGGTGGTGGACATGCGAAAATCCAGCGTCACCAGCAGATCCAGTTTGCCTTCCGGCCCTTTGTCGTGCCATTTCACTTCCAGCGGCATTTCGCCACCTTCCTCGCCCAGATCCTTGCCTTGCACGCCATGCTTGGTGCCGAGCAGGTGCTTGAGAAAATATTCATGACCTTTGCCGCTGGAACCCAACAGGTTGGAGCGCCAGATAAACAGATTGCGCGGAAAATTTTCCGGCGCGTCGGGATCTTCGCAGGCGAAACTCACCTGGCCGGACTTGAGCTGTTCCACCAGATAGTCTTTTGCATCCTTGCCGACGCTGGCTGCAGCTTTGGTCAACTCCAGCGGATTGCACGCAAGCTGGGGCGCACTGGGCAGCCAGCCCATGCGTTCGGAGCGCACATTGAAATCAATCAGACTGCCTTTCCACTCCTCAGGATCGGCCAGTGGCGACAGAATTTCTTGCACCTGCAGTTTTTCATAACGCCACTGATCGGTGTGCGCGTAGAAAAACGACGTGCTGTTCATCTGCCGCGGCGGACGGTTCCAGTCCAGCGCAAACGCCAGTGGCGTCCAGCCGGTTTGCGGACGCAGTTTTTCCTGTCCGACATAATGCGCCCACCCGCCGCCACTCTGGCCCACGCAACCACACATGATCAGCATGTTGATCAGCGCGCGATAATTCATGTCCATGTGATACCAGTGGTTCATTGCCGCGCCTACGATGATCATGGAGCGACCCTTGGTCTTGTGGGCGTTGTCGGCAAATTCCCGCGCCACCTGGATCACCCGTGCGCGCGGCACGCCAGTAATGCTTTCCTGCCAGGCCGGCGTGTACGGCACGTTCTGATCGTAGGATGACGCTACATGCTCACCACCCAGGCCACGGTCGATGCCGTAATTCGCCACCAGCAAATCGAACACACTGGCCACCAGCGCTGCGCTGCCATCGGCCAGCGTGATTTTCTTCACCGGCACATTGCGCTTGAGAATGTCCTGCTGCTTGTTGGCCGTGAAATGCTCGTTCTCGATGCCACCAAAATAGGGAAAGCACACTTCCGCCACGGCATCCTGTTTTCCAAGCAGCGACAGCTGGAGTTTCACCTCTGCGTCCTGTCCACCTTCGCGGGCTTCCAGATTCCACTTACCCTTGCCACCCTGCTCGCCCCAGCGAAATCCAATCGCGCCATTGGGCACCACCAGCTGGCCGGAATCCTCGTCGATGGCGATGGTCTTCCACTCCGGATTGTTGGCCTGGCCCAGATTGGCTGCCAGATCGCTCGCACGCAGAAAGCGGCCACTTTCATGACTGCCATCGGCGCGCTGCTTCAGCAAAACCAGATGCGGCATATCACTGTAGCGGCGACAGTAATCCGTAAAATATTCACTGGGATTTTGCAGATGGAATTCTTTCAGGATCACATGACCGAACGCCATGCCCAGGGCCGCATCGGTGCCCTGCTTGGGATTGAGCCAGATGTCGGTGAGCTTCGCGACTTCGGAATAGTCCGGCGTGATCGACACCGTCTTGGTGCCCTTGTAGCGCACCTCGGTAAAGAAGTGGGCGTCGGGCGTGCGCGTCTGCGGCACGTTGGAGCCCCAGGCGATGATGTAGTTGGAGTTGTACCAGTCGGCGGATTCCGGCACGTCAGTCTGCTCGCCCCAGATCATCGGTGACGACGGTGGCAGATCGCAGTACCAGTCGTAGAAGCTCATGCACACACCGCCGATCAGCGACAGATAACGTGAGCCCGCGGCGTACGACACCATGGACATGGCAGGAATCGGCGAGAATCCAATGATGCGGTCGGGGCCGTATTTCTTGATCGTGTAGACATTGGCGGCCGCAATGATCTCATTCACTTCGTTCCAGGATGAACGCACAAAGCCGCCCATGCCGCGCGCCTGCTTGTACTGCTGCGCACGCACCGGATCTTCCACAATCGCACGCCAGGCATCCACCGGCGCATTGTGCTTGCGCAGATCCCGCCACAACTGCAGCAGCTTTTTGCGTGCCAGCGGGTACTTCAGACGATTGGCGCTGTACAGATACCAGGAATAACTGGCTCCCCGCTGGCATCCACGGGGTTCATGATTGGGCAGATCCGGCCGCGTGCGCGGATAGTCCGTCTGCTGGGTTTCCCAGGTCACCAAACCATTCTTGACGTAGATTTTCCAGCTGCAGGAACCGGTGCAATTAACACCATGGGTGGAGCGCACCACCTTGTCATGCTGCCAGCGTTGTCGATAGGCATTTTCCCAGGCGCGGCTTTCGTTGGTCACCACACCGTGACCATCCGCAAAGGTGCCCTGGTTCTTCTTGAAGAACTGCAGGCGATCCAGAAAGTGACTCATGTTGATTTCCTCTACACCTTGAAATTGAAATCGGTTGGCCCCTGCCCCTCAGCAAGGCACTTCGGCATTCTTGCGCGCATACCAGTACCAGGTGGCCAAAATGCAGCTGACGTAATAAGCCATGAACACATACAGTGCCGCTTCCGGCCCGCCGGTCCACGCGATCGACGAGCCGTAAGCCTTGGGAATGAAGAACGCGCCATAGGCGGCCAGCGCAGAACTGAAGCCAAGCGTGGCAGCGGATTCCTTGCCAGCTTCCTTGCGGGCCTGTTCCAGCCTGCTGCTGTCGCCTGCTACGCGACGCTCCCACTCGCTGCGGAAGATCACCGGAATCATGCGGAACGTGGAGCCATTGCCAACGCCCGTGGTAACAAACAGAATCATGAACATCGCCAGAAAGCCGTAGAAATTGGCTCCGCCGCCAGATGGCAAAAAGTACAGCACGCCCAGTACAGCAGCGATCATCACCACGAAGTTCCATAGCGTCACCCGCGCGCCACCGAGCTTGTCCGACAGCCAGCCACCGATGGGACGGATCAGCGCACCAACCAACGGGCCAAGAAACGCAAACTTGAGCGCATCCACCTCGGGAAACTGGGTTTTGATCAGCATGGGAAAACCGGCGGCAAATCCGATGAAGGAACCGAAGGTAGCGATATAGAGCCAGCTCATCAGCCACTGATGCTTGCGGCGAAAAATAACCGCCTGCTCCTTGAACGAGGCACGGGCTTCGGCCAGATCATTCATGCCGAACCATGCAGCCACCGTACAGATCAGCAGAAACGGCACCCAGATAAACCCGGCATTCTGCAGAAACAGCACTTCGCCATTCGACAACGGCTGACCTGCGCCACTGTAAGTGCCAAAGATGGCACCGGTTATTACCAGTGGCACGATAAACTGCATCACGCTAACACCCAGATTTCCCAGACCGGCATTCAGCCCCAGCGCGGTACCCTGCTGGCTTTTAGGATAGAAAAACGAAATGTTCGCCATGCTGGACGCAAAATTGCCACCACCAAAGCCACACAACAGCGCGATGACCACAAACACTGCGTAAGGCGTTTCCGGATTCTGCACTGCGAAACCCATCCATACGGCGGGAATCAGCAGCGATGCAGTGGAGAGCGTCGTCCACTTGCGGCCACCGAAAATAGGCACCATGAAGGAGTAGAAGATTCGCAAGGTAGCGCCCGAAAGCCCTGGCAATGCTGCGAGCCAGAACAACTGATCAGTGGTGAAGGCAAAGCCGATGGCGTTCAGACGCACGGTGACGGCGCTCCACACCATCCACACTGCAAACGCCAGCAGCAGGCAGGGAATCGAGATCCACAGGTTGCGCGTGGCAATGCCGCGCCCCTGGTGTTGCCAGAAGCGGGAATCCTCGGGGCGCCATTGGGTGATTACACTTGACATGATGTCTCTCCTGTAACGATCAGTTGCGCAGTGCACCGGCTTCCGGCAGATCCTGCGGCTGTGCAAGTTCGGGATGTTGTTCTTTTTCCAGTGCGCGGATGGCGGAGTGCATCCAGATCAACGACACGCTGACGATCACGAACAGCAGCATGAAACAACTGGTCCATACACCGATCAGGTCATTCAGCACGCCGAACAGGATCGGCAGAATGAATCCACCCAGCCCGCCGATCATGCCCACTACACCACCGACCGAACCAACCCGATCCGGGTAGTAAACCGGTATGTGCTTGTACACAGCCGCCTTGCCCAGTGACATGAAGAACCCCAGCACAAACACCAGCGCAGTGAAGGGCACCACACCCAACGCCAGTTCAAAGCGGATGTCCTCCTTCACGCCATGCACGACATACTCAGTGGCTGGATACGACAGCAGAAAGGTGCAGATCACCGACGCGATAAATGTCCAGTACATCACCTTGCGCGCGCCATACTTGTCCGACCACACGCCACCCAGCACACGGAACAAGGAAGCCGGAATCGAGTAGGCGGCACCGATCAAGCCAGCGGTTTTGATATCCAGGCCGTACACACCAATCAGATAACGGGGCAGCCACAGCGCCAGCGCCACGAACGCGCCGAACACAAAGAAGTAGTAGAGGGAAAAACGCCACACCTGAATGTTCTTCAAAGGCTCCAGCTGTTTCAGAAAAGGTTCGGCTTTCACGCCTTCGCGTTTGCGACGCTGCAGATCCGGATCGTCTTCAGTGAGAAACCAGAACAACACCGCAGTGATCACCAGCGCCGCCGCCCACATCTGCGCTACCGCGTGCCAACCCATCGCCACCATCACCAGCGGCGCCAGAATCTTGGTGACCGCTGCGCCGATATTGCCCATGCCGAAAATACCCAGCGCCGTGCCCTGCCTTTCCTTGGGGAAGAACCGGCTGACATAGGCAATACCCACCGAGAACGAACCCCCGGCGATGCCAACCCCCAGCGCGCACAGCAGGTACATTTCATAGGTGTTGACGGTGGTGAGAAGATAGGTTGAAGCAGCCGCGGCCAGCATCACCGACACCAGCACGATGCGACCGCCGATCTGGTCGGTCCAGATCCCCAGCGCCAGGCGGATCAGTGAGCCCGTTAGGATTGGCATCGCCACCAGCAAACCAAACTGGGTATCGTTGAGGCCGAGCTCTTCTTTGATTTTCACGCCGATGATGGCGAAGATCGTCCACACTGCGAAGCAAACCGTGAATGTGAACGTACTGACACTGAGTATCCGGGTTGAACTTCCTGCCACTGCGTGCTGCATATTCCCCTCCACCCCTGCAATCTTTTCAGGGCGGACTGTAGAGCTGCACATACCGGATTTAGTTGACTCGCATCAGCCTTTGCAAAGGCAAAACCATCAGAGAAAAGTGCCGATACCACCTTGTGGGTAGAACACGTAACCCGTCTAACCAATTGATTGGAAAAGCGTATAATCAAAGACAAGCGAGCATATTGCGGAACATTTCCTGCAATGGCAGACAACGGGAGTAGCATCCATCCAGGCAAAGATCCGATACAATGAAAATACCACTCACAACACGTGAAGACGCATGTTCGACTGGCTGAGAAATTCCCTGATTGCGCGCGGCGGACTGGCCATGGCCAGCATCACGCTGATTGCCCTGCTCAACATCTTTGCCTCGGTCATCGTCGCCGATCGCGCCCAGGGCGATGCTGCCGCCATCAATATCGCAGGCTCCCTGCGATTACATGCCACCCGCCTCGGTTACCTGCTGCAGAAGAATGAACAGGACATATCGCTGTCCGGACTGCAACAACAGGCTGCCGTTATCAGCAGCAAGCTGCACAGCAATGACCTGACCCGCGTGCTGCAGTATCACCGGGAGGACGAAGTTTACGCGCTCTACAGCCAGATCGTGTCCAGCTGGCACAATCAGATCGAACCGGCGTTTTATGACAAAAGCCTGTCCCGGGATGGCTTGCGCACGTTCTACGATGCCTATCTGGAATCCCTGGTGCAAAATGCCGACAAGATGGTGCTGCGTCTGCAGATCGACAGTGAAGACAAAATCCGCTTTCTGCTGGCCATTCAGGGCGCCAGCATGTTTCTCACCATCATTGTGATCTTCGTGGCGATGTACAAGCTCAACACGAGCATCGTGACGCCCCTGCGCAAACTGCTCAATGCAGCAGAACGCATTCGTGCAGGTGATTTTTCGGTGGCGCTGGAACATGAAATGGATGACGAACTGGGGCAGCTGGCAGATACCTTCAACCAGATGAGCCAGGAACTCAACCGCATGTACACAGACCTTGAGAAGAAGGTCAACGACAAGACAGCGGAACTGATGCGCAGCAACCAGTCCCTACAACTGATGTACAATGCCGCACGCCGGCTTTCGGTCTTGCCCTATTCCAACAAAGCTCTGGGCGAAATCACGCTGGAACTGATGCGCACGACGGGCGTCAAGCACATTTCCGTCTGCCTGGATGACCGAAACAATGAGAACGGTATGACGCCGCTGTTTTTCACCGACACCGAAGCCGACGAACGCTGCATCGAATCCAACTGCGATGACTGCTATCTGCATTCCGTGCGCCAGGCAAACTTCGGCATTGACATCAAAGATCCCGCCTTTCCCATCCGCCTCAATCGAAAGCGCTATGGCATTCTGTTTGTCGAACCCCTGCCCGGCCATGTGCTGGCACCCTGGCAGATTGACCTGTTCAACGCCATCTCGGACACCATCGCCACTGCCTTGAGCCTGGAACGCAAGGCCGAAAACGAAAGCCGGCTGATGCTGGCGGAAGAACGCGCCGCCATCGCCCGCGACCTGCATGATTCCCTGGCCCAGTCATTGTCGTATCTGAAATTCCAGATCGGCCGCTGGAAAATGCTGCAGGAAAAGAACGCCCCTCGCCAGCAGGTGGATGATGTGGTGGACGACATTCGCGATGGTCTGAATGGCGCCTACAAACAGTTACGCGAGCTGCTGACCACTTTCCGCCTGAAGATCAGCGATCCCGGCCTTGAACCCGCCCTGCGCGGCACCGTGGCGGAATTTTCCCAGCGCGGAGATGTGGACGTTCAGCTGGACTACGGATTGCGTGACACCAAACTGACACCCAACGAAGAGATTCATCTGCTGCAAATCGTGCGCGAGGCACTGTCCAACATCCTCAAACATGCCCAGGCCAATACCGTGCTCGTATCGCTTTCCATCACCCCCGATCAGATCATCCAGCTCTGCGTCGAAGACGATGGTGTCGGCCTGCCCAAGAACACCCAGAAGCAGCACCACTATGGCCTCAGCATCATGAAAGAGCGCGCATCCTATCTCAACGCGGAACTGCAGCTGAGCGAATCCCCCATGGGCGGTGCCCGCGTTTATCTGGAATACAAACACGAAGATTCTTCCATCGTTCCCTCACAGGTGAGTTATGTCTGAACCCACAACCATACTGATCATCGATGATCATCCCATGCTGCGCCGGGGCGTGGCGCAATTACTGGAGCTTGACGAAGAACTCAAACTGGTGGGCGAAGCCTCCTCCGGTGATGAAGGCATCAAGCAGGCGCTGGCGCTCGACCCCGATCTGATTTTGCTGGATCTGAACATGCACGGCATGAGCGGCATCGACACCCTCAAGGCCATGCGCATGGCGGACATCTTTTCCAAGGTGCTGGTATTCACCGTCTCCGACAATCACGACGATGTCGTTGCCGCACTGAAGGCCGGTGCCGACGGCTACCTGTTGAAGGATATCGAACCGGAAGATCTGCTGGCCGCCATCAAAAAGGCAGCGTCCGGTCAGATGCCCATCAGCGAAAAACTCAGCAGCGCGCTGGCACAGGCCATCAGCCGTCGCCCCAAGGAAAATGCGCCATCCATGGATTCACTCACCGATCGCGAAATCCAGATCCTCCAGGCCATCGCCGAAGGTGACAGCAACAAGATGATCGCCCGCAAGCTGGACATCACCGAGGGAACCGTGAAAGTGCACGTTAAAAAGGTGCTGAAGAAACTGCATTTCCGTTCCCGGGTGGAAGCAGCAGTGTGGGCCGTAAGCCAGGGCCTGCGCTGAGGCTCACAGCGAACCACTGGCGCCATTCCCGGGCGCCAGTGGTCTTCATATCACAGCGTGCAATCGCACAGCCTGCTGATCACTTCCAGAATATTCGACGTGCTCACCACCCCCACCACCCGGCTTTTGTCCTGCACGAACACGCGATGAATATTGCGCTCGCGCATGATGCTGGCGATTTCCGGTAGCGTCGCCGTCAGATTCACGCTGATCACCGCGGGCGTCATGATCGCGTTCACCGTACAGTTTTCATCGGCATGATCCAGCAGTGATTTCAGATCCGCCTCAGTCAGCTGGTAACCGACGTATTCGTTGTAACAGTCCAGTCGCGCCGCCGCCAGCTTGTCCTGCTGGCCCAGATTTTCAAACCGCACGATATCCGAAATCGACACCACACCCACCAGCTCGCCATCGCTGGCTATCACCGGCGCACCCGAAATACGCGCCTCCAGCAGAAACCTCATCAATCGCTTCACCGACCAGCCTTCATACACCGTCTGCACCGGCACCGTCATGATCTGGCCCGCCTGCAGGCGGCACAGTCCGTCAATATCCACCATCGGATGCTGCAACATGGGATCCTCCACACAGTTGACTTCCCCGGCATCATTACGACGGGAAAAACACATCACAATATTGATATGCCGCAGCTTTATTCCGGCATTACCCAGCAATGGTCTCCGCCGTTACCCAGAAGGGAATAGACTGAATTTGGCATCCGCGCATGACAAAACATTCACCCGGCGCGCAACGGGCGTTTCCAGCCTGACCGGAGCGGTTTATAGTCCAGCCATCAACACCACAGGAGCACGCACACATCATGACCTCACTGGCCAACAAGACCCTGTTCATCACCGGCGCAAGTCGCGGAATCGGCAAGGAAATCGCATTGAAAGCCGCGCGCGACGGCGCCAATATCGTGGTCGCTGCCAAGACTACCGATCCCCACCCCAAGCTGCCGGGCACCATCTATTCCGCAGCGGAGGAAATCGAGGCCGCCGGTGGCAAGGCCCTGCCGCTGATGGTGGACGTACGCGAAGAAGAACAGGTGGCGGCGGCCATGGCCAAAGCCGTGGAAACCTTCGGCGGTATCGACATCCTGGTGAACAATGCCAGCGCCATCAATCTGAGTGGCACCCTGCAGGTGGAAATGAAGCGCTTCGATCTGATGCACCAGATCAACTTCCGCGGCACCTTTCTCTGCTCCAAGCTCGCTGTTCCGTACCTGAAGAAATCCGCCAATCCCCACGTCCTCAATCTGGCGCCGCCGCTGAGCCTGAACAAACGCTGGTTCGCGCCGCACCTGGCCTACAGCATGGCCAAATTCGGTATGAGTTTCTGTGTGCTGGGCATGGCAGAGGAATTCAAGCGCGACGGGATTGCCTTCAACGCGCTCTGGCCGCGCACGGCAATCGCCACTGCCGCAGTGCAGAATCACTTGGGCGGCGACATGGCCGTGCGCCTTTCGCGCAAGCCCGAGATCATGGCCGACGCCGCCTACGAGATCTTCAAACGCAACAGCCGCGACTGCACCGGCAATTTCTTCATTGACGACGAAGTGCTGGCAGCAGCCGGCATCACGAACCTGCGTCACTACCAGGTGGATGAATCACTGGAGCTGCATCAGCTGGCGCCGGACTTTTTCATCGACTGATTGCACAACGGCCGGATGGCGCAGACTGCGCCCATCCGGCCGCTTGTTTCAATATCCAGACATCAACTTGATCAGCGCCCGCGTCGCCGATTCCGGCAGCGCCCTGCTCAAGCCGCGCAGCAGTTTGTATGGCGTACTTATCGGATGATGCTGCTGCGTGTCCCTGGTCGCACTCCATACGGCTTGCGCAATATCATCGGCCGTCAGGTTCACCCCCATCCGCTCGATGATCCTTGCCTGCTTGCCCGCCAGCATCGGCGTTTTCACAAACGGCGGCTCGATATCCATCACCAGCACGTCAAAGCGCGACCACTCCACACTCAGCGCCTCGGTAAATCCCTTCACCCAGAATTTCGACGCCGAATACGTCGCAAAACCCGGCACGCCATACAGCGAAGAAGCCGACGACATATTGATGACACGGGAACCGGGATTGCGTTTCAGATAGGGCAGCGCAGCATAGCAGCCGTTCAGCACGCCCTTGTTGTTGATGTCCAGAATCTGGTGATGACGCGCCCGTAATCAGAATGGTACTCATGCCTTGCAGATTCCCCATGACGTCAAATGAATTTTGGCCATACTATAGAACCAATTCTGTTATCCGCCCAAGGCAAAGGAGGCCAATGTGGAGCAACGGCGCATACATGTCATCGTGAAAGGCAGAGTACAAGGCGTGTATTACCGGGCGTCAACCCAGGAACAGGCGCAGGCGCTGGGCCTCACCGGCTGGGTACGCAATCTGGCAAACGGTGATGTGGAATTCGAAGCGCAAGGCAGTCAGGACAAACTCGACTCGCTGCTACTGTGGGCGCAGAACGGGCCGGCGCGAGCACAGGTGACAACGCTGTCCTGCAATCACTGCACGCCGCAAACGGGAGAAAACGCTTTCAACGTGGTGCGCTGATCAAAACTGCACACGCATCCGTTGCCGGCCCCAGTCGCCCGGCTGATCATCGAAAACACCGGCCAACGGCGTCTTGCAGGAAGGACACTGGGCACCGGGCGCCAGATTCCAATCCAGAATCTGATACCAGTCCCGCTGAATCAGTTTTTCACCGCAGTGATGACACAACGTGCAATCACCTTCCTTGTCATGCACATTGCCGGTGTAGACATAGCGCAAGCCCTGCTCCATCGCGATCTTACGCGCCAGGCTCAACGTCGCGGGCGGCGTCGGCGGCACATCCATCATCTTGTAATCCGGATGGAAGGCAGAAAAATGCAGCGGCACATCCGGGCCCAGATGATCGTGCACCCAGCGACCCAGCGCTTCCAGCTCCTTCGTATCATCGTTGTGGCCGGGAATGATCAGCGTGGTGATCTCGAACCACACTTTCGTGTCATGTTTGAGGAATTCCAGCGTCTCCAGCACATTGTTCAGGTGGGCGCCGGTGAGCTTCCAGTAAAAATCTTCGGTAAAGGCTTTCAGATCGATATTGGCGGCATCCATGTACTGATAGAACTCGCGTCGTGCCTCCGGCGAGTGATAGCCCGCCGACACGGCCACCGACTTGATGCCTCGTTCGCGGCAGGCCTGCGCCACATCGATCGCATATTCCTGAAAAATCACCGGATCATTGTAGGTGTAGGCCACACTTTTGCAGCCGGCATCCTGCGCCGCTTTGGCAATCATCTCCGGCGACGCCTGGCTCGCCAGCGTATCGATTTCCCGCGATTTCGAAATATCCCAGTTTTGACAAAACTTGCACGCCAGATTGCAGCCGGCCGTACCAAACGAAAACACCGACGATCCCGGATAGAAATGATTGAGCGGCTTTTTCTCAATCGGATCGACGCAGAAGCCGCTGGAGCGGCCATAGGTCGTCAACACGATCTGATTCTGCAGCCGCGCGCGTACGAAACACAAACCACGCTGTCCTTCCTGCAACTTGCAAGCACGCGGGCACACATCACACTGGATGCGGCCACCCTCCACTTCATGCCAGTAGCGGGTGGGATGAATGAAAGGACTGTCGAGGGTCAGGGAAGGATCGAGATGTTCTGCCACAAAAATCACCGGAAACGTCGAGCTGTTCCCCGCGATATGGATGCAGCGCTGAGGGATTTCAACTGCCGCACTGGGCCAGCAAGGCATCCACCTGGGATTTTTCCTTGCATTCCGGGTACTTGGCCTTGAGAAATTTCAGATACTGCGACGCCTTGTAGGTGTCTTTCATCCCGTCCAGCAGCGTCTGCGCCATCAGCAGATAGGCCTCGGGAATGCGATCAAAACTGGGCGCCCGCTTGTGCAGATTGGCCAACAAATGACAGACCTGGGGAAACTTGCCGCGCCGAAACAACTGATGCGCCAGCGCCAGACAGATCGACGGCTGCTCGGGCATGAATTTGCTGTCGAGCTTTTCATAATCGCTGTAAAGAAAATAGAGGCGCGCCTCATCACCCAGCTTGTTCACGCTTTCCAGATAAACCTGGGCATGGGCCAACGCCTGCTCCCGATCATCCATGGCGATCAGCAGACGCGACAATTTGTCATGGTGGCGCAGGCTACCCGGTTGCGAACGCAGATGCTTGCTGAGCGCTTCTACCGCCTTGTCGTAACGCCCCTCTTTCACGAGTACTTCCACTCTAGCATCCAATGGGTCAACACTGGCACGACGCTTTTCCCGCGCCTGCTGATCCTCCGCCACAAAACCGATTTCCGCCTGATACTGAAAGATCACGTACCCCATCAGGTTGTACGCCACCATCAGAAAATACAGGGTGACACCGACAAATACGGGGATGAAATAGTGCGGCGCAATTTCGCCGGCAAACACCTCAAAGAACGCCGCCTCGGCACCCCACAGCAGAAACAGAAACGCATACAGCAGCAGATACGACCAGCCCACACTGCTGATCAGATGCCAGATCGAAGCAGGATTGATGGCCAGCGAGATGCTTTTGTCAGTCGCCAGAATCATCAGGCTCGCAGGCGTAACGAACACCACCAGCGCCAGCGCAATGACATCGAGAAAATCACTGCCCAGCCGATGCACCGCCACCAGAAACGCCAGAAACACCACCTGCACCGCCACCTGTTGGAACAGCACCTCAAAGCCCGCACTGGCGAAGGTTTCCTGCAGCGTGGGCGGCGCCTCGCGCCCCTCGGCGGTGAATTCCAGAATCAGAAATCCGTAACGGGTGATGCACGCCAGAATCACCAGTGCGCCCAGCAACATGAACACAATGCCGGTGGCATCCACCATGCTCAGCACCGCCCAGGACGCCACTACAAACACCCCGATCATCATCAGGCTGTCGGGCTTGAACGGATAGCGGAAAAACTGGCCCAGATTCTCCCAGAACGGTTTGGCAATATTAGCGCTGCCCAGATACTGCAGCTCGTCCCCACTCAGAAAGCAGCGGGCCTGCCCCAGTCCACCACGGGTCTCGCCACTGTCGACACAACGCTCGCAGTAAGCCATGTGGGAACGGGGGTTGTACCACAGGGCCGGTTCGAGGGGATGGAATTTGCAGTACTGGCGCCGCATCGGATTTCGCTTCAGGTTGGAGGGCTTTGAGGAATTATAGCCAACAACCGTCAGAGCATAATCAACCACTTGCGTCGCACAAAAGAAAACGGCCCGCTTGTGGCGGGCCGTCTCTTGAGCAAGCTCTTCGACTGCTTATTCGAAGATCTCGTCTTTCTCAGCTTTTTCGATCAGCAGCGCCGGCGGGTTGAAACGCTCGCCGTAGCGGGCAGCCAGCTCCTGCGCACGGGCCACGAACTTGCGCAGGCCGTACTGGTTGATGTACTGCACCACGCCGCCGGTCCAGGCCGGGAAACCGATCCCCATGATGGAGCCGATGTTGGCATCCGCCACTTTCTCGATCACGCCTTCCTGCATGCAACGCACGGTTTCCAGGGACTGGATGAACAGGAAACGCTCCTGCATGTCCTCGAACGGAATCTGCTTGCTGCCAGCGCCGAAGGTTTCTTTCAGACCCGGCCACAGCGTCTTCTTGCCGCCCTGCGGATAGTCGTAGAAACCGGCGCCAGCCGCTTTGCCAGCCCGCTTCAGATCCAGCATTTTCACAATCACTTCCTCGGAAGGCGTGACCGGCATCGTCTGACCCTGAGCTTCCAGATCCGCGCGTGCCGCCAGGCTGATGTTACGCATGGTCTGCAGGTTCAGCTCGTCGGAGATCGCCAGAGTGCCCACCGGGAAGCCGGCTTTCGCCGCCGCCATCTCGATAGACGCCGCCGCCAGACCTTCCTTCAGCATGCCCAGACCTTCGTTCACGTAGGTGCCGATGACACGGGTGGTGAAGAAGCCGCGGGCATCGTTGACCACGATCGGGGTCTTCTTGATCTGCAGAACGTAGTCGATGGACTTGGCCAGGGTTTCCGGAGAAGTCTGCTTGCCGCAGATGATTTCCACCAGCGGCATCTTGTCGACCGGCGAGAAGAAGTGCAGGCCGATAAAGTTGGCAGGACGCACGGACGCTTCCGCCAAGCCAGTGATCGGCAGGCTTGAGGTGTTAGACGCCATGATGCCAGTGGCCAGCATTTTGGCTTCGGCTTCCTTGGTAACGGTGGCCTTCAGTTCGCGCTTCTCGAACACGGCTTCGATCACCAGATCGCAACCAGCCAGATCGTCGGCGCTGGCAGTAGGCTTGATCAGGGACAGGACCTTGTCCGCTTTCTCCTGGGTCATAGAACCCTTGGAGACGCGCTTCTTCAGCAGGTTTTCGCTGTACGCCTTACCTTTCTGGGCGGCTTCCAGCGAGATGTCCTTCAGCACCACTTCAATACCGGACATGGCGCTGGAGTAAGCAATGCCCGCGCCCATCATGCCGGCGCCCAGGATGCCCACTTTCTTGGTAGTGTGGTGTTCGAAACCTTTCGGACGGCTGCCGCCCTTGCCGATTTCCTGCAGCTGGAAGAAAAACGCCTTGATCATGTTCTTCGCCACCGGGCCAATGGCCAGGCTGGTGAAGTAGCGGGCTTCCACTTTCATTGCGGTGTCGAAATCAACCTGCAGGGATTCCACAGCGGCGCTCAGAATGGCTTCGGGCGCGGGGAAGCAGCCCTTGGTCTTGTTCTTCAGCATGGCCGGGATGATCGGCAGTTTCATGGCCAGGCCAGGAGACGCCGGCGTGCCACCGGGCACCTTGTAGTTCTTGTCATCCCAGGGCTGAACGGCGTTGGGATTGGCTTTACACCAGGCTTTGGCCTTGGCGATCATGTCGGCCTGGTCGGTAGCCAGATCGTCGATCAGGCGCGCAGCCTTGGCTTCTTCCGGGCTCACCTGCTTGCCTTCCATCAGGAAGGGCGCAGCCGCTTCCAGACCCAGCATGCGGGTCAGACGCACTACACCACCGGCACCCGGCAACAGGCCCAGCGTCACTTCCGGCAGACCAATCTTGGTCTTGGGATCATTGATAGCAATACGATGGTTGCACGCCATGCAGATCTCGTAGCCGCCACCCAGGGCAGCACCGTTGATGGCCGCCACAACCGGGGCCTTCAGCTTCTCGATGCGGCGCAGCTGACGCTTCACCTGCATGGTGCCTTCCATGAACTGCTCGGCCACTTCCGGGCTGGCCTTGATCAGGTCATTCAGGTCGCCACCAGCGAAGAAGGTTTTCTTGGCAGAAGTGATTACCACGCCGGCCAGCTTCTCTTCTTTTTCCAGGCGGTCCAGGCAGGAATCCATCGCCTGCTGGTAGTTCTGGTTCATGGTATTGGCCGATTGGCCCTGCATGTCCATGGTCAGAACGACGATATTGTCGGCGTCTTTTTCGTAACGAATATGGTCAGTCATTGTCAGTCTCCGAATCCTGCTTACACACGCTCAACGATGGTGGCGATACCCATGCCTGCACCCACGCAGAGTGTGCAGAGACCGCGCTTCAGACCGCGCCGCTCGAGTTCGTCGAGCACGGTGCCCAGAATCATGCCGCCAGTGGCGCCCAGGGGATGGCCCAGTGCGATGGAACCGCCGTTGACGTTGATCCTGTCGGCAGACACACCACTGTCTTTCATGAAGCGCATGACCACGGACGCAAACGCCTCGTTCACTTCGAACAGGTCGATGTCCTTGTAGGTCAGGCCGGCTTTCTTAAGCGCCTTGGCGGCGGCCGGGCCAGGACCGGTCAGCATGATGGTGGGGTCGGTGCTGGTGATGGCGGTGGCAACGATGCGGCCCCGCGCCTTCAGGCCGTTCTTCGCACCGGCTTCCTTGTTACCGATCAGCACCAGGGATGCGCCGTCCACGATTCCGGAGGAGTTGCCTGGCGTGTGAACGTGGTTAATGCGCTCAACCATGTGGTACTTCTGCAACGCAACGCCGTCGAAGCCCATTTCACCCATCATCAGGAAGGAAGGCTGCAGTTTGCCCAGGCCTTCCATCGTGGTGTCGGCACGGTTGTATTCGTCTTTCGCCAGGATGGTGATGCCGTTCATGTCCTTCACGGGGACCAGGGACTTGGCGAACGCGCCTTCGGCCTGAGCCTTGGCAGCTTTCATCTGGCTGTTATAGGCAAAGGTGTCCACGTCTTCGCGGGAGAAACCTTCGATAGTGGCGATCAGATCCGCGCCGATACCCTGGGTGATGAAGTCGGTCATCAGGTTGGTCTGCGGGTCCATCGCCCAGGCGCCGCCGTCGGAGCCCATGGGAACGCGGGACATGGATTCAACGCCGCCGCACACCACCAGGTCTTCCCAGCCGGACGCCACTTTTTGAGCTGCCAGGTTGACGGTTTCCAGACCGGAGGCGCAGAAACGGTTGATCTGCATGCCAGCGACTTCAGTGGCCCACTTGGCCTTCATGGCGGCGGTCTTGGGCAGCACAGCGCCCTGATCGCCCACCGGGCTCACGATGCCCAGTACGATGTCGTCAATCTGCGCAGTGTTCAGGCCAGGATTGCGTGCCTGGAGAGCGTGCATCAGGTTCACCACCAGATCGACAGGCTTCACTTCATGCAGTGTGCCTTCCTTTTTGCCTTTGCCACGCGGCGTACGCACGGCATCGAAGACGTAGGCTTCTGTAGTCATTCAACCATTCCTCATAGTTTCGGTTTTGAGTCCGTGACCCACGGGACACTCAGGGTGCATACCTTGCTCTTTTTCCCCCACCCAAACAATGACCGGACAGCTCAGGCGCTGTGACCAAAAGCGTCATGATCAGTGCTTTGCTCATACATCATCCAAAGAGCCAAAAACCTATCCCAAAAGAGGAATTGTCACCGTTTTACCCTGTGACACTGTTACCATTTTCTACAAGTGTTACATTTTCACACATGCAGAACCTTGAAATTGGATTAACCGATGCTATAGTGGCAAACATGAAGGCACGGAAAAGAATCGGGTTTAGTAAGAAGATTCTAACTTTCTGGACTAGATTAAATCACGTGACTTCATCAGAAGCACAACTGTCCGCGCAACTGAAGTGATTTCACGAGGTTGACGACGCGGCCCCTGGGAACTCCATCAGAAAGGGGCGGCACGCAGGCAGATCTGGCGATGAGTTGTGTCAGAAACACATGAGGAGTTCGAGTATGAAAATGGCAAATTCAACTGTAGTTCGTCAACTGGCCGTCGACAGCGTCTCTTTCCTGGCTGTACTGGCCCTGACCGTAGGCGGTTTCTGGGGCTTGTTCCTGGTAGACGCTTCCCTGTTCACCATGGTGGTGTTCGGACTGCTGATGATTCCTGCGATGTTCAGCAGCACCTACTACCTGGGCAAGGACATCAACGAAGCGACTCATAAGCTGATCGCTTAATCGCAAGCAAGGCTGCGGCTGGCATCTCATCTGGTTGACGCTGGCTGCAGCAGCGGTTTTGTCCACACCCTCGCGGTTGCAGGCTCGACACCGCAGAGTTCGCCCTTCCCCGACTGGAAGGCAGTTTTCCGCCGCAGAGACGGAAACCTTCTTTTTCCCTCCGCGCTATCTATTATTGCCGCCTGATTATTGGTCGCGCCGCAACGTATAAAGGTGGCAATACCAGCTGGTGATCCGAAGTTAAACCTTAGCCATAATTTGTTGGTGCGCGCCGCGGACAAGCCCACTGATCAGGGCCTGCCAGGGCGCGGGTGGCATTCAGGCAGATCCGGCTACCAGGTTGACATAGAACTCGACCGGCTCGATGTAGGGGGTGAAGCTGTATTCAACCCGCACACGGTAAAGCCCTGGTGGCAGCGGATTGGTCTGGCAAAACGGCTTTTGGTAAGGACGCGTCACGTCGTCAGATGGGTCGGTCGGCGTATCCATATCATCTACCCTCGTACCTGCTTTCAACTCTAAAGCCAGCTCACACTGGCTTTGCGACGGATTACTATTGTTCCAACCCACCGCCTGGAGGTCGGCCTCGTAATTATAGGTTGTGGGATCCTGGTCGGAATCCGCGTAATTCCGCTCACCCGAAAACAGATAGCCTAGCGGAGTGTTCCGTTGAACCGGGTATGCCTCTTGGGCTTTCAACGTCAGAGCATTAGTTTTGAATGGATCAAAGGTACCCAGGCCGTATCTAAAGCTTGTAGTACTATCCACAATCAGCGAATTCCAAACCTCTTCATCGCTTTCGTTATAAATACGAACCTCGACCCCCGCGCCCCGAAAGGTGATGGGCAAATCGTCATAGGTGTTGTTATAAAAGCGGATCTGAAACACCAGACCCTGAGTCACAGCCACCTGCTCACCATCACAGTATGGTGATGCTTCGCCGCCTAACGTTTCGTAGTTGTCGTATATTGGCACCTCGATATCGATGAGGTTCGCATTCTTCGCTGTGAAGAGGCAGTCTTCTAAACTCGGCCGGTCTTCACGATCGTAATGTATCTGGGTAAGGGTTCTGTCAGTGATCACCTGACTGCCATTCACCAGCAGAAGAAGCCCGTATTCGCGGGAAAGCTTGTTATCGTCGCCACCGCCGCAGGCGGCCAGCGTGAGTGCGGCTGCCAAACTCGCACACAATCTCTTATTGAACATTCATTGCTCCAGTCTCTGATCCGGGCACAGCGTCACGCCCTTGATGAACCCGGCATTTAATCAGCCTGGCCTGTAAAACTCAACTGCTGGGCTTCCGAGTAAAGGCTGCCAAACCAGGCCGTACACCAGCCAGCAGACTGTGAGACACCAGGATGGGGAGCATGGTTCAAGCCCACTGGACTCAGGCTTTCACCACCTCGAAGCGGGACTTGTAGACTTCGATACGGTTGCGGCCGTTGCTCTTAGCCTGGTAGAGGGCCTCGTCGGCCTTGTGCATGAGGTTCTCGGGGGTGGCGTGAACCGGGGGGATGCAGACATGGACGCCCATGCTGACGGTGACGGGTACCCGCTGGTCGTCGAACCAGAACTGGGCATATTGAACGTGGTGGCGGATACTTTCGGCGATCTTGAGGACGCCTTCCAGCTCGGTGGCCGGCAGCAGCATGACGAATTCTTCCCCGCCATAGCGCACCAGGATGTCCAGATTGCGCCGGCAGTATTTCTGCAGGATGGTGGACAGCTTGCGCAGAACCTCATCCCCCGCCAGATGACCGAAGTTGTCGTTGATCTTCTTGAAATGGTCGGCATCGATTACCAGCACACCCAGGCTGGAGCGGTGACGTTTGCACTGGTCGATGGTGTCGGGAAACACCGAGTCCAGATAACGGCGGTTGTGCAGGCCGGTAAGCGGGTCGGACTGGGAATCCCGCTCCAGGCGCCGGTTGGAATTCTGCAGGTACTCCAGCATTTCGTTGAGCTCGCGGGTCTTCTGCTCTACCTCCTGCTGCAGTTGCAGGTTGGCGGCGTTCTCGATCTGCTCCTTTTCCCGGGTCAGGCGGGCCACTTCCTGGCTCAGCTCCAGGGCCTGGTGCATGGCGGAAACCTTTTCCGCCCGTTCACGCCGCACGCGGGCTGCAATGGCGGTGGTCACCAGAAGATTCCCCAGCCCCAGGCCAATGGCCTGCAGATAGAGCACCGAGGAGCCATAGGGCAGCACATCGAACATGGACAGCAGGAACACGCAGTAGCCGCCGATGGTGACTGTCCACCCCAGCAGCAGATAGAGCGCCCAGGGATTGCGATGCAGCACCTGATGGCCCATCACGAAGAAGGCGTAAAGCGCCGTCAGCGATGACAGAAACTGCAGCGCCATCACACTGAGCTGCTCGCGCAGGAAAGGTGTCAGCAGCACCGGCACCACGAATCCGGCCATCAGGATATTCGCCAGCCGGTAAAACAGCAGGGAACGGGTTTTCAGCTCCATGAACTGGATCGCAAACATACCGCCAAAGAAGAAACTGGCCGCCGCTGACAGCACCAGCACGTGGTCGTTGATCATGACGCTGCCACGCCAGAGATAGGCGTAGCCGAAGCCACTCAGGGCCGCCTGGTAAATGCCGATGGAAATGAGGAAGAACAGGTTGTGCAGGAAGGTGCGCTCGCGCAGGTACATCATGAGCATCAGGTTGAAATAACCCAACACCAGAATCACCCCGAAGTAGATGCCGTAGAAAGCCTGGCCACGTATCTCCTGCTGGAAGAAGACATCGCGATAGTGCAACGCCACTGAAAACATCAGCGCACTGGTGGATTCCACGCGCATGAACAGACTGTATTGACCGGACGCGGGGAAGCCGGCGATGAACAGCGGGTAACGATGCTGATGCAGGCGCGAGGAAAAATCCTGGTGATCGCCACCGGTCTGCCGATCCAGGATGTCGGCCTGATTTCCACGCCAGGCCACCAGATAGAAATCCACCCGATCCAGAAACGGCGATCCGATCTCGAGCAAGGTCTGCAACTGCTGGCCGGTTTGCACGTCGACATCGAAGCGCAGCCAGACGGGATGCTGGTTGTAGCCGACGTTGATGCTGGTGCCCCGATGCTGCGCCCAAGCACCGGATTCACCCAGCAGCTGCTGAACAGATGCTGTGCGATCGGTTTGAACATGAGAGCGATATTCAGGCGCGAGTCGAAAATAGGAAACCTGTCCATCGGGCTGGGTGGCAAAAGCAATCCGCGACACGATCAATGCCATTAGCATGAAAACGATCTTTGTCACCCGGCTACTGACCAATGCCACCACCCATTCACACTACAAAAGTGAACCCTGTCCTAAAAATGTAGACAGCGAAAATACCCTATTGTATGGCCTTCGTGTAGCGTTTCTTGTCAGAATGTAAGCTGTGCCAACTAATTGACTTGTGTCCGGTTGCCGCAGCTTTAAAGCAGTTAGATTCGCCAATTAATCCGCTCCACAAAACGGTGTTGCATGAAGAAAACAGTCTTTCTGGTCATCCTGGTCGCGCTGGTGGGTGGCATCGTACTGTGGCTGAACCGCCCGGAGGTGCCGTCGGTGACTGTCGCCACCCTGGCAAATGGATCGGTAGAGGCGCTGGTGGCCAACACCCGCGCCGGCACGATTCGATCCTGTCAGCGTTCGAAACTGTCGTTGACAGCGGGTGGCACGGTGGCAGAACTGCATGTGCAGAACGGCGACAGAGTTGAGAAAGGTCAGTTACTGCTGCGTCTGTGGAATGAGGATCAGAAAGCGCGCCGGGATCAGGCGCTGGCACAACTCAACGCAGCGGAGCTGGCAGTACGGGAAATCTGCGATGGTTCCGCCCGCGATTCACGGGATGCCACCCGCGCAGAAGCGCTCGCGCGCAAGAAAGTGATTTCCGACGATGCTCTGGATATTTCACGCACGCGGGCCGAAATCTCGGCACACAGTTGCGAGCGGGCGAAGGTGGAAGTCCAGGCTGCCCTCGCCCAGCTGGATCTGCAGGAGGCGTTGCTGAAGCAAACCGAGCTGGTGGCACCCTTCGCCGGCATCGTGGCCGAAATCAATGGCGAAGTGGGCGAATTTGTCACGCCGTCGCCGCCGGGCATCATCACGCCGCCAGCGGTGGATCTGATTGCAGATGACTGTCTGTATGTGCGCGCACCGATCGATGAAGTCGATGCCGCCGCCATCACCGTGGGCATGCCGGCGCGCATTTCGCTGGACGCATTTCGCGGCAAGATTTTCACGGGCACCGTGAGTCGCATCGCGCCCTATGTGCAGGACTATGAAAAGCAGGCACGCACGGTGGATGTGGAGGCCCGCTTCGAATCCGTGTCCGAGGATATCAAACTGCTGGTGGGTTACAGCGCCGACATCGAGGTGATTCTGGAAGATCGTGCTGACGTGCTGCGGGTTCCCACCGAAGCTATTTTTGACGGTAATCAGGTGCTGGTGCTGACCAGCGACGGCGTGCTGGAGCAGCGGGAATTCGAGCCGGGCATCGCCAACTGGACCTGGACAGAGGCGCGCGCAGGACTGCAATCGGGCGAACGTGTTTTGCTGACGCTGGATACGCCCGGCGCCGAAGCGGGCGCCAAGGTGAACGTGAGTCCATGATCCAGCTGGAGCACATCAGCAAGACCTTTCTGCTGGGCGATCAGGCGGTTCACGCCCTCGACGATGTGACGCTGACGATCGCAAGCGGCGACTATCTTTCCGTGATGGGCCCGTCCGGTTCCGGCAAATCCACGTTGCTCAATGTGCTGGGGCTGCTGGATCAGCCGGATGACGGACACTATCGGCTGGAAGGCACCGACACCACCACGTTGAGCGAGCCTGAGCGTGCTCGCTATCGCCGCGAGCATATCGGCTTTGTGTTCCAGTCCTACCATCTGGTGAATCGCCTGTCCGCGCGGGAGAACATTGAACTGCCGCTGGTGCTGGCGGGCGTACCGCCGAAGGATCGGGCACCACGGGTGAATGAAATGCTGGAACGTCTGAGCCTCACCGATCGCGCTACCCATCTGCCCAATCAACTATCCGGCGGTCAACGTCAGCGCGTAGCCATCGGCCGCGCCATCATCATGAAACCGCAATTGTTGCTGGCGGACGAACCCACCGGCAACCTCGACAGCAAATCCGGTGCGGATGTCGTGACGCTGCTGGAAGAACTCAACCAGCAGGGAATTACCTTGCTGGTGGTCACCCACGATCTGGCCCTGGGCCAGCGCGCGCGTCGTCGCATCCGCATGGTGGATGGCCGCATCGACAGCGACGGAACCTGAACCATGCGCACCGCCGACCTGCTCCGCTTCGATTTCCAGGTGTTGAACCGCCATCGCTTTCGCACCCTGATGATGCTGATTGCGATGTCGATCGGCGTGGCGGCGGTGAATCTGCTCACCGGTCTGGGGGAAGGCGCCAAGTCGTTCGTGCTGGGGGAGTTTTCCATGCTGGGGAAAAATACCCTGATCATGATGCCCGGCAAGAAAGAAACCAGCGGCGGCATGCCGCCCATCACCGGTGAAGCGCCCCGCGATGTCACGCTGCAGGACGCCGAAGCACTGCGTCGCGTGCCCGGCGTGAAGCAGGTGGCGCCACTGATCGTGGGCATCAGTGAAATTTCCTTCGGCGGCCGCAACCGCGAGGTGATGATTGCCGGCACCACGGCGTCTTACTTTTCCATTCGCCAGTTGCCGATTCGCCAGGGTAGTGCCCTGCCGGTACTGGCGTGGGACATTGCGAGCCCCGTAGCTGTCGTGGGCTCCAAGGTGAAAAAGGAAATCTTCGGCGAACGCCCGGCCCTGGGTCAGTGGCTGAAAGCTGGTGGCCACCGCTTCCGTGTGATCGGAGTGATGGACAGCAAGGGACAAGCCCTGGGCATGGATATGAACGATCTAATCATCATTCCCGTGGCCAGCGCCCAGGCCCTGTTCAATCAGGAAGGGCTGCTGCGGGTGATGATCGAAGTGCAAGGCAGCGAGCAGCTCGAATCCACCCGCAAGCGCGTCATCGACACCATGATTGCCCGCCATGAGCAGGAAGAAGACGTCACGGTGATCACCCAGGACTCCATGCTGAGCGCCTTCAACGACATTCTGGATACCATGACGCTGGCAGTGGGCGGCATCGGTGCCATCAGTCTGCTGGTGGCCGGCATTCTGATCATGAATGTAACGCTGATTTCCGTCAGCCAGCGCACCAAGGAAATTGGCCTGCTGAAAGCCATCGGTGCATCGGATCGCGACGTGCTGCAGATTTTTCTGGTGGAGGCGGCGTTGATGGCGGCACTGGGTGCGGTACTGGGTTTGCTGGTGAGTGAAGGCGCGCTGCTCGCCGGCCGCCTGATGTTCAGCGACATTGCGTTTCGCACGCCGCTGTGGGCGCTGCTGCTGTCGGTGGCGACGGCGATGACAACAGCACTGCTGTTCGCCTGGGGGCCATCGCGGCGGGCCGCGCGACTGGAACCGGTGAACGCGCTGCAGGGAAGGCTCTGACATGCTGTGGCGCGACGTATTCAATCTGGTGTGGCGTAGCGTTGTCAGCAGTCCGCTGCGCAGTGTGCTCACGGCATTGGGCATCGCTGTCGGCATCGCGGCGGTGGCCCTGCTCACCTCCATCGGCGAGGGCGTGCGTTCCTACGTGATGACGAATTTCTCGCAGTTCGGCACCCGCATCATCGCCATCAATCCGGGCAAGACGGTCACCGGCGGCATGGGCGGCATGTTGCAGACCGATCGCCCACTGACCCTGGACGATGCCGCCGCCCTCACCCGCCTGCCTCACGTGGAGCATGTGGTGCCGGTGGTGCAAGGCGCCGGCACGGTGAAAGCAGGTGAACGCTCGCGCCGCAGCGACATCATCGGGGCCAACTACGCCATCAACGACGCCTGGCAATTCAAGCTGGCCATGGGCAGTTCGCTGCCACGGGATGAATCCGGCCGCAGTCGCAATTTCGCCGTGCTCGGCTTCAAACTGAAACAGGAATTATTCGGCAACCGCAACCCGCTGGGCCAGTTCATTCGCGTGGGTGGCATCCGTTTCCGCGTGGTGGGCGTGCTGGAGGAAAAAGGCCAGATGCTCGGCTTCGATCTGGATGACATCGTGTTCATTCCCGTGGACAAGGCGATGTCGCTGTTCAATCGCGATGGGCTGATGGAAATCGATGTGGTGTTTGCCACCAGCACGACCTCGGCCGCGATGGCAGAGGCCGTGCGCAAGGAGCTGATCCTGCGCCATGGCAACGAGGATTTCACCGTGATCACCCAGGATGAAATGCTGAAAACCCTGGACAAGATCCTGACGGTGCTGACGGCGGCGGTGGGCGCGCTGGGCGCCATTTCGCTACTGGTGGGTGCGGTGGGGATTCTCACCATCATGACCACCACGGTGCGGGAACGGACGGCGGAAATCGGCCTGCTCACCGCACTGGGCACGACCCAGCGCCAGATTCTGCTGCTGTTTCTGTGGGAAGCCATTGCGCTGGCCATGGCCGGCGGGTTGGCGGGGATCGCGGTGATGGGCAGCCTGATTCTGCTCACCCAGTGGCTGGCACCGGATCTGCCGCTGACACTGAGCCCCTTCTATCTGGGTATTTCGCTGCTGCTGTCGGTGTTGATCGGCCTGCTGGCAGGGTTGGCGCCAGCCCGGGCCGCCGCACGCATGAACCCGATTGATGCACTGCGGGCGGAATAGTGGCATGCGGATTGCCTTGGCTCCCTGAAGTGAACTTCAGGAGACATCCTTATGGGTCAGGTTGATCCCGGCCTGGAATCCGATCCCAGCACGATGAACGCACAAACAAATACACCCCTGGCGGTAAAACTGTATCAGGGCCATGCCCTTCGCATCGCGCAACTGGATCTTCTTGTCACCATTTTGGTACTCAGCCGCTTCATTCAGCGCCACCGTGGTGCAACATTGGCCATGCTGGGAGGCGACAAGAGCTTTCGCCAGCAGGTGGTGACGCTGCAACAGCAGATCGGCACTCAGCTGGAATTCCTCGAATGTCAGAATGTTACCGCCGGCCTCGCCATCGGCGACAACGACTGGAAGCAGCTCACCCTGGGCTGGCTCACCATCATCAAGGACTGGGAAAACGACGCCATTCACCACAGTTTTGAATTCCATTCCCATCTGCTGGAACTGATCCTGCGGGTGGCGCGGCAACTGAGCGAATCCATCCTCTATCAGCCGCCGTTGCAGGACATGCCGGAAGCCCTGCGCAACCGGGTGGAAAAAAGTTTTCTGGAACCGCTGCGCAATCTGAACCAGACCTGCGTGATCGAACTGTACGAGCTGGTGGAATACCTGGCGCGGATTCGCGGCATGGGTACGCACATGGCGGCGGTGGGTCACGCGGATAATGACTTCGATGCGCGGGTGGCGTTCTGGCTGCAGGAATTCCGCTACCGCAAGGATCGCTTCGACCAGAATCTGCAGGTACTGCCCAGTGCCTACCTGCCGTTTCTGCCTGCCTTGCGCGCGCTGCCCAACCTGAACATGAAGCTGAACTACTTCATCAACCTGCTGGGCCACGAGATGACGGCACAGCGCTCCATCAAGATTCCCAGCCACAAGCTGTTCCTGATGGGCACCGAAATCATCGACGGCTATCTGAATGTGAAGGATCAGGCCAACAGTGTGATCCGGGAGCAGCTGTATCAGATGACGCAGGTGTGTCTGCAGCGGCTGGGCGAGTAACCAGCCGCTTTTTTTAGCGCGGGATAGCAGTCAGGCGTAACAACTCGCCGTCGGACTGATCCGTTAGCAGGTAGACGGCGCCATCCGGCCCCTGCCGCACATCGCGGATGCGCTGACCGATCTCGATGCGTTCTTCGTGCGTGACTTTTTCGCCCTCCAGCTCCAGCCGCACCAGCAGGCCGAATTTCAGTGATCCCACCAGCAGGTTGTTTTTCCACGCGGGAAATTGCGCGCCGGTGTAGAACGTCATGCCGCTGGGCGCGATCGACGGCGCCCAGAAGTGCAGCGGCTGCTCCAAGCCTGCTTTTGTCGTGGCGCCAATGCGGCCACCGCCATATTCCTCGCCGTAGGTAATCTCGGGCCAGCCGTAATTTTTGCCGGGGCGAGTCACGTTGATTTCGTCGCCGCCCTGGGGGCCGTGCTCGTGCGTCCAGAGCAGCCCGGTTTGTGGATGCAGCGTCGCGCCCTGGATATTGCGATGGCCGTACGACCAGATCTCGGGCAATGCAGAGGTCTGGCCGACAAACGGGTTGTCGGCCGGCACACTGCCATCGGGTTTGATGCGAATCATCTTGCCGTGATGGGTGTCGAGGGTCTGGGCGTCGTGACGGCGCTGGCCGCGGTCACCCAGTGTGAGGAACAGATCGCCCTGCGGCGTGAATACCAGGCGTCCGCCGAAATGCTGGCGACTGCTGAATTTGGGTTGCTGGCGGAAGATCACCTGCAGATCGGTGAGCGCGGTGTCACCCAGGGTTGCGCGGGCCACGGCTGTGCTGCTGCCATTTTTCGCCGGCTCATTGAAGCTGAAATAGATCCAGCGGTTGGTGGCAAATGCCGGATCCAGAATCACATCGAACAGACCGCCCTGACCTTCCACCAGAATGTCCGGCAGACCATCCAGGGGTGCGCTTTTCTTGCCGTCGGCGCTGATATAACGGATACGGCCGGCCCGTTCCGTCACCAACATCCGGCCATCGGGCAGGAACGCCATGCCCCAGGGATGTTTCAGGCCGTCGGTCACCGGGGTCACTGCAATCCTGGCTTTTTCGGAATCGAGGGTGCGGGCAGGGGTTTGGGTGATGAACAGTGCCAACACCAAACCACCCAGCAGAGTCGTGATTGCGGCCGCTTTGCGCATGTAGGGCTCCGGGCTTGTCGTTGCGGTAGACAGGTTTGACCCACTATAGCTGGAATCTATCCGCCGGCGCGTCGAATACGTCCTAAACAACCCGCACTTTTACAACATTTTTACGCCGCCCGTTGACCAATGTCTGGAGCCTTTACGCTTGCTGGGAATACGCTGATCCCATCTTCCCACCCTGAACGGAGGTGTTGAATGGACTGGCTGTTATTGCTGATCGTGATCGCACTGGCGATCTATCTGGGTATGGCCATGCTCGCGCCTGACAAATTCCAGGGGTGAATCCGTCATGTTCGAAATCATCCTGATCGTGACAACCGCCCTGCTGCTGGCCTGGCCCTTGGGTCGCTATATGGCGGCTGTCTTTTCCGGCGCACCGCATGTCAGCGACAGGTTGTTCCTGCCGCTGGAAAATCTCCTCTACCGCTTGCTGGGAATTGCTCCCACCCAGGGCATGGACTGGAAGCGCTATGGGGCAGCTTTCCTGTTCAGCAATCTGGTGCTGGGGCTGCTGGTGTTCGGACTGTTGCTGCTGCAGCACCGGTTGCCACTGAATCCGGATGGCATCGGGCCGCTGTCCTGGGATCTGGCGCTGCACACGGCGATATCCTTCCTCACCAATACCAACCAGCAGCATTATTCCGGTCAGGCGCAGCTCAGTTATCTGTCACAAAGCGTGGTGATCGTCACGCTGCAGTTCGTGACGCCGGCCATGGCGCTGGCCATTTGTGTGGCGGTGCTGCGGGGCATGATGGGTGGTCGCCAGGTCGATGGCGCAGCGGACAACAGCGAACGCGACCTGGGCAACTATTACGTGGATGTGGTGCGCAGCGTGGTGCGCCTGCTGATGCCACTGGCGGCGTTCATGGCGCTGCTGCTGACCAGTCAGGGGGTTCCCAGTACCTACCAGGGGGCCGCCAATGTCGCGCTGGTGGATGCCAGCGTCGAAACGCAGGAACAAACCATTCCCCTGGGCCCGGTGGCTGCCATGGTGGCCATCAAACAGCTGGGCACCAACGGCGGCGGTTGGTATGGGCCCAACAGCGCCAATCCGCTGGAAAATCCCACCCCGCTGAGCAATGCCATCGAAACCATTGCCATCGTGCTGCTGCCCATGGCCACCGTGTTCATGGCGGGTTATATGCTGCAGCGACGCGGCTTTGCCCTGATGTCACTGGCGGCGATGGGGCTGCTCAGCGCACTGTGTATCGGCGCCAGCGTATACAGCGAACGCCTGCCCAATGGGGCCTTCGCAGAACTGGCAACTGCGGGTGCCAACATGGAAGGCAAGGAGGTGCGGTTCGGCCCGGATCTCTCGGCCCTGTGGGCGACCTTCACCACCCAGACGTCGAACGGCTCGGTAAATGCCATGCACGACTCGCTCAATCCGGTCGCCGGGCTGGTGACCCGCGTCGGCATGCTGGTGAACGCCATCTGGGGCGGCGTCGGCTGTGGCTTCGTCAACTTTCTGGTGTATGTGTGGATCACGGTTTTTCTGGCGGGATTGATGATCGGCCGCACGCCGGAAATTTTCGGCCGAAAGATCGAAACCCGGGAAATCACCCTGCTGGGAGCGCTGATCGTGTTGCCCACCCTGTGCATTCTGGTGTTTACCGCAATCACGCTGGCGGTTCCGGCGATTACCGGCCATTCCAATCCGGGTTTTCATGGCATCTCACAAGTGTTTTACGAATACACCTCTGCCTTCGCCAACAATGGCTCAGGATTCGAAGGACTGGGGGACAACACGCCCTGGTGGAACCTGAGCTGCGTGGTGGTGTTGCTGCTGGGGCGCTACCTGCCGCTGGTGCTGCCGCTGATGATCGCCGGTTCCCTGGCGCGCAAGCGGGTGGCACCGGTCACCAGCGGCAGTCTACGCCTGGATACGCCGACGTTCTGTTTGACGCTGGTGAGCGTAATCCTGATTCTGAATTTTCTGTCGTTCATGCCCGCCACGGTGCTGGGCCCGATCGGCGAGGCGCTGGCACTGGCGCAGCCGACCACGATCGTTACGGAGGTGCTGCCATGACCACGCCAGCGCACAGTCACAGCCGCAAGTCCCGCGTCGTTGCCATTGACCCAGCCCTGCTGCAGGAAGCTGCACGGCAGGCATGGCGCAAATTTGCCCCCGCCGAAGCAGAGAAAAATCCGGTGATGTTCGTGGTGCTGGTGGGAACACTGGTGACGGCCGCCATCACCGTGCAACGGGTCGTCAGTGGTGCCGGTTTTGGTTTTGAGCTGGCCTGCAGCCTGATCTTGCTGTTTACCGTGTGGTTTGCCCATTTCGCCGAAGCAGTTGCCGAGGCGCGGGGCCGCGGTCAGGCCGCCAGTTTGCGTTCGGCCCGGCGCGATCTGTCTGCCCGCCGCCTGCTGGAACAACATGCCGAAGGGCGCAACGAATCCGTCGCCGCCACGACCCTGCGTAAGGGTGACCGGGTGCTGGTGCTGGTGCTGACAGGGGAATATGTTCCGGCCGACGGCGAGATCACCCAGGGCATCGCCACCATCAACGAGTCCGCCGTGACCGGGGAATCGGCTCCCGTGCTGCGGGAAGCCGGCACCGACCATTCTGGCGTGATCGGCGGCACCAAGGTGCTCACCGGCGATATTGTGGTCACCGTCTCAACCGATCCGGGCGAAAGTTTTCTCGACCGCATGATCGGCCTGGTGGAAGGCGCCAAACGCCAGAAGACGCCGAACGAACTGGCGCTGACGGTGTTGCTGGCCGCGCTGACCCTGGTGTTTCTGATTGCGGTGACCAGTCTGCCGCCCATGGCCGGATTCATGGGGGTGCAGCTGGATACGGTCATGCTGATCGCCCTGCTGGTGTGCCTGATTCCCACCACCATCGGCGGCCTGCTGCCAGCCATCGGCATCGCCGGCATGAATCGCGCGTTGCAGGCCAACATCATTGCGAAATCCGGCAAGGCGGTGGAGGTGGCCGGTGACATCGACACCCTGCTGCTGGACAAGACCGGCACGATTACGTTTGGCGATCGCCAGGCGACAGAATTCCTGGCCGTGGATGGCATCCCGCAGCAGCGCCTGATCGCGGCCGCCGTGCTCGCCTCGCTGCAGGATCCGACGCCCGAAGGCAAGTCCGTGCTGCGGCTGGCTCAGGAACGGGGCCACACCCTGCCCGCCATGCCCAGCGGCGCTACCTTCATCCCGTTCACCGCCCTGACCCGCATTTCGGGCCTGCAACAGGCAGATGGCAGCCACTGCATCAAAGGCGCCGGTGAAGCGGTGAAGCGCTGGGCGGAACTGCAGAGGCTGGCCTTGCCGCCACGCCTGAATACCCTGGTTGAGCAAGTAGCGCAGCAAGGCGCGACACCGCTGGTGGTGGCAGATTCCAGCGCCATTCTGGGGGTGATTGCGCTGTCCGACGTGATCAAGCCTGGCGTGGCGGAACGCTTCGCCAAGCTGCGGGCCCTGGGCGTGAAGACTGTCATGGTGACCGGCGACAACCCACTCACTGCCGGTGCCATCGCCGCCGAAGCCGGCGTGGACGCCTTCATCGCCGAAGCATTGCCGGAAGACAAATTGAACCTGATCCGTCAGGAACAACGGGCGGGCCGGCTGGTAGCCATGGTGGGCGATGGCACCAACGATGCCCCGGCCCTGGCCCAGGCAGACGTCGGGCTGGCGATGAATGCCGGCACCCAGGCCGCAAAGGACGCGGGCAACATGGTGGATCTGGATTCCGATCCCACCAAACTGCTGGCGGTGGTGGAAGTTGGCAAGCAACTGCTGATCACCCGCGGCGCACTGACCACGTTTTCCCTGGCCAACGACGTGGCCAAGTATTTCGCCATCGTGCCTGCGGTTTTCGCCGGTTCCCTGCCCGCCATCGCAACGCTGGATCTGATGCAGTTGCACAGCCCCCGCAGCGCGGTGCTGGCGGCGCTGATCTTCAACGCCCTGATCATTCCGGCGCTGGTGCCACTGGCGTTGAAAGGCGTGCGATTGCGGGTGCAATCCGCCGAGCAGCTGTTGCGCAACAACATGCTGATTTACGGCCTGGGTGGCGTGGCGCTGCCGTTTGCGGCCATCAAGCTGATCGACCTGATCCTGGCATTGTTTCTGTAGGAGAATCCCGCTATGCATGCTGTCGATTTCGAGAAAACGTCGCTTGCCGGCGCGCTGACAACCGCGCTGCGCTTCAGCCTGTTGATGCTGCTGGTATGTGGCCTGTTCTATTCCACCAGCGTCACCCTGCTGGGCGGCCTGCTGTTTCCGGCCCGGGCCAGCGGCAGCCTGATCCAACGGGACGGCCAGGTCATTGGCTCCGTTCTGGTGGCGCAGCCGTTCAACAGTGCCCGCTACTTCCACAGCCGGCCTTCGGCGGTGAACCACGATCCCACGGCCACCGGCGGCAGCAACCTGGCACCGTCAAACCCGGCGCTGCGGGAACGGGTGGCGGCCGACAGCGCGCGCATTCAGAACCTGGAGGGGGTGTCAGCCCATGCCATTCCGGTTGATCTGCTGGCAGCCTCCGGCAGCGGCATCGATCCCCACATCAGCCCTGCCGCCGCCGCCCTGCAGGCAGCGCGGGTGGCGCGGGCGCGCAACCTGGACAGCGAGAAGGTTCATCAACTGATCGCACTTCACACTGAAACGCCCCAATGGGGCCTGTTCGGCCAGCCCAGAGTCAACGTGCTACGGTTGAATCTGGCGCTGGATGCCGGCGCTGAAACGGACACCCGCCATGACTGATCCCCGCCAACAGCAAGCCGACGCCCTGCTGCAGACCATCCAGCAGCGCGAGGGCGGCCGGCTCAAGATATTTCTGGGTGCCGCACCCGGCGTGGGCAAGACCTACGCCATGCTCAGCGCCGCCCACGAACAGGCCCAACAGGGTGTGCAGATACTGGCGGGCCTGGTGGAAACCCATGGCCGCAAAGACACCGAAGCCCTGCTGGAAGGTCTGCAACAACTGCCCCGCCAGACCTTGATTCACGGCAACCATGGCCTCAGTGAATTCGACCTGGATACCGCCCTGCTGCTGCACCCGCAACTGATTCTGGTGGATGAACTTGCCCACACCAATGCGCCCGGCAGCCGGCACAAGCGTCGCTACCAGGACATCGAGGAACTGCTGGAAGCCGGTATCGATGTCTACACCACCCTCAACATCCAGCACCTGGCCAGCCTCAACGATCTGGTGCTGCAGATCACCGGAGTGCGGGTGCGGGAAACCGTGCCCGACCGGTTCATCGACCAGGCCCACGAGATCGTCTTCATCGACCTGCCACCCGACAACCTGATCGAGCGCCTGCGGCAGGGCAAGGTGTATCTGCCGGAATATGCGCGCACCGCCTTGGACAGCTTCTTTTCCCGCACCAACCTCACCGCGCTGCGGGAAGTGGCGATGCGCGAAGTGATGGAACGGGTGGACTCGCAACTGCAGACCGAACTGCACGCCAGAGCCCAGCCCACCGACTACCGGATTCAGGAAAAGCTGCTGGTACTGATTTCCCATCGCAGCGACCACCAATATCTGGTACGGGCCGGCCGCCAGATCGCCGACAAGGGCCACATCCCCTGGAGCGTGGTGTGGGTGGACACTGGCCAGCACCCGGATCAACCCAGCCAGGCGCAATTGCAGGCAACCCTGGCCCTGGCGCGGGACCTGGGAGCGCAGACCGAAACCCTGCGTGGACTGAGCACCATGAGCACCATCCTGCCCTATCTGGCGGAGCACCGGATCAACCAGGTGCTGCTGGGCGCCGGCACCCGCCGCCTGCGCTGGCCCTGGCGCAAGCGCCTGTACCAGCAGCTGGTGGAAGCCGGCCTGCCTTTGGAAGTCAGCGTGTATCCCGCACCGGCCACGGCTCGGCCCTTACGGCAGGAACATTCAGCCGGCGACCAGCCCCTGGGTGATACCCGCGGGTACCT
>JAGUVW010000028.1 GCA_020062665.1 Pseudomonadales bacterium
CAGGTGGAAGCCCTGGCGGCGGCTGCAGAAGAGTGGCTGCGCTGCCCACCGGATCTGGTGGTGAACAACGCGGGGGTGGGCATCGGTGGCCGCGCCGTGGGCGAGATTCCGCTGCAGGACTGGCAGTGGACCGTGGGCGTCAACATGTGGGGCGTGATCCATGGCTGCCACGTGTTTGCGCCGACATTACGGAGTCTGGGCAGGGGCGGCATCATCAACGTGTGCTCTGCCGCCAGCTTTGCCGCCGCGCCGCTGATGGGCCCCTACAACGTCACCAAGGCTGCCGTGCTGGCCCTGTCCGAAACCCTGGCCGCCGAACTGGCGGGCACGGGAGTCACTGTTACCGCGCTGTGCCCCACCTGGGTGAAAACCAATATTGCCCGCGATGGCCGCATTCCCGAGGGCACCGGTCGCATCGCGCAGAAAATGATGGATCTGACCGGACTCTCCGCCGAGAGCGTGGCGCGCACCACCCTGAATGCCTTCGACAAGGGGCAGCTGTATGTGCTGCCGCAGGTGGACGCGCGTTTGGTGTGGCGGATGAAGCGTCTGGCGCCGGCGAGTTATGCGCGAGGCGCTGGACTGGTTGGACGTTGGCTTAAAACTGCAGAGGAGTAAGTAAATGGCTTCCATCGACCTGGAAAAAATGCTCGCGAAAATCAAGAACAGCCAGTGGGCACTGGCGGACATCGACTGGGAGGCGCCCGGTGCCGAGCTGATCACAGAGGAGCAGTGGCCGAAACTGAAAGCCTTCATGTCCGACCTGATGTGGATCGAGCATGTCGGTGCGCGCGGATTCGCCGCGCTGGCAAAAGTAGCGCCCGACGACACGTTGCGGGAAATCTACACCTACTTCCACGCGGAAGAGCAGCGTCACGCCAATGCGGAAATGGCGCTGATGCGGCGCTGGGGCATGCTCGAGGGCGATGAAATTCCCGAGCCGAATATCAATCTGCGCCTGGTGATCGAGTGGCTGGACAAATACAGCGACGACATGCCGTTGGAAACCCTGGGCTCGGTGATACCCATGCTGGAAATCGCCCTCGACGGTGCGCTCTGCAAATTCCTGCTGGATACGGTGAAAGATCCTGTCTGCCATCAGGCGTTCGAAAAAATCAACGACGATGAGTCACGCCACCTGGGTGTTGGTTTTACAGTGCTGGAAATGCAGGGCCACGGTGAGCTGTACAAGCTGGCGATCAAGGCAGCCGGCACGCTGATGCGGCCCACGCTGATCCTGGGCATTCTGTCTTACCTGCCGCTGCTGAACAAAATGCGCGACAACATCGTGGAGATGGGGCTGCCGGAAGAAAGCCTGTACAAGGTGATGAAGAAATTCGAAACCATTGGTGGCCGCACGGCGGAAGGCCGGCGCAATCCCTGGTATCAGATTATTTCGCGTCATGGCCGGGTGATGATCGATCGCACCAACTACTTCTATCACGTACCGGTGGACGCCATGGTGAAAGCGAGCAGCTACATTCCCAAACGCATGCTGCCGCCGATTCCGACCTGGGTGAAGGAATTGACGTGGAATCCGGTGGCATGAAGGTGGTGAGTATGAGCAAGGTAAAATCCCTGACCAAAAAATCTGGTGCTGCCAGCCGGGTCAAGAAAGTGAATTCATCCGGCGTGGGAACCGCTGTCGCCGACGCCCTGATCATCGGCGCCGGTTTTGCCGGCCTGGGCAGTGCCATCCGACTGCGCCAGCAGGGCGTGCACAATGTCGTGATTCTGGAGCGCGGCACCGAAGTCGGCGGCACCTGGCGCGACAACACCTATCCCGGTGCGGCCTGTGATATTCCGTCGAACCTGTACTCCTATTCGTTCGCGCAGAATCCAGACTGGTCGCGCAGCTTTTCCGGCAGCGGCGAAATCCTGGCGTACATTCACGGGCTGGTGGAACAGTTCGATCTGCTGCCGCTGATCCGCTTCCAGCAGAATGTCAGCGCCATCGCGTTCGATGAAAACGACGGTGTCTGGCACGTGCAGACGACACAGGGTGAAACCCATGTGGCGCGCAGCGTGATCATGGCGTCGGGGCCGCTGTCGAATGCGAGTTTTCCGAACATGCCCGGCATTGAAAAATACCAGGGCCACAAGATTCACAGCGCGAAGTGGGATCACAGTTATGATTTCACCGGCAAGAAAGTCGCGGTGATCGGCACTGGTGCCAGCGCCATCCAGATCATTCCCGAACTGGTGAAGCAGGCGGAGTCGGTGAAAGTGTTTCAGCGCACGGCGGGCTGGGTGCTGCCGCGTCCGGATTTTGTCACGCCGGACTGGAACAAATCCCTGTTCCGCAAAATGCCGGCGGCGCAGACTGCAATGCGCAATGCCCTGTACTGGGGGCATGAGGCCATGGCGCTCGGCATCATCTGGAATACGCCGCTGACGAATGTGGTGGAGCAGGTGGCTAAAGCGCATTTGCATGGTCAGGTGCGCGATCCCTGGCTGCGCCGCCAGTTGACGCCGCATTTCCGCATCGGCTGCAAGCGGGTGCTGATCTCCAACGATTACTATCCGGCGTTGCAGCAACCCAATTGCAAGCTGATCACCTGGCCCATCGCCACCCTCTGTGAAAAAGGCATCCGCTGCGCCGAGGGTATCGAGCACCAGTTCGATTGCATCGTGTTTGCCACCGGGTTCGATGTCTGCAAGAGCGGCACGCCGTTTCCTGTCACCGGTCTCAACGGGCGCGAACTGGGTGAGGAGTGGAAGCGCGGTTCCCAGGCATACAAGAGCGCGAGTGTGAGCGGCTACCCGAATCTGTTTTTCACCTTTGGTCCCAACTCTGGCCCTGGTCACAATTCCGCGCTGGTGTACATGGAATCGCAGATCGATTACGCGGTGAAAGGCATTCGCACCATTCTGGATGACAATCTGAAAGTGCTGGATGTAAGGCCGGAGGCGCAGCAGCGTTTCAATCGTCAGATCCAGAAGCGCTTGGCGAAAACCAACTGGAATTCCGGCTGCAAGAGCTGGTATCTGACGGAAGACGGTTTCAATGCCACCATGTTCCCCGGATTTGCCACCCAGTTCGCCAGCCAGATGAAGGCTTTTCTGTCGGTGGATTACCGCATCGTCACGGCTTGAAGTTTGAGCGTTTGCTCACGCGTTGGCGGAGGAATCCCTTCCTCCGCCTTTTTTTCAGTATTCCACGGTAACAGAATAAGTGCCGCTTACCTGCGCTCGCACGCGATAGCCGCCGTGCACACTTTCGATCTGCACATCGCTGCCGCCGGATAACATCGGCAGATCCACCCGGTTGCTGCGTGGCACCCACAAGTCCAGTTCGCCTGATGATTGCGTGTGTCCATTCAACCGCAGTTCACCCGCATAGGGATCGCTGAACAGTTGCTCCAGCACACCGGGCGCGTGACGCGGATAGGCGCGACTCAGTACGCGGGCATAAGCGGAAGAAAATCCACCGTCGTCATCGCCCGGACACAGATTGATGCGCACATGATATTGCGTGTCTGTCACCGTGCGGCCGGCGCGGATGCCTTGTGCGTGCGGATCGCCACACGCCTGCCGCCACTGCCACACGGCGCCACCGATAAGATAGCGATCCTCGAACTGCGCGTATTGCCAGATGGCGGGCTCGCTCTGTTCCGGTGTGCCGAACCAGCCCCATTCCCCCGACCAGAACGGTGCGCGATAAAATCCAGCCACTTTCGCCGCCTGCGCGTAACCGCTGGCGATGGTACCGCTCACGGTGATCGAGCCACCATACAGGTGTGGTGCGAACACGATATTGCGATCGAACATGAACAACCCGATGGGCCAAAGCGTGATCCCGAATGCCGACCACTCCGCCGCCGGTTCGAAAAACACGATGTGGGAAAATCCGCCGGGCACGGCTGCCTCCGCGCGCCGGATCGCCCGCGTCGCCTTGCTGTAGAAATTGCCCATCAGGAGTGTCTGGCTCAAGCCAACGGTGACGCCAAAATTTGGCTCATTCAGCAGATCGTAGCCAGCGATGGCAGGTTCGGCGGCATAGCGCGATGCGAGTTTCGCCCAGGTGGCAACGAGCGCATCCTGAATGCCGTCGCGGTTTTGCCAGAAATGCTGGAACGCGGTGGCGACGGCGGGGGAAAGTTCCCGCAGTCCAGGGAAGCGGCAGGTGGATTGATTGTCGGTGAAGGTGGCCCAGTCCGGCGCGCCGTCCCAGCCGATGGCGGATTCGAAAAATCCGCACTGGGTGCCGGCGGGCGATGCGATGTATTTACCCCAGGCATCCTGGTGCATGTCCAGCACCACGTAGAGATCGTTGGCTTTTGCCTGCGCTACCGCCGCGTCGATGCGCGCCAGGTAGGTTTCATCCAGCACGCCCCGTTGCGGTTCCAGCGCCGACCAGCTGATCAGCAGCCGCACGACGTTCATGCCCAGTTCCGCCATCTGCGCGAAGTCTTCCGGCCGGCTGTCGATCACGGGCGGCTGTTGCGGGTTGGCCTGAAAATAGTCCCCCAGCGGGTTGTAGTTCACGCCGCGCAGCAGCACGGTGCGCTGGTGGGAATCGACGATGGCGGGTGCTGCGCCCTTGCGCACTTGCAGGGGCAGCAGGTCGGCCAGGGCGGGTAGTGCAAGGCAGCACAGCAGAAGGCCAGACAGGGCGCTTCGCAGCGGAGGCAGTTTCACCGGATGAATTCCTTTTTTTTGTTATCGCAAAAACTGGTTCTATAGTACCAGTTTGGCCGGCATAGCCACAATCCTGGCCGATTGCCCCATGCCCGCTGTGAAAAGACGCGAATCCGGGCGTCAATTTGGCTGTTTTCCCTATCTGAAAGGAGGGGAGGGGTTTGCTAACCTTGCCTGATCAAACGATCGTTTAAATATCAGCCAGGAGCCAGCCATGCAGTTTTTTGAAGTCCTGCACACCATCGAGCGCGACGGCGGCGACGCCCGCATCACCGTGACCCCGGAATGGATGCAGGGGCGGGCCGTGTTCGGCGGCCTGCAGGCGGTACTGATGCTGCACGCGATGCGGGGCCTGGTGCCGGCGAGTCTGCCGGTCCGCACGTTGCAGGTGACCTTTGTGGCGCCGCCGTCGGGCAACCAGATCCTGGCGCGGGCCACCGTACTGCGGCAGGGCAAGAGCGCCACTCACGTGGAAGCGCGTCTGCTGGACGGCGACAACGTGCTGGCGGTGGCCACCGGGGTGTTCGGCGCGGCCCGTGAATCCCAGGCGGTGCGCATTCCGGTGATGCCGGAGGTCAGCAGCGAATCACCGCGCAACTTCAAATATTTCCCCGGCATTTCCCCCACCTTCACCCAGTATTTTTCCGCGCGCTGGCTGCAGGGCGGCATGCCGTTTTCCCAGAAGTGCGAGCCGGTGAATATTGTGGAAGTGAGCATGCCGGGTGAAGTCGCATCCAGCGAGGCTCACGTGCTGGCCATGGCGGACTTCATTCCGCCGGTGGCGCTGTCCTACCTGCGCATGCCGGTGCCGGGCAGCTCCATGACCTGGATGGTGGAATTCCTTACCGATAAGGTGGACGGCCTGTCGATGCAGAACTGGCGGGTGGATGCAGAGATGGTGGCGGGCAAGGATGGCTACACCAGCCAGTCGGTGATGCTGTGGGGGCCGGAGGGCCTGCCCATCGCGCTGAGCCGGCAGAATATGGTGGTATTCGGCTGAGGCGCGCCGTTATTTCGCGCCCGCCAGTTCCTTCTTCACCAGCTTCACCGTGGCGTCGATCACTTTGCTGATGGACGCCTTCGCCTCGTCGATCGACACCTCTGGCTTGGCCAGCCACCACTGGGCAATGGCCTCGCCGGCGCCCAGCAAGCCATAGGCAAGCGGCTCCACCCTCTGCCGTGCCACCGCCTTGTCCAGCGTTGCCGGGCGCATTTCCGCCAGCGTGTACACCGTGGCCACCATCACCTGCTGGCGATAGCCGGCGATGTTCATCTGATCGGTTTCCGCCGCGCCCTTGCCGCCGAACACCATGCGCCAGCTGTCCCGGTACTGGTCCACGAAGTCCATGAACACGCCCATGGCCGCGTGCAGCCGTTTCACCGGATCTTTTTCTTCCCGCACCGCGATGATCGCGTTTACCAGATAGGAGCCTGCCCGGTTGATCATCGCGGCGTACAGGCCTTCCTTCGATTTGAAATAGTTGTACAGCATGGGCTTGGTGACGCCACAGGCGGCGGCGATGTCATCCATCGACGTGGCGTCGAAACCCTTGCGGCCAAATTCCACGGCAGCCACTTCCAGCATCTGCAGCTCGCGCTGCTGACGGGGCAGGCGCTTGGCTGGCGGTTTTTGTTGTTTTTGGGCGGACGACTTGGGCATGAATCCTGGCTCCTTTCTGCACAGCGGCATCATAGCATCTTGACATTAAGTTACCATCTGGTAAGTTAAGCACAAGTTACCGAAAGGTAACTTTGGTCTCGTTTGTCCGAGTCTACAGAGGGAACCCATGCAACAACACAACAACAGCGGGCTGGTCGGTATCGATCTGACCCGTTTCAAGACCCTGCAGCGGCTGGCCTATGACTGTGCCGAAACCATCGCCGGTGAGCTGCGGCCGGGCATGACTGAACGCCAGGTGGCCAAGCAGATGAAGACCTGGCTGCTGGATCACGGGGTGAATGACTGGTTTCACCAGCCGTTCGCCTGGTTCGGGGATCGCACGGCGTTTCGCGGTTTTAGCGGATTCAATCCGCGCTTCTATCCGTCGGGCCGGGTGCTGGAACTGGGGATGCCGTTCATCCTCGACTGCGCGCCGGTGATGCAGGGGGCGGTGGCGGACATCGGTTATTCCGGCTGTCTGGGGGAAAACCTCGTGCAGGAGCGGCTGATGGACGATTTGGCGCGACATCGTGAGCTGATCCTGAAGCTGATCCGCCAGCGGGAATCCATGGCGGAGGTGAGTCGCGCGGTGGATCGCCTGTGCCAGCAGCAGGGGGTGGAGCCGCGTCACAAGGCCTATCCGTTTTCGGTGCTGGCCCATCAGGTGGGGCCGCTGGCGGAGAAGGGTGGTTTCAGTGTGGGGCGGTTTGGCGTGCGCAGTGTGAGCTGGCTGGTGCGGGCGGGGATCGAAGGGCGACGCAAAGGCCAGTCGCCGCTGTGGAGCAGCGCGCGTCGCTCCGAACATCCGCCGGCGACAGGATTGTGGGCGGTGGAGCCGCACCTGGGCCTGGGCCCCGTGGGCGCCAAATTCGAAGAGCTGCTGGTGATCACGCCGGACGATGCCTGGTGGCTCGACGAGGATCTGCCGCATGTGCGGCGCTGGCGCGAGCGCCGTCTCACTGTGGCGGCCTGAGCATGAAAACGCGCGTTCAACTCGAAGCCGGCGGTGTGCAACTGGCGCTGTATTCCCAGGGCGAACCGAGCAAGCCGCCCGTGTTGCTGGTGCACGGCTATCCCGACGATCACAGTGTGTGGGATGCGGTGGCGGCGGATCTGTGCCGGGATTTTTTTGTGATCCGTTATGACGTGCGCGGCGCCGGTGCGTCGGAGGCTCCGGCGGCGACCGCAGCGTATCAGCTGGAAGCGCTGGCGGCGGATCTGAAAGCAGTGCTCGATGCAGCGAGTCCCGGCCGACCGGTGCATCTGGTGGCTCATGACTGGGGCTCGATCCAGTCCTGGGAAGCAGTGACGGATCGCCGCCTGCGTAGCCGTATCGCGTCCTTCACCAGTATTTCCGGCCCGTGCCTGGATCACATGGGATTCTGGCTGCGCAGCCGTTTGCGTCCGCCGTTCCGCCGTCATCTGCCGCAGCTGTTCGGGCAGCTGCTGCGTTCCTGGTATGTGATGCTGTTTCATCTGCCGGGAATGGGATATGCGTGGCGGCTGGGTGTCGCGCGACTGTGGCCCTGGCTGTTGCGGCGCACGGAAAGCGTGGAGGCAAAGCAGCGTGCGAATCAGGCTCGCGACGGCTTTGTCGGCGTGCGGTTGTATCGCGCCAACTTTCTGCGCCGTCTGCTGTGGCCTGCCGAGCGAGCAACGGAGGTGCCGGTGCAACTGATCATTCCCGAGCGCGATCTGTTCGTCAGCCCCCATCTGTACGACAACCTGCAGCAGTGGGTGCCGCGCCTGTGGGTACATCGCATGGCGGCGGGACATTGGTTGCCGCTGGCGCAGCCGCTGCTGCTGGCGGAGCGCATCCGCGATTTCGCACTGACGATCGAAGCCCGCGAACCGGATCCCCTGCCGTCGTTCCGCGCTCGTGCCGCCAGCGTTGGCGCAGCACACCAGGTGTCGGCGTGAAGGCTTCGCTCTCTGCTCGAAAAATTCTTGGATATGACTGACAGGTACATTGCCATGACGTTGTCCCGCTCCCATTCCCTGCAGCCCCGCAATGTGAAATTCGACTGGCGCCATACGCCACAGCCCTGGCTGCCAGACGATCCGTTCACCGCGCATTTCATCAACGTGCTGCATCTGCTGTTGCCGGAAGGCGAGCTGTGGTTCTGCCGTCTCTACAATCAGGCGCTGCCGGACATCGCTGATGAAAACCTGCGTGCCGACGTGAAAGGTTTTGTGCGCCAGGAAGCGATTCATTCCCGCTCCCATCAGGTGGTGCTCGATCAATATTTTGCGAACAGTGGAATTGTCACCGCGCCCTTCACGCAGCGCGTGCGCTGGCTGTTCACCGAGGTGCTGGGCGATCAGCCGTTCGGGATCGCGCCAGGCTGGCAATGGCTGGCGCGGGCGTGGCTCACCTTCCGCCTGGGATTGATCGCCGCCATCGAACATTTCACCTGCGTGATCGGGCGCTGGATTCTGGAGTGCAAAGGACTGGATGACGCCGGCGCTGATCCGGTGATGATGGATCTGCTGCGCTGGCATGGCGCGGAAGAAGTGGAGCATCGCAATGTGGCCCACGATCTGTTCGAGGCGCGGGGTGGCGGCTATTTCTATCGTGTCGGGCTGATGCTCCTGACAGGCCCTGTGCTGATTCTGCTGTGGTGGCTGGGCACGCATTTTTTCCTGCGCCAGCAGGTTCCGGCGAACGCGCGCTGGCGGTTCTGGCGGGAATGGCGCCGTGCCGCGCGCCAGGATCGTCTGCCCACGTTTTCCTTTTTGCTGGCTTCTGTATGGCGCTATCTGCGGCCCGGTTATCACCCACAGGATGAAGCGGACACGGAGACCGCACTGGACTATCTGCAGCGCTCCCCCGCTGCGTTGCGTGCAACGGCGCGCTGAACAAACTGACTTCCAACAACAAAAATACAGGATGAATTCTTTATGAAACTGCTTCCCACTGCATTGCTGGCTTCGTTGCTGCTGGCCTCACCGGGTCAGGCCATTACCACGCCTTATGTCGATCCGGTCTGGCGCCCGTTCATCATGCTGGCCGGCGACGGCGATCCGGTGCAGGCGGCGGAACGTCTGCAACGCATCAAGCAGCTGCAGGACACCATGCTGAACAACACCCAGGTGGATGGGGACACCCAGCGCTTTATCGATGGCATGTGGCGCTCCATGGAACGTTTCGATCTGAAGGAATTTTACGGGCTGCTGCCGGAACAGGAAGGCCGTCAGCGGTCGCTGCTTGTGCGTGGTGAATGGCGCGATGATGTCTATCACTACGCGACGGTGAAAAAGGCCGATGCACGTAAAGCTGGCGAGCCTTTGTCTTTGGGCGATGTCCGCATTCATGTGGCCGCCACGCACCTGCAGAGCCTGAGCCACGGCAATCGCTACTGGCTGCAAGGTGACGTGCAGGCCGGCGTGGGTGCATCGCGCTGGCAAATCGTGCGCGACGCCGGAGCCGAAATCCTTAACATGGCGTCCTATCCACCGCAGCGTTTCGTGCAACTCGATGCACAGATTGAAGCCGAGATGCGGCAGAAAATCCGTCAGGCTTATCCACTACTGGGGAACAAAGATGTGGCGTTTCTGGTGCCGCTGTGGCACGGATTTCCCAACCTGGCGAACGTGCTGGTATCCATCGCCACGGTGGAAGACGTGGTTGTTGAAGCAGACAACGAACAGGGCTACCAGTCGTACACGGCGCAGCTGGTGTTGGATCAGCACAAGCTGCGCAACCGCTACCCCAAACTGGTGAGCTACCTGGATCGGGTGGGTAATCTGGTGGAATCCACCATCGACATCCACGACGAAAACGGGCGCCTTGCGCGCATCAAGGTGGATTCGAAGCAATGGCGTTTCACCATCGAAACCGTGTTGTCCTTCGGCGGCATTGTGCCGGTGGCGGACGGGCAGCCGCAGCTGGAGCGCATCCGTCATTTCCGTGATGCGCCGGTCGATCTGTGGGTGAATATCGATTCCAATCTGGACGTGCTGGGTGTGCGTACCCACGTTCGCAATCTGCGCGCCCAGATGCGCTATGTGCCCAGCGCGGACCAGGTCAATCTGGAAACTCATATCAACGTAGTGCCAACGGTTGCGGTGGACGGTGCCTTTCTGGGCGCTGTACCCACCGGACTGATTGATATGCTGATTCCCGGTAACATCGCCAGCATCATCACGGAGTTCTTCACCGTGGCGTGTGAAGGCAACGGCGGGCAGGGCATCGTTGCCCGCCTTTCAATGCGCAATCTCGACACGCCCGGTGTGAGTGAAGCCCGCGCCGAAGGTTCCGTGCTCGCCATCGACAATCCCTTCATCAAGATGGGCATGCGCATCGTGAATACCCGCATGATTCCCGATGACGCGGCGTCGGAGGAATGGCGCCACCTGTTCTTTGCCACCCAGGACGCTTTCTACCAGGACTTTGACCTGTTCATGCAAAAAAGGAAGCTGTAGTGGTGGGGCTGCGCCGATGGGGTCGGTTACGCCGGCGCAGCTTTTCTTTTTCACGTTGCGGGGATCAAATCTGTGCGACAGCGCCCTGCGCCTGCAGCGTGTCGATTTCGCGCTGGCTGAAACCAAAATCTTTCAATACGGCGCTGGTGTCCGTGCCGGGTGCAGAAATCGGTTTGGGAGTGCCCGAAGGCGTGCGGCTGAAGCGCGGTGTCGGTGCCGGCTGCAGCATATTGCCTACCTGCACAAAGCTGTTGCGCGCTTTGTTGTGAGGATGCGCTGGCGCTTCGCCCAATCCCAGCACCGGTGCGAAACACACATCCGTGCCTTCGAACACTTCACACCACTCATCACGGCTGCGGCTGCGGAAAATCGCCGCCAGTTTCTGTTTTTGCTGCGGCCAGCGCTGCGGATTCAGTTGCTCGCCAAACTCAGCCTCGTCCAGTCCGAGCTTCTGTTTCAGCAGCGCATAAAACTGCGGCTCGATGCTGCCGATGCTGATGTACTTGCCATCGGACGTTTCATAGGTATCGTAAAAGTGCGCGCCGGAATCCAGCATATGAGTACCGCGCTCGTCGCTGAACTGGCCGATGCCTTTGAGGCCATAAAACATGGCCATCAGTGCGGCGGCGCCTTCCACCATCGAGCAGTCGATTACCTGGCCCTTGCCGGAACGTGATGCTTCCAGAATCCCGCACACCAGGCCGAACGCCAGCATCATCCCACCGCCACCGAAATCCCCCACCAGATTCAGCGGTGGAATCGGACCTTCGCCGCGACGTCCCACTGCATGCAATGCGCCGGAGAGCGCGATGTAATTGATGTCATGGCCGGCGGTTTGTGCGAGCGGGCCGGTCTGCCCCCAGCCCGTCATGCGGCCGTAAACGATTTTGGGATTGCGCGCCAGACACTGCTCCGGCCCCACACCCAAACGCTCGGTTACACCGGGGCGAAAGCCTTCGAAGATCGCGTCCGCGGATTCGCATAGCTTCAGCACGGTTTCCGCCCCGGCGGGGGACTTCAGATTCACCGCGATGCTGCGCCGATTGCGGAACAGTATGTCGTGGCCGCCGGCGTCACCGGGATTGCCGCCGATGCGTTCCACCCGGATCACCTCGGCGCCCATGTCCGCCAGCATCATGCCGCAGAAGGGACCGGGGCCGATGCCCGCCAGTTCGATGATGCGAATGCCGTGTAAGGGGCCTGCCATGGAGTGTCCTCTCTGTCTGTCTGAAATGTGAAAAGCCCCGGCGTTTTCAGGGCCGGGGCAAGGAAGGGCAGGTTAGGGGATTTGTGGGGGGACTGGCAAGTCAGACAAGGCTGTTACTCGCGCTGGAGGGCTGAACCTATTTCCGGACACGCCGTGAACCCTTCCCTGGGGGCTGCTCCGCGACATCCATGTCGCAGAGCGTCCGGAAATAGGTTCAGCCCTCCAGCGCGAGTAATGCATTTATTGAGCATTCGCCCTCACTTCCTCCAGACTCCACTCCACCAACACTTTCCCGTTGCGGAACACCGGCACCAGCAGATTGCCCGCTGGCGCGTCGCTGCGATTCACAGTCCGGTAACCCTGCTCATCACGGATCAACGCCAGCCGCCCCCGCTTGGAGCGTTTGCCTGGATCGGTGACTGGGTCTTTGAACACATCCCGCCATTCACCGTTCACACAGGCGGCCGATGCCTTCATGGCGAATTTCTGGGTATCGCGATTCACTTTCTGCAGCAATTCACCACCCATGCCGAACGCCACATTGTCCGCACTCAAGCCCTGCTTTTGCATCGCAGACAGAATGGCCTCGATGGAGGCAGCACTCACGCCGTCGCCCTGGATCAACCGCACGCAGTCGGGCAGCACGCGATAACCCTTGCTGTTGGTGCGATAGCCGAACTTTGCCATCAGGCGTTCGACAGCGGCGGGCACTACTTCCACCGGATTGCCGGAATCCGGCCGCACCACCAGAGTACCACCCATCTGCTCCACCTGAGCTTTCAGTTCGCCGCCCCACAGATTGTCGATGGCATTCCACAAATCGTAGGAATCGCTTACCACCGCCACCAGTTTTCCGGCACCGCCGAATTGTTTGAGCATGTTGGCATAGGCGGCAGACTCACCGTCGCGACCCCAGCTGGTGATGGTGCTGTGCTCCGCCGCCGGGATGGAAAATCCTGCCATATCCGCGCCGTAATAACGCCGTGCTGCCAGAATCGCCGACAAGGTGTCAGTGCCCATGAAATTCACCAGGTGCGCCAGGCCGCCAAGCGCCGCAGTTTCTTCCGAACTGGCGCCACGGGAACCGAAGTCGTGCAGCTTGAAGGGCAAGCCATCCAGACTGTCGGCCGTTTCCGCCAGATAACGGGCGATGATGTTGCGGCAGTTCCAGGACACAGTGGCAACAGTGACCGGATACCAGATCGCCCGCAACAGCGCAGTCTCCACATAGCTGGTCAGCCAGGCGCAGGCCGGATCAGTGTTCATCACCTGTACCAGCACATTGCCCACCGGCACCACGCTGCCTTCCGCCACTGCCTCGATTTCCAGCGGCAAAAAACCATTGTGCGCGTTCAGGATATATTCCCAGCCGGCGCGGTTGAACGGGACACCGTGGGCGATGGATACGGCTTCGGCCTCGTCGATGTCGGCGGCAGAGAAGGGCTTGGACAGATATTCTTTCAGAAACGCCTGCAGGCCGAAAAACACGGTGCGGGGATACACGCCGCCACGGGATTCGATGTAGCTGGAAACAAATTCAGTGCCCGCAGGGTATTGGGCGAAGTGGGAAACCTTGTAGGAATCGGTGTTCAGAATCAGGTTGCGCATGACGGAAATCCTCCAGTCAGTGTTGATAAAGGTGCCGGTCTATCCAGCACACAGGCAGCGATCCGCTGACCTCGGGTTGCGTTTCGCAGCCGTCGGTAGCAATATAGTGGCCCATAGCCAATATATTTGTCAACTCTCGCAGGACAGAAATGGCAGTTTTCTGTCATCGGCAGATCGCAAGCAGCTAAATATGCTGGTCTTACAGACATAGACAGGCCCAACACAAACAAACCGCTAACGGATTACCCGCCATGGTTGACGAAACCGAAGCTGAGTTTCTGCGTCGCTACAACATTCACGATTACGATCTGCCGCTGGTAAGTGTGGATCTGGCGATCTTTACCCTGCGTGATCAGCGGCTGCAGGTGTTGCTGGTGGAGCGGGGGGCGCACCCGCACAAAGGTCGCTGGGCACTGCCCGGAGGTTTTGTTGATCTGAAACAGGATCGTGAACTGCTGGATACCGCGCGGCGCAAACTGCAGGAAAAGACGGGCGTGCGGACGCCGCATCTGGAGCAGGTGGTGAGCGTGGGCAGTGCAAGCCGGGACCCCCGGGGCTGGTCGATCACCATACTGTTCATGGCGCTGATTCCTCCGGTGTCGCTGCAGGGAGGGGGCGCCGTCGATGATGTGCGCTGGTGGCCGTTCGCCGACGCCTGTGCACTGCCTCTGGCATTCGATCATCGCGAGCTGCTGTTGCAGGCGCGGGAACGGTTGCGCAACAAAACTGCCTACACGCTGCTGCCGATTCACGTGCTGCAGCCGCCATTCACGCTTACCCGGTTGCAACAGGCATTCGAGGAGCTGCTGGGCGAACCGCTGGAAAAAAAGTCCTTCCGCCGCCGCATTCTGAGTGCCGATGTGCTGGAGGAGGTGGGCGAGGATCTGCCGGAAGGAGGCCGCGGCCGCCCGGCGCTGCTCTATCGTCTGCGGCGAGGGGCGGAACAGCATGTGTTTTCCCGTGTCGTACTGGCAGACCGGCTGTAATCACGACGCTGTTTGACAGTGCTAGAATAGGCGTTGGATAGTGAAGCGTCAGCCGGTTTCCGGCGCAGTCAGGAGAACCCCCGTGAGTCACCATCGTTGGATGCCACCCCAAACGCGAAATCCTCAAGGCCAGGAGCGCCATGTCGGCGTGGAACTGGAGATGGCGGGACTGGAACCGCTGGACATGGTGCATTGCATCCGCTCGGTGTTTGGAGGTGAACTGCAACGCACCAGCCGTTTCGAATACCGGGTGGAAAACACCACGCTGGGAACCTTCGGCGTCGAACTGGATGCCTCCTATCTGAAATCCATCGGCTATAAACTGGAAAAAAGTCTGCATGCCGAGGACGAGTTTTCTTTCGAAAATCTGGCGACGGATATCATCACCCTTGCCGCCGAGCAAGTGGTGCCTTGGGAAATCACCACGCCGCCAGTGCCGCTGTCGCGGTTGCATGAACTTGAAGTGCTGTTCGAGGGATTACGCAAGGCGGGGGCTTTGGGTACCCGCAGTAGCCTGGTGTATGCGTTTGGTTTGCATCTGAATCCGGAATTGCCGGCGCTGGATGTGAAAACCATTCTGAATTATCTGCGCGCATTTCTGTGTCTGTTCGAGTGGATCGCCGATGAAGACGACACGGATCTGACCCGACGCCTCACCAGCTACATCAACCATTTCAGCAAGCCCTATATTCTGAAAGTGCTGGACCCACATTATCAGCCCAGCCTGCACCAATTCATGCTGGATTACATCGAGGCCAATCCCACCCGCAATCGCACGCTGGATTTGCTGCCTCTGTTTGCCTGGCTGGACGAGCCTTTCCTGCGCACGCACATTGAAGATCCCCGCGTCAAAGGGCGGCCCACGCTGCATTACCGTTTGCCCAATTGCGACATCGACAACCCGGCGTGGAATCTGTGGCAGCCCTGGAGTGAATGGCTGCAGGTGGAGCAGCTTGCGCAGCGGCCCGACAAGCTGGCGGCCATGTCTGCCGAGTATGTGCGTCATCTGGATTCACTGCTGTCCGGCCTGGATGGCAGCTGGCTGAAATCCATCAGTCTTTGGTTGCACAGGGATTGATGGGATGGCGGATGACGAGACGCGCCCGCTCGTTGCGGTGACCGGCCCTTACACGCGCCTGCGCACGGCGTGGTGGGCGACCAGGTTCATGCTCGCGCTGCAGGGCGTGCGTGCGGTTTATCTCACCGCCCGCTCGCCGTTTCCCACTGAGCCCATTCACGGCATCATCATCGGCGGTGGCAATGATATCGAGCCGGAACACTTTGGCGAAAACAAACATCCCGACCGGCCCTATGATCCTGAGCGCGATATTTTCGAGATGACGATGATCCGTCGCGCGATGGAGGACAATATTCCCATGCTGGGCATCTGTCGTGGCGCGCAGCTGATCAATGTGGTGTTTGGCGGCAGTCTGCATATGGACATCCGGCACCGGCGCCAGCGCACCACCAATCGCAATGCGGTGCGGCCCATCAAGTGGGTGACACTGGAGCCTGCCAGTCGCCTGCATCAGCATGTGCGTCAGACGCGCATCAAGGTGAACAGCCTGCATCGTCAGGCCATCGATCAGCTCGGAAGCGGGCTGACCATCATCGGGCGCGATGACGATGATTTTGTGCAGGCGGTGGAAGGCAATTTCGGTTTTCTGCTGGGTGTGCAGTGGCATCCCGAGTATTTGCCGTATATGGCGAGTCAGCGTCGTCTGTTTCAGTTGTTTGCCGACGCGGTGCGCGGCAGCGGTCGCGCCATGGTGTTGCAGGAAGCCACATCCCCGTGATGTATCTGACATTGTTTGCCAGCGCATTTCTCGCGGCGACCTTTCTGCCGTTCTATTCCGAAGTCGTGCTGGTGACATTGCTGTTGCAGGGTGAGCCGCCGTTTGCGCTTTGGCTGGCGGCGACCTCGGGCAATACGCTGGGCTCGGGCGTGAACTGGATCATGGGGCGTTATCTGCTGCATTTTCAGGATCGGCGCTGGTTTCCCTTCAAGCCTGACAGTCTGGTGAAAGCGCAGCACTGGTTTCAGAAATACGGTGTGTGGACGCTGCTGTTTGCCTGGCTGCCGGTGGGTGGGGATGCGTTGCCGTTCATTGCGGGGGTGATGCGGGTGAATCCGCTGCTGATGCTGGTGCTGTGTGGTATCGGCAAGGGCGTGCGCTATGCGGTGGTCATCGCGTTGACGCCGGCAGGATGATCGCGTCGGGTGTCGGTTCTTCGGCTTGCCACTGTTTGTATAGCTGGGTGGCGGTTTGGGGATGACGTTCTTCCAATACCTGCAACGACAGAATGCGATCGGTGCGGAAGTGACGGAAGGCCTGGCGCAGTTCGCACCAGGTGCAGAGCAGCCGCACGGATTCGAAGTAAGCCAGTAAAAAGGGCCACACGATGCGCTCACTGCTGCGCCCCTGTTCATCTTCATAAAGAATCTGCAGCTTGTTCCGTTCGCGAATCGCCTTGCGCAGCAATCCACTGTCGACGCGATCCGTCACGGGCGGGCAGGGCGCAGCAGTGACCGTGGGCGAACCCAGTAGCGGGCGCAAATGCTGGGGGACGATCTGCTGGATCTTTTCGATCAGACTGTGGGCACCGCGCATCAGTTCGCTGTCGCCACGACTGGCCACCCACTGCGCGCCCAGCAAGGCTGCTTCCAGTTCATCCGGCGTCAGCATCAGCGGTGGCAGATCGAAACCTTTCTGCAGCACGTAGCCGATACCTGCTTCACCCTGGATCGGCACGCGCTGCGCCTGCAACTCGGCTATATCACGATAGATGGTGCGTTGCGACACTTCCAGCCGCTGCGCCAGTTCGGCGGCTTTCACCGGCTGGCGCGTGCTGCGCAAAATCTGGATGATCGAGAACAGGCGATTCATGGTGAGTGCAGTGTCACGTCTGTAGCTGGCGGAAACCTCGCAGAGCGGTCACTCTATCATACCAGCGCTGCATAAGTGGGTTGTCTGATCGCACGTTCGCAAAGTCCAGCAGTATCAGATTGGAAACCAGCGACAGATCCGCGATGGTGGGATGATCGGCGGCGATGAAGGCGCTGTTGCGCAGACCCTCGGCCAGCAGCGCGAACAGTGTCTGCAGTTCAGTTTCAGCCCTGTCGGCGGCAGCGGGATCGGCCTGATCGCCCAGAAACATGCGATTCATCACCAGTGTAGTCATCTGCGGCGCCAGCCGGCACTGGTTCCAGTCCAGCCATTGTTCCACCCTGGCCAGCGTGGGCAGATCCTGCGGGTACCATTGTTCGAGTCCGTGCTTGCGACACAGGTAGCGCAGAGTGGCATTGGATTCGTGGATGCGCAGGGTGCCATCGAGCATCGAGGGCACTTGCCGGTTGGGATTGATGGCCTGATATTCCGGTGTCAGGTATTCGCCTTTCATCATGTCCACCGGACGGATTTCGTGGGCAATGCCGGCTTCGTGCAGCAGGCAGAGCACCCGGCTGCAGTGGGGTGACAGGGCGTCACTGTAGAGCGCTATCATGTGCGTTATCCTTGTGTGATTGATGGCGCAGGCAGAGTAGCAAGGTGCTGCTGACAGGGTTTGTCAGCAGTGTTTTTCGCGTGACAGATCAAAGTAATGAAGCGAAGGAAATAGATGACATGACCCCGGCACAGCTGAAGCGTTATCTGCTCTCCAAGCCCGAGGCGTTCGAGGACTATCCTTTCGGCCCCGACGCAGCGGTGTACAAGGTCGCCGACAAAATGTTCGCGCTGAGTTTCTATCGGGCCGATCAGCTGAATCTCAATCTGAAATGCAATCCCCGCGAAGCCATTGAGCTGCGGGATGTGTTTGCGGCGGTTCAGCCGGGCTACCACATGAACAAGCGCCACTGGAATACGGTGATTCTGGATGGCTCGCTGCCGCGCGGTGAAATCGAGCGCATGATTGATCAGTCTTACGCTCTGGTGGTGAAGGGATTGAAGAAGACCGTGCGGCAGGGGTTGGAAATCCGCCACGGCAAGGCGGTGCTGTATCCGGCTGTCATGTCACAGTGACAAACGTGGCGCGGGTGACGTGTCACCCTGTGCGATGATGAATGAAACAAGTCCCTTTCTGGTTGGGGAGTGAGCAGAATCGTTGGCACAGGAGTTGCGATAGCCCCGCTGCTCAACCTTTGTCTGCGGCCTGTGCCGCGCCATTAGCCAAGGAAACAAGAGGTCATCACCATGCCCACATTCACCATGAAGGAACAGGACGGTAACTCCTGCGCTGCCCACTGCACGGTCGTTGCCATTGCCGAGATCACCGGCACCAAATCGCTGGATGAAACCTTTGCCGAAAAAACGCTGTGGCCGGCCATCCAGTTTCAGCCGGAAAACGGCGACCCCGCCATTGCGCTGCTGGCGGCCGCGAAGAACAGCGACCCACGCCGGATCGTATCGGAAGCGAAACGCCGCTGGCCCACCGTTAACGCTGCACTGGTATGCGATGAAGTGCAGAAGAAAATCGCCATCCCGTTCGTGAAGAAGGATTACCAGATTCCCATGGAAGGCATGTTCAACATGCTGACCAGCGCGGGCGTCAAGACCAAGCTGCTGCTGGACGAAGGTGCGTACTACAACTGCAGCTTTACCATGCACGATGGCAGTGATCCGACAGCAGCCAATTACAGTGGCATGCACAACATTCTGGTGACCTACATGGGTGGCAAGACGTTTTATTACAACTCGAATGAAACGAAGCCGGCCTGGAAGGAAGTGAAGGACTGGAAGGTGCTGAAGAACCAGAACGGTGGACAGTGCAGCTATGTGTTTACTGGCGTGGGAGTGGTGTTGTCGTGAAAACAAAAGGCCGTTGTCGGTGAGTGCAACGGCCTTCTGCTTTTACTGTCAGGAATAAAACCAGCGCCCGGCCAGATCGGCGTCCGGATGCAGCGATTGCAGGCTGGAGACGATCACCGCGTCCTGATCGCGGATGCTGCGGATCACCAGCAAACCAGCCTGTGCCAGTGCGCCGGCGGTGGCATCGGTCATCTGGATTTCGGCGCAGGGCGTCACGTTTTTTTCTCCGTCCCGTTCGTGCAGATGCAGTGGCAGGTCGCGCACGGTTTGCAACGCGGATGACGGCGGCTGCCAGCCGTTGTCGTTAAAAGCCTGACCCAGTACTGCAGCCAGCAGCCAGGCGCCATTGCCCCACAGGTAATATGCGTGCTCGGTGTGGCGCGGCAGTTCTTCAAAGCGGAATGACTGACAGGGGCGTGTGCGCTGGCCATAGGGCAAACGCTGCAGAAAACGCGGCGTCACTACCGCGACGTGCGGACTGTAATCCTGTTCGCGGATGGCGTTCCACAGCAGGGTGAAATCATCGTCGGGGCCGTGCAGCGTCCACTCGGTAGGTTCTGGTTGGCGAATCAGGCTCGCGCAGCCGGCAATGCGCGGACTGCCGCCGCACAGCAGCACCGCATTCAGATCCGCCGCGACGCTGCCCAGATTGGCCAGCGCATCGCAGTGTTCCAGTTCGTCCCGCAATTCATAATCCGCCAGAATCAGGCTGAACGGCACCGTGCCTTTGGTGAGGCGATTGTCGATCAGCAACTTGTGCAGCTGCGTCGGTTCATCTTCGTGAGCGGCGTTGTCGGCGGCGATTTCGTTCAGGCTGATGTCGGCGATGAAAATGCGCAGGTCGTCATCGGTGTCCAGTTGTTTCATCAGCCATTGCAGGCCGCGCCAAGTGGACTCGATGCCCTGGAATGCGCTGCTGTGGAGAATCTTGCGCATCAGATGGCTGCTGGCATCGTCTACGGTCTGCAACAGTTCCGGCAGGCGTGGATCGGCGGCGGGAATCACGTAGGGTGCCACGATCTGCTGGATCAATCCCTGCACCGACTGCCTCTGCTCCTGCTCGGCGGCGGTGGAATGCAGCAGTTCATCCAGCACGGTTTGCATGCCCTCGTCGGTAGCAGGCACGCTGATCGAGGTGTAGTCCGCGGCGGTTTTCTTCGGCGCGGCTGGTGGTGCCCAGCTCTGGATGCGGGCAGCGGCAGCGGCGAAACTGTCGGGATTCTGCAGCTGGCGTTTCAATGCGCGGAACTGGTCGAACAGGCTCACCCGTTCATACAGAAAATCCGGATGCAGATCGTCGGGCTCGTTGAAGGTGATGGGCTTTTCTGCCACCGCGATATCCAGTGTCACCTGCAGGCGCTGAAATACTTCGTCGAGATTGTCGCGGGTGACGGCAATGATGCGGCGGTCGAACAGATCGCTGGCATCATCCTGGCCCCGATGCGTGCGACCGCTGAAATCCGCCAGGATCAGCACATGACAGGGCAGATTGCCCGGCGCCTGATGGGCCGGCTGTTCGCTGGACTTGTCCATGATGGGAATACCGCCGGTGCTGATGGTGGGGCGTGACATGGTCGCTCCTTGCTGTGTGATGAGTGGGAACGGCCGCCGCTGATCCTGTGCATGAACAGCGGCGGCGTCGCAGTGTTGTGATTACGCTATCTGGTAGGTGAAGTTGCCTTCCTCGGTCACGCCCACGTGGATTTTCTTCACGGGTTGCTCGCTGGCCATGTGATGCAGACACTCGCTGGCCAGATCCGGCAGCAAGGTCTTGTTGAGGATGTTTTCGATGTTGCGGGCACCGGTCTCTGCTTCCTGACAGCGCGCCACGATGTGCAGCAGCACGTCATCGTCGAAACTGAAGTCCGCGCCATAATGACTGCGCACCCGCTTGGCAATGCGCCGCAAATTGATGCCGGCAATCTTCATCATGTTTTCGTCATCGAGCGGGTTGTAGGCGATGAGTGTGGTGCGGCCCAGAAACGCCGGTTTGAAATGACGCATCAGGTGTGGGCGGATGTTGTCGAGCACTACGTCGGGATCGGGCCGTTCTTCCACCTGGTTGAAGATGGCGCGAATGGCGTCTTCGCCCGCGTTCGAGGTCATGATGATCACGGTGTTCTTGAAATCGATGTCACGACCTTCGCCGTCCTTGATGGTGCCCTTGTCGAACAGGTTGTAGAAAATATCCTGCACGCCGGGATGTGCCTTCTCCATTTCATCCAGCAGGATGATGGAGTAGGGTTTGCGTCGCGCCGCTTCGGTGAGCACACCGCCTTCGCCGTAGCCCACGTAGCCCGGCGGTGAGCCCAGCAGCATGGAGACTTTGTGCTCTTCCTTGAACTCGGACATGTTGATGGTGGTGATGCTGTGTTCGCCGCCGAACAGGATGTCGCTCAGTGCCAGCGCGGTTTCAGTTTTACCCACGCCGCTGGTGCCCACGAACAGGAACACGCCGATGGGTTTGCGCGGATCCGTGAGGCCCGCGCGGGAGGTGCGAATGGCCTTGGCCACCGCCGCCAGTGCGTGATCCTGACCGATGATGCGTTCCTGCAGACGCTCCTGCAGGTTCAGGATCGAGGTGATTTCGTCGCTCACCATCTTGCCCACCGGGATGCCGGTCCAGTTGGCCACCACTTCTGCCACCGCCTGATCATCCACCGATGCCTGCATCAGCGGATGCTTGCCCTGGATTTCTGCCAGTGCATGGGTCTGCTTGCGCATTTCCGCCTTGAGTTCTGCCAGTTTGGCGTCGTCGATCTCGCGGGATTCGCCGGCCTGGGTGTGGAGGAAATCCGTTTCGATCTGGCTGCGCAGATCACGGATGGTCTGGATCAACTGCTTTTCCTGTTCCCACTGGGCTTCGAATTTTTTCAGATCTTCTTCGGTTTTTTCCTTGCTCGCCTTCAGCTGGGCGATGCGCTCGTCGTAGATGCCGCTGGCGGAATTTTCCCGCTCCAACTTGGCGATGTTGAGGCCGTCCTGGTGAATCTTGCGACGGGCATCTTCGATGGCGGCGGGCGTTGCCGTCTGGCTCAGGGCCACACGGGCGCAGGCGGTGTCCAGCAGGCTCACGGATTTGTCCGGCAGCTGACGGCCGGGAATATAACGGTGCGACAGCTTCACCGACGCCTCGATGGCTGAATCCAGAATGCGTACCTTGTGGTGATCTTCCAGCGACTTGGCGATGCCGCGCATCATGTTGATGGCTTTGTCTTCGTCGGGCTCCTCCACTTTCACGACCTGGAAGCGGCGGGTGAGGGCAGGATCGCGCTCGAAATATTTTTTGTACTCGGCCCAGGTGGTGGCGGCGACGGTGCGCATCTCGCCACGGGCCAGTGCGGGCTTCAGCAGGTTCGCGGCGTCGCCCTGGCCTTCCTTGCCGCCGGCACCGATCAGGGTGTGGGCCTCATCGATGAACATGATGATGGGCTGGAGCGAGCCCTTCACTTCTTCGATCACGGACTTCAGACGGTTTTCGAATTCACCTTTCACACTGGCGCCGGCCTGCAGCAGACCCAGATCGAGTGTGTGGACGGCGACACCACGCAGCGGCTCCGGCACATCGTCGTTGGCGATCCGCAGGGCGAAGCCTTCCACCACGGCGGTTTTACCCACGCCGGCTTCACCGGTGAGGATCGGATTGTTCTGGCGACGACGGGTGAGGATATCGATGCACTGGCGGATTTCCTCGTCGCGGCCCAGCACTGGATCGATCTTGCCCTGCTTGGCTTTTTCGGTGAGGTTGATGGTGTACTTGTCCAGCGCAGGCGTTTTCGATGGCCGCACGTTGGGCGCGCCGTCGGCAGTGGTGGTGCGGCTGTCGTGCGTGCCCGACGACGATTCCGCCGTGGTGCCGATGATGGCGCGGGCGGTCTCGCGCAGGGATTCCGGTGCGATGCTCTTGAATTCCGGCGATGCCTCGATCAGCGAACGACGTGCGATGTCATCCAGCAGCAACGCCGCCAGCAGGTGGCCGCTGGTGATCATGCCGTGGCCGTAATCCACCGAGCTGATCATCCAGGCATTCTTGCTGGCATCGACGATGGCGGGCGACAGCGCCGCCGGGCGCGAGCTGCCGGACTTGAATTTTTCGATGGTGCCGGTGAGCTGTTTGGCGACGCGGCTCACATCCACCTCATGCTTCTGCAGCAGCGCGCTGAAATCGCTGTCCACTGCCTCCAGCAGTTTCAGCAGCCAGTGTTCCACCTCCACGTTGTAGTGGGTGCGGTTGATGCAGATGCCGGCGGCACCTTCCAGCGCATTGCGCAGAGTGGGCGACATTTTGTCGACCAGGGATTTCAGGTTCACGTTGATCATGGTGCAGTTCCCTGTGATGAAGTGGCGGTTTTGGAATTGACGAGAATGCGGACGAGCTGTGGTGTGGCGGAGGATTCCCGCGCGGATTTATCCAGACTGCAGTTCCAGCCCAGCATGAGCTGGCTGCCGGCCACGGTCTTGCCGTCGACTTTCAGCTCCTGGCCCAGGCCGATGCGGGGGATTTTGTTCTGGTCGATGCAGATTTCGATGTCGAAGTCGAATTCGTTGCCCACCATGAAGCGGGCGAAGGCTTTCAGCGCCTGCATCTTCTGGCTGTTGGGATTGATGGCCACGAACTGGTCGTATTCCAGTTCGGCAATGCGGATGCGGAATTTGCTTTGCACGTCCCAGCACTGGCGGCCCAGGATCACATTCATGCCCAGAAAATTGTTCTGGCCCTGGGGTTGGTCGCGGCCGGGCAGACGGCTGCGCATGTCTTCGGGCAGGGTTTGCCACTGGGGAATGAACTGCTCCACCGTGATGGGCAGCTCGAAATACTGTTGCAGGATGCGCGCGAGCGTCGGCGCCGACGGTGCGCCGCGGCCCAGATGTGCGCCATAGCCCAGCAACGCCTCGTCGGGCAGCGGCAGGCGATCTTCCAGTTGCGAGGTACCCAGCCCGGCCAGACTGGCCAGCACCTGGCTGAACAGATCGCGCTGCTGCTTGCCGTCGGTGCGGCTGCGCTCGAACGCCACCGGCAGCCGGTATTTGTGCCACGACTGAAAATAGAGCGACGTGCTGCGGTGATTGAGTACGTCGAGAAATTCTGCCAGCGCGCGATCTTTCTGCCGCAGACGCTTGATCACCAGTTCGCTCATGTGGAACGGCAGGATGCCGTTGCTGCCGAACAGGCCGAAAATATTCACCCGCACCTGCCATTGCTGCTTGGGCGCTTCCTCGGCGTCCTGACTGATGGTGTCGGCGATTTCCACCTGATCGATATCGGTGCCGCGAAACGCCAGACTGGCATTGGCGCGGAAACGGATGCTCTCGCGGTTGGGCGGCGCGCCCATGGCTACCGGCACCTGCGCGAACGGACGCTGATCCTGCGCCAGAATCTGGGCAGCCCGCTCCAGCAACCGCACCGCCTGGAAAAAATCGAAGCGTTGCGGTTCCCGTTGCAGCTGCTCGGTTACAGCAGCACTTGTTCGCCGGCGCGCGGAGGCCATCGCTTCAATTCCCCATCGGTATTGCTCAGTCGTGCGATCAGTCGGGTAAACGAATTCAGCGTGCAGTACAGGGCCAGAAAACGTTCCAGCACGCTGGCAAACAGGAACGCGGAACCGCCGGCAATCAGTCGCGCATCGAATTCGATTTCCACCTGGGTGCCGCGACACAGGGCGGTGCCCCGGTTGATGTGCATGGGCGCCATGATGGGCTGCGACTGGATGCTGCGGATGGATTCGATCATCTTGCGGGTGGCGTCGGAATCGCGGAAATCGTACAGGCGCAGGATTTCCTTCAGCGCGTCGCCGGTGTGATCGGCGGTGAGCGACAGATGATTCAGTCGCAGATGGGACATCAGGCGCCAGTGCGCGCGGTTGCGCAGCGGCGGACGCAGCGTGGCGGTGGGCTGGGTGATGCAGTGAATCGAACTCACCGGCGCGTCGCCTTCCACCAGGCTCAGACGCGGCTGCTGGTTGCCGGCGGGCAGCTTGGCCGGCAGGTTGCGATTGAAGCAGGTGAGGCGCAGATCCAGCACCTCGTCCTGGGGCTGGGTGGGATCGTAATTCAGATCCACCAGCGCCACATTCACTTCCGACGCTTCCTCATTTTTGTTTTCGCCTTCGACCACCGCCAGCCGCCGTTCCAGCCAGTAGGTGCCGTGATTTTTTTCTGTATGGCGATGCTGGATGCCGTAGAACGGCGTGTACTCGAATTTCTGTCCCACCGAGTTGGAGGCATTCACCGCATCGACGGAATAGACTTCCAGCGCACCGGTGCGGCGGCCATCGGGAATCACCCGGTATTCGTACCGGGTGTGATCCAGCGCGATGGGATCGGCCACCATGGAAAACAGGTTCACCACCGGCGTGCAGCCCAGGGCGAAGGTGCTGGCGTTGACGTAGTGTTCCAGCTCCGTGTCGGAGTGCTTCAGGTAGATGTAGAGGTTCAGTTCGTTGCCGGTATTGGGCGGCAGGAATTTCAGATCCACATCGACAAACAGAAATTTCTGCGGAAACACGAAATATTCCGTCAGCAGGCGATAGCCCATGAAAGCACTGGCGGGATACGGCAGCAATCCTTCGTCGCTGTTGAAACCCACGGGCTTGATGATGTCGGCATTGCAGAACACTGGCTGGGCATCGGTTTCGCTGCGGGCCAGCACGACTTTCAGCGCGCCGTTGAGCAGGTGTTCATACAGCGGGTAGATATGCTTGGGCTGGCCGCGCAGAAAAAACCGCACCTTGCCCGGCTTGATGGCAGAAAAGGTGAGGCTGGGTTCCAGCGTGCGCAGGCGCAGACGCAGCACCGCGTCGGCACCGCCGATGTCGTTGGCGCCGGGTGCCACGAAGGGCCGCGCCAGCAGGTGCGCCGAATCCACCTTGATCGGCTGGATGTCCACCGGATAACGGGTGGTGAAGCGACAGCTTTCGCCGCCGAAACTGTCGGTGTTGAGTTCGGTGCCGGCGGCAATGCGGGTGCATTGATCGAGCGCGTCGGCCGCCTGGAACTGCACGATGCTCATGGATGGAATCGGGCGCTGGTAATGCGGGTACAGCGTGCCCAGCAGGCCATCGGTGAGTTCGGGAAAATCGTCTTCGAGCTTGTCCTGGATGCGGGCATTCAGCAGCGCCACGCCATCGAGCAGGCGATCCACAAAGGGATCTTCCGGCCGTTCGTTGGAAATGCGCAGACGGCTGCCGATCTTGGGATGGCGCTGGGCGTATTCCCCCATGGCCTTGTGCAAGAAGGCCAGCTCTTTTTCATAGTGCTTGAGCAGTTCATCGCTCATTCACGAACTCTCCGCAACGGTCACCGAACGGGTGACGGGGTTGAGCGCCGAATCGAACACAATGAGTTCCTCGGCGGACAGGGCAAACAGGGTGGCTTCCACGCGAAAGCGGATGCTGGGATCTTCCGGATCGAAACCGCTTTTGGTGGTGACCTTGACGCTGCGGATGCGCGGCTCGAAGCGTTTGATGGTGTCTTCCACCAGGCGACAGAATTCCTGCCGCGCCTTTTGCGAGCCCAGGTTCAGGGTGGCGGCATCCGGCAGACCATAGTTGTGCAGGGCTTTCTGGCTTTGCTGCAGATTGTCCGGCGGCGCGATGCAGCACTGGCGCGAATTGAACAGAGCTTCCAGATCCCGCCGCACACTTTCCTTCAATTGATGGATCAGCAGATGCTGGGCGCGATCACGATCCTGGGTCTGCTCCGGATTGTCGTCCAGCAGACGATCGAGCAGGGGAACCGTGAGTTTCTGGTCGGCGCTGATCATCACTATCCCCTGGCTCCAATGCCGGCGCCGGACAGCTCAGTGGTAAGCTTCAATTCCGACACCAGATTTTCCGCGATGTAGTGCGGCTTCAGATAAATCACGCAGGTGTACTGGCCGGGCTTGCCGGGAATTTCCCGCACGGTGAGGCGCGCATCCCGCAGCGGATATTTGGCCCGCATGTCCCAGCTCAGGTCGTCGCGGCCGGTGGTGTAGCGGTTGAGCCAGCTTGTCAGCATGTGCTCGCATTCTTTTTCCGTGGTGTAGCTGCCCACCTTGTCGCGGATCATCACTTTCAGGTAGTGGGCAAAGCGCGACGCGCACAACACCTGCTGCAGCATGGCGCTGATGCGGGCGTTGGCGGTGGCGCTTTTCTCGCTGAAGTTTTTTGCGGCGTGCAGCGACGGATTGCTGTGAAATGCGGCCAGTGGCACGCCATAGCATTGGCACAGGGCCATCAGTCCCAGGTCGTTGAGTTCGCGCTCGATGTTGTCGGTGATGACCACGTCGGTGAGGATGTGGCAGGCGCCGGTGCTGTCGCGGATGGGCACGGGTGCATAGCCGGTCACCACGCCGCCCGCCAGTTGATCCCGTGGCACGCCCCGGGTCTGCGCAAACCAGCCGATGTTGCCGAATTCGCGGATGATGACGCTGGCGAAGGCGAACGCGGCGTTGCCCCACAGATAGTGTTCCGGCCGGTAGCAATGTTCGACAAAGGGAAACTCACCGGCACGGCTTTCATGCGGCGCGCGCAAAATAATGCGGGGCAGGGTGAGCGCCATGAAGCGGGTGTCCTCGCTCTGGCGGAAGCTGCGCCACTTGATGTATTCCTGCTGCTGGAAAATCGCGGAAAAGTTCAGGTGGCTGCCCAGGCTGTGATAGTCGTCCAGCCCGAACAGTTGTGGCGCGGCACCGCAGATGAAAGGTGAGAACGACGCAGCAGCAATCTGTGCCAGCCCCTGCAGGGTGTCGATGTCGTTGTAGGGATAGCCCGGGTAGGGGCGGTGACACACGTAGAAATCCCCGATCAGCAGGCCGTAAGGCTGGCCGCCGGGTGTACCGAATTCATCGGAATAAATGCGCTGGAACAGTTGGCTCTGGTCGAATTCCTGGGCCTTGGCGATGTCCTTGCTGATTTCATTCCAGCTGATGTTGAGCAGGCGCAGTTTGATGTCGGGATAGGGATAGCTTTCGTCGCAGAGTTTTTTCAGGCTGCGCCAGGAGGCTTCCAGGCGCTGAAAATCCGGGTGATGCAGGATGGCGTTGAGTTGTTCGCTGATCAGTTCGTCGATCAGGGCCACCTGGCGTGACAGCCACTGCACCACCGGCAACGAGTGGGTGTCGGGATTGGCGTCGAAATGGGTGAGCCACAGACGAAACGCGTCGGCGTCATCCTTGCTCTGCAGAAAGGACGCGAGCGCGTTCCCCGGCGTGGAGCCGGTGGCAGTCTGGCTGGCGCTTAGCAGATCGGCAAGAATGGGCATTCAACAAAAACCAAACGGCGTGGCCAGTTGCCAGACCACGCCGTTGGCCGCTCCTCAGCGCAACGATCAGCTTGCCTTCGGAATGCTGGCCACCATGCGCAGAGAGGTGGTCAGTTCCTCCATCTGCAGCCAGGGGCGCAGATAGGCGATGGCATTGTAGGAACCAGGAGCTCCCGGTGTTTCCTTCACTTCGATGCGGGCTTCTGCCAGCGGGAATTTCGCTTTCATTTCCGCGCTCGCATCCGGATTGCTGTTGGTGTACTGAGCAATCCACTTGTTCAGCCACTGCTCGCAGTTTTTCGCTTCCATGAACGAACCGATCTTGTCGCGGGCCATCACCTTCAGGTAATGGGCGATGCGACCGGTAGCCATGATGTACGGCAGACGCGCGGAAATGGCCGCGTTGGCGGTGGCATCCGGGTTGTCGTATTTTTTTGGCTTCTGGGTGGTCTGCGCGCCGAAGAACACGGAGTAGTCGGTGTTCTTGTAATGGCACAGCGGCAGGAAGCCCAGGTTCGACAGCTCCGCTTCGCGGCGGTCGGTGATGCCCACTTCGGTGGGGCACTTCTGATCCATGTCGCCATCGTCGCTCTTGAACAGGTGCGAAGGCAGGCCCTGCACCTTGCCGCCACCTTCGGCGCCGCGAATGGCAGTACACCAGCCGTTTTCGCTGAAAGCCTTGGTGAGGGTGGTGCCCATCACATAGGCAGCGTTCATCCAGGTGTACTTGTCGTGGCTGACGGCCTTGTGCATGCCGGATTCATCCGCTTCGAATTCCTCGAAGTTGAATTCTTCCACCGGCTTGGTGTTGGCGCCGTAGGGCAGACGCGACAGTACGCGCGGCATCACCAGGGTGACGAAGCGGGCATCTTCGGTGTCACGGAAACTGCGGAACTTGATGTATTCCTGTGAGGCGAAAATGCCGGACAGATCGCGCGGAGTCGACAGTTCGGTGAAATCATTGAAGCCAAACATCTGGGCGCCGGCCGCGCTGATGAACGGGCAGAAACCCGCCGCAGCAACGTGGGACATGTGACCCAGCAGGTCGATGTCTTCGGGATGGCTGGTGAACTCATAGTCGCCGATCAGCGCGCCGTACGGTTCACCACCGGCGGTGCCGAATTCCGCTTCGTAGATTTTCTTGAAGGTCTGGCTCTGATCGAATTCCACGGCCTTGTCCAGATCCTTGAACAGCTCCCGCTTGCTGACGTTGAACATGCGGATTTTCAGGCCGGTGCCGGTTTCGGAATTCATCACCAGATGGTTCAGGCCGCGCCAGGAGCCTTCCACTTTCTGCAGCTTTTCGTTGTGCAGGATGGCAGACAGCTGCTTGGAGATGGCGGCGTCGATGGCGGTGATGGCGTTGTTGATGGTTTTGGTGAGGTTGCGATCCCAGGTGACAGTGCCGGCCATGACCTGCTTGGTCAGGTTGGCGATCAGATCCTGGGCTTCGTCGCGGCCGGTCTGCTTGGTGGCGCCGATCGCCAGTTCCAGCAGGCTTAACGAGCCTTCGGCGGCTTCGGCGGCGCCAGCGGATTCAGTTTTTTGCTCAGCCATTATTTATCACTCCCTTCTTTGCCCAGGCCGAGTTCCTGGGTAATGGATGCCACTTTGTCAGTGCTTTTCAGAATGTCTTCGAGGATGCCTTCCAGTTCTTCGGAGCGGTCGGCCTTGCTCATCAGGTCGCGCAGCTTGTTGCGGGCTTCCAGCAGTTGCTTGAGCGGTTCCACCTGGTTGACGATCGCGGTGGGGTGGAAGTCGTCCATGCTCTTGAACTTCAGATCCACGGCCATTTCGCTGTTGTCGCCGGCCAGGGTGTTTTCGACCTTCATGTTGACGCTGGGTGCCACGTTGCCCATGACCTGGTTGAAGTTGTCGCGGTCGATGGAAACGAACTTGCGCTCCTTCAGGGATTTTTTGTTCTCGGTGTTGTCGCCGGAGTAATCCCCCATCACGCCCACCACGAAGGGCAGTTCCTTGGTCTGCTCGGCGCCGCCGGTTTCTACGTCGTAGGTGATGTGTACGCGCGGCTTGCGCACGCGCTTGAGTTTGTCGTGGATGCTGTCAGCCATGGGAAATTCCTCCGTGTCTTGCTGCCATTGGTGTAAGAGTGATCTGCTTTTGCATGTTGCGTTCCAGTTCCCGGTGATGTGTCAGTCGCTGGTAATTTTCACAGGTTTACCACTTCATGGATTCGTGTTCTGTCGCTGCCGGTGTTGGCGTGGCCGTGGCCGCTATGCTGGCAGTGGCGGCGTAGCTGGCGGCAGCGTCGGTGCCACCTTCCAGATTGGCACCGGTCAGATGCTGGTAGAAGGCGCGCGCAGTGGGATCGGGCACCAGTTCCAGAATCAGGTCGGCCATGGGCATGCGGCCCCAGCGCACCAGTCGTTCGATGCCGGTCACCAGCGGTGTGTGAGGTTCGGTGGCGCGGAAAAACCTGGCCACTTCTTCCAGCCGGCGCAGGGCGTCTTCGCGGTTGGCAATGGGGCCGCTGCTGCCGGCTGCACCGGTGCTTCTCACGGCAGGTGCTGCTGCGCCGGTATCGGTGCTGGTTTCGGCGGCGGCGCTTTCGGTGCTGGCGAGTTTGTCTTTCGCCAGAAAGCGCACGGAGCGCAGGACTTCTTCCAGCGTTTCCAGAATCAGGGAATAGGGCGGCGCCTGGTGACCGCAGTGTTTGCGCAGGGTGTCGTTCATGCTGCGGAAGTCATTGACCGCCTGCTCCAGATCGTCCACCAGATCGCGGAAGAAGTTGCTGGAGCCGTCGCTGACGGCGGCTTCGATCGCGCGCAGGCTGAAGCCCAGGGCCTGTTCCTTTTCTTCTTTCTTGTCGGGATCGGCGATCTTGTCGGCGTCGCGTGCCTGCTGGTATTGCCAGAAGCTGAAGCAACCGGAGGCGGTGTCCGGCGTGATCGGCGTGTTGCGGATCGGCGCGAGCAGGGTGCCTTCGCTGCTGTCGCCGTTGAGTCCTGCCAGCGGTGCCACTTTGGTTTCGAGGCCGTCTTCATCCGGCAGTGGATAGAGAGTGTCCCAGTATTTTTCCACCAGTCCCCGCGCCAGCGCGATGCCATCGCGCAGACCGGCAAAATCGTGAAAGCGGATCAATGCCTCGATCAGCCAGGCCGCCACTTCGAGATCCTTGGTGTGCTGTTGCAGCAGGCTGGGTGCGATGCTGAGGATGGGGCGCCATTCGTTGAGAATGTTGCTGGCCTGATCCGGATCGAACAGGCTGGCCCGTTCGGCAGAGCGGGCTTTGTTGCGGGCATCCTTGAGCTGGGAATAGAGCGCGTAGGCGGGGCCGTCTTCGCGCGCATCGCTGCCCTGAGGTTGCGCTTCAGAAATCGGTTGCAGCAGCTCGTCGATGTCGATGATGGGTGTCGATGCCATGTTGTTCCTTTTCCGTACGCTTGTTCGAATGGTTTTTCGCGTTGAAATGCATGGTGACCCGAACACAGAGTCTAGCAGGCTTGTGTGCGTCTGGCGCTACCGGTTTGTTGCAGGCCTGCCCGGGAGTGGTGTTACTTTTTCGCGTTTGTCAGCAAATTACATTCCAGTTGTAGGCTTGCCATTGTCCGGTGAGCAGTGCGCTGAAGCCTTGAGGCGCCGGCATGCCCTCGCACGACAGCAGGGTATTGGCGCTGCCTTCGCCGCCCAGGCTGTACCACAGGCTAAAACTCGGTGAGCGCTGACGCAACAGGGTTTCGGCCAGCAGCAGGGCGTGTCGGGGTGACATGTCACTGTTGCCACTGAGCGTGTCAGTGTCACCCACTGCGCTGATGCTGAGTCCCACGCCGCCGTTCTGGCCCAGATTGTTCCAGGGTTGCAGTTCCGGCGCTTCCAGATTCTGCAGCACGTCCACTACGGCTTCGATGGTGGGGGATTCGTTCAGGCAGGCCAGGGCGATGGATTCCAGCTGGCCGAACCACGAAGCGTTGTGGCAGAGCGCGCAGGCGATGCTGTTGCGGGCCGGCAGCGGACGCACCAGGGTGAGTGGAAAGTAGCGCCCCACCCGATCCACGCTCGGCACCATCAATCCGAGCCAGGCGTTGCTGTCCACGCAGCCCGACGACAGGGCGAAGCGCCAGATCGGGGCCGTCAGATAGCAGTCGAGCCAGTGTTCGCCCAGCATCTGCTGGCTGATCTGGATCGCCCGCTGCAGCCAGGGATCCCACTGCTCGATGAACGGGCGCGGCAGGTTGCGCTCGATGAAGTCGCCGTAACCGGGCAGTTTGCCGTAAAAACCCAGGGGACTGGTCATGGCCGCGCGCTCCCGTTACAGACTGTCCGGACAGCGGTAATTACGCAGCAGCGCCAGATTCAGTCCGCTCAGGCGCGAGCGCGCATCCATCCGGTACACCATCTTGCGATTGTCCTTGTTGATGGTCATGCGGTATTGGGTGTTGCCGGTCTTGCTGGCGCCAGAGGCATCCAGCAACCGGTACCAGGCCCAGGTGCCGGTGTAGGTTTCCCGGTGGGTGGTCTGGTTCAGATCTTCGAACAGCAGGCGGATGTTGGTGTCGCGGTCGGCCTGCCAGCTGGCGTTCCTGGGGATTTTCGGCCCGTGGGTGTAGGTGAAGCGCTGCTCGCCCAGTTGCAGTTCGAATTTGCCCACGGCGGTGTCGAGACTGTCGGGCGTGAGCGAGAACTGGTAGCCCGGCATGGCGGGATTGTCGCCGAAGAAGGCGGCGCGAATGGCTTCCGCGTTCTGCAGTTGGGACAGGGCTTCGCTGCTGATGCCGATGGACTTGCCTTCCACCGCCTTGATCTGGCCGTTCGGGGTGAGGAAATCCTTGAGGTTGGCATCGACGAAGGCTTTCACCGCACCGCTGGGGCCGAAGAAGGCGGCAAAATCATCGGCGGTGGCTTCGGCCTGCACCCGGCGCAGCGGATAGCGGTTGTCCAGCGTGCGTTGCCAGGTCTGGTACACCTGCTGGCGCCAGGCGTTGTCCAGGTGGCCCTTGGCGCTGCCCAGCATCACGCCCCAGCTGTAGTCGGCGGCCAGATTCAGCCATTCCTTCACCGGTGACGGCACGCCGGTGGCCAGGCTGCGCAGCTTGCGCACGGGATCGCCCGCGTTGCCGGAAAAGCGCGCCTTGGCCGCGTCGAACATCGCGGCGCTGGGATTGGGCGCAACGGCCATGTCATTCAGATAATCGTGCAGTGCTTTCACCGCCGCGAGGATTTCACCCACGGGGGCTGCCTGCAGTTCGGTGGTGGTGGTGAGCTGGTTGATCTCGCGGAAGGTGATGTCCACCGAGGTGGGTGTGATCACTTCATCCAGCAGTTTGTCCACGGCCTTGTTGACGTTGGCGGTCGCACCGGGAATGGTGGGCGCTTTGGGCCAGCCCGGTGTCAGCGCCGTGTTTTCCTTGGTGACACGCAGCACGGCCACGATGGGTGAACCCACGGGGTCGGCCAGGATTTTCAGCGCGGCGGTGGTCTGGTTCAGGTCGCCGAATTTCTGCAGCGGCAACTGGTTCAGCAGGGTCTGCCACTGGGCGGTGTAGTCGTTCAGGTAGAGAGTTTCCAGCTCTTTGGCCAGCCGTTCCTTGTCGGCATCGGTGAAGTCGTCCACTTCGCTGCTGCCGAAAATCCAGCGATCCCGTTCCAGTTGTTTGAGCAGCGGCGATTTGGTGCTGAAATCCAGGCTCTTGTAGCCGGCCTTGCTGTACAGCGCCGGCATCTGCAGCGTGGCGGAATATTCGTTGTGGCCGAACATGGCCGCTGCGCGCGCGCCCAGTTGGGCGTACAGATCGAGGATCTGCTTGCCCAGATCGCCGGACTTGAGCTGGCTGTACAGGCGCTGGGCTGCGGGAATCTGGCGCAGCTTCAGGCGCGTGGTGTCCACCGTGGCCTGATCCAGCGTCACGTCGCCGAAGCCCCGTTCCAGCAGCAGATTCAGGTGTGCCAGCAGATCCGCCTGCACGGTGGCCTGCTGCGGATACTGTTCCTGCCAGTCGCGCTTGGCCCAGCGGCGGATTTCATCGGCGTCGAAATGTTCCTTGTCGTGCAGCATCAGATAGGTGCGGAAGGTGGCGATGAGGGCGTCGTCGCTGGCAGTGAGGCCCTGCAGACGCTGCTCCAGCGTGGCCTTGAAGCGGGGCAGGAAATCCGTGCGGGCCGCTTGCAGGTAGAGGTTTTCCGCCGCCTGATCTACCGATGAATCGTACAGGCCCACACTGGTCAGCCAGGGATGATCGTCGCGGTTGTAGACGTTGGAGGCATCGCGCAGGGCGTTCAGCGCGGGAATGGTTTCGGCCGGATCGATATTGCCGGCGGTGAGGGCGCCATGGGCGGTTTCGAACGCGGCGGTGTGTTCCTTCACCTTGCCCATGTAATCCAGGTTGCGCTTGAGGGTGAAGGTCCAGGTGGCGGCCAGGCCGATGAACAGCAGTGCCAGCACGGCGAAGGTGCCGCGCCGCACCCACACCAGGCCGGATTCCAGTTTCTTGTTGCCGCCCACCAGTTCCGCTTCGGGAATCACCACGTCGCGGAACAGGCGGTTGATGAAGAAGCTCTTGCCGCCGCCACTTTGTGGACGCACGGCCTCGCGCCCCAGGCCGAAGCTGCTGGACACGGCGGCCATCATGCGGTCGATGGGCGTGCCTTCCTGGGTGCCGCTGCACAGATAGACGCCGCGCAGCAGGGGCGCGTCGCTGAAACGGTTGGGTGCGAAGGCTTCGGCCAGGAAACCGTCCAGCAGGGGTTTGAGATTTTCCACCTGCTGCGGGAAGGCCTGGATCAGGGCGCGTTTGGCGGGATCGCGCTCGTTCTGTACGCGCCAAAGCACGCGGTCGTTGAGGCGCTGGATCAGCACGTCCAGTTCGGCGCTGAGGCTGCCCAGCTGTTGTGGTGTTGCGGGAAAATCAAAGGTGACGCCCCACACCTGCTGGCGTTCGGGCTGGGTGAGGTTGGCGAAGAATTCGCTGAAGCCCGCGATCAGATCCGCTTTGGTGATCATGACGTAGACGGGGAATTTGACACCCAGCTGGGTTTGCAGTTCGTCGATACGCTCGCGGATGATTTTGCCTTGGTAGCTGCGTTGGGCGGTGGGCTGGGTGAGCAGGTCCTGCGCGCTGATGGCGACCAGTACGCCGTTCACCGGGCGGCGCGGGCGGTATTTTTTCAGCAGGCCGAGGAAGCCCTGCCAGGCGGAGCTGTCCACCACTTTGTGACTGTCCTGGGTGGTGTAGCGGCCGGCGGTGTCGATCAGCACGGCTTCGTTGGTGAACCACCAGTCGCAGTTACGGGTGCCACCGATGCCGCCGAGGGCGTTTTTGCCGTGGCTGTCAGCGAGGGGGAAGTTCAGGCCGGAGTTGACCAGGGCAGTGGTTTTGCCGGAGCCCGGCGGACCGATGATGATGTACCAGGGTAACTGATAGAGCGAGACGCGACCGTTGGCACTGTCGAATTTGGCTTTTTTGAGGATGGCCATGCCGTCAGCAAAGCGTTTGCCCAGGGCAGCCACTTCTTCGCCGGCTTTTTCGGCATCGGGGTCGATGGTGGGTTGGGCCAGTTCCTTGGCCAGTCCTTGGTTGCGTTGGTGGGATAGCAGTATGACGATCAGTTGCGCAATCAGCCAGATCAGCAGGATGGCAAGGATGATGATCAGGCGCATGCTGGTGGAGAGGGTGGTGTTGTCTTCGCCGAATTTGACGAAGTCGGCACCAAACCAGATCACGAGCCCGAGCAGTGCGACGCCCAGCAGCCCCAGGAAGATTTTATTGGTCAGGATCGTTACTAGCCGTTTCATGGGTTAGTCCGTTAATTGGAATTTTTGGTTTCGGCTTGTTTGCGCTGGCGGGGTGGGAGGAGATTCCAGACATGACACTTGGCCTTCGGCTACCCTGTGCTTCTCAGCCAGACCGGCGGTGGCGCAACTCGCGCTGCGCGCTCAGACACTCGCCACCTTGTTTCCGG